>CBDBBM010000001.1:0-14005 GCA_965203015.1 Chloroflexota bacterium
AGACCCGGGCCATGGGGATGCCGCCGCGGGCCTCGATCGCCGTAAAGGCCGCCGTGGTGGCCGCAAGGTCCCAGGCGCCGTGCTCGGCGTCGACGACCGCCCACTCGTAACCGGCGGCGATGCAGGCTTCACCGGCCATCGGCGATCCGAAGTTCAGGAATGCGCCGACGGAAACCTGGCCGTTTTCGATCTTGCGCTTTACGAAATTGCCGTTGTTCATCAGCCTCGCTCGGAATTCTCTGCATGCGGTTGGGGCTCGCGGCACCGCCGGGGGGACGGAGCGCACCCCGAATAGTCTGCCTTCCCCGGGCGCCCGCGTACGGGTCTCCCGTCCATAGAATCGCAGCGTTTTAGCCCCGCAATGACCTGGAAGCGGCGGAGTCCTGTGGCCGATTACTGGAACTACGAGTTGCTTTCACTGGGCGACTACACGCTGTCGGCCGGCCGCTTGACGGTGGCGGTCGCATTCGCGCTGGCCGGCCTGATCATTTCGCGGATCGCGGCCTGGCTCGCCTACCGCTGGCTCGACCGGCGTTTTGATCTTTCCGCCGGCGCCGACCGCGCCGCGCTGCGGGCCATCAAGGTCGTGATCGTTCTGATCGGTTTCTATCTGGCCGTAGAGAACCTGGGCGTCGGACGGTTCAGCTTCGGCCAGATCCAGGATTCCGAGCTGACCGTCAGCGGCGTCTTCCTGGCGCTCATCATCGTCTGGGTGACCTGGAACGTCTCGCAGGTCGCCGCCGAACTGGCCGACCAGTGGATCGCCGACCTGGGGATAAGCCGGTCCCTGGCGACGCTGATCACCAACTTGACGCGCGCCCTGGTGATCTTCATCGGGTTCTACATAGCCGCCTCCTCGCTGGGGTTCGACCTGAACGTGGTCCTGCTGCCGCTGTCGGCGCTCGGGCTGGGGCTTGGCTTCGGAATGCAACGCATCGCCGAGAACTTCGTGTCCGGGGTGATCCTGCTCGGCGAGCGCCCGGTCAAGGACGGGGACGTCATCTCGATATCCGGGGTCACCGGGGTCGTGGAATCGATCGGGCTGCGGTCCACCGTCATCCGCACCTTCGGCGGGACCGAAGTGATCATGCCCAATTCGGCCCTGATCACCAACCACTTCGACAACTGGACGCTGACCAACACAAGGGTCCGCGGCGATGCGAATGTCGGCGTCGCCTACGGTTCCAACCCCGAACAGGTGATGGGGATCCTGATGGGCGAAATGGAGGCCCACGGCGACGTGCTCGAGGACCCCGGGCCGCGGGTGTTCTTCCGCGAGTTCGGCGATTCGGCGCTCAATTTCCGCGTCATCTACTGGGTGGAGGCCCCGGCCAAGCGGCTGAGCACGCTCACCGACCTGCTCAGCGCCTGGTACCAGCGCTTCGCCGAGGCCGGCATCGAAATCCCCTTCCCGCAGCACGATGTCCACATCCGCTCCGGCGCGCTGACGACACCCTCCGATCCGGAGCGCTAGATCGGTTCGCCGCCCCGCCGGGCGCCCGGCCCGGGACCGCTTCCGGGCCGCCTGGAGGGGTAGGCCGTGGCCGATCGGTTGAAGGGCAAGGTCGCGATCGTCACCGGCGCCGGCCGGAGCGACGACGAGGTGGAAGGTACCGGTTCGGCCTCGGCGATCGCCTTCTGCCGCGAGGGGGCCAGGGTCCTGCTCGTGGATCTTGCCACGCAGAACGCCGAAAAGACCGAACGCCAGATTGCAGCCGAGGGCGGCGTCGCGTCGGTATTCCGAGCGGACGTGACGCGGGAAGCAGATTGTGCGGCGGCGGTCGAGGCGGCGGTGACGCGGTTCGGAAAACTGGACATCCTGGTCAACAACGTGGGAATCACCGGGTCCGGAACGGTCACCGATTTCGATTCGCCGCAATGGGACCGGGTGATGGACGTGAACCTCAAGAGCATGGTCATGATGTCCAAGTACGCGGTCCCCCGGATGGCCGCCGGCGGAGGCGGGTCGATCATCAACATCTCGTCGATCGACGGTCTTTTGACCGGGTCGTCGCGGAACATTCCCTATGCCGCCGCCAAGGGTGCGGTGGTGGCCCTGACCCGGAACATGGCCGGCCATCACGGCCGACAGAATATCCGGACCAACTGCATCGCTCCCGGCCACATCTTCGGAGCCCTCGTCAAGGGCAGGATGTCGGACGAGATGCGCCAGCTCCGCCGCAAGGCCGCGCCGCTGGGCGTCGAGGGCACCGCCTGGGACGTGGCGATGGCGGCGCTGTTCCTGGCCAGCGACGAGGCGCGCTGGATTTCCGGGGTGGTGCTCCCGGTTGACGCCGGCCTGCTGGCCACGACCCCGCTGGCGATGTACCCCCATCTGATTTCCGACTGACCCGCTGACACACCGAGGAGGTCTTCATGCCGTATCAGTTTGAACCCGGAAAAATGTACCGGATGCCGACCCATTTCGGTCCCTCGCTGGGCCCGCGCCAGGGACCGGACGGGCGCAAGTTCTCGTGCGACGGCAATCCCCGGACAACGTCCGTGTCGGTCAGTTTTCTCTCCAACCGGGACCAGTTGAGCGCACTGCTCCCCGACGGTTTCGAAGTCGGCAAGCAGCCGATCGTCACCGTTACGGCCTCCTACATAAAGGAGATCGAATGGCTGGCCGGTCGCGGCTACAACACCCTCGGGGTCACCATTCCGGCCGTGTTCGAGGGGGAGGTCGACAGCGCCCGCGGGCCGTTCCTGACCGTTCTCTGGGAGAACCTCGCCGACCCGATCATTACCGGCCGCGAGGACATAGGCTTCGCAAAGATCTACTGCGAATTGCCCGAACCGAGCGTGTGCGGCGGTCGCACCCGCTGCAGCGCCGGGTGGCTCGGGCACAAGTTCATGGACCTGCAGGTGGAGGACCTCGGCCCCCCGCCCGACGGTGAACCAGCCGAACCGGTCGACGGCATGCTGCACTACAAGTACGTGCCAAAGACCCAATTCTGGGGCGAGGCCGACCTGCAATACGCGGTGTTGACGCCGTCGGAAACGCCCAACCGCAAGGTGATCGACCAACAGGTCGGGAAGGGATCGGTGACTTTTCACCGGTCCGAATGGGAGGACCTGCCCACCTTCTATACGGTGGTCAACGCCTTTGCCGAACTGGAAGTCAAGGAATTTCTGGGCGGGTCGGTAACCCGGACCATCGGCGGGAAGGACCTGGGCGATCAGCGCATCCTGCGCTGATGCGGGTTCGTTCCTATTCCGGACACAGCACACCGACACGTCGTCCCAAACCTCGCGCTCTGACTGAACGCCCGCATCGGTGAGATTAGGGTCGGTCGCGCGGGTTTCCAACCCGTTTAACTACTGATGGACGCAGCGCAGGCCCATGTGCGCTACGCGGGTTCGAGCCGCAAAACCCAGTCGTAACCGTCCCCGGTTTTGGGCGGGTTGAAGGTGTGAAATGCACGGCCGGGAATCATTTCCGGATCCTGGTACTCGCCGGCCCGGGGGTCGAACCAGCGCGCCTCCAGGCGATCGGCCGGCAGGGCCTCCATGTCGATGGTGAAGCCGTGGCCGTGCGAGGTGTAGCAGAGCACCAGCCTGCGGCCGGCCGAGCTGGTGGCGCAGACGTGCCCGGCGTCGGCGGCGCGGTCGGTGCGGACGATCAGATCGTTGTCGGGAATCCGGCTGGCGTACCCAGGGATCCCTTCAAGCAGCTCCCGCAGGAACCCCATCTGGTGCGATCCCGGCAGCTGGAGCGCGATCGGCCAGGGCAGATTGGCGCCGAAGGTCGGCTCGGGCCCGCCCGGCCGCCAGAACATGAAAACGTCATTACAGCCGTAGGTGTGGCCGCAGGCGCCGGAAAACGCCGCCCAGTAGGCCTGTTTGCGAACCAGCCAGGCGTCGGCCCGGGGATAGAAGTCGCGCAGGAACTGCGGCATGTTTTCATACATGGGTTCTGAGTCCAGCGTCGGCTTGGGCGGGCTAAGCGACCAGTCGTGTTCGACCATCTGCCAGTTCGGGTTGTCCAGAAGGTGCCCGGACTGGATGGAGTTGAAATCGCACCATTCGGCGTTATGGAACCATTGCGAGGAGCTTTGTTGCCCGCTCGGGTGGTAGGTGATCAGGCCCGCCCCGCCGTCGCCGTCGGCAATCCCGGCCGCCTGGAGCCGGAACACCTCGGCCTTGCCGTGCTCGGGCTGGTCGCCGCCCAGCATCCAGATGACCGGCCGCCCCCGGTAGCGTCGACCCAGGAAGTTCCCATGCGCGTAGGCGTTTGACCGGTCGACCAGGGGGCGCTCAAGAAAGTAATCGCCGCCCGGACTGCGCGCGGTGACGATGTAACCCCAGTTGGGCAGGAGCACGGCGTGCATGCCCAGCTCCTCGCAGCGCCGCACGACCCAGTCGAGGTGCTCGAAAAACCCCTCGTTGGGGCGCGTCGGATCGTTGTCCGCATAGGGTGCCTGGCCAAAGCGGTTGGGCTGGTAGCGGATATCGAACACGACCATCTGGATCGCGTTGAATCCCTTGCCGGCCCGGTCGCGGAGGTAGTGATCGGTCTCGTCCTTATCCAGCCGGTAAAGCAACCGCCAGGCCGTATCGGCCAGGTAGAAGAACGGCGCGCCGTCCGCATCGAGCAGATGGCGGCGGTTGCGCGAGATCTTCAGGGTCATGCGACTGGGTTGCTTTGCGGAATTTGCAGAGTTACCAATTCCCGATTGCGCAGCGATTCATTGCGACTCGCTAGCGGTCAGATCATTTAGACGGCGTCGGGTAGCCAGACAGCCATGTTCCCAGGGATGCCTTTTCCGAATCCGTTGAAATCCGGCCCGATGCTTCATGGAAATCGGGAACCTAGCTGATCTGGAATACAGTTTCCAGCGTCGCGGCAGGCTATACGGTCTCAAATTGCAAAGATGTCAGATTCAGATTCGGGGACCGATCGGAAAGATTGTGCAATTCGATTCCCACAACTTCATCAGAGTCATTGAAGTCGAGGATTACTCCGGCTTTAACCTCTTCAGATTCGACGATTGCAGAGTCGTCTAGCCGCAGGTATAGGGCGTCTGCACTCTTGTCGACACTCAATTTCATAAAGCACCTTTCATCGCTCGATCAAAGAACGCGGTAACAACCATCCATGGTTCCTTTTTCGTGTTGACCGCAACTCGCAAAACCCGGCCGTCGAATTCCGGAAAAGACTTGAAGAATCTCTCAATTTCAGAATCGTGCCTATCGCTGGTCCGCAAGTCTGGCATCTGTACCGTTTCGCGAACCCATTCGAGGCGGATACCACGCTCCATGATCACGCGCATAGCGTGATCGGAGAAATCCAACTGCATATGCCGCCAAGTCGATATCGAGTGCCGATGCCACTGAACATGATCAGCGGTATCAACTCTAATCGTTTAACCCGGACCATCGACCCGCTACTCGCATTCCGAGCCTGGCGCAACCGAGGTGGGGCAACGCATTGGACGAAGAAGCCAATCCATAGTCCGCAAGGCCATTGTCCAGGCCAAGCCGCTTCACTTGACGAGCGCGGAGCTGCGGCTAGGAGCCTGCGCCGCAGAAAAATCCCAAGGAGCAACGGCCAGGATTCTTGGATACCGCGGCGAGAATGAGAAAGCTCGTTTGCACCCGTAATTCTGCGCCAGGCCGGTCCCCGTGCCCACCACCTTCCGCCCGTACCATCCGAACCAGCCCATGATGATGCCGCCGGACCTTAGCAATTGTCTTAATTGTCAAGTCCGGATGGGGTGAGGTTTGAGGGGGCCGGGGGAGGAAGGAGCGGGGAAGATCGGGCGCCGATCGCAACTTTGGGGCCGCATCGATGGAGCCGATCGGCCCGATCCGCGGGCGCTGCCGGATCCGGGATACGGCTTCGCCAGGGACCTTGCCCCGGTCGCTGCCGACCGGGGCCGCAGCAGGGACCCGCCTACGGGTTCAGCCGCTGCCTGAGAGCAGGTCCTCTGCCGAGTGCCGATCGTCCCCTCCGGGGGCGGCGGAGTCGGCATCGGGGGTAATGACCGACGGGGCCCTGTCGGGCGACGGCTGGTTGATCTCCGGGGCCGGGACCGCGGGATCGGCCGCGGCCGGCTCTTCGGCCCTCCAAAATTCGCCATTCCGAAGCATGGCGTTGAGCGTCACGAGCAGTTTCCTCATACAGGCCACCAGCGCCACCTTCTTGGGCTTGCCGGCTTCGAGCAGCCGGTCGTAGAACGCCCTGATCCGAGGGTTGCGGCGGGATGCGACCAGAGCCGACATGTACAGCGCCGCGCGGACCTTGCCGCGGCCGCCCCAGACGAACCGCTTGCCGGAGAACTTGCCACTGTCGCGGTTGAGCGGCGCGACCCCCACCAGGGCGCAGACCTGCCTATTGCCGACAGAGCCCAGTTCGGGCAGGTACGCGATCACCGTGGCCGAGAGCTGGGGGCCCACCCCGGGGACCGATCGCAGCAGAGCGTTCCGGGACCGCAGATCCGGGGACGCCGCGATCAGGTCCGCGATCCTGCCGTCCAGTCGCTTGATGCGTCGCTTCAGGCCGGCGATGGCGCGGTTGATGTCGGACCGGACGTCGCGGTTGCTGATGAGCCGCAGGCGGTTCTGCTCGGCGCCGCGCTGGCTGACCAGCTGCAGGCGGCGGCCGGTGAGCTCGGCCAGTTCCCGCACCCGGGGATTGGGCGCCCGCCAGAGCCGGTAGTGGCCAGCTGCGGCGAACTCGGACAATACCCGGGCGTCGACCGCGTCGGTTTTGGCCAGGACGCCCATCGCGCGGGCAAAGTCGCGCACCTGGCGGGGGTTGACCACCGCCACCGGCAGACTGGCCCCGCCCAGGGCCTCGGCCAGCGCGGACTCGTAACCCCCGGTCGCCTCCATCAGGACGACTTCCACGTCAATGCCGCGCAGCCGCCTGATCAGTTTCCTTATCCCGGCGGCGGTGTTGCAAAAGCGCCGGACCTGCCCCTCCGGTCCGAAGGCAGCGTCGAGGTGCTCGGACGAGACGTCGACGCCGACACAGATTGGGGCGTTCATAAATAGACTCCCTGTAACTGTCCGCCGCCGAAGATCCTTCCTCGCAAATACGGGCTTCTTGCAGGCCCCGTGCAATTGTTCGGATTGAGGCGGCGGGTTACCGGGTGCGGCGACCTCGCTAAAGTGCGGTCTTTGCGGACCGAGGGAAGAGCGGTCTACCGCACCCGGGTTGTCCCGTAATCAAGATACGAGGGACTGGCTGCCGGAGGGCGACCTGGCCTACCAGATCTCAGACCTGGTCGACAGCATGGACCTTGCAGCCTTCTACGCCCCCTACGAGGGCGACGGGCGCCGCAACCGGCCCTACGAGCCCCGGATGATGGTCAAGGTGCTCCTGTACGGCTACACGGTCGGGGTCTTCTCCTCGCGCAGGATCGCCGAACGCCTGCGCCGCGACATCGCCTTCCGCTTCCTGGCCGCCTCCGACCGGCTGCCCGCCCACCGCACCATCTCGGAGTTCCGGCGCCGCCACTTAAAGGACTTTGGGGACCTGTTCGTGCAGGTGGTTGCGATCGCCGCCGAGATGGGCCTGACAAAACTCGGGACCCTGGCCATAGACGCCAGCAAGGTCAAGGCCTGCGCCTCCAAGCGCAAGGCGATGACGTACGAGCGCATGCAGGAGCAGGAGCTGCGCCTGCGCGAGGAGATCTCAGACCTGCTGGAGCGGGCCGAGCGGGCCGACGCCGAAGAGGACGAGCGCTACGGGAAGGACTCGGACGGCGACGATACGCCCCACGAGCTCAGGCGCCGCCGCAGCCGGCTGCAGAAGATCGAGCAGGCCAAGGCCCGGCTGGAGCGCAAGGCGATGGCGTTTGACGACCGCCGCGGCCGCAAGCCGGGGCAGACGCACCCCCGCAGGGGCGGCACTCCCTACAAGCGCGCCTACGGGGAGCCCGACCCCGGGGCCCAGCACAACTTCACCGATCCCGAGTCGCAGATCATGAATACCTCGACCGAGGGCTTCCAGCAGGCCTACAACGCCCAGGCCGCGGTGGACGGGAAGTCGCGCCTGATCGTGGCTGCCGACGTCTCGGCCTCGGCCTCCGACGCCGGGCAGCTCCTGCCGCTGATCGAGAGGGCCGCCGAGAACGTCGGCCGCCGTCCCGGCATCGTCCTGGCCGACGCCGGCTACGCCTCCGAGGACGGCTTCAGAGAGCTCGAGAGCCTGGAGATCGACGCCTACGTCTCGCTGGGCCGGGAAGGCAGGAAGGCCCCGGACCAGCTCACCCCCGCCCGCCGGCGCATGGCCGCGAAGCTGGGAACTCCGGGCGGCAGACGGGCGTACGCCGACCGCAAGCACATCGCCGAACCCCCGTTCGGCTGGATCAAGCAGGTGTTGGGCTTCAGGCGCTTCAGCTTCCGCGGGCTGAACAACGTCAGGGGTGAGTGGTTCCTGGTCTGCCTGGCGCTGAACGCGCGCCGGATTGGTGCGTCCCGCGCATGAGACGTCCGGGGAGATCCCTGCATGTTGGGCCGGAATCGGGCCGGATCGGGCCGGAGAACGGCCGGATTGCGGTCAACCGGGCGGAATCGGCGTCGATGTCGGCCGTGGCGCGTCGCAATGCGCCCGAAAAAACTGGGATCGGCCGATCGGCGGGGCCAAGGCGCGGTTCCTGTGGCGCAGGCTCCTAGCCGCGAGTCGGCGCAGGAACTAGCCCATTTGTCACGACGGGATATTTGTTTTTTCCGTCGCAGACCCTCCGCCCTTCGCATCCGGTTGAAGCATCAGGTCGCGCAGAATTTGAGAGCCTGCCCGAGACCTGCCCGGCGATTGGATCACGAATTCCTATGAACTGCCATCATGCGATCGCCCATGCGCTCAAAGCCGAGGGAGTCGAATACCTCTTCGCATTCCCGCACAACCCGGTGATCGATGCCTGCGCCCGGGTCGGGATCAAACCGATCATCGGCCGCACCGAGCGCACGATCATCAACATGGCCGACGGCTACTCGCGGGTGGCGCGCCGGCAGCGCATCGGGGTGGTGGCGGTCCAATACGGACCCGGTGCCGAAAACGCGTTCGGCGGAGTCGCCCAGGGGTTCGCCGATTCGACCCCTTTCCTGGTGCTGACCGGCTCCTACCGGGCAAACCGCTTGGATGTCACCCCGATGTTCGACGCGGTCCCCAACTACCGTGCAATCACCAAGTGGGCCGGCCACATCGCCACCCCGGACGTGACCCTCGACCGGGTGCGGCGGGCCTTCACGCTCCTGCGCAACGGCAAGTCCGGACCGGTCCTCTTGCAGCTGCCGATGGACGTAGGTGCCCAGGAGTTCCCCGGCGACCCCGACGCTTACCGGCCAACCCGCCGGCACCGCAGCATGGGCGATCCGGCCGACGTGGCAGACCTGGTCCGACGCGTGCTCGCGGCCGAGCGGCCGGTCATTCACGCCGGCGCGGGGGTTCTCTACGGCGATTCCTCGGCCCGATTGGTCGAACTGGCCGAACGTCTGCGCATACCGGTGTGCGTCACCCTGAACGGCAAGAGCGCTTTTCCGGAGGACCACCCCCTTTCGCTGGGGGTATTCGCCAAGGCGAACACCCTGCCGGCGTGCAAGTTCGTCGCCGCCGCGGATCTGGTCCTGGGTCTGGGGTCGAGTTTTTCAATCGCCAACCAGCAGGCCTCGCTGCCCTCGGGCGCCGACCTGGTCCAGGTGCTTGACTCGGAGGTCGATCTGCAGAAGGACTACCCGGTGGCCCACGCGGTGATCGGCGACCTGGACCTAATCCTGGGGCAAGTCCTGGCCGAACTCGACGCCGCACACGAAACCGAGCGCCAGGATCCGCGCCCGCAGATCAAGGCCGCCCACGCCGAATGGATGGCCCAGTGGTCGGACCGCTTCGCCGACCGGGATTCGCCGCTGAGCCCATACCACGTCATCGGGGAGCTGATGTCGGCGGTCGATCTGGACGAGACCATCATCACCCACGACTCCGGATTCCCGCGCGACCAGACCGCCCCTTTCTGGAAGTCGCGCCCCGGCGGGTACTACATCGGCTGGGGCAAGTCCACCCAGCTGGGGTACGGCCTAGGCCTGGCCTACGGGGCCAAGCTGGCCTGCCCGCAGAAGCAGGTGATAAACATCATGGGCGATGCGGCCGTCGGGATGGCCGGAATGGACTTTGAATCGGCCGCCCGCAACCGCATCGGCGTCCTGACCGTGATCCTGAACAACGAGGTGATGTCAGGGTACGAAAAGCACATGCCGACCGCGGTGGAAAAGTGGCGGGCCGACCGCCTCGGCGGCGACTACGCGGCGATGGGCAGGGCGCTGGGGGTCGAAAGCGAAAGAGTTCTCGAGCATGACCAACTTGCCGCAGCGTTCGGGCGCGGCCTGGCGGCGGCGGGCGACGACCGGCCCTACATCCTGGAAATCATGACCCGCCCGGACCCGGTCATGTCCAACTACCTGCAGCAGTTCGGGCTTGAGCAGCTCAATTAGCTGTTGCCGGCCCCGATTTCGGCTTAGGGGCTGACCGCGTTGGCCGGTCGCCGCAGGGGCCCCCAGGCCGAAATCCGGATCGCCCGTTTTCCCGAGGCGCTGCGCTATGCGGCGCGGGTGATGCTGCTCGTCTATGAGACCAGTCCGGCGCTCACGATCACGCTGGCGGGGCTGACCCTGCTGGCGGCGCTGGTCCCGGCGGTGCAGGTCTGGACGTTCAAGCAGATCATGGACGGGATCGGCCTGGAGATCTCGGGCCGCGGCGACGGCGACCTCACCCCGATCCTGGTGATGATCGGGGCCAATTTCCTGGCCCAGCTGACCGGATTCGGGACCAGGTCCGGCATCGCCCTGGTGCGTGGCACGCTGGGAGATCTTTTCTCGAACCGGGCCAACCTGATGATCCTTGAGAAGTCCGAGTCGCTGGACGTCTCCTACTTCGAGAACCCGGCCTTCTACGACCGCCTGGAAAACGCCCAGCGCGAAGCGCGCGAGGGCCCGGTCCAGATCGTGAACGAGACCTTCGGCCTGGCCCAGAGCCTGATAACCCTGGCGACGATGATCGGACTGCTTTTCACGCTCTCCTGGTGGGTCGTGGTGGTGGTGCTGGTAACGACCGCCCCCTCGCTGCTGGTCGAGGTCATGTATTCGCGCGAGAGGTTCCGGCTGCTCACCTTCCGCTCGCCGCTGGTTCGGCGCCTGGCCTATTTCCGCTGGCTGATAACCAACGACGACTACATCAAGGAGATGCGGATATTTGATCTCGGCCGCTACCTGATCGGGATCTACCGGCGGACATTTGACCGGTTCCATCTCCAGAACCGCTCCCTGCTCGTGCGCAGCAACCGGGCCGGTTTCCTGCTGCAGGCGCTGGGGGCGATGGGCGGGCTGGGCGTGTTCATTTATGTCGCCCTGGGCGTTATACCGCCAGGAACTGCCGCTCGGCGACATATCACTGTTTTTCCAGTCCTATCAGCAGACCGTCCTGACGACCAGCATGGTGCTCACCAGCATCGCCTCGCTCTATGAGCGCGGGCTGTTCATCAAGAATTTCTATGATTTCCTCGAATTCGCCCCGCTGGTGCCGAATCGCGGCGAAGGCAAGCCGGTTCCGCGGCCGATCCGCGAAGGCATCGTCTTCGATGATGTCCACTTCACCTACCCGGGAACCGAGCAGGAGGTGCTCGACGGACTGTCATTCGCGGTGCGGCCCGGCGAGAAGGTGGCAATCATCGGCGTAAACGGGGCCGGCAAGACCACCGCGGTCAAGCTCCTGGCCCGCTTTTACGATGTCGACCGCGGACGCATCCTGATCGACGGCCGCGACCTGCGCGAATACGATGTCGCCGATATCCGGTCCCAGATCGGGGTCATCTTCCAGGACTACGGCACCTACCAGGAGACGGCTGCCAACAACGTCGGATTCGGCGAGATTGGGCGGCTTGAAGACATGGGCCGGATCCGCTCGGCGGCCGACAAGGGCGGCGCCACTCCGGTCATCGAGGAACTGCCGGCAGGTTTTGCCACCCAGCTGGGGCGGTGGTTCGGCAGCGGCGGGGTGAATCTATCCGGTGGCCAGTGGCAGAAGATCGCTCTGGCGCGGGGCTTTATGCGCGACGCCCAGCTCTTGATCCTCGACGAGCCGACGGCGGCCCTGGACGTGGAGTCGGAAGCCGAGGTGTTCGAACGCATACGCGGTCTCACCGAGGGTCGGATGGCGATCCTGATATCGCACCGCTTCACCACGGTACGGATCGCCGATCGCATCGTCGTAATTGCCGACGGCAGAGTCCTCGAGCAGGGATCCCACGAGGAGTTGATGCGGCTGGGCGGCGAGTACGCGCGCCTTTTTGAGATGCAGGCCAAGTCCTACCGCTGAACCGAAATTTGCGCAGCTCGGCGAAGAATCGAGAACAAGGGAGACCCTGGCCGGTCTCGGTTCCGGTCGCACGCCCGTGCGAGCTGGGCCATCGCTGCCGCCGGCAAACTTGACCGCGGGCAAAATTCAATCGATTGGGATAGGTCCGGCCGCTGATGAAGTACTGTGGCCACTCATCAATGACCCCGCAGTTGACGGATGAGCCGTCTTCTGAGGCGCGAAGCTCGCTCCCTTCAGCCGATGCAGCCATGGCCAACTGGTGGGCAACCAGGCGGGCTTCGCCGCAGTCACTCCCGTATTCGAATCCGGGCCTCGTCCACAATCCAGAGTTTGCCACTCGGGGTTGCGTCGGCCAAACGCTCAATCAAATTTGACCCCACCCCAAGAATCGCGTCTCGAGTCGCAAGCGGCAAGCGGAGCACGACGATGCCGAAGTGCTCGCCCGGCGGGTAAGCCCGAATGTCGGCAAAGTCCAGATCCAGAGTAATCAGCACCCGTCCTTCGGCGGCGCAGGCGGATGCAATGTCCACATCCGGCGCCCCACCAAGCCCTTCGTCTCGTACCGTTTCCGCATCGTGCCCGGATTCAAGTAAACAAGCCCTTGAGCTGATCAGGCATGTTCTCGTCAAGCTTGAATCGCATCGGGTGAGACTAGGCGCCGAGCGGCACGATCCGCTCGCGGGCCAGTTCGGCAGCGTACTGAATGGCCGCCCTGATTGCATCATCGGGGACGGACGGATAACACTCCTTGATTTCCGCCAGGGTCAAACCCGCGGCCAAGTTATCCAAGATCACGGTGACCATGACACGCGTACCCGTGATGCAGGCCCGACCGTGACAAATATTCGGATCTACGGTGATGTATTCGCGCCAATCCATGACCCAGCCTCCCATTTCATGCGTAAGTCGTCGCTAGGTGTCATTCGGATTCTTGATTTTTTCATCGTGATCTAGTCGTATGCGCCGATCAACCCAATCGTCCGCTTCAATCAATCGGAACAGGATCGCGCTGGGGTGAGAGCGGCGATCACGTGCGGCACCCAGTCGCTGCAGGCAAGCCGGATCGGAAATTTACTGCAACCGATCGACCCTCTCCTTGCGCATCGTCGCCGCCAACTTCCTCGAATCATCCAAGGCTTCAACCAGGCGCGTTGGCGTCCCCTCATCTAGGGCAGACAGCTGCCGACGAATAGTTATGGCCGAGCGCTCTCGTGCGGCCGGGGAAAACCACAGCTTCGCCAGCTACCCGTTGACCGGATTGTCACCCACCAGGGTCATTGCCCCACCCAAAGTCAGGCTCTGTAGGCCAGGTTGATCAGCCTTATTGAATTTGCTGGCGGAGCAGTTTGGTTTTGACAGAACTCCTCGTTGGTTTTGCCAGAGGATGGCCGCGGCCCGCCTCTGGCGAGCTCGATTCCCACTGTCCGCCGCCCTCTTCCCGTTCTTTGAGGCGCTGCATGAGCCGCAGGCAGATGCGGCGAGAGCCGGTGCCGGTAGCCCTGGACCTCGAACACCACCTGGTAGGCGTTGTTGGCCAGCCGGTCCAGGGTGCTGTCGCCCAGCATCGGAACGGCAGGGTGCGAGAGTCATTCCTCGACGGAGTGGTTAGAGGTGATCAGCGCGGCCTACAGACCCTGACGGAGTGGGGCAAAGATGTTGGCGGCGGTGGCCCCTTGACCCTGACCGGAA
>CBDBBM010000002.1:0-14058 GCA_965203015.1 Chloroflexota bacterium
CACCAGGTGCGAGAGGCCGCTCAAAACCTGCGGCACGTGCTCGCCCCAGCCCAGGATCAGCGGCGAACTGCCCGGCACCAGCGACCAGGCGGTGAGTCCCGGGACGGTGCCGCCGCCGTTGCGCTCCCAGTTCAGCCAGCCCAGCGCGCGGCCGGCGAAGGCCTCGCCGATCGCCATCCGCGGGCCGGTCCATTTCACCCACGTCGACCCCCGGCGCAGCATGACGTCGCACTGCGGCAGGGCCTGCAGGCCGTTGATCGGGACCGACGCCGACCAGTTCAGGGCCGGGGCGAACGCCTGCACGCGGGCGTCCTGGCCGTGGCAGAGATAGGCCCGCTTGTGGTCGATCCGGACCGGCGATAGGCCGGCGACGCGATGTTCGGAAAGACCGCCGCCCGGCGCCCGCAGCTTGACCTGGGCCGGCCGGTCGCAGCTGATCCTTATCGAAAGCGGGGTGCTGAGCGGCGAACCGGCCACCAGGTCGATTCCGCCCGGCCCGTTGACCGCCGATGCCGTGACCTGGCACGGCCCGGACGCGGCCGCCGGGGTGGCGCCGGCGATCGAGAGGACGAACACGCCCAGCAGGGCCAGCAGAGGGAGGATTCTCGTCGGGGGCAATCGCCGCATGCCGAGTCCATTCCGGGCGCATGAATGTTCTTATATTTTCGCCGACCGAATCAAGGGCCCCTGAAAAATTCGCAAAATGCCGGCGACATCCTGTGGTTGGCGGGCCCGATCGCGCCCCCGCTTACCACCGGTTGGGTGCGGCCGGGAACGGGCGCCATCGCCAAAATGGGAGCAGTCGCGGCGGCGGGCGGCAGGGCGGCCGCTGACACCGCGGGGTCGGGAGAGTACCAGGTGAAGATCACGAAGGTTGAGACGGTCTACGTGCGTCTGCCGGCGGTGAACCCGCGGACCGACAGCGGCCAGGACGCGCTGATAGTGCGGATCGAGACGGACGCCGGGATAGCGGGAATCGGCGAGGTCGATTCGGCGCCGATGGCGGTCAAGGGGCTGATCGAGGGTCCCTATTCGCACCCCCTGATCTGCGGTCTCGGCGAACTGCTGATCGGCGAGGACCCGCTTCGGACCGAGTACCTCTGGCAGAAGATGTACCGCCAGAACATCTACGCGGGGCGGCGCGGCGTCGGCATCCACGCCATGAGCGGAATCGACATTGCCCTGTGGGACATCAAGGGCAAGGCCCTGGGGCTGCCGGTCTGGAAGCTGCTGGGCGGGGGATTTCACGACCGCATCCGCGCCTACGCCAGCGCTCTGTTCGGGTTGACCCCGGCCGAGACGCGCAGCCGCGCCGAGCGATTCCGCGACCGGGGTTTTGACGCGGTCAAGTTCGGCTGGGAGCCGATGGGCCGGGACCGGGCGACCGACATCGCGCTGGTGCGCGAGGCCCGCGCCGGGCTGGGCGATTCAGCCGACCTGATGATCGATGCCGGCATGGTCTGGGACGCCAAGACCGCCATCCAGCGGGCGCGGCGGTTCGCCGATTACGACATCTACTGGCTGGAGGAACCCCTGAGTCCGGACGACTACGAGGGCTATGCGCGCCTGTCCGCGGCCACCGACCTGCCGATCGCGGCCGGCGAGGAGGAGAGCGAGCGCCGCTCCTTCATCGAACTGATGGACAGGGGCAGGATCGACATCGTGCAGATCGACCTGACCCGCTGCGGCGGTTTCACCGAAGCGGTAAAGATCGCCAGCCTGGCCGCCGACCGCGGGCTGCGCTGCGTCAACCATGGATTCACCACCTACATCAACGTCGCCGCCGCGCTGCACTTCCTCAATTCGATCCCCAATTCGTTCATCACCGAATTCGTGGTCGAGGAAGGGACGACCCTGCGCGACCAGATCACCCGCCAGCGGCTGCGCGCCGTCGACGGGATGCTGGCGGTGCCCCAGGAACCCGGGCTGGGGATCGACCTTGACCCGGACGGCGTCGAAAGATACCGCGTGGCCTAGCGCGCCGCCTCAGGGGCCCGCTGAACCCCCAGCGCCCGCCCCAGCGCGGCCAGCTCGTCGGCGATCCAGCGCCGCGAGAGGGCCGCGTCCGGAATGCTGATCGCCGAGCCGTGATAGGCGCCCGGGTAGACGTGCAGCTCCACCGGCACGCCGGCGTGCGACATCGCCTGGGCGTAGGCGATGTCCTCATCGAGCAGGCCGTCCAGGTCGCCGACGTTCACGCAGGCCGGCGGCAGCCCGGCAAGTTCGGCGGCGCGCGCCGGGGCGGCGTAGGGCGAGATCCCCTCCCCGCCGGCGTTGCCCTCCAGGTAGGCGTTCCAGGCGGCCAGGTTGGAGTCCCGGTCCCAGGTCCGCGGGTCAAGCACCGCATGGCTGCTGCGGGTGCCGGCGCGGTCGTCGAGCATCGGCGCGTTCAGCAGCTGCAGGCACGGCAGGAACTCGCCGCGGTCGCGGGCCAGGAGCGATAGCCCCGCCGAAAGCAGGCCGCCGGCGCTGATGCCGGCGACCGCGATTCGGTCCCGGTCGATGCTGAATTCGGCGCCGGACAGGGCCAGCCATCTGAAACCCGCGTAGCAGTCCTCCAGCGGGACCGGAAAAGGATGCTCGGGGGCGCGGCGGTATTCCACCGATGTGACCAGCACGCCCAGGGCGGCCGCGATGTTCGCACAGTACGGGTCGTTCATGTCGGCCTGGCCCAGCACCGTGCCGCCGCCGTGGATCCAGTAAACCGCCGCGGCCGGTTCGGGCAGGCCGCGGGGGCGGTAGGCGCGCAGCTCGAGATCGGGCCCGCCCGGCGGTCCCGGCACCAGCCGGTTGGACACCTCGACGCCCTGCGGCATCGGCGCGGCCGGGAGTTTTGCCCGCTCGGCCGCCGTCCATTCGCGCAGCGCCGGGATGTCGGACCAGTCGCGCGCGGTCATCGGCAGCGAGTCAAAGACGCGCCGGTGTTCCTCGTCCAGCCGGGAACTGATGTCGATGACGTCTATCTTCATTTGCGACCCTTCCGGGACTTGGGGTTGCCGGGGCCGGCTTTGATCCGGAACCCAGATGGTGTCTCGTCAGTCACTGCCGGGGACCTGGAGGGCGCGGCGCAGCGCGTCCAGTTCGTCGGCGATCCAGCGTCGCGAAAGCCCGGCCCCGGGGACCGCGCCGGGCGAGCCATGGTAGGCGCCCGGGTAAACGTGCAGCTCCACCGGCACGCCGGCCGCGCTAAGGGCCCGGGCGTAGGCGATGTCCTCGTCCAGGAAAAGGTCCAGGTCGCCGACGTTGATGTAGGCCGGCGGCAGCCCGCCGAGTTCGGTTGCGCGGGCCGGCGCGGCATGGGCGGGAACGTCGTCGGCGCCGGCCCTGCCCTCCAGGTAGGCGTCCCAGGCGGCCAGGCTCGAGGCCCGGTCCCAGACCCGCGGGTCGGTGATCGCGTGCGCCGAGCGGGTGGCGTTGCGGTCGTCGAGCATCGGATAGACAAGCAGCTGGAAGCAGGGCCGCAACCGGCCGCGGTCGCGCGCCAGGATCGCCAGCGCGGCCGCCAGCAAGCCGCCCGCGCTGCCGCCACCCACGGCGATGCGGCCACTGTCGATGCCCAGCCCGTCAGCGCTTGCAAAGAGCCATTCAAGTCCCGCGTAGCAGTCTTCCAGCCCTGCCGGGAAAGGATGCTCCGGGGCCAGGCGGTAGTCGATCGATGTGACCAGGATTCCCAGCCGGTCGGCGATGTTGGCGCAGTAGTGGTCGTTCATCTCCAGGTCGCCGATGACGGTCCCGCCGCCGTGGATCCAATAGAGCGCCGCCGGCCCTCGCCCGGTCCGGGGGCTGTACAGCCGCAGGCGGGGGTCGGGCGCACCGGCCGGACCGGGTACTCGCCGGTCGCAGATCTCGACCGTCGCCGGCAGTGGCGGCCGCGGGGCCGCCGCGCGGTCGGCCTTGAATCTGGCCCGCAGCGCCGGGATGTCGGACCAGTCGCTGGGTTCGCGCGGCAGCCCGTCGAATACGGCGCGGTGCTCGGCGTCGAGGCGGGCGCTGATGTCGATCGGCTTAACTTCCATTCCGCCTCCGCGTCCGGGCCCTGACCGGCAGTTTAGGCACCCGGCCGGTGCGGGTCGGGGACACGCTCACCGACCGATCGCGTAACCGTCGAACCGGGGGTCGGCGGCGCCCATCAGCGCGCCCGAGCCCGGATCGATTTCGATCATCATCTCGCGCCCGGTCACCCCGGCCCACGGTTCGATGACCCGAACCCGGTGGCCGAGCGATGCCAGGTCCCTGACGGTGGCGGCCGGGAAGCGCCCCTCGACCAGGAGCTCGTCCTCGCATTCGTGCGGGATGGCCGATTCGAGCGGGTTCTGGTTGTCCTTCCAGCGCGGCGCTTCGACCGCCTCGGCCACGTTCATGCCGAAATCGAGCACGTGGCTGATCACCTGCAGGTTGGCCTGGACCTGGGTGTCGGCGCCGGGGGTTCCCAGCACCAGGCGCAGGCGCATGGGGCCGTCGCCGGAGGGCGCGAACACCATCACCGGGTTCATGGTGTGACGGACGCGCTTGCCCGGCGCCAGGCAGTCGACGTGGCCCGGATCCAGGTGCCAGTAGGTCATTCGGTTGTTGAGCAGGATTCCGGTGTCGCCGGCGATCACGCTCGACCCCCAGGCGCTCTGCAGGCTCTGCAGCTGCGAAACCGCGTTGCCCTCCGAATCGACCACGACGAAACAGGTGGTGTCCTCGCCGTCGGCCATCCCGCCGGCCCGGGCGGGACGGGGCCGGGTCGGTCCCGCGTCCTGGAAAGCCCACGGGTCGCCGGGGACCACATCGGTCGCGGCCGCCGCCCGGTCTATCAGGCCGGCGCGGCGGCGGGCGTAGCGCCGCGACAGCAGGCCCTCGATCGGCACGTCGACGAAATCGGGATCGGCCAGGTAGGCCTCGCGGTCGATGAAAGCCAGTTTCTTGGCCTCCACCATCAGGTGCACGGTCGCGGCCGCGTCCCAGCGGTGGGGTTCGAGATCGAACTGATCCAGCATCGCCAGTTCCTGCAGCAGGACGTGCCCGCTGGAGTTGGGCGGCGCCTCGCAGACCCGGTGGCCGCGGTAACTTGTCCAGATCGGTTCCTGCCAGCGCGCGCTGCAGGCGGCAAGGTCCCGCATCGTCAGCAGTCCGCCCTGCTCCTGGATGAAGTTCACCATCCGTTCGCCGACCGAACCCTCGTAGAAGACCGCGCGCCCGCCTTCGGCAACCGCCGCCAGGGTATTGGCCAGGTCCCCCTGGCGCAGGATCTGGCCGGCCCGCAGCGGTTCGCCGGCAGCGGTGAACACCGCCCGCGAGGTCGGGAACTGACACAGCACCCGGTCGGCGGCGATCTCCCCGGCCAGGTAATGGCTGACCGGAAACCCTTCGGCGGCCAGTTCGATCGCCGGCGCCAGGACCTGGCCGAGCGGAAGATGGCCGATCGCTTCGTGCGCGTCGAGCCAGCCGTGGAGCAGGGCGGGAACCGAGACCGAGAGCACGCCCTTCGGCGGGATTCCATCGCGGGCGTAGCGGTCGCGGGTCGCCGCCAGCGCGGCCGGACCGGTGGCGTTGACCACCCGCACGCGCTGCTCGGCCCGCGAATAGACCATGATGAAACCATCGCCGCCGATGCCTGACATCATCGGTTCAACCACGTTCAGGCAGGCGGCCACCGCGATCGCCGCATCGACAGCGTTGCCGCCCCGGCGCAGGATCGCGACGCCGGCTTCCGCGGCCAGCGGGTGCCCGGCGCACACCATGCCGCGGGCGCCCATTACAACCGGTCGGTGAGATTGGGACCTTTTGCCGTGCGGGCTGCTCCGCATCAGGCGCCTGGCAATCCGCTGGCGGTGCGCCAGGTCCTCTGTGCGGAAGGCCGTTGATTCGGTCGGATTGCCAACGCGCACCCCCGATTGGTGGTTGGGTCTTCCCTCGTCATTGTCGGTCGCCGATTCGGTCGCACGGTCCAGTATTTCCCCATGCGTGATCGAACCCGGGAAATCGACCGCCATTTGCGACCGCAAACCTGCGGACGTTTGCCGACTCGTCCAATCTTGCTTCCGACCGGCGATGCGTGCTGGCTTGGGTAGTGCTCTCGATGCGACCCGCTGGGCGCGCGCACTAACGTTTCTTGCGGGCACGGGCAAATCTGCAATGTCCGGGGTCCCGTTGGCCGCGTCAACCAACGCGAGCGGCGATGGATCAGTCAAACCCAGGCAATACAATTCCCGCATGCTGGTGGCGGGACGGTTCCGATGGCTGCGACGCTTGAACAGAATATGGCCGTATATGCGGAAGAGCGCGAACGGCTAGAAGCCGAACACATGGATGAATGGGTTCTGATCTACGACCAAAACGTGATCTGCACTAGCCCGGATTTTGAGGAAATCGCACGGCGGGCCGCGCGCGATTTCGATCGGGGCCCTTACCACATCCGCCGCGTTGGCGAGCGACCGCCAGCGGTCCTGTTGCGCCACTGAACAACCAAGGCGGTACCTTGCGCCAGATCGAATGCGGCAGGGTTGGCCGCCCACTTGAATTGGTCGAACACGGTGTCAAGATCGATGCCGCCATCGGATTCGACTCCACGTTTCCTTCAACCGGTGGCTGGCGAAGCGGGACCCGCTTATCAACTGGCCCGGCATTGATTGATGCGGGCGCGACATTGTGCGCTGCAGACATTGGTCTCGCCCGGGAACTTGAACTGCCCCTGGTTAGCCAAGACACGATGCACACTTCGGCGGGGGCCGTGCCGACCCCCGTGTAGCTTGCTCAGATCGTGATTCCAGCCTGGGGCGTAGGCCGGCACGACTTTGTCATGGGGCCCCGGCCCGGTTCCGGACCTGGATTGGAACCGATTCCCATCGGTCGTTCGTTCCTGCAGATGCGCTACCACGGAGCAGACGGATCGGTGCTTGTGGGTAGCCCGCCTCGGCCTTCACGGATTGGCCCCGTTTCGGTTCGTGATATTGCCAAAGTCGCAGGTGGGGTCGCCGTCGGCGCGGCAGCCGCCACCCTATTCCCGATTCCCTTCTAGGTTTCAGGCCAGCCGGATTTCGGTTGCAGGGCGGCTCCTTGGCCCGAATAGAACCAATCAACAAGTCAGTTTCCCTGCGCGCCAACGCACGCAACCCCGGCCACCAACGATAGGACGCGCGGCCTGGAAACTCCGATCACGCCCATAACCAGCAGCAACACTCAATATCTGGGGATCAATCGGTCGGGCCGGGGCCCATCTCAATCGCGGCGCCCGATTGCTCTACCGGCGGATTCCGAGGACGCCGTTGCATTTCGGCAACGACTCGAACGCTCCCGGGCCCAATCGCTAATTCCGCCCGAGGCGCATCGACAGCGCGGCTATGTCGGAGGGCGTGATCCGGCAGCAGCCGCCCACCACCGTGGCGCCGTGCTCGACCCAGCGCAGGGCGGCGGCCACGAATTGCTCGGTTCCGAAATCGGCCCGGTGGCGGAGTTCGGACGAGATCCCGGTCCACCCGTCCGGGACGTCGAACCGGTTCGGATAACCCCCGGTCGGCTTGTCGGTGAGCGATGAGATCTCGATCAGGGCCGCTTCGATCGAGTCCGGATGGGTGCAGTTGAAGAGGAATCCGTCAGTTCCCATCTCGTCCAGCGCGGCCCAGGCGTCCTTGACGCTCTCGCCGCTGCGCAGCCCGCGGCCGGGCCGGTCGTCCAGGGTCCAGGCCACGTAGACCGGCAGGCCGCGGGCTGCGGCGGAGGCCTTGGCGGCGCCCACCGCGGCGCGCGATTCGCGGATGCTGGACATCGTCTCGCAGATGAACAGATCGACTAACGGCTCCAGAGCGGCGGCAAGACCCGCATAAATCGGACGGACCGCGGAGTCGTCGGGGACCAGGTCGGCCCGATAGCTCAAACCCAGCGGCGGCAACCCGCCGGCGACCAGCACCCCGTGGTCGGCTTCGCTTGCGGCCTTGCGGGCCAGGCGACCCGATTCGGCGGCCAATTCGGCGAAGCGATCGGCCATGCCCGCCTTGGCCAGCCAATCAGGGACGCAGGCATAGCTGTTGGTGATGATCATTCCCGCACCGGCAGCGATGAATGCACGGTGCGAGTCAACGACCGCATCCGGCGCCTCGATCAGCGCTCCGGCCGACCAGAGGCCGTTTTCGGCTTCGCTGATCACGCCGCGCCGGGCCAGCTCGGCCCCCATCCCGCCGTCCATGAGGATTACATCAGTCATCCGGGCAGGCTCCTCTCCCAATTCGTGGCCGATCACCGCAAGGTCCCGGGATCCTTGCCGATCCGCCGGTCCGTTTCATCTGATGCGGTGGCGCACCTGTTGGCCACGCCGGCCGCGGGGCGATCGGCAACGGACATCAAAGGCATATCCTGCAGCGGTCGATTCGGCATGGCCGGGCGGCGGCTATTTCAGATACCGACGATAAAGAAGATGATCAGGTTGATCACCGCGACCGGGATTGCCCCGATGACGATCACGAAGAACGCGCGCAGGGTCGAGTCAAAGTCCAGGCACTGGCGCACCGCGATGACCATGCCGGCCAGCTGCCAGATGAAGGCTATGAGCGCGAACAGTCCGCCGATGCCGGGCACGAAGTACAGCACGTTGAGCAGGCCCGGAACCTGGGCGAATCCGGTGCCGCGGGCCAGTTGTCCCCAGTCGGCGTGGGTCTGCGCGGTGCGCAGGATGAACCCGCCGACTATCCAGGCGACCAGCGCCCAGACGGCCCAGGTGACGATCGAGCGCAGCACCCCGAAGAAGAGCGCGTTGGCGGCCGTCGCATCACCGGCCAGCAGTGCGCCGATGCCGCCGGCGATCGCTACCAGAACCACCACCAGCAATGCCTGCAGGGTCGCGCCGGGATCGTTTTCCACGTCCTCGTAGGTCGCAACCCGCAGGCGGGCGGCCCCGATCATCCGGTCCAGCAGGGTTTGTAGCATGTTCTTCCCGTCCAAGTTTTCAGGGCAGGCGCGTCCGGCCCGGTAGATTGACTGCTCCCATTCTTGCGCGCGCGCGGCACCGGATCAAATGCCCGGCCAGGGACCGGGAACGCGCCGCGCCGGACGCCGGTCTTCGCGCCCGGCGGGGGCCGGCGCGGCGCGCGGTGGCTAGGACCGCGGAGCGACGAAAGTGAGGATTTCGCGCGGGTTGTTGACCAGGATGTCGTCCAGCAGATCGCTTTCAAAACCGCGCGCCCGCATCCGCGGGACCACCTGGCCGAGCAGGTAGTAGTAACCGTGCCCGCCGTAGCGCTGGAGCCGGAACTTGGAGCAGATGTCGTGGGAAACCACGATCCTGCGGCCGTGGCCCTGCGCCGCCGCCCAGGCGATGTCGTCGATCCGCTTGGCGTCGCTGGGCATTTCTATCGCGGGGTTGAACGGGTAAAGGGACTCCTCGCGGCCGAAAAGGTCCCACTCCAGGTAGCATCCCGTCTCCGCGATCCGGACCAGGGTCTGGCGCCGGAACACGGTGCGGTCGATGTGGCTCATTACGGTCCGCCCCAGATCGGCGCCGGCTTCCTCCAGGACCGCCAGGATTTCCAGCGGGGCGGCCTCGTTCCGGCCGGGATGGATCAGCAGCGCGGCCCCGGTCAGCCGCTGGGCGGCGGCCGAAGCGCGCAGCACCTTGCGTTCGTTGCGTGTCAGCGGCCAGGAGCACCCAATCTCCCCGATGATTCCCGAGCGGATGGCGGTCCCCTGCGCGCCTTCGGTAACGTCGCGCACTATCTCGTCCCGGATGGCGGCCTCGCTGCGGCCGTCCATGCCGGGAGGGTGCGCGGCCTCCACGTAGTACGAAGAGCCCATGACCACGTTCACGCCGGTCGCCCGGGATATCCGGGCCAGTCCGCGCGGGTCGCGGGCGATACCGATGCTGGTGGCGTCCACGAGCGACCCGCCACCGTGCTGCCGGTACAGGTTGATCTCGTCGATGGCGGTGGGGATGTCGCCCAGGATCACGTTGTCCCGATTGGGCATGAAGTGATGCCGGATGCGGCCGATCGTCTCGATCGAGACCGGCTGCTCCCAGAATTCGCGTCCGTCGGGATCGTTGGGCGGGATGTAAGTCGGCGACAGGTCGACCAGCAGGTGTTCGTGCGCCAGGGTGATGCCGAGTTCGCCGGGCTCTATCAGGCCGCGAACCGTCTGCACCTTGCCGGCAATCGAGCCGTCGATCATCAAATTCACCTTGTAAGCGCGCCGGCGACCCCGGCTCCGCGCGCCGCTCCGGCCGCCGTTGGTCCAAGGCCGGGGCACCACGCAGCGTAACCGTGCTCCGGGGCCCTGTCAATCCGTCGCCGATGCCGGGTCCGGGTGCCGGTGCGGATCGCGCAGCGTGGTTTACGATTGCCACGACGGGGAGGCAGAAATGAGAACGCCGCAGGATCTGGACACGCCCGCGCTGCTTTTGGACCTGGACGCCCTGGAGCACAACGCCCGGCTGATGGCGGGAAGGTGTGCGGCGGCCGGCGTGGCCTGGCGCCCGCATGTGAAGGCGTCCAAGGCGCCGGATCTGGCGCTGCGCCTGATCGAAGCCGGCGCGGTGGGGATCACCTGCGCCAAGGCGTCAGAAGCCTTGGTCATGGCCCGCGGAGGCGTCGGCGACATCCTCATCGCCAACGAGGTGGTCGGCACGACCAAGGTGAACCGTCTGATCGAGGTGGCGCGCCTGGCAAGGCTCTGCGTTGCCGCCGATGACGCGGCCAATATCCGCCAGATTGCCGCGTCCGCCGCCGCCGCCGGCGTTGAGATCGACGTTCTGGTGGACGTAGACGTGAACCTGCATCGCTGCGGGGTCACCCCCGAGGCTGCGCCGGCGCTGTGCGACCTGGTCGCCGGGCTGGCCGGCGTCCGCCTGCGCGGGCTGATGGGGTACGAGGGTCACGTGATGAACATGCCCGACCGGGAGAAGGAGCGCGAGACCGCGATTTCGGCCGCGATTCTGGCGCGCGCCCGAGAGCTCTGCGAGGCGGCCGGGCACGCGATCGGCCTCCTGTCCGGCGGCGGCAGCGGCAACTACCGCTTCGTGCTGGAGCAGGGCGTCCTGACCGAGCTGCAGGCCGGCGGGGCGGTGCTGATGGACGTGACCTACGAGCAGATGGGGGTTGCCGGGCACCGGCGGGCGCTGAGCCTGGTATGCCAGGTCATTTCAGCCGCCGACCCGCAACGGGCGGCCGCCGACGCGGGCTGGAAAGCCTCCGGCCGCCATACCGGTGTACCGGTCGTGGTAAGCCCTCCCGGCTGGAAATGCACCCGGCTCAGCGCCGAACACATGAATCTGGCTCGAGACGGCGGCGATCCGCTGCGGGTCGGCGATCGAATCGAAGTGACCCCGCATTACTCCGACAGCACCGTCCTTTTGCACAGGACGATCTACGCCTGCCGCGGCGGCCAGGTCCTGGAGGCGTGGCCGATCGCCGCCGCCGGGGCGTTGCAATAGCCCATGCGCGCGGGCAGGCTGTGCACCAACATGGTGCCGGCAAGGCGGAGAACCACGCCGGGGGTCAACGTGCGCGGCAGCGCCCGTCCGAGCCAGCCGAACAGCTGAGGCTTGGATTGCGTGAGTGAGAACAAGACGCAAAAGACCGGTGCCAGCGTTGAGGGATTCCTGGAGTCGGTCCAGAATGCGCGCCGCCGCGAAGATGGCTTTGCGGTCCTGGCGATGATGCGTGAAATAACCGGCCTGGAGCCGGAAATGTGGGGGCCGAGCATCATCGGCTTCGGCGATTACCACTACAAATACGAATCCGGCCGCGAGGGGGATTTCTTCCTGACCGGTTTTTCACCGCGCAAGCAGAGTCTCACCCTCTACATCATGGACGGACTCGAAGGGCACGGGGATCTTCTGGGGAAACTCGGCAAGCACCGCACCGGAGCGGCCTGTCTTTACATAAACAAACTGGCCGACGTGGATGTCGATGTCCTGCGCGACCTGATCCGCATCTCGTTCGAAAGCGCCAAGGCGGACCAGTAGGGCAGATGCTTCGAAGAAGGGGCGTGAAGCTGTTTAGTACGTGGTTCGGTTTTGGTTAGTTTCACCGGATTGATCATCCGAAAAACCCGTGATTGCAACATCGCCTTCTGGAAACTCTGCGACGATTTTCAATTTGCCGCCAACCGCTTCAATGTAAGAACGCAGGCTTGATAGGTACACATCGTCCTTGTTCTCAAGTTTGGAAACAGCTGGTTGATTGACGTTCAATTTCTCGGCTAATTCCTTTTGCGTAAGCGCGAGCGCCCGGCGCAGGTCGTGTAGCGGCATTTCGGCTTTCAGTTCGCGCTTGATCGCATCCACGCGTTCGCGCCGTTGCCGGGCGAAGTCCTTGGTCAATTCGGTGAATTGATGACGTCCGCTCATTCGATCAACCCTCCCTTCCTTAGTTCGCGCAAGTGATCATCGAACAACTTGTCCGCCACAGGTACACGCCTCTCGTAGAAGCGTTTGTCGCCGGTGTTGCCGTAGCCGATTAGTAGGATCGCAGCTCGCCTGGGGTCGAACGCGCAAAAACCCGAAGCGGTCTCCCACCGCTTTGTATTCGGAGTTCTCGTAAGCCGCCGTGGCGTGAGCTCTTGATGTCCGAGGAGTGCGGATCAGGCAATTGGGGGAGGCGCTCGTTCAATAGCTCGATCCTGACGGCAACCGATTCCTGTTGCTATTCAGAGAGTTCGGCCCATCAATCCCCAAATTGATCCGTGAACTCATTTGCCCACTCCATAGCACATCATATTCCTCATGAGGAATCTGCCAAGCGCGGTTCGCCACGCTTGCTCGATTGGGCTGGATTGGCTGCAATCAGTGGGTCGCGCCTAGCAAAAACCTGACCGGTAAAGAGTGTTCGGCATCCGACCCGGCGCTCCCGACGAGTCTTTTTTGACAACTGCTCGGAGGTAAGGGTGTAGGAATCCGCCGCGGTCAGGAAACAACCTAACTAGCCAATCGGACAATTGCATTCGCTGCGCCTGACCACGTCCGGGCCTTTTCGGGAACCGGCCGGGGCTCCGGCGGCAGACTGATTGGCGGTCAATGAAGGTTGCTGGTCGCCGGAATCCGGCCCGCAGCGGGCCCGGGCAAGTGCATGATCGGGCGCCTTGCAGCGCCGGAGTGCCGCTCTAGCGCAGCCCTTCGGGCGCCAGGTCGCCGATCGACCGGTCCAGGTCGTCCTGCGGGTCTTCACGGAACTGCCGCGCGGTCGGCGGCAGCGGGGTGTCGAACTGGTAGCTGGGGTCCTCCTGCTGACGTTCCCAGATCTGCCACATCTCTCGCCAGGCGCTAAATAGCGTGCGCGGCGCCGGCACGTCATCGGCAATCGCCTGGTGCAACTTCTTGAGGTTGTAGCAGGGAACACCGGCAAACATGTGGTGCTCCATGTGCCAGTTCATATGCCAGTAGATGAATTCGAGCGGCCAGGGAATCGTTATCGAGCGGACGCACTTGCGAAAGTCGGGCGTGTTGTCCATGAGCCCGCAGTGCATCGGCAGGCCGACGAAATAGGTGGCCCAGTTGGCAATGAATGGAAAGAGGCTGAAGATGATCGGCAGCACCCATTGCCCGGTCGCCACGGCGACCACCAGGATCGCGCCGTGGAAAGCCAGCTGCCAGCGGGCCCAGACGATCGATTTGCGGAATTCCTTCGGCTGGTCGGTGTGAACCGCCTTCAGCCATTCATGGGACGGAATCGACATCGGGCCGTGCACGCCGAAGGCGGTGCGCACGGTGAAGATGATGGTCGACAAGAGGCCGCCCTTGGCAAGGGTCCGGCCCGGCTGGGTGAAGAAGTTCACGGTGAACAGCTGGACCAGAAAGAACTTTCCAACCGTCGGTTTGAGTGGCAGCAGAACCTCGCGGTCCCCCTCGGGGTGCAGGGTGTAGCGGTGGTGGAACGTGTGACTGGCGTTGTAGTCGAAGGGGTCGTACCAGGCCAGCATGCAGAACACATAGTTGAACCAGCGGTTCAGCCACTTGGTCCGGAACACCGATCCGTGACCGAGTTCGTGCGGGTTGGTGCCTACGAAAAAGCTGCCGATCGTGCCGTGCAGGAACAGCGCCAGCGCGAATCCGATCCAGAGGTGCTGCAACCAGAAGATGTAGGTCAGGGC
>CBDBBM010000003.1:0-7686 GCA_965203015.1 Chloroflexota bacterium
ACCGCCTCGGGCGGGCCGCTGCGCAACGTCGCGCTCGAGGAATTTGCCCGGGTGACCCCGTCCCGGGCGCTCGCCCATCCGACCTGGGACATGGGGCCCAAGGTGAGCATCGATTCGGCCACGCTCATGAACAAGGGGCTTGAGATCATCGAAGCGAGCTGGCTTTTCGGCCTGTCGGCCGACCGGGTGGACGTTCTGATCCACCCGCAGAGCATCGTCCACTCGCTGGTCGAGTTCATCGATGGCTCGCAGAAGGCCCAGCTCGGGGTTCCGGACATGCGCATCCCGATCTCCTGCGCGCTGGGAGTGGGCGGGCGCCTGCCCATCGCGGGGCACGCCCCGCGGCTGGACCTGTCCGGCTGCGCCGATCTCGAATTCGAAGAGCCCGACCTTGAACGGTTTCCGCTGCTCGGCCTGGCCCGGCGGGTGGCCCTGGAGGGCGGCTGTGCGCCGGCCCTGCTGGTCGGCGCCGATGACGCCGCGGTCGAAGCTTTCCTGGCGGAAAGGATCCGCTTCGATCAGCTGCCGCAGGTGGTGGCCGCGGTGCTGGCCGACGCCCCGCGCGGCAGCATGGACCAGATCTCGGACGCCCTGGCCTTCCATGCGCAGGGCTACCGGCTCGCCGGGGAAGAGGTCGAGCGCCTGAACCGATGATCCATGCGCTGCTCGGCACCCTGGGAACCGCCGGCACGATCGCGGTCGGACTCGGGACTCTGACCCTGATAGTGGTCGCGCACGAATTGGGTCATTTCGCCGCCGCCCGCATGCTCGGGATAAGGGTCCTCGAGTTCGCGGTGGGGTTTCCGCCGCACCTGCTCCGGCGGCGCTCGGCCGGAACGACGTTTACGCTCAACCTTTTCCCGGTCGGCGGCTATCTGCGGATGCTGGGCGAGACCGCCGAGAGCGGCGCGACGGCGCCGGACAGTTTCGCTGCCCAGCCGGTCTGGGCACGCCTCCTGGTGTTGGCGGCGGGGCCCCTGGCGAACGTGGTGGCCGGATTCGGCTTTCTGCTGCTGGCCGCGCTGCTGTTCGCCCCGGTCGGGACCAGGGTCACGGACGTCGACCCGGGTTCACCGGCGGCGCAGGCCGGCATCCAGGCCGGCGACCGCGTCCTGACCCTGGGCGAGCGCGCCGACATCCTGCCGGCGGAGCTGTCGTCGGTCGTGGCCGGCCGTCCCGGTGACCGGTTGCAGATGGCGCTCGAACGGTCGGGTCGCCGGTTCCAGGTCGAAGTGACCCCGCGCGCCAGTCCGCCCGCCGGTCAGGGCCCGCTCGGACTGCACATAAATTACGTCCGCGGGCCGGATCTTTCCTGGCGGGCGCTCGGTCGCGCGCTGACCCAGACCGGCGAGGCCATAACCCTGCTGCCGCGCTACACCGCCGGGGCGCTGGCGGGCGAGGGCCAGATCAATCTGACCGGGGTGGTCGGAATCCTGGACACATTCGGACAGGCGACCCTGCTGGGGCCGGCCCTGGTGCTGGGCCTGGCCGGATCCATCTCGATCCAGGTGGCGCTTTTCAATCTGCTGCCGTGGCCGGTGCTCGACGGCGGGCGGATGGCCCTGATCCTGGTCGAGGTTGCGCGCGGGCGGCGGATCTCGCCGGATGCCGAAAAAGCGCTGCAGGTGGTGAGTATGGCGGCGTTGCTCATACTTGTGGTAGTGGTCACTGCCGCCGACATATCACGCATCGCCGGCGGCGGCCCCTAGCGGCTCAACCCCTGCCCGTAGCAATCGCCAAGGACCTCAAGAGATGTCGGACATCCTCAGAAGGCGAACCTCAATCCCGGTGCACGTGGGCGATGTTCGGATCGGCGGCGGCGGGCCGGTCGTGGTCCAGTCGATGACCACGACCAACACCGCCGACGTGGCCGCGACCAGCGCCCAGATCGGCAGGCTGGCCGACCTGGGCTGCCAGATAGTGCGCGTGGCGGTCCCCGACCGCGAGGCCGCCCTGGCGCTGCCGGAGCTGCTGAAGGCCAGCCCGGTCCCGCTGATTTCCGACATTCATTTCGACCACCGCCTGGCCCTGCTGGCGGCCGAGGCAAATATCGACGGGCTGCGGATCAACCCCGGCAACATCGGGGACCGCGACCGGGTGCGCCAGGTTGTTTCGGCCTGCAAGGAGCGCGACATTCCGATCCGGATCGGAGTCAATGCCGGTTCGATTCCCGAAAACCGCACCCCCGACGGGCGTCCCAAGCAGGGCCAGGCGCTGGCCGAAGCGATGGTCGCCCACGCGATGACGCACATCAAGATCCTGGAAGACGAGAACTTCGAAGCCATCAAGGTCTCGCTGAAGGCCTTCGACATCGATCCGATGGTCCGCGCCTACCGGCTCATCGCCGACCAGATGCCGTACCCGCTGCACCTTGGCATAACCGAGGCCGGGACCGTGCGATCGGGCAGCATCCGCTCGGCGATCGGCATCGGGATGCTGCTGTATGAGGGCATCGGCGACACGATCCGGGTCTCGCTGACCGCCGAACCGGAAGAGGAAGTCCCGGTCGCATACGAGATTCTCAAGAGCCTCGAACTGCACACGCAGGGCACCACCCTGGTTTCCTGCCCTTCCTGCGGTCGCTGCGAAATCGAGCTCTTCGACCTGGTCGAGCAGGTGGAACAGCACCTCTCGCGGGTCGAGGAACCGCTCAAGGTCGCGGTCATGGGTTGCGTGGTCAACGGTCCGGGCGAGGCGCGCGACGCCGACATCGGTCTGGCCGGCGGCCGCGGCCGAGGGGTCATCTTCTCCAAGGGCGAGATCCTAAAGACCCTGGACGAGGATGAATTCTTCCCCGAACTGACCGCCGGCATCGACGAACTGGTTGCCGAGCGGAAGCGCCAGCGCGAGCTCGAGGAAGCCGAAGCCTAACCCTGCTTACGCCCGCCGCGAACGCGGCGGAGCTAGTCGGACGGTCCGTCGGACCGCTGTCCGGTGGTGAGGCCGGCGAACACGAGCGCGGCGACCAGTGCGCCGGCCAGGGGACCGACCCAGTAGACCCAATGGTTGGCGAATTCGCCAGACAGCAGCGCCGGACCGAAGGTGCGGGCCGGATTGAGCGAGCCTCCGGTCAGGGGGCCGGAGACTATCAGTCCGGCGGCCAGCGCGGTCGGGATGGCCAGGGCGGCGACTGGGGCCGGAACCCGGTAGCGCACGGCCACGAAAAGAATTGTCAGAACGAGGACGAAGGTGGCCGTCGCCTCCAGGATCACCGCCTCCCAGGGCTCGGTTCCAAAGGCCACCGTGGTCAGGCCGTAGTTGCTGGGGCCAAGCGGGACCGCCGAAGCCAGGACCGCGGTCGCCAGGATGGCGCCGGTTATCTGGGCTACGATGTTGCCGATTCCGGCGACCGGCGAGATCTTTCCCAGAACGAACAGGGCTACCGTGACCGCCGGGTTGAACTGCGCCCCGGAAATGTCGTAGAACATGTAGATTCCGGCCGACAGGGCAAAGACCGGGCCCAGGACGGCGACCAGCATGTTGGCGCTGACGCTGAGTTCGTCCGCGACCACCATTGCCGAGCCGACCGACCCCAGCACCAGGACGAAGGTTCCGACCAGTTCGGCCAGCCAGGATCGCGTCTGTTCGGTCACTGAATCGGAGTCCTTGCGGGCGCTTGGCCCGGATCGGCCGGATCCCTCAAATGCTATTCGGCATGATGCCTCGGGGCCGGGGTATTCGCGCTTTGCCAACCGATAATCGCCCTGCCCTGTCGGGGGCTCCGGCCTCCGCGCGGGCGTATCCGGATCCCGCCCCGAGCATGGACGCTGCGCAGCAATGATGGACAAGCCGAACGTATTCCGGCAAAAGCTCGACGCCGGTGAACCCACCGTCGGTTGTCGCGTCTCTTCGGTCTGGGCGGGACTGGCCGAGGTAATCGGCCTGACCGGCCAGATCGATTACGTGGAATTTGTCTCCGAATACGGTCCGTTCGACAACTTCGCGCTTGAGAACTTCGCGCGCGCGATCGACCTCTTCCCGCACATGAGTTCGCTGATCAAGCTCGACCAGATGCCGCGTCCTTACCTGGCGATCCGGGCCGCCGGCGCCGGGATCGAGAATTTCCTCTTTTCGGACGTGCGGGGGCCCGCCGATGCGCGCAAAGCGGTCGGATCGGTGCGGGCCGACGCGGCCGGTCAGGACGGCCTGCGCGGGATCGGGGCGACCCGGGACAACCGCTGGGGCTACGGGCTGGACGCGAAGGGCTACATCGACAAGCTGAACCAGGCCGTGGTCATGATCATGGTCGAAAAGAAGGGCTGCGTCGACCAGCTCGAGGAAGTGCTGGCGACTCCGGGACTTGACATGACCCAGTTCGGGCCGGCCGACTTCTCGATGAACAGCGGCAACTTCGAAGGGCGCGAGTCAACTGCAGTCAAAGAGGCCGAGCTCTACAGCATCGAGACCTCGATGAAGATGGGCGTGACCCCACGGGTCGAAATCGGATCGCCCGACCAGGCGGCCCCCTATCTGGAGATGGGCGTGCGCCACTTCAGTCTTTCCGGCGACCTCTACGTGCTGCGTGATTTCTGGTCGACCGAAGGCCGGCGGCTGCGCGAAATGATCGATTCGGCGTAGCCCCCGGTCCAACGCCAAAGGCAGACTCCCGGTGCTAGACGTCCCGCCAAGTCCCGGAGCCGGATCTCTGGAGACGGGGCAACTGCGACCCGTACTTGTGCAGCGCCCAGCCGGGTCGCTACTCCGGTATTGACACGTTCAGGCTGGCTGGCCAACCCCCTTCCTGCCGGCGCTTTGGCCCAATCCGGGCAATTGACCACGACGGTACGCCGCCGAATGGTCCCTGGAATAAACCCGGGGGTTGCGACATCCCGCGGCACGATGGGACTTCTTGCGGGGCGGCTTCTCAGGATCCGGGGCCCGGGAAGTCGGCGGCAGTCCAGAGACCCGCGTTCATCTGGCCGCCGTCCACAACGATGCTCTGTCCGGTGATCCAGCTGGCGCGGGGCGAACACAGGAAAGCGGCGACCTCGCCGATCTCCTCGGGCCGCCCCAGTCGCTTGAATGGAAACTGGTTTTCGGCAAATTCGGCCATGACCTCGGGTGTCTCCTGGCGTCGCCGCCCCCAGCTCCCGCCCTCGAATTCGATCGAGCCGGGCGAGATCGCGTTGACCCTGATGTCGTACCGGGCCAGTTCGCGCGCCAGCGACGTGGCCAGGTAGATCTGCGCCGCCTTGGCCGCCCCGTACTGGGCCGGCACCTGGACCCGGGAGCCGGTGATGGAGGCGGTGATCAGCGCGGCCGCCTCGCCCTGCCGGGCAAGATGCGGGACCGCGGCGCGGATCAGTCGCACGGCGTGCATCAGGTTGATGTCGAGCGTGAACTGCCAGTCCTCGTCTTCCGAATCCAGAAGTCCCGGCCGCAGCTGCCCGCCGGCGTTGGCGATGACGATGTCCAGCCGACCAAACTCCTCGGCCGCCGCCGCGACCGCCGCGTCCACCTGGGAGCGATCGGTAACGTCGCATTCCAGGGCCAGCGACCGCACGCCCAGGTCATCGAGTTCGGCGGTAACCGCGTCCAGGGTGGCCGCAGTCCGGGCCCCGATCGCGACGTTGCAACCCTCGGCCGCCAGGGCGTGGGCCATGGCCCGGCCCAGGCCGCGGCTGCCGCCGGTGATCAAGGCGGCCTTGCCGCCGATCCCCAGATCCATTCAGGTCTCCCTGCGCCGGTTGGTCAGTCGGGCTTGAATTCGGCCAGCACGCTGGCCGATCCCTCGGCGATGAAGCCCGAATCGGAACCGATGTTGACGAACGTGAAGCCTTCGGCTATCCGCCGCCGCCCCATCTCCGGAGTGCTGCAGGCATACCCGGCCGCCTTGCCCAGCGAGAGACACGTTTCCAGGACGTGGGCGACGGCCTCGTCGTGGCGGGGGTGGTTGCCCATGTCGGAGACCTTCAGCCCCATGTCCAGGGCCAGGTCGGACGGGCCGATCCAGCACCCGTCGACGCCCTCGACGCCCAGGATTGCTTCGGCGTTCTCGACCGCCGCCTGGGACTCGATCTGGACGGCCAGGAATACCTCGTCGTCGATCCAGCTGGCATAGCCCGGTCCGAAGGTGGAAGTCATGAAGGGGCTGGCGTTCGAGCGCGTCCCGCGCGGCGGGTACCGGGATGCGGCGGCGGCGGCGGCCGCCTCGTCGACCGAGTTGACCATCGGAATGACCAGGCCCAGGGCTCCCGATTCAAGCGCCTTGTTGATCAGGTCGTAGCGGTTCGTGAGCACGCGCGTAACCGGGGTCGATCCGCCCTGGATCACCGCCAGGAACCCCAGCCGCAGGTTGTGTTCGTTCCAGTAGCCGTGCTGCTGGTCGAGCATCACCCAGTCGTATCCGGCATGGGCCATCTCTCCGGCCGCCAGCTCGGACCCGTAGGCGAGTGAACAGCCGATGGCGGGCTTGCCGGCGGCCAGGATCGCCTTGGTCGCGTTAACCGTCATCGCGTTCCCCTTGGTGCTGTCGGACGGTCGTCCAAAACCTCAACCGAAATGTTAGTTGTAGGCGCACCGGGCGGGCCCGGCGATCGGCCCCTAGGACCGCCCGAAGTCGTCGTCCAGCCGGACCGTGTCGTCGGGGTGCGGCGTGGAAACCTCGATCATCTGGGCGTCGCCGTCCACCGCGGCGAACCGGTGAACCGTCTCGGGGCGCAGCCGCAGGCAGTCGCCGGTGCGCAGGGTGATCGAGCGCGTCGACTGGCCGCGCCTTCCCAGCTCGGTCGCCACCTTCCCTTGCGTCACGTAGACCGTTTCATCCTTGCGCGGGTGGTACTGCAGGCTCAGGCGGCTGCCGTCGTTTATCTTGATTACCTTGCCCAGGTAATGCTCGGTATCTGCGAAAATCAACTCGCGCCCCCAGGGCTTCTCGATGATTTCGGCGGATGACCCGACCGGGGGCGGCTCTTCGGTTGAAGCGGGGTCGAGCGGTTGGTTCAAGAGTGGTTCCGGGCGTGCGCAGCAGGTCGAAATTACAGTAACCTTAACTTGTGCTGCTTAACACCCGCTCTGGTGCAGACTAACCGCGGCATCTACCCCCAATACGCAGGGAGACAGCGCAGTTTCCCCAAGTGAACGGCAACGTGAGCCGAGCTAGTTTTACCCAGAACCGCTTGTCCTGGATGATCGGTGGACCCCAGGGAAGCGGGATCAATGTTTCAGCCGAGGTTTTCGCCAAAGCGTGCCTGCGCTTCGGGCTGAACGTCTTCGCCAACATCGAGTACCACTCCAACATCATGGGGCGGCATTCGTTCTTCCGGGTCCGAATCTCCGAGAACGAGATCCATTCGCACGTCGAGCCGGTGGACCTGCTGCTGGCGCTCGACCGCGAGACGATCTTCGGTGACGTTGACGCGCCGTTCCAGACCCACAACGGCCACATTCACCGGATCTCCCCCGGCGGCGGCCTGATCGTCGACTCGGAACTGGATATCGACCCCGAGGAACTGGGCCGCGACGACATCCACATCTACTCGCTGCCCTACGAGCAGGTCCTGCGCGAGGGAGTGGCCCGGGCCGGCGTCCAGTTCCAGGCCCGCCGCCACGACATCATGCGCAACATGGTCTCGGTGGCGGCCTCGTTCGCCCTGGTCGGGCTGGACACCGAACCGATCATCGCCATCCTGCGCGAGCGGCTGGGCGAGCGACGCGCCAGCCTGGTCGACCTGAACGCCTCGGTCA
>CBDBBM010000004.1:0-18614 GCA_965203015.1 Chloroflexota bacterium
CCTCGGTGCCGGCCGACTACGCCGCGTTCGAAAGGGAAGGAATCCTGCGGGGCGGCGAGATCGAAGAGAAGTTCGGGGAATCACAGGCCACGCTGGCCGGGTTTCTGGAAGCCGGGCGCGAACTCGGGTTCGCGGCGATTCCGCTGCTGCACGCCCGCACCGGCCCGATCGGGCTCATCACCAGCGATGCGTTCGACCGGATCGTGGGCGAAATGATTCAGATGCTGCGCCAGGAGGGTCCCTGGGACGGGGTCCTTCTGGCCAATCACGGCGCCGCGGTGTCGGAGCAGTTCCCGGACGTGGACGGTGAAATCGCGGTCCGGGTCCGGAACGCGGTCGGCCCGGACATCCCGGTCGGAATGGCCCTCGACATGCACGGGAACATCTCGCCGGCCATGGTGCGGGCCACCGACGTGGTCACGATCTATCGCACCAACCCGCACCTGGACGCCCGCCAGCGCGCGTACGAATGCGCCGAGCTGCTGCTGCGCACCGCCCGGGGCCAGGTCCGGCCCCGCCAGTACCTTGCGACGCCGCCGCTGGTGATCAACATCGTGCGCCAGTTCACCGGCGAGGAGCCCATGAAGGGGCTGGTCGGCGACAGCCTGCTGGTCCAGTCCGAACCCGGCATCCTCTCGACCTCGCTGGCCGAGGGCTACCCCTACGCCGACGTGGCGGAAATGGGGATGTCGTTCCTGGTCGTTGCCGACGGCGATCCGGGTCTGGCCCGCCGGCGCTGCGAATGGCTGGCCCAACGCGCCTGGCGGCGCCGGTCCGAGATGGACGCCCGGATACCGGACGTGGACGAAGCGCTGGCGATCGTCGCCGGCCGGGATCGGGAACACGCCTCCGCCGGCCCGGTGGTCCTGATGGACGTCGGCGACAACATCGGCGGGGGATCGTCGGCCGATTCGACCCACATCCTGCGCCGCGCCCAGCAGCTCGGGGTCCGCGGACTGCTGCAGACGCTCTACGACCCCGCCGCGGTGCAGGCCTGCGTGGCGGCCGGGGCCGGAAGTCGCATCGATCTTGCGGTCGGCGGCAAGACCGACGGGCTGCACGGCTCCCCGGTGGCGGTCAGCGCCAGGGTGGCCGGAATCTCGGACGGCAGGTACGAGGATACGGGCCCCACCCACGCCGGGTACCGGTATTTCGACTCGGGGACGACCGCGGTGCTCGAAACTGACGACGGACACACCCTGGTGCTGACCAGCCTCCGCGAGGGCAACACCTCACGGCAGCAGATGTACGCGGCCGGCGTCAGGCCGGAGGGGTTCCGCGTGGTGGTGGCCAAGGGGGTGGTCTCGCCGCGGCCCGCCTATGAGCCCATAGCATCGCAGATTGTGCTGGTCAACACGCCCGGGCTCACCAGCGCGGACCTTTCCACGTTCAATTACCGGCGGCGCCGCCGACCGCTGTATCCCTTCGAGCCGGAAGCGCGCTACCGCCCCGATTGACGGTCGGGGCGCGGGCGCAACGCCCCCCGATCAGGGCCTGCGATCACCGCCGCCGGCGCCCCGCGGCGGGGGCTCAGTGGCAGTTCCGGCCGGCCGGACCGGCAGCGCCCCCCCGCGCCGTCTTCGCCGCATCGCTCGCCCGCAGCGCCCGCATCATCGCCCGGAATCCCGAGCGCCGGGTTCTGTTCGAAGAACCCGTCCGGCTTGAGCATGAAGCCGATCTTGTGCGCGGGCATGACCGGCCATTCCTCGGTGCGCGGGACGTGGGTGTGCCCGAAGGTGTACCAGACGACCAGGTCGGAATCGACCAGCGGGCGGTCCCGGCCGGCCCACACCGCCAGTCCGCCATCGCCGGCCCGCTGGTTGGGAAAGTCGCCGGCCGCGAACCGCTCGGCCGGGTCGTAGGCGGTCACCCAGAGGTGGTGCCGCAGGAAGCCGGCCCGCCGTGAGACCGAGGCCGACTCATGGGCCAGCGGGACCGCGTTCTCGCCCGGGACCAGGCGGTAGCCGGCCGGCTGACCGTTGCGGTTAAGGGAACCGGGGTTGACGATCTGCCAGTAGCGGCCGGCCAAGGGCTCGCAGCGCCGGCGCGCGCGAGCCTCGGACTCAAGCGGCCTGGACCGGGCGACGAAGGCGTTCAGGTGGGGGTTGTCTTTCCCGGGCGGCAGGGCGACCGCGTCCACCTCACGGACGCTGTTGCCCGGGCCGTCTACGTCCAGGTCCAGCCGCACGTTGAAGAAGTGCTGGTGCAGCGTGGCGCTCAGCCGGGGAGCCACCTCCACGCCGTGCCGCGGCTTCTCGCCCGGCGCCAGGGCCGTGACGCTGGGTATCCCGGTGAGCTTTATCTCAAGTTCCAGGGAGCCGTCCTGGCCAAACATCCAGTAGAAGCCGTATTCGTAGATCCCGACCGTGGTGATGAACGAGGCCACCAGCCGGCGTGACCGGCGGACCTCGCTCTCGCCGGTGCGCCAATCGGTGTGCTTCCAGAGGATCCCGTCGTCCTCTTCGTGCAGGCACACCGCGTTCTTGATCGTCCTTGGGCTGCCCGCCGAATCGACCATGTGGGCGTCGAGGTAGCAGATCTCGCCCAGGCAATCACAACCCAGGGCCAGCGAATTGGCGGTCACTCCGATCCCGTACTCACCCACGTCGAAGGCGTTCTTGCGGTAGCTGGTGACGCCGGGGTCGCCGTAGGGCACCAGCATTTCCGAGACCGCGGCGCGGTAGAGGATCGGCCGCAGCATGTCGCCGTCCTGGTATCCGACCGTGTGCAGGGTAAGTCCCTCGCGGGCGTTGAAGCCGATCCGGAACCGCCATCCCTGCCAGCGCACTTCCCGGCCGTTGACGGAGAAGCCCGGTCCCTGCGGCTGGGTTATCCGGAGCGGGCTGGGCGCCGGGCGGGTCGGGACGATGTGGCGGCGGGTCCAGTTGGCCGGCTCCGGCGGGAGCGGCACCGCCCCGTGGTCCTCGACCCGGACGACTTCCATCCGGTTCAGGTCGATGATCGTCAGCAGGTTCTCGATCGGACGGGCGTACCCGTTGTCGAACGGCTCGGCGCGGGCGTAGGCCAGCGCCCTGACCAGCCGCCGGCCCTCCTCCCCGGCGGGTTCGTCGCCGTAGTGGCCGGCCGACCACGGGTCGAGCATCACCAGGTCGGGATCGGTCAGGCCGCGTTTTTTGATCGCGGCCATAAATTCCGGGCAGTCGCGCGCCACCCGCTGGCACTCGGCGGCCTCGTCGGGGGTAATCGCGGGCTGTGCGCCCTCGATCGCCCGCCAGGCGGTGATTTGCGCGCGGGTCAGGGAAACCTCAACTTCCAGACAGCTCCCCCGTTCACGGTCCAGCAGTATCGCGCTGGCCTCCCGCTCGCAGGCCGCATCCGGCCGGTGGGCAAGGACCCGGGCTTTCGGCGGCTCGCGCAGTCCAACGCTCACGAACCGCAGCGCGGCCGGGGCGCGGGGGTCGCTGCGGATCAGGCTCGTCGCCATTTCGATTTCGGCGCGCGAAAGCGGATCGAGGGGGTGCGGATGCGCGGTCACCCGGTCAACCTGCCGGGCGGGATTGGAAACGGTCATTCGGGAGTCGATTCATGGGCCCGCCTGCAGGCCGGAGGGGCGCTGCCGATCCATGGGCGGTCGGCCCCATTATTCGTTGGCCGGGCGGCGGTCGCGACGGTTCTCGCCCGCTCCGAACTTCCAGCTCGTGGAAAAATCCGCCCGTACCCGGCCCGGAGGAGGAGTCAGGCATGAATCAGGGCCCCACGATCACCGCTGTCGAGGTCACCTCGTTCGAATTCACCCTGGACCAGGTAGGCCGCGACTACAACGGCTTCAACCTGGTGTTCGAACCGGGCGGCCGGCTGGCCCAGAGCGGGCACGTCCTGCAGGTCCACACCGACCAGGGCATCAGCGGCCAATTCCCCTTCGCCGCCGGGCCGGCCGGACCGCAGATCGGGATGTGCGCCGACTACCTGATCGGCAAGGACTCAACCGCGCGCGAGCGGATCTACAACGACCTCAAGCGCGGCCTGCGGCATTTCGACAAACTGGCCGTCGGACTGATCGACATCTGCCTCTGGGACATCGCCGGCAAGCTATACGGCGAACCGCTGTACCGGCTGCTCGGCGGACACCGGCGCCCGCTGCCGGCGTACGCCTCGACCCTGCACGGGGACGAGAACGGCGGGCTGACCCATCCGCAGCAGTTCGCCGAATTCGCCGTGCAGTGCCGGGAAATGGGCTATCCGGCCTTCAAGATTCACGGCTGGGGGCTGGCCGCAAGCAACCTGCGGCGCGAGATCGACAACATCGCGGCGGTGCGCGCCGCGGTCGGGCCGGACATGGAGCTCATGCTGGACCCGGCCTGCGAGATAGACACCTTCGGGCAGGCGCTGGCGGTCGGCCGCGCCTGTGACGAAGCCGGTTTCTTCTGGTACGAGGACCCGTTCCGGGACGGCGGCGTTTCGGCGTTCGCGCACCGCAAGCTCCGGCAGCTGCTCAGCACTCCGATCCTGCAGACCGAACACGTGCGGCTCCTGGAGCAGCACGTTGACTTCATCCTGGCCGAGGGCACCGACTACGTGCGGGCCGGGGCGCACGAGGACGGCGGCATCACCGGCGCGCTCAAGATCGCCCACGCCGCCGAAGGGTTCGGCCTGGACGTCGAATTCCACGGCCCCGGACCGGTCCATCGCCACCTGATGTCGGCCATTCGCAACACCAATTACTTCGAGCTGGGCCTGGTGCACCCCGGCGTCCCGACCACCCGCGCGCCGGTGTACCTGGACTACAGCGACGACCTGGACGGGATCGATGCGGACGGGAACGTCTATGCCCCGCAGGGACCGGGGATCGGAGTCCCGATCGACTGGGACTGGATCGGCGCCCACCGCACCGGCCACCGGCGCTTCGCATAGGCGCCGCCGGGGGCCAGGCCCGGCCCGCCGCAATCGCCGTTTTGGGGCGGACCGGTGGTTGTGCGGGTCAGCCGATCAGCAGGCGCAGCGCGTAGGCCGGCCAATCCGGCAGCCGATCCGGCGGCCGGACCTGGAGGCGGCCGTCTTCGTACCCGACCGCCGCGGCGGCGCCCAAGCCGAGCACCTCCGCGTCGCGCAGCCGCCCCGGCAAATCCAGCTGCAGGCTGATTCCGGCCGGCCCGGGCCGGCCGAGCACGATCACGTATATCGCCTCGCCCCTGGCGGTGAATCGAACCGGTACCCCCTCGGACGTCTCGCCCGTGGCGCGCACCCACGGCCGGGTGCCGAATATCGCCTCGCCGTTGCGTTCCAGCCAGGCACCCAGGCCGCGCAGGCGCTCGGCCTGGATCTGCGGGATGCTCCCGTCGGCCCGCGGGCCGACGTTCAGCAGCAGGTTGCCGTTCTTGCTGACCACGTCGGCCAGCAGGTGGATGAGGGCGGCCTCGGAAATGGTGTGCTCGTCGGTCTCGGCCCGGTTGTAGCCGAACGAATAGCCCAGGCCACGACAGGACTCCCACTTGTAGGGAGTGATTTCGTCCAGCTTGGCGTATTCGGGGGTGGTGAAGTCGTGATGGCGCCGGCCCGCGCCGGGTTGGCGGGTTTCGAAGCGGTCGTTGATCAGCCCGTCGGGGTGGTCGTTGTAGAAGTCGGCTACGATTTCGGCCAGGTCAGACCGCTCCGGATATCCGATGTCGTTCCAGAGGATGATCGGGTCGTAGCGCTGCCGCAGCTCGCGCCAGTGCGCATCGGCGTAGGCGGAATATTCAGGGGTCTGAACGATCGTCTCGCCAACCAGTTCCTGGGTGGTGATGGGAGTGGGGTTGAAGCTCCAGTCCAGTCCGCCCGAGTAGTAGAGCCCCATGCGCATGCCCAGGCCGCGGACGGCGTCGGTCAGTTCCCCGACCAGGTCGCGTTCGCTGCAGCGTCTCCCGGGCGGCAGGTGCGGGTTTTCCACGCGGCTGGGCCAGAGCGTGAAGCCGTCGTGGTGCTTGCTGGTCAGTACGACGTAGCCGGCGCCGGAGTCTTTGAAAAGCCGCGCCATCGCCAGCGGGTCCCAGCGCCGGGTCCGGGAATTGAATTCATCGGCAAAGTCCATGTAGTCGAACCCGCTGCCGTAGGTTTCGCGATGGTGCTCTTGCGTCGGCGACCCCTTGATCCGGAGCGTGTTCAGGTACCACTCCGAGTAAGGGTTGTTGGCGAACCACCGATCCCAACCGACGGTTCCGAATTCACCCACCGGCGTCGCCCAGGCCGGTACCGAAAAGAGTCCCCAGTGGATGAAGATCCCGAGTTTGGCGTCGTTGTACCAGTCCGGTACCTGGTGCGTTCGGATTGATGCCCAGTCGGACTCGAAGCGGGGGCTTTGGATGTCTTGGCTCATGCGGCCGATTTTCTTTGATTCGGCGACCCGCATTTTTTGCGCCGGCGCAATTGCGGGGCCTTGGGCCGCAGCCCCGAGCGGTAAGGGCGGCAACCGGGGAGGGGTCTCGATAAGGGTTTGCAACGGCGTTGGTTCCGCCGGTTAACTACCGTCACGGTTCCTCGTATGTCAATGGCGGGATAACCCAGGTGCGGTAGGCCGCTCTGTCGTAGGTCTGCAAATACCTTGTTCAAGCGAATTCGCCTTCGGAAATCGCTCGATCCAATCAAGAATCGGCCCCAGCCGCCCGATTCGACCCCTCCGTGGCCGCTCGCCCCGACCGGGGCCGGATTCTTCTTGCGTCTCGGCCCGATCTTGGAAAACCGCCCAACCGATCAAAATCCGACCCGGCAGCGGGTTGAGTGCAAAAAACGCACATTCGGTGCCCTTGCCCCGAATAGACGAAATGATCGACGGCGGCAAGTGAATCGCAGTCGGAGCGGATTCCATAATCACGATCGCCAGATCGGTCGATTCGAGCGGCCCGCCGAGAAGCACAGGCGCCACTCAATCTCGCCGCGGTGGATAGACTCGCAGCAAATCCGCTGGCCCGCCCACGCGGATTCCCAGGCAGCGGCGGCCAGACTCTCGGTACAAATTGCTTTGTGAGGGCGGCCGAGCGTCCGGCCCCTTGCGAACGCGCAGGCCGCTTCCGCGACCAATGTCGTCCGCTTCGGCAAGTCGCCGTATGTGACCCCGCCGAATGGTCAGTTACTCCCGCAGCGGACTGGGTTCAGATGAACGGGAGTGTCCGCGAAGGTGTCCGAATTGCAGGTTTCGGCAATCTGGACCCAAAAAGCGAATTCCGAAGGTAAGTTCGCCGCCGTTTAGCACTTTCGCCAATCCGTCTGAAAGCCGGGCGGTTTTGCAAATTGCGCTGGTACCGTGTCTATTCCGAAGTCTTGGCGCCAATCGTCGAAGGCCCGCGCTGGATCGACTCGACTCACCCGGTATGAATCATCATCCGCGTCAAAGTCCAATTTGGGCACGGCAGCAGATTTGGCATCTTCAGCGGGCAGGCCCCGCAACGCCTCGCGCTCCAACTCGAGCAGGCGATCGGTATCAGGGCATAGCGATTGGCCCGCGCTGGAGGCGTGATAGACGCACGGTAGAAACCCGCGATTTGCGCCAGCTCCGGCGCATGCGTTTGCTCAAAATTGGCTCGCTCGCCGGGGTCCCCGCGGTCCAATTTCAGAGGTTTCGACCAGCTGCCGGCTAAAGTGTCCGGCACAATATCCAGGCAGTCGGCCCCGAATCGCACGGCCGGCGCTTCAACCGCCGGAGGGCCCGCGGATGGAAGACACCCAGTCCGATAACGCCGCTACTGGGCGCGAACCGACGATGGCCGAGCGCTTGTTGTCGCCGGAACGCGAACGGTGGGCGGACTCTGAAAGGGTCCTTGCCCTCCTAGGGATTGCCTCCGACGCGCGGATCGCCGATATCGGATGTGGTCCCGGCTACTTCACGGTGCGCCTGGCGGGCGCCGCTCGGCGCGGCGTGGTCCACGCACTGGACGTGGACCCGGATATGCTCGAACTGTGCCGCCAAACCGTTTCAGGGGCAGGCCTGGAGAACGTACTAGTCGCCCGCTGCGGCGAGTACGAATTCGGCCTCAGTGACGGTTCGCTGGACATTGTTTTTCTCTCCTGCGTTATCCACCACGCCGATGACCCGGTCCGCTTCCTGGCCACCGCCCGGCGGTTGCTCAAGGGGTCCGGACGCTGCGGAATGCTGGAGTGGGTGGAGCGCGAGTCAGATTTCGGACCGCCGCTGGAGCGGCGCATCGGGCGCGACCGCTTAATGGCCCTGGCCACCGAGGCCGGATATTCGGACCTCCAATACCACCGGCTCAGCGAACACCAATACCTGTTAACGGCCGCTTCCGGCAATCACGGCTGACCCGCGACGCGCTCCACCGCGCCGGGCGGCCCCGGCCAGTTCCGCGGCCGGGTTACCGGCCGCGTTTGGTGCTGGGCAGGAACGGCACCAGCCGCGCAGCCAGCGAGGAGAGGTTGCGGGTCTGGACCCATACCTGGCCTTCGCCGCTGAACCGCATGACCAGTCCCTCGCCGCCGACCAGCAGCGACCGCAGTCCGCCGACTTTGCCGATCGTGTAGTCCACGTCGTCGGTGAAGGCGACCAGGTGCCCGGTGTCGACGACCAGTTCGCCGCTCGGATTGACCGCCAGTTTCTTGATGGCGCCGTAGGAGTTGTAGAAAACGGTTCCCGGGCCGCTGTCTGAGAACGCGCGCAGAAAGAAGACGCTTTCGCCGCTGAAGAACCCGCGAAAGCCCTGGAACTGCGAGTCGGTCTGGACGTTGGCGCTGCAGGCCATGAATGAGCTGGCCTGGATGAACAGGTTCTGGCCCGGCTCCAGGTCAAAGGTCCCGATGTCGCCCGGCGTGGCCGGCGCCAGGCTCACCTGGCCGCCGCCGGATTCGGCGGTGAAGGTGTTGATGAAGAAAGACTCCCCGCCCAGCATGCGCTTGAAGCCACTCATCAGGCCGCCCCCGGCCGACCCGGTCTCCATCTGGACGCCGCGCTGGGCGACCATCGCGCCCGGCTCGGCCTTGATGCTCTCGCCCGGGTCCAGGTTGACCGTCAGGAGCGCGTAGGCGGGATCGAATTCAACGTTTGTCTGCATTGGGCAACTTTCCGGCGGTTACGGCCCGGCGGTCGGACCGGCGTCAATTATTCAGGCTACGGCCGAATCGATTTTGCAGATATCTGCAGCGGCGTCGCGCCGGCGCTCTCGGGCGGGCCGGCGGGCCCGGTCGGCGCCGGAAATAAACTGCACCGAGCAAGACCTCCGAGACGACCCAGCATGGCATCAGCATCCGCAACCGATAAGCCGCCGAATCCGGTCCGCATCGTGGTGCCCGGCGACTTCCCGCCCCAGATCCAGGGATCGCCGCACCTTGAACTCCTGGACCGGTACGGGGGAGTGAAGATCTACCGCGACCTGCCGTCCGACGTCTCCGAACTGGTTGCGCGCTCGCGGGGAGCGGAGGTTGTGTTGAACACCCGCAGCTCGGTCGCCTGGCCGGCCGAGGCCCTGCGCCAGTTGCCCAATCTGAAGCTCATCGCAGCCCTTTCGATCGGGGTCGACATGATCGACCTGGCGGCCGCCCGCGACTGCGGGGTCGTCGTCTGCAACCTGCCCGGCCGGACCGCCCCCGTGGTCGCCGAACACGCCGTGGCGCTGATGTACGCGACCGCCCGCCGCCTGGCCGAACAGACCGCCGCGATTCGCGCCGGCCAATGGCCTTCCGGGCACTCCGTGTCGCTGCGCGGCAAGACCGTCGGCATAGTCGGCACCGGCAACATCGGGTCAGAGTTCGCGCGCATCTGCACCGCGCTGGGGATGCGCTGCATCGCCTGGACGTTCAGTCCCGACCCGGAGCGGGCCGCCCGGCTGGGGGTGGAGTACGTCGAGATGGATCGATTGCTCGCCGAAGCCGACGTCGTCAGCCTGCACCTGCGGCTCAGCCCGCAGTCGCAGGGGCTGATCGGCAGGCGGGAATTGGGCTTGATGAAACCCGGGGCGCTGTTCGTGAACGTGAGCCGCGGCGGACTGGTCGATGAGGCGGCCCTGGTCGACGCCCTCCGGTCCGGCCACCTGGCCGGGGCCGGCCTGGATGTGTTCGATCCCGAACCGCCCCTGCCGGGCAATCCGCTGCTGGAATGCCGGAACGTGGTGTTCTCCCCGCACGTGGCCGACATGACCCCGGAGGGGGCCGACCTTCTGAACGTGGGCGCGGTCGAGAATGTGATCGCGTTCCTGGAAGGGCGCCCCCAGAACCGGGTGGCCTGACCGGGGCCGCCCCGATACCGGAGAAGGCGGCAAATCTTGGATCAACGTCTGGCGCTGAACCGCAGCAACTGGAACCAGCGCACCCCGATCCACGCCGGATCGAATTCCTACGACCTGGCGGGTTTTAGGTCCGGGCGCCAGTCCCTGCGCCCGATCGAACTGGAATCGGTGGGCGGGATCGCCGGCCGCAGCCTGCTGCACCTGCAGTGCCACTTCGGCCAGGACACGATTTCCTGGGCGCGCCTGGGGGCGCGCGCCACCGGCGTGGACTTTTCCGACCGGGCGATCGACCTGGCCCGGCGCCTCAACGCCGAGGCCGGCACCGACGCCAGGTTCATCTGCGCCGACGTGTACGACCTGCCGGCGGTCCTTGGGGAGCAGTTCGACTGGGTGGTCACGACCTACGGGGTGCTGGCCTGGCTCCCCGACCTGGCGCGCTGGGCGCAGGTCGTAAATCGCCACCTCAAACCCGGCGGGGCGTTCCTGATCGTGGACTTCCATCCCCTGCTCGGCGCCTTCGATCCCGCCCCTGAGGGATTGCAAATCGCCAACTCGTACTTTCATCACCAGCTGTCGATCCCCGCCAACCAGCCCACCTACGCCGGCGGGGGACGGGTCGAATCACCCTGCTACGAGTGGCAGCACAGCCTCGGCGACGTTGTGAACGCGCTCTGCGACGCGGGCCTTTCGATCGAATCGCTCAACGAATACCCCTACTGCGCCTATCGGGCCTTCCCGCACATGGTCCGCGGGGCCGACGGGTGGTGGCGGTTCCCGGAAAACAACGACTCCGTCCCGCAGATGTTCTCGATCAGGGCCGGCAAGCCCAAAACGGGATAGCGCCCGGGCCGGCGGGCCCGGCGCAATGGTCCCCCTTAGTCTTAGCCGGCCTGAGGAGTACCGCTTGCAGGTGCCGCCGACGGCGGCGCCGCGCCCCGGCCGGACAGGCTGGCGGCCCGCCGGGCGGCCCGTCGGTTGGCCTCGCTGATCAGGGTTACGTTGGCCAGGTCGGCGCGCTCTTGTTCGTCGAGCAGGCCGCGCCGGCGCGCGCGGTTGCGCTGGTAAGCCCCGCAGAGATGGAATCCCACGCAGCCGGGGTTCTCCAGCAGCCCCGCCAGCACCTCGGCATACCAGGCCCCGTCGTTGGCGATGAACCCGTCACCGTCGACCTCGCCGCTTCCGGCCGCATCGGCCAGCAGGACCGGTTTCCCGGTGCGGAGGTGCCAGCCGGCAAGGTGCTCGACCGGCCGCTGAAAGTCCTGAAAGGAGAGCACGTCCACATACGGCAGGGCGGCCTCGACGACCTCGCCGGGAAGGCGGGCGTTGGCCTCGTACCGATCGCCGAGGATCAAGTGGCCCCGGTCGTAGCGCCGGATCGCATCGTGGGTGGTCTGGTAGTAGCTCCGCGCCAGCCCGGACAGCTGACGCCGGCCGCTCGCGCTGGCCAGCAGGTCCGGGTCGAAGATCGGTCCGCGCCACCGGTTCTGCGGCAGGTCGTGCGCCCAGGTCGGACAGTCGCTGTAGAAGTAACCGATCAGGTTGGGGTCGCCGGACAGTTCGGCGCAGTGCGACCTTGCAACGTAGTCGACCCACTCGGTCCAGTCCGGGCTCTGGTAATCAAAGTGCCGGGTGTGCTGTTCCCACTGGTGGGACTCGGTGAACGGCAGCAGGTGGCAGTACGGCATGCCCAGGGCGCGGTATTCGGCGGCGGTGAACGACCGCGAATGCTGCCACTGCCTGACGGTCACCTCCTGCACCCAGCCGACCGTGTTGAATCCCCAGCGCCGCAGGTTGGGGGCCACCGATTCGCGGATCCAGCGGATCATGTCGCCCCCGTAGCGGTCCCGCCAGAGGTGCAGGTTTTCGGCATAGCGCAGGCTGGCCGGGTCGATGTGGTTCAGCCCCAGCGAGAAGAACGGTTCGCCTTCCGGGGTGATAAACCACCAGCGCCCGGCCCGCCGACCCACGCTGAAGAACCCGTCGGCGGCAACCCGGGTGGTCGGCCGGCCGCCGGTCGGTGAACCCGCGCTGGAATCAGGCGGGGGCTGGTCCGGGCTCAATGCCGGACCGGGCGTTGGGCTCGCCGACTCGGGATCAGGCCACGACCCGTCCGATTTCGGGCCAGCCGCGCCAGGTCCCTTCGAAACCGGCCACCCGGTAGTCGGCATCGCAGTACCAGAGCTCGCCGTCGCGGATAGAGAGCCCGTGCGGGAACGCGTCTTCGGACCCGAACGTGATCCGCTCGAGTTCGCTGCCGTTCTCAACGTCGTACTTGACGATCACGCGCTCCCCGGTGTGCGCGCACCAGATCCCGTCGCCCTCGCGGGCCAACCCGTGCAGCCTTGGCAGTTCCACCGGAAAGGTGGCCAGGACCGCGTAGCCGTCCCCGTCCACAAGGTGCAGCGCGAGCGGATTGAACCCGGTTACCCAGATGTTCCCGGAATCCCATTCAAGTCCGTGCACCCCGCCGCCGTCCGGAGTCCGGAAGCGGTCGACCATTTCCCCGGATTCGGGGTCCAGCTTGAGGACCCAGCCCAGGCCGGTGTCGCCGGGCCGGGGCGGCCGAACCTCGGTCTTACCGTTCGACGCGGTCCAGATGAACCCGCCGCCGGATGCGATCCCGGAGCCGTTCTCGGTCGGAGTTGGGATGCGGCGCGCGACCTCCCCCGAGCGGTCCATCACGAATACATCGTCGGTCTTCTGGTCCATTACCAGCAGCTCGTCTCCCACCCACTGCAGTCCGTTGGGATGAACGCAGGGTGAATCGAATTCCTTGACCGTTCGCATGCCGGGCGGCTCCCTGGGTGCGGGGTGTCTCCTTTCAGGTTACCGACCCGATTCGGTCCGCTTCCGGCCGGGCCTGCCGACGGCCGGCGGCCTTCCCCAAAGCGGGCCGCCAGCGCACCGGAACCCCGCGCGGTCAATCCGAGAATTGGCAACGATGATCGCGATCCAACATCCCTGGAGGAAGTCGTGAGGCTCGCCAAGAAAGTCGCCCTGGTAACCGGGGCCGGCTCCGGAATCGGTCAGGCGACCGCGGAGTTGTTCGCCCGCGAGGGCGCCCGGGTGGTCGTCGCCGACAGGTCCGAGGATCCGGCCCGGCAGGTTGCCGACCAGATCAATGCCGCCGGAGGCCGGGCCGTGTTCGCGGGCGGCGACGTCTCCCGGCCCGAGGACGCGCAAGCGATCGTTGGGGCCGCGGTCGATTCCTTCGGCGGGCTTGACGTGCTGGTCAACAGCGCCGGGGTGTCGCCGCGCAACGCAACCGGTCCCGACGCCGGCGATGACGAAATCTGGGACACGGTGCTGGCGGTCAATCTGACCGGCACTTACCTGGTGAGCAAATTCGCCGTGCCGCAGCTGCTGCGTCGCGGCGGCGGATCGATCATCCATCTGGCCTCGATCATCGGGGTCGTGGGCTACCCCCGGGAAATCCCCAGCACCCTGGGTCCGTTCAATCCCTATCCGCCTTCCAAGGGCGGGGTCGTGCAACTGACCCGCCACATGGCAACGACTTTGGCTGCCGACGGAATCCGGGTCAACTGCATTTGCCCGGGATACGTCGAATCGAACCTGATTTCCGGGTTGATCAAGGACCCGGTGATGCACCAGAAGCTGATCGACCGGCACCCCATCGGCCGACTCGGCCGACCCGAGGAGATCGCCTACGCGGCCCTGTTCCTGGCCTCGGACGAATCGTCATTCGTCACCGGGGCGCCGATGATGGTCGACGGGGGCTACACCGCCCAGTAACGGGGATGCCCGGCCCGCCGCGGCCGCGCGGCGTCTTCGGGTTCCCGGCTGCAGGCAGGGCCCGGTCCGGAGCTCCCCGCCGGGCAGCGGCGGGTCAGCGACCGCGCACCGCAGGACGGGGGGTCAGCCGCGGCCCCGAACCAGGCCCAGGACCAGCGCCAGGGCGCGTTCGGCGTCGACTCCGGTCGCGGCCCGGGCCGGGCCGTCACCGTCAACGAGAACCGTCCTGCCCCGCCCGGGACCATCGCCAACTTCCACCTCGATCCGGCCGCGGCGCCAGTCGCAGATCGCCGGATCGATGGCCGCGGCCACGGTCAGCGGATCGTGCAGATCGTAGCGGGCAAAGTCCGGGTGGGTGGCAAACCAGCTGTCCAGGATCCGCCCCGCCTGCAGGGCGACCGGCGACCGCCCGCCGGCCCAGGGGCCGGCGGGCCGGGCGATCGACACCGCGGTGGTCACGTCCAGCCCCACGAGCGAAACGCGGGCGCCGCTCGCGCACACCGCGGCGGCGGCGGCCGGGTCGTTGAATATGTTGAATTCGGCCTGCGCGGTAACGTTCCCGGGCACCTGCAAGGCCCCGCCCATCACCAGGATCTCGGCCAGCTCGCCGGCCAGCTCCGGACGGTTGCAAAGTGCGGTCGCCACGTTGGTGAGCGGGCCCAGCGCAATCAGGGTCAATTCGCCCGGGCGCCGGCGGGCCGCGGCCACGATCGCATCGGCGGCCGGGCCGGCTTGCACCTCTGCCGCCGGTTCCGGCAGCCGAACGCCCATTCCGCCCTCGCCGTGAAACTCGTACGCGTAGGTGAACCGGCCGGTCAGCGGCCGGGCCGCGCCGCGCCAGACCGGCAGATCGCCGCGACCGCAGATCTGAAGCAGCGCCAGGGCGTTGCGGGTCGTATCGGCCAGCGAGGCGTTGCCGCCCACGGTGGTCAGTCCCAGGACCTCCAGCTCGGGGCAATCCAGGGCCAGGAATATCGCCAGGGCATCGTCGGTCCCCGGGTCGCAGTCAATCAGTACGGGCCGCATCGCTCTTCTCCTGGGCGGGCGCTGTCGGGACGGCGGGAATCGCCCTGCCGCGGTCGCCTGAAATTCTGCGGGCCGCGGCCGCGCCCGGATTGGGGTTTGCGGTGCGCGGCGGCGATGGCGATTTGGCCTCAGATCCGATCCGGGCCGCCGTCCCCGAGATCGCAGATCGCCGCCAGCACCGCCTCGGCGGTGGCCGGCGCGCCGAGGCGCAGCGCCGCGGCGGGACCGGCGGCGGCGGCGACCGCATCGCGGATGGCCAGCCAGACCGAAATCGAGAGCATCAGCGGCGGTTCGCCAACCGCCTTGGAGCGGAATATCGTCGGCTCGCGGTTGGGCGCATCCTCCAGGATCTGGACGTTGAAGACCGGCGGCACGTCGCGGCTGCCCGGGATCTTGTAGGTCGAAGGGCCGTGGGTCAGCAGCGCGCCGTCCCCGTCCCAGCACAGCTCCTCCATCGTCAGCCAGCCCATGCCCTGGACGAAACCGCCCTCGATCTGCCCCATGTCGATTGCCGGATTCAGCGAGGCGCCGCAGTCCTGGAGAAGGTCGGTGCGCAGCACCCGCGTCTCGCCGGTAAGGGTGTCGATGGCCACCTCGGAGATGCCCGCCCCGTAGCAGAAGTAGAAAAAGGGCCGCGGGGCCTCAAGCCGCTCGTCCCAGCCGATCTTGGGGGTCGCGTAGAAGCCGGTGGCCGAGAGCGGGACCCGCTGCCGCCAGGCCATTTCGGCAAGTTCGGCAAATCCCAGTTCGCCGCCGCCGGCCCGGGACCGCGTTGCGCCGGAACCGGACCTGGTCGGGCTCCACGCCGAAGTGTCCGGCCGCGACCGCGGCCATGCGGGCGCGGATCTTCAGCGCCGCATCGCGCGCCGCCATTCCGTTCAGGTCCGACCCCGACGAGGCCGATGTCGCCGACGTGTTTGGGCACCCGGGCGGTGCTGGTGGCGGCGTTCTTGATGTGGTCGATGTCGATCTGAAACACCGAGGCCACCACCTGGGCGACCTTCACGAACAGGCCCTGGCCCATTTCCACCCCGCCGTGGCTGAGGTGCACGCTGCCGTCGGTGTAGACATGCACCAGCGCCCCGGCCTGGTTCAGGTGGACCACGTTGAAGGAGATCCCGAACTTGGCCGGCATCAACGCGATCCCCTTCTTCAGGATCCGGCTGCCGCGGTTGAACTCGGCCACCGCGCGCTTGCGCGCCGAATAGTCCGCAGACCGGCCCAGGCGCTCGACCATCTCGGCGATGATGTTGTCCTCCAGCACCTGGCCGTAGTGGGTGACGTTGCGGTCGCCCGGGGCGTAGAAATTGGCCCGGCGGACCGCGTCCGGATCCAGCCCGCGATCACGGGCGATGTGGTCGATCACGCCCTCGATGGCCAGCATTCCCTGCGGGCCGCCGAATCCGCGGAAGGCGGTGTTGGAGACCGTGTTGGTGCGGCAGGATAGCCGCGCACCGAGACGTTTGGCAGGAAGTAGCAGTTGTCGGCGTGGTGGACGGCGCGATTGAGCACCGCCGAGGAGAGATCGGCCACGTTGCCGGCGCGGCTGGCCAGCACAAGCTCGATCCCCTCGATCCGTCCCTGACCGTCGAATCCGGCCTCGTACTGGAAAAGGAAGTCGTGCCGCTTGCCGGTGGCGATCATGTCCTGATCGCGTGAAAGGCGGAGCTTGACCGGCCGGCCGGTGGCCGCCGCCGCCAGCGCGGCCAGGGCCGCTATCCCGGTCGCCTGGCTTTCCTTGCCGCCAAATCCCCCGCCGAGCCGCCGGGTCACTGTCGTGACCGCGTTGGCGGGCAGGCCGAGCACGCCGGCGATCACGTGCTGGGCCTCGGTCGGGTGCTGGGTCGAGGAATGGACCAGCATGTGCCCGTCCTCCTGGGGGACCGCCAGGGCGATCTGCCCCTCCAGGTAGAAGTGGTCCTGGCCGCCGCAGCGCAACGTCCCTGCGATCCGGTGCCGGGCGGCGGCTATGGCCCGTTGTGGATCGCCGCGCTCGATCGTCTGCGGGGGGCTGGTGAACTGGCCCCGCTCGAGCGCTGCTTCGATTTCAAGCAGCGGCTCCAGCGGTTGGTAGTCGACGGCCACCAGGCCGGCCGCAAGGCGCGCCCCGTCCAGGTCCTCGGCGGCGATTAAGGCAACCGGTTGGCCGCAGTAGCTGGCCTCGCCGTCGGCCAGCAGCGGTTCGTCGGCAAATATCGGGGCCACGTCGTTCGTCCCCGGGATGTCGCCGGCGGTCAGGACGGCGTGCACCCCCTCCAGCGCCAGGGCCGCTTCGGCGTCGATCGACTTGATCCGCGCCCGGGCGTGCGGACTCAGCACGATCGCCGCGTGCAGGGTGCCGGCCGGCTCGGGCATGTCGTCGATGAAGATCGAACTCCCGCGGACGTGGTTGCGGGCGCTGTCGTGCGCGACCGGCGCGTGGGCGGCGCCCCTTGGGCCGGCGATGGTCTTCACAGGTCCATCAGATCGGCGGCGTAGGGCATCTCGCGCTCGGCGTAGAAGCGCCGCAGCAGGTTCGCCGCCACCCGGCGCCGGTAGGCGGCCCCAGCCCGCAGATCGGAAATCGGATCGAAATCCCGCTCCAGCGCCGCCGCGGCAGCTTCAATCGTCGCCGCCGACCAGGGTGAGCCGGTCAGGGCCGCCTCGCAGCCCGCGGCGCGCGCCGGGGTCGCCGCCATCCCGCCGAAGGCTATTCGCGCGCCTCCGATCCGTCCGTCCTCGACCCTGATTGCAAACGCCCCGATCAGGGACGCTATGTCCTGATCGAACCGCTTGGCGACCTTGTAGGCCTGGAAGATCTCCCCGCGCCGCAGCAGCGGCACGCGGACCGATTCAAGGACCTCGTCGGCCGCCAGGGCGGTCCGGCGGTAGCCGGTAAAGAAATCGGCGGCGGCGATCCGGCGCCGGCCGCGCGCCGACCGGACCTCCATCCGGGCTCCCAGGGCCAGCAGCGGCGGCAGGGTGTCGCCGATCGGGGAGGCCGTGCACACGTTGCCGCCCAGCGTCCCCAGGTTGCGGATCTGGCGCGAGCCGATGCGGCGGATCAACGCCCCCAACGCCGGGAAGTTCGCATCGATCGCCGGCAGCGCCTCGGTGTAGGTCGCGGCCGCGCCGATCAGCAGCTCCCCCGCCGATACCCGGACCCGGCCGAGCTCGGGAACGCGCCGCGTCCAGATGATCTCACCGAACCGGCGGCGTTCCTTGCTGGCCAGCAGACCCAGATCGGTGCCCCCGCCGAGCAGATAGGCCCCCGGCCGCGACGCCCGCAGGTCCAGGAGCTCGGCCAGGCTGCCGGGGGCGTGGAAGTCCTCGCCGCCGCAGTGGTAGGTCCATCCGCCGGACCGGGCGCGGCCGGGGCGCGGCGACCCGTTGCCGGGCGGCTGCGGGTCGGGGTCGGGCAGGCGCAGGGCCGCATCGACGATGGGGCGGTAGCCGGTGCACCGGCAGAGGTTTCCGGCCAGGGCGTCGTGCACGCCGTCAACATCGCGCGCTCGGCCGGAATGCTGATAGGCATAGAGGGCCATGACGAACCCGGGGGTGCAGAAGCCGCACTGGGTCCCGTGGGATTCCAGCAGCGACCGCTGGACCGGGTGCAGTTCCCGGCCATCGCCGCCGAGCCCTTCGACGGTAAGGACCGCCCTGCCGGCCAGCTGGGGCACCAGCATCAGG
>CBDBBM010000005.1:0-188628 GCA_965203015.1 Chloroflexota bacterium
GATTTCGGCCCGCAACCTGCGGCCGCGCCGGCCGATCGAAGTGGTGGCCTTTACCAACGAGGAAGGTTCGCGGTTCGCCCCGGGCCTGATGGGGTCCGAGGCGTTTGCCGGACTGCGCGCGCTGGAGGAGATCCTGGCGGTCGCCGACGAGGACGGCGTTGCGGTGCGGGAGGCGGTGGAAAGGGTCCTGGACGCCGACGCCGGGGTCGGGCCGCGCCCGCTCGGGTTTCCCGTCCACGCCTTCATCGAACCCCACATCGAACAGGGCCCGGTCCTGGAGCGCGAGGATGTTCCGATCGGGGTGGTGAGCGGAATGCAGGGCAGCCGGCGGTTCCGGGTGACCGTGGCCGGCAGGGCCGCGCACGCCGGCACAACGCCGCGCCACCAGCGCCGCGACGCGGTCCTGGGCGCGGCCCGGATGATAAATGCCCTGGACGGACTGATGTCCGAGCCCGAAGACGTGATGTTCACGGTCGGTCATCTGCGGGTCCGCCCCAACGCCCCGTCGGTGATTGCCGGGGAGGCCTACTTTTCGATCGACCTGCGCCACCCCGACAACCTTGTCCTTGAGCGGCTCGGCGACGCGGTCGCCGGCTGCTGCGAAAGCGTCAGGGGGTCCTGCGAGGTGAGCGTCAGGGAGATCGCCCGCACCCCCTCGCTGGACTTTCCGGGCACCATCCGCGGCCGCATCGCCGCCGCCGCGGACAGGAACGGGCTGGCCTGGCGGGACCTTTATTCGCTGGCCGGGCATGATGCCCGGAACCTGCATTACGTCTGCAACAGCGGGATGATATTTGTTCCCTGCCGCGGCGGCGTCAGCCACAACGAATCGGAATGGACCGAGCCGGAACACCTGCTGGCCGGCGCCAGGGTCCTGGCCGACGTCCTGTGGGACCTGGCCAACGACGAGCGCTAGCGGCTCCCTAATCCGGCCCGCGCGGGAGTATCCAGTCGGCCGGCAGAAGCGACCGCGGGCGCGCCGTCAGGTCGATTTCGGGATCGACGATGCGCTGTGCGCGCGAACCGTTCATCGAGACCCAGGCGTCGGCCCGAACCTCCACGTCGGCCGCGCCTGATCTGCGGTAGTGCTCCTCCAGCAGGTAGGCGGTCTTCTGGATGAGCCCGGGCCGGGTGGCGGCCTGCTCGATCTGCCATTCGGAGAGCACCAGTTCCGGTCCCGCGGTCCAGGTTCTGCCCGAGTCCGGGTCGGTGACGCGAAAGTCCATAAGGCCCGACTTTTCGGTCAGGAGCACCCGCCAGGCAAGGTAGTAGCCCTCCTCGGTCCAGCGCACGTTGCCGGGGTAGGCGTAGTGGCGCAGCGGCAACAGGAGCTGTGCGGCGACAAGCACCGTCAGCGCCGCCAGGACCGGCCCGGACAAATTGGCCACCGGGCCCTGGCGGGCGGATCGGTCATCGCCCGCGCCGGCCGCGGCCGGCCGGGGCCGCCGGCCCAGCCGGGCCAGCAGGCGGGTCGGCCAGTCGGGCTCGAAGAACAACAGCGCCGACGCGGCCATCAGCCACGGAAAGATCCCGATCTGGAACAGGACCCCGGTGGCCAGGTGAAACCCCGCCACCGCACAGTAGGCCAATAGCCGGGTGCGCCGCCAGAGCAGCCAGCCCACGATCGTGCAATCGAAAAACGCCCCGCCCCAGCTGGCCATATGGGCGGCCGCGGGCTGCTCCAGGAACGGGCCGACCAGCGGCAGGTGCGAGCGGTCGGGCAGCCAGAGGCCCAGCGGCTGGGCATGCAGCAGCCAGTCCGGATTGAGTTTGGCCAGCCCCGCGAAAAGGTACACCGCCGCGATCTGGGACCGCAGCAGCCAGATCACCCCGGCCGGAATGCAGGGCGCGGCCTCGACCCGGCCCGACCAGGCGTCCAGCGACCAGTGCCGGTCGGCCGGCAAAAGGACCAGCAGCACGGCCAATAGCGTGACCAGCCAGTAGTGGTTCAGGTACAGCGCGGCGTCGATCAGTTCGGTGTAGGCAAACCCCAGCGCGAAAATCCCCGCCGCCGCCCGCTGGCGGTAGCCGATCGCGATGCAGATTCCAAGGACCGCCAGGGCCAGAAGCAGCAGGTGCATCCACGGCCCCGGCAGCGGCCTGACCCAGTCGAAGCCGGCGTGGGTGAGGTGGTTGGCCGGTTCCAGGTACAGGCGGTCCACCCAGCCCATGGCCAGGAAGCGCAGCGATCCGGCGGCGACCAGCAGGCCGAAGAGGATCCGGAACAGCGCCAGCGAATCGGCCGCGACCGGGCGGCCGGCCGCTTCTGAGATTCGCCGGCCCAGGCCCGCCGGCGGGCCGGAACTAAAGCGAGCTGTCGCCGTCGGCGTCGCTGAAGCCAAGCGCCACTCCCAGGTGCGAGACCACTTCGGTCGCCACCGTCACCCGCAGGGCGCCGATGGCCGCGCGCGCCGCGAGCACCGATTCGGGGTCATCGGTCAAGGCGCGCCGCAGGGGCGGTTCGATCGCGGCCAGCAAGCGGTCGGCATCATCCAGCTGGCCGCGGAGCCGCTCGGCCAATTCCTCTTCAAGCAGGGGCGCGAACCCGCGCCCGGAGCCGGTACCGACCAGCATCGCCCGCAGGCCTCCGAGCCGGTCGCGGAGCCGCTGGGCGCCGCGTCCGGCCGGACCCTCCACCGCCGCGTCGGGATCGGGTTCGGCGCCCCCGAGCCCCAGCGCCAGCCCAAGCTCCTGATCGGTGATCTTCTGGAGCAGGAAGACGGCGTCGTTGACCGCCGCATCCAGGTCGCCGCGCTCGGCATCGGCGAACAGCTCGCGGTAGGGACCCTCGTCGTCTCCGGTATTCCAGTCCGCGACGATGAGGTCCGCTTCGTTAACGATCACCGCCGCGATTCCGGTCAGGTACCGGCAGCGGCGCGGCTCGCCCAGTTCTGAAACCGCCGCATCACCTTCGACCAGCACGTATTCGAACGCCTGCAGGCCGCGCTGATCGGCCCCGATCCGCTTTGAGAGACGGTCCTGATCGAGAACGACGTCGGCGGCGGCGATCAGTTCCTCGATCTGCCCGGGGTCGGGTTCCCAGTTGATCCTCCCCCAGGAGCGGCGCTCCATCACCGGGCCCACCCACATGGCCTCGGTCCGCCCCCACGCCGACTGGGCGACCTCAAGCGCCTGCCTGGCCCCGGCCAGGCTCTCCGGCGAAGGGTCGCGGCAGAGCCGGTCGGCGGCGGCGAGCAGTCCATCGGCCGCAGCGGCAAATTCCTCGTACGCGGGCACGATCGTCGAATCGGCCAGATCGCCCAGCACGTTCTCCCGCGAAGACGCAAGCAGATCACAGGCCGCCAGGATCGCCGCCGCCGCAATCAACAGCCCGATCAGGCGAATCCGCATCACAGCGCCTCCAGGAAGATGAGCAGTTCGGTCCGCGCCGCCGCGTCGGCGTTGCGGAACGCTTCGCGCGAGGCCTCTGCTTCCCCGCCGTGCCAGAGGATCGCCTCGGCCAGCGTCCGGGCCCGGCCGTCGTGGAGCAGGAAGCGCTCGCCGTTTATCTCGTCGACAAGCCCGATTCCCCAGAGCGGCGGCGTCCGCCATTCGCTGCCGCCGGCCTCAAAGTCGGGCCGCCCGTCGGCCAGGCCCTCGCCCATCTCATGCAGGAGCAGGTCGGTGTAGGGATAGATCGTCTGCTCGGAAAGGACGGCTACCTCCGATGGACCGGTTTTATGCGACGGGGTATGGCAGGCGGTGCAGCCGAACTCCCTGAACCGGCGCGCCCCGGCGCGGACCGGTTCGGTCTCCGAATCGCGCATTGCCGGTACCGCGAGCGTCCGCATGTAGTGCGAGACCGCGTCGAGCCGCGAGTCGGTCAGCTCCGGGTCGCCGCCGGTGGGGGCGTTCCGGCAGCCCTGCTGCGTCGGCGGACAGTTCTCCAGCGGGTGGAGCGCGGAGGTGATGCCGATGTCGCCGTGAAACGCTCCCGCGGTCTGCTGCTCCACGGTCGCGACGTTGGCCTTCCAGCCGAACCGGCCGATCACGAACTGGCCCCGGCGCGCGTCCCAGACAAGATTCGGGCGACCGGAAATTCCATCGCCGTTCTCGTCGTCGGGGTCGGCGTTGCGCAGCAGTTCGTCTTCCGGGATGCCTTCCAGCAGGCCCATGCCCACGACCTGCGGCGCCAGCCGCGGGCCGAGCAGCAGGTCCTCGGGCACATCGCCGTAGGCCAGCTCGGTCAGCTCGTACACCGGCTGGCGAAGTTCGTACGGTTCACCGTCCCCGTAGGTCCCGCGCACGGTCAGGTAGGACACCCGGAATCTGCCTTCGACCGGAACGCCCAGGACCGCGCGGTCCTGTATCTGTCCGCCGTAGACGGGGTCGGGGATCGGCGCCCCGGTCACCGGATCGCGGCCGGGCAGCGAGATCCTGATCAGCAGGCCCAGGCGGGCCTCCTCCCCAGCCGGGTCCGGCGGCATGCCGCGCCCGTCCAGGACGTGACACGAAGAACAGGCCTGGGCGTTGAACGTGGGTCCGAGTCCGTCGCGCGCCTCGGTCGAGGCCGGCGCGGTTACCCAGTTCTGGGTAAAGAAACTGTCGCCGACCTCGAACAGGCGGCGGTCGTCAGTCTCCAGGTTCGGGGCCGGCAGTCCGAACGCGTTGCGGGTGTGGTCGGCGCGGGTGGTCGCCCCGCCCAGGTCGGGATTCGGGGGATCTTCGAGAGCGTGGCAGGCGGCGGCGAGAATACCCACCGCCGCCACCACAAGCGCCGCTATCCAGCGCGCCAAGAATTAACTGACGTTGATCGTTATGCCAAGGGTTTCGGCAGCAGCGACGATCGTGTCAGTCTGCGTTTCCAAGGCCTCGATGGTCGTAAGGATTGAACGGCGTCCGAACTCGTCGTCGGAAACGCCGTCGCGCAGGTGCTGGTCGAACGGCCACGGGATCGCATTGGCGGCGTTGATGCTGGTGGCCACCTCGGACCGCAGCTGCCAGGCCAGGTTCGCGTCCTCGTTGGCGATCACGTCCAGCAGGCCCGGACCGGACACCCCGCCCGGGTAGCTGCCCAGCAGCACCATCTCGACCCCGCGCGCGTTGCCGATGATGTCGTTGTGGGTGTTGTCGGCAAAGCAGGAATGCTCGTCTTCCTGGGACCTTTCGGTGTAGGCCACGTTCATGCGCTCGCCGGCCAGCTCGCCGCGCGACATTTCGCCGATTCCGGTGAACGCCAGGCGCAGCGCCTCGGCCGGCTCCATTCCCTCAAACTGGGAGCGGTAGTTGCTGCGCCCCGGGGCCCAGGCGTCCACCAGCTCCTGGAGGTGGGCCACCAGCTGGTCGCTGGCCACGCGCAGGTACTGTCCCCTGCGGTCGGCGTTGGCGCCGGTCGTAAAGTCGCTCGCCGGCCGCGCGCCCGGGCCGCGTTCGCTCAGGTCCTGGCCCCACAGGAGAAACTCGATCGCGTGCCAGCCGGTTGAAACGTTGGCCTCGCCGCCCACCTCATTGAGTTCGACGATCACGTCGGCCGTAATCTCCGGGTATTCGGCCGGATTGTTCACGATCCCCGCGTCCGGGTTTCCGGTCACGTAGTCGATGTAGGCCTCATCGAGCGGCCAGGCGTTGATCAGGCCCTCGGTGCCGGTCTCTTCATTGTCGATGGGGCCGCCGTAGAAGCGGAACACCTCGGTGGGTCCGTAGTCCTCGCGGGCAACGATCCAGGCCGCGCGGGCCGCGCTAAGGGTCTGTTCGGACGGATCGGCCAGGAACGCGTCGATCGACGCGTCCAGGGCCTGCGCAGAATGCAGGCTGGTCAGGTAGGCCGAGTGCACTCCCGCGGCGTAGGTGCGGGCCGCCTGCGAGAAGTCCGGACGTTCGACGGCCGGTTCCTCCGCGCGCAAATCGCACGCCGCCAGCCAGATGGTGGCCAGCGCTGCGGTGACCATCACCAGCAGCAGCTTCTTTTTTCTGTGAATCATCGTATTTGTTCCAAAAAGTTAGCACGTACTAACAAGTCCCGAAAAATATAACAGAAAACCCTCTGCTAAACCTAATAAACGATCCCGCCAATCCGGCCCGTCCGTGAGCGAGGAATCCGATTTCGTCCGGTTCGGCCGGGCCAGTCCGCCGCCGGGTCATCCGGTTCGCGGGCCGCGCTCGCAGGTCGCCGGGCCTTTACAGGGCCGGGATGTAGCTCCCCAGCAGCGCGTCGGCGGCAGCCCCCAGGAAAATGAGCGCCAGGTATGCGATGGAGTACAGATACAACGCCTTGGCGCCGGCGATGCCCTCGGACCTGGACAGGCGCAGCGCCATGGCCATGAACCCGGCCCCGGACGCGACGGCGACGACCAGGTACGTTGGGCCCGCCACATCGGTCGCGGCGAAGGAGATCGCCAGGCCGACCAGCAGAAACGAGTAGATCAGGATTTGCCGCTTGGTGGCCGCCAGTCCGGCCACGACCGGGAGCATCGGTATTCCGGCGCTCTCGTAATCGTCCTTGATCATCAGCGCAAGCGCCCAGAAATGGGGCGGCGTCCAGATGAAGATGATTGCAAACAGGAGCAGCCCGGGCAGTTCAACGGATCCGGTCACGGCCGCCCAGCCCACCAGCGGCGGGACTGCGCCGGCGGCGCCGCCGATCACGATGTTCTGCGGCGTAACGCGCTTGAGCCCGATGGTGTAGACGAACAGGTAGATCAGCGTGCCGCTCAGGGCCAGAAGGGCGGTCAGCAGATTGAGGAAGACTGACAGCAGGGCGAACGCGAAGACATTCAGGACTATGCCGAAAACGATCGCGTGGCGCGGCGAAATCCTGCCGCTGGCGACCGGCCGGCGGCTCGTGCGCCGCATGCTCTGGTCCAGGTCCCGCTCGGCGCCGTGGTTGAGCGAATTGGCTCCGCCCGCGGCAAGGTACCCGCAGACGGTCACCAGCGCAATTGCGCGCGGGTCGGGCCACCCCTGGGCGGCAACGACCATCGCGGCGATGGCGGTAACCAGCAACAGGGCGATGATCCGGGGCTTGGTCAGCGCAATGTAGTCGCGGGTTAGCCCGGCGATGGGAGCGGCCGGCGCCGCCATCAGCGACCCTTTCTCATTCGGACCAAAAGCGCGCTCCAAACCGGGTCGGGTCGGCCAGCACCAGGACCAACCCCACGGTCGAGACCCAGACCAGGGTTGCGATCACAAGATGCAGCGAACGCATCAGCACCGAGAAATTCAGCCAGACCATCAGGGCCCCGAGCAGGATCGCCGCGACCAGGCAGCCGGCGGTGCCGAGCGCAAACCAGCGGGCCTGGCCGGACCCGCGACCCGGCCGCCAGGCCTCGGCGCACAGCCAGGCAATCGGCAATGCGACCGCCAGCGCGCTGACCCGGTGTCCCATGTTCGCCACGAACGCCAGGCCGTCCGGGATGCGCATCCCCTGGCACATCGGCCAGCTGGTGCAGGCGGCGCCGTAGTTGAACCCGACCATGTACGAACCGAACACGATCGCCCCGAGCAGTCCGGCAAGCGATACCCAGCCCACCGTACGTACCCGCCCGAGCCCGGATCCCGGCGGGGCCGACTGCCCGGAGGGTCGCCCAACGCCGGGTCTGGCCAACCAGGCCACGGCAATGCAGGCGACCACCAACTCGGCCAGCACCAGATGGATCAGCCGGGCCCACCAGGCCAGCTCGGTCAGGACCGTCAACCCGCCCAGCAGCGCGGCCACCAAGACCAGAACCAGGGCGCTGCTGGCGGCAAACGCCGACACCGGCACCACCGGCGCCTGGCGCCAGGCCATGAAGCTGGCGGCAAGCACGAACACCCCCAGCGCCGATGCCGAGAGGCGATGACTGAATTCGAGCCAGATGTCCAGGTCCAGCGGAGGAATCACCTGGCCGTGGCAGAGCGGCCAGTCGGGGCACGCGTCGCCCGATCCGGTCACCCGCACCACGCCGCCGAGCGCCACCTGGGCGATTGCCACAGCTAGCGCGATCAGCAATGTTGCGCGGTACCAGGATGGCTTGGCAGTCAGTGCCGTTGCCGTAATTGGCGGGTTGGCCTTTGCGGAAATCGGAGTTGCCGCCGTAACTGTTTAATCCGGGATGCGGGGGTCGCGGCGGCGTTGATCGGCAGTACGCGAGCCGAATCATCATATCCTGCGGTCTGGCGTGATTGCCCGGCGCAATGGAACGCCCCCTTACACTTTCCGGGCGAGCGCCGCGGGCACGCCGGCTGCCGGACCCCGGGGCAATCCGATCGGCAAATGTTGCCCGCGTTGGTCGCTCGACCCGGGCGCGGACTCGCCACGCGCACCAACGGCCACTGCCAGGGTAATGGAGACGCAGTTGTCACGCCCGAACCCGAGACGAGCGCTTCTGCTCGTGAATCTGGGCACGCCGCGGTCCCCGACCACATCGGACCTGCGGACTTATCTGCGCGAATTCCTCTCCGACCCGCCGGTGATGGACGTACCGGCACCGCTGCGCTGGTTACTGCTGAACGCGATCATCCTTCCGCTGCGTCCGCGGCGTTCCGCCCACGCCTACCAGCAAATCTGGACCGAGCGCGGTTCGCCGCTGCTCTTTCACACCCAGGACCTTTGCCGCAAGGTCCAGGCGCGCCTGGCGGGCAGCACCCGGGTTGCGGTTGCGATGCGTTACGGCGAGCCTTCAATTCCGCAGGCGCTGGGAGAGCTGCAGGCCGAAGGCATCGAGTCGATCCGGGTGTTTCCGCTCTTCCCGCATTACTGCGACGCCGTCACCGGATCGGTCATGGAAGCGGTTCACGCGGCCGCCGCCGGCATCCCGGGCGGACCGACGATCGATTTCGTACCGGCGTATTTTGCCGATCCGGGGTATATCGACGCCCTGGCGCACGTCGCCCGCCCGGTGCTGGAGGGGTCCGACCCGGAGAAGGTCGTATTCAGCTTTCACGGGCTGCCGGTGCGGCAGATTCGCAAGGCCGATCCGGGCGGCCGACACTGCCTGGTCGAACCCGACTGCTGTGACCGCAGCAAGGAGTTCGCCCCTGACTGCTACCGCGCCCAGTGCCTGGTGTCGGCGCGCAAATTGGGTGATGCCCTGTCGATTCCAGCGCAGATGCGAATGGTCACTTTTCAATCGCAGTTCGGCCCCGAGCCGTGGCTGAAACCCCAGACCGAAAGCGTCTTTGCCGAACTGGCCGAATCCGGTGTGCGCAGGGTGCTGGTCATCACCCCGGGCTTTGCGGCAGATTGCCTGGAAACGCTGGAGGAAATCAGGGACCGCGGCGCCGAGGTGTTTCGCGCCAGCGGCGGCGAGGAGCTTACGCTGGCGCCGTGCCTGAATTCCTCAGACGTCTGGGCCGACGCGGTCGCGGCGATCGCCGGCGCCCCCGACTGAACGGGCGGCCGGTGCCGAACCGGGAACCGGCCGACAAACAATGCAGCGCGATCATTCGCCCGCGGCCGGCCCGGGACCGGCACGGCGCTTTATTTGAAAAATTGCGACCGGACGGCTCTCCCGTCACCGGCGCAGCGGCAGAAAATGCCGCTCGACGCGGCCGGTGAACAACATGAACCCGATCGCCGCCAGCCAGATCGTGAACGCGGTCCCGGTCACCGGGTGAATGAAAACCGCGGCTTCGATCCAGATCAACTGCATCAGGAATCCCAGGGCGGCGGAGACCGGAGCAATCCTGCGCAGCGTGCCGCCGGCTTTCCACTGGTAGCGCGACGCCACGACCAACGCCAGGCCGGCGATGGCGAACCCGAGCTTGCCGGCAATCCAGCGAATTTCGTAGGAAGCGTCGACCGCCGCCCGGGCCGCAAAATCCCCTATCGCCGGTATTGATTCGGGCACGGTCGCGGCCAGCCCGACCGCCGACGCGCCCGAAATTGCGGTCAACAATCCGGATATGCCCAGCAAGACCGGGACGGCCGGGGTCCCGAGGCGTTGCCGAATAATCCAGGTGCGCAGCAGGGCGATGCCGGCCGCAAGCAGCGTCAGTCCTGAAAGCAGCCGGGCGCCGCCGCCAATCGCGTATTCGACGTTGCTCGCCGAAATGGCAACCAAAGAATCGAGCATTTGGCCCTGGTCGGCATCAGCGCTCACTCGAAAGGCAACGGCAGCGATCGTTGACGCGGCGGTCAGCAGGAGCATGGCTCCGGCCACTTGCGCCGCAGGATCTCTGGTCGCGTTTTGCAGGTTCACAAAACAGTCCCTGGCCGCATTCGGGTATCGACGGCAAGCGCCCGACAGCTACTTTAAACAGTTTAAACAGGGTGCAACCTTTTAAACCGTCACCATGCCCGTCGCGGGCAAAGCGGCAAATCTCGACATTCGTCCGCTATCGCATCCGAGCGAAGAAGGCGCTCCGCGCGGGGCCGTCATTGAGAGTCCGGCCCGCCGGCGCTTATCCCGGAACCGGAGTGGTCGGCGGTTCGCCGTGGTGATCCTTGCGGGGCGGGTAGTTGCGAGCGAAGAACTCGTCCCCCCACTCGGCCAGCCTGGTCACCGCCTCCTCAAATAGGAGTTCCCCTTTTTCGGCGGTCGCCAGTTCGGCGGACCCGCAAACGCCCGTTTCCGTGTAGGTGCTGGTCCAGCTGGTGACCGCAACGGGGCCGAACCCGAAAATGTCCACCGATTCGAACTTGGACTCCTGGGCGTTGGTCCACGTCTGATGGCTTTCGATGAGGTCCTTGCGGACCATCGATTCGTCAAGCCTTAACGCGAGCGAGGTTTCCAACTCGCAGGCATGCGCGCATCCACCGGGGAATTCTGATTCCCTCCACCTGCCCGCAAATTCCGGGTCAACGGTCACCAGCGACCACCAGCTGGTCATGGAAACCACGGCGTCGGTTTCGATATTGGCCCGCCGCGCGGCCAAGTCCAGAGGCGGTACGTTGGAACCGTGGCCGTTGACGACGATCACCTTCTTGAATCCATGGTGGGCGAGGCTCTTGATCACATCGACGACGTATCGGATGAACGTCTCGTGATGGATCGTGATGCTGCCGGGAAAGTCCATTACGTGGGTCGTGTACCCATATGGGATAACCGGCATTGCCAGCAGGCGGTCGGGTCTTCGCCGCGCGGCTTCGTCGGCGACCGAATCCGCCGACCAAAGATCCATCTTCAGCGGCAGGTGCGGGCCGTGCTGCTCGACCGTGCCAACCGGCAAGACGGGTATGAGCCCCCGGCTGACCGCGCGGTTGATCTCAGGCCAGGTCAGGTTCTCGAATCTGTGAGTGTCCTTCAATTCCCGAACTCCGATCCTGGGTCTGGTGGCTTCGTGCACACGCTGGACAGTCTGCGCCGGCCAGCGTGTGGCACTATACCGCTCGCGCGCCCAGCGCCCCCGATGGACCGACGCTTTGGACAGCTAGGCTTGCCAGTCCGCGATCGCGTCAGGGCAGGCTGATCGACCCGCTGGCTTTCTGGCCGCCCGCGGCGCCCGGACCGCTCGTACAGTGCCATGCCGACCCGGGCCTGCAATCCGGTGCGCTCGACATAATTCGCGTCGCCACGGCGAGCAAGCGGCCGGAACGGTGCACGGACAATTCGCCTGCAGCTCCATGGAAATTGGGATTCCAGCGCCGGGGCTTGAACCGAGGGCAGAGATACCGTTTATTCGGTGTAAGGTCGCCGTCGCCGGAACGCGGATTCGCGGGAGGGCAATTGATGTTGGGCTGGATTGGATTGGGCAAGCGGAGTCAGCGCGACTCAGGTTAATTCGACCCGCACGCGGTTTCAGAAATTCACAGGATTCAGCAGCAGAGCGTCTCGGCCCATATTCGGGTGGTCCCTCCAATGCGTAGTTCGACGCCCGGGCGATCGTCGGAATGTTCCCGCCCGGGATCGCGTTCCCGGTCCTACTCCCGCCTTTCCACGCAGTGTCCGGCCTGCGGCTGAACGCGACCACGCCCTGCGGGATCCAATCCGCGGCCTGGCAATCTTTGCCCTGGGTAGCGGAGATAGCTGACGGCTTCAGCCAGGAATCATCAGCACCGCGGTCGCCGCTCGGGTAATCATTCTTTTCTTGAATGGGCATTGGGCCTCGCACGGCGCGCCGCCCATCGGATTAAGCCTTCCCTCTTCGCTCTTTTCGGTTGCGCGTGTCTGGAATGGGTCTATTGGCGTATCCAGTGGCCAGTATTTGTATTTGCGAGGCGTTGGAACCGGCGCAGAAGTAACGCGCCATGAATTTCGACGGCCTGGACATGCTGCTAATCACCGGCGGATTACTCCGCCAGCGGTACGGCCGCGCGTTCCGCGGGGTACTGCTCGTATAACCCTCCGCCGCCAGAGGGAGGGAGCCCCACCAAATGGCCGCATCGGCTAACTGCTCAATGCGGTCGAATTGGCTTACACGCCGGGACGTGAAATCTGGCCGATATCGCGCCCAGATCGATCTACCCCACCTGGCGGCGCTCGACGTCCGCCGGCAAGGACCCAAGACCCCGAATGTGAGCCCCAGCTGGGGCCGAGAGCGGCCGCCAGGTGGCCAATGGGCGGGCGGCTCCCCGCAACTGGGCTACATTCATACTTCGGAGCTGGCCCGGCAAGCGAGCGCGGCGGGCCGGCTTCTGGCGTAACCGCTTCGAAAGGTAAGTCTGTTGAAATTCGTTCTCCGCGCTCTGGCTTGGGCGGCCGCGGGGATATTTGGCTTTACGGCGCTGATTGTCATCCTGCTGTTTGCTATTGGATGGGCTTCATTTGAAAGCGATCCTAAAAGCGATCCGCTACCCGCGCCAGGACCCCAGCTCTATGACCCGAACGCGACTGCCTACACCCAAACACCGGAGCCGGAGCGGTTTGCGGCGGCGATTCCCACGCCTGGGGAGCGGCGGATCGTAAAGGAAATTCGCATACTGGTCACTCTTACGCCAACGCCAACGCCTGAGCCGAAATATGATCCGAACGCCACAAAATACACGCAGTTGCCAGCGCGATCTGAGGCCGAAGAGCGCCTTGCTGAAGAGCGCGCCGAGCAAGAGCGGCTAGATGCCGAATGCGTGTCGATCGGAGAAGCTTACCCAAGCGACAGATTCGGGATTGGGGAGCCGAACGCTACTTACAAGTTGGATTCCCGGGATGTAACCCATCGGACATTTTTCGTGGTAACAGGTGAATTTGTCGAGGACCTGCTTAACCTGCGGTTCACCGAAGACATCGGCTACGCGCCCGCGTTTGAAATACTCACAACGACTAACTTCAGCGTCAACGAGTGCCCGTTTTTTATTGCGAAGAAGTCTCCGGGTTTTCCAGACCTGTCGCTACAGAAGATCGAGGCAATTGTGGGCGGGACGGCTAAAGGGCTGGGGGCTGAAGCGCCGACTATTTCCACGGACATGAAGTACTGCCCGGCCGGAGCGATCGCCTGCGCGGTGCGTAGGGGAGACAAGACAACGCTCATCTTCGACGCTGATGAAGATATTGACTTTACGACAGTGATCCATGAGATAGCTCATTGGATGGCCTGGGAGGCAGGCGCTGCTCTAGACCATGCGCACACCGAAGCGTGGCTTAGCGACTACCTGTTGTTGCGCAGCGTTTTTGTAAATGAAGAACGTCGGGAGGCGTATCAAGCAAACATGTGCGGCGTTTTGGTGTATGTTTCGGGGCTTACCGACATTAGGGTGTGCCGGGCAGTTGACCGATCGCCGGAGTGGATGGCGGAGTTTGAATCAACGGTCAAGGGTTGGGAATCCTGGTTCGCGCAGAAAAACGAGTGGTACGAAAAGTGCTTGGCCAGCGGCTCGCCGCTGTGCACCGAACCGCTTCGGCCGCCTAACCCCTCGCTGCTTGATGGTTTAGCCGCCGAGATTGCCCAAACGCTCGCCCGAGATCCCAATTGAATTTGCCAAGTTAGCGCTTCGGTCAAATTGGCTGAAATCGACTGCCTAATCGGCGGGTTGCCGCCGTCGGCAACAAGCAATCATGCCTCATTTATGGGCTTGGAGTTGCCGGATTTGTCTTTGCTATTTTGTCGATTGCCGGAATGGCAGATTCCGCGATCCGCAACAAACGACTAATGTAGAAATCCGTGATTTCACTCCTGCGGCCATCAATTTCCGCTTCAAATTCTGGAGCGAGTCTGTGCCAGTTTTCGTATTCCCTGACATATTCCCGTTGCGGCCAATGATGACCGTCGTCTTCTCCAACCGTGAGACGATGGCGGGAAAGTGCTTCTACGACCTTCCGGCGAACTTGCTTCTCTTGGTCTGACATTTCACTTAGCGGTTTCCGGGAGGAAACGCCCCACTGCCACCAAGTTGTGCCTCGGCCCCCGCATTGGAGTTTGACGGAGTAATCTGGCCAGTCGTTGCGTGCGACCCACAGTAACGACGAATATCGCTTCTCCCCTTCGAATTGGCAGGCCACGCGATATTCGGACACAGGGTGCTCTGCAATCTCGCCCAAGCGGGCTTCAACGTGATTTCGAAGGTGGTTTAAGAACCCTTCGCATAACTTTTCCCGAACTGAGGGCCAGGCGTCGTGAATGGCGAGGGCGGCCGGCAGGTGGCCTGGATTTTCGGAAAGGTATGCGCGTATCTCACGCGTTTCGGCATCAGTGGACAAAGCGGAGCCTCCAAATTGCTGTCGGCAGAAAGATTGAGCTTGCAAAAGGAACCAATTGAGCCGTTCGGTGTCGCAACGTCTGCGACAGGAAACTAACCAGTTTTCGAGCGAAAGCTCACCTCCGGCATAAGGCATTACCAGGAAATGCTCATGCCATTTCTCACGGTCTTTTTTGGGCAGGCTAGATTCGTCAGGCTCGCGATCATACGGCGGAACGTAAAGAAGCAGGAAACGGTCTTGGTAGTTCCTTTTCAGGAACTTCAAGTAGCAGATGATCTGGTTCGGTAGGTCTACGGCATACGGTTTGTTTTCCAGTGCGAGACAGAACGAGCCTTCATCGGTCGGGATGTCCACGCTGATGTCAATCCGGCGATCGCTCGGGATTGCCCTCTCCGTGACGACTTTGATCGGGTTGACGTTGGTATCCTGGATCGCGCCAGGCACCTTGCACGTTTCTGGGAGGGTGCCAAGCAATGTCTCGAGGAAGAGTTTCTTTTGGCCATGCTCGGCGGCTGGATCCAGCAAGTCGGCGATGATTCGCGACAGACCCAATTCGTCTGTTCGCAGGTATTTGAATACGTTGAACCTGCGCGCGAGGTGCCGGTCTAACTCGCGCTCGACCCTACGCGCCGCCTGGATGCGCGGAGTCAATTCCGAAAGCAAGGCAACTCGACGACTTCGCCTCAAGTCAAAGGTGCCGCCCACGTACTGAAGTAGGGATTTGAACCCGTTTCCGTCACTTTGGCTGGTGCCCACGATCTAGTTACACCTCCAGTCCAACTCCTGCGGGTGAGTCGAGTTTCGGAAATTCACCCCTGCAATTCGTTGGCCGGATTTTCCGGATAGTCCTCCGGCCGGCCGGTGTCGCCCGGCTGGATCACAAAATCCCGGCGGTCCCGATAAAGCTTTGCGCGATTCAGAACGTAATTGGTGCCAGGTTGGATTTTGTCCCAATGGGTCATCAACCAATATTTGTGGTCGCCGATGAACAAGTAAGAGTTCTTCATTCGGAAGAACCGGCAACGCACCCCTTCCCCGGCGCGAAATCGCTGACGGACAACCTCCAGCAGCTCCTGTTGACTGTCTTTCTCGGTCAGGACGTATTCGTGGGGCCACGTCTCCCGAAACGTGACTGCTTCACGCCAAGGCGCATTAAGGATCAATTCCGTCAATCTTGCTTCCATGAGCTTTTACCCCTTAGGACATCTGTTGTGCGACTGGTCGTTATTCGATGAAAAGTGTTTGTATTTGTAGCTAACACAATAAGTAGTGTAGCATAGACAATAACTACCCGACCGCAGGCCGATCAGGCCGCGCCCAGTAAACAGGAAGATTCGTAATGAATCCGAAGTCCCCGCTCGCCAAAAGAATCGGAACGGACGCCGCAAACCAGGTCGAGCACCTGCTGCCGCCCGCACCCGAGGGCAATGCCGCATTCACGCCACCACCGCTTGACCGCTGCAGGGGCGCAATGGCGGGCATCCTCTTCGGCGAGTCAATGCCCGCCCTGTTGCAGGGTGATCGCCCCGGGCCAGGCCCGAACACGGAAATGGCCCTCCTCGCCGGCGAGGCCGCCCTGGCCAATCCTCTGAACCACCCGGAAACGTTCGCCGCCTCCCTGGTGGCTGCCAGCGTATCGGGCGCCGGACAGGCAACCGCGGCCGCCCAGAATGCCCTGCGCCGCGGCACCATTTGGTCGCTGGCGGGAACGCCCAATTCGGCCGGCGCGGCGGCGGCGGCGCGAGCCACGGTCTTCGGACTCTGCTACGCCGGCGATCCTCCGCGGGCCGCATATGAGGCCGCCCTATCGGCAACGGTGACTCACCGGCATGGCGCCGCGATCGCCGGCGCGGCCGCGGTCGCCGCAGCAGTGGCGCTGGCCGCCCAGTCAGATGAACCGCTGGGGCGGGAATGGATTGAATCGGTCGCCGAGATCTGTGACCGGTATCCGCCGGCAAGCATCTACGGCCAGTCGGTGGCTACCGCCATTCGGGCGGCCTGCCATTTGCTGGGCGTCGACCCCTGGCGGTCGATCCGGGTCCTGGGCCGATCCGCGCTCTGCACGCAGGCCATCCCGGCGGCGTTGCTGGCAGCCGCCAGCGCGCCATCGCCATTGGGATCGGCTGCAGCGGACCGCGGCGGATTGGTGTCGGGAGACCTGGCCTTCCTGCACGAAGTGAGCCGGGCCATCGCGGGTGCCTGCATTGGGGCCCGGGGCGGTCGGCGCGCCTGGATGGCTCGCGGAGGCTTGTTCGCGTCCGGGCGCCGTCGATTGATCCGTACCCGCGCCCTCGCCGACGTACTGGCGATCGCCGATCGAATCGCCGCACAACCTGGTCCGAACACCATCCAAGAACGAGATAAAGCCAAATCCGGTCAGGGCAGTCCCGCGGTGCATGTCTCATTCCTTATCGACCGGTCGGGTTCGATGGCCGGATTGGAGGACGATGTGGTCGGTGGTTTCAACAACTTCGTCGCCGAGCAGCGCAATCACCCGGGAGACTGCAGCCTGACCCTGGTGATGTTCGACAGCCAGAACCCCAGCCAGGTTTTGCTCGACGACCTCCCGATCGATCGCGTGCCGCGATTGGCGACCGAGCAATACCGCCCCCGGGGCGCCACTCCGCTGCTCGACGCCCTGGGCGACCTCATCGAAGCGGCCGACGAGCGGTGCGGGCGGCCCGTCCACGGCTCCGGCGGCGAGGACCAGGTGGTGGTCATCTTTACCGACGGGCAGGAGAACTGCTCACGGCGCTGGGGTCGCCGCAAACTCTTCGACCTGATCGACGCCCGGCAGGAATCGGGATGGAGCTTTGTATTCCTGGGCGCAAACCAGGACAGCTATTCCGAAGCCGGGAGTCTGGGGATAGGCGACGGTTCCATCCAGGACTACCGCGGCGACCATGCCGGCGTCCGCACCGCCTTCGACAGCGTCAACCGCGCTTTGGGCGACTACCGCAACGCCGGTCACCGCGAGCGCAACCGGCGGCGGTGGGCATTCTTCGACGGCCACAAAGAGGCCGAGGAGGATCACCTGGGCCGAACTCCCTGAAGAAGACCCAAACCCGGTGCCGTAGATAATTCCGGCACCGGTTGGTCGTCGCCTTTGGGCGATCGGATCGACCAGAGTCCGCCTAGACAAATCCGGCCTTCCAGAACGGAGCCATGCCGAACAGCGAACCGGCTTACGATCCGCGCGCTTTCCCGGCAGTCGCGGCTACGGTGGACATTGTGGTGTTCACTATCCGGTCCGGAAAACTGCACATGCTATTGATCGAGCGTGGGCAGGAACCCTTCCGCGGACGCTGGGCCCTGCCGGGCGGCTTCGTCCGACCCGACGAAGACCTCGATGGCGCCGCGGCGCGCGAGCTCGAGGAAGAGACCGGTCTCACCGGCGACGCAAGGTTCCTGGAACAGCTGGCCAGCTACGGGCGGCCGGACCGCGACCCGAGGATGAGGGTCGTGACCGTGGCGTACTGGGCGGTCTGCGCGGAAGTTCAGCCCCGCGGCGGCGGGGATGCGGCTTCGGCCGCGCTACTGCCGGTGGCGGCGATAGAGGATGGGTCGGTGCAGCTGGCGTTCGACCACCGCAAAATCGCCGGCGATGCCCTGGAACGGCTGCGTTCCAAGCTCGAATACACGGCCGTTGCGGCCAAGTTCTGTCCTCCTGAATTCACCATCAGCGAGCTGCGGAGGGTCTACGAGGCCGTCTGGAACACGCGACTCGATCCGGGCAACTTCCAGCGCATGGTCCGCCAGAACGGGACATTCCGACAGGCGCCGCCGCCGCGGCGCGCCGACGTGACCCGCGGAGGGCGACCGGCGTCGCTGTGGTCGGCCGTGTCGGATTCACCGCTGCCCCGGCTGGACCACGCCCCGCGAAGGTCGCGGCGCCAGGGATCTTGAATCATCCGGCGGAATTCGACCAGGCGCCCGGACCCAATCCCGCGGCCGGCAGGTTTTGGCGGCCGCAGTGGACTCGCGCCTTTCGGGAAAATGGAACAGATTGGCAGCCGTGCCCAGGTTGCATGGTGGCGGGCGTGAAGCAAGCCGCCGGATGCCGCAGCGGTAAAGGTCTGCCGTCAAATGCGAACCATCCACTCCCCTGGCCCAGCAGCCCCACCGCCAGGGGGTTACCCGATCGTTTCAGGCGCTTTCATGCCCAATCGTCCTGACTCCAGAACTTCTGCGGGGACGCGTTCCGGACCCGGCCTGATCGCTCCCTTTGCAAGCCTGTGGCGCAGGTCATTGCTCGCCGCCCTGGCGCTGGCTTTGGCGCTGGCGCTGGTGGCGACTGCGTGCGGCCCGTTCGGTGGAGATGAAGAACCGGCTGCCGCCGAGCCGACCGTGGCGCCGCCGGTCGTTGAAACCACGGTGTCCGAGACCCAGCCCGAATCCGAACCGACCGATATCCCTGAACCCGTCGAAACCCCGCCCGCTCCGGCGCCGGTCGAACCGGCCCCGGACGAGGAACTCGACGAAGAGCCGGCGCCGGTTTCGGACCGGGCCGATCTGGGCGAATTCAACGATTACGTACCGGCGGACCTGGACCCGACCTCGCTGGGAGCCGATGCCGACGTCCTGGTCGGAACGCTCGATAACGGCCTTACCTATTACCTGCGGTCCAACGACTCGCCGGCCGAAGCGGTGACGATGCGCCTTGCCGTAAACGCCGGCGCGGTCCTTGATCCCGAGGGGCTGGACGGCATGGCCCACTACCTGGAGCACATGCTGTTTAACGGCACCGAGCGGTTCTCCAAGAACGATCTGATCCAGGCGCTGCGCAGCATAGGAATCGACTTCGGCCACGATCTGAACGCCTACACCAGCCCCGATGAAACCGTCTACCGGCTCGACTTCCTGCTCGACAACCCGGAAGCGCTGGACCTGGGTTTCGAAGTGCTCGCGCAATGGCTGTCGGCCGCCACGCTTGAGCCCGAAGACGTTGAAGCCGAGCGGGGAATCATCCAAGACGAATACCGGCTGCGCAACGAAACCGCAAACGGCCGCATCGGGGGATTCCTCGACGCGATCTACTACACCGGCAGCATCTATGAAGGCATGCTCATTGGAGGCGACCTGGACACGAACGCGGCGATCACCACCGAACACCTCCGCGATTTCTACGAAACCTGGTACCGACCCGACAACGTGGCGGTAATCGTCGTCGGCGACCTTCCCGTTGCCGAGATGGAGCAGAAGGTCCAGCAGTTTTTCGGGGAGCTGGCGCGGCCCGACGATCCGGTAGCGGCCCAGCCCGAGCGGCACGCATTCACGGCCGATTTCATCGACGAGCCGCTCACCGATGTCGTGACCGACCCCGACTATGGCGTCATCTCGATGTCCATCGACTGGCAGCTGCCGGCGTGGCCGGCCGGTACCCGCGGTGGCGACCGGCTCCGCAACATGGAGTCGGTCATTGCGCGGATGATGGACATCCGCCTCGCCAGCGCGTTCCAGGCCGGGCTGATGTCGCAGGCCAACGAACCGCGCCTGATTCTGTGGCAGCAGGCGCGCGGGCTGCGTCTTTACGGGACGAATCTCCGCGGCCCGGACCTCAAGCAGGCCACGACCGACTACATTTCGGTACTCGAAGGCGCCGCGCACTACGGGTTCACACCGGGCGAGCTCGAACAGGCGGTCGAGGGCGCAAAGACCGAACTCGCCGCCCTGCTCGAGGGGTCGGAGACCATCCAGAGTTCGAACTACGCCAACCGCTTCGTGGCGAACTTCGTCCGGGGCGACAGCATCGAATCGACCGCTGACCGGGTGGACAGGATCGGGACGATGCTGGATTCCTTCACCGTCGATGAAATAACGGCGCACCTGCGCTGGGTGCTGGAAAACGCGCCTCCACTGGTTGTTTCCCTCGGCGATGATCCGGCCAACGTGCCGGACGCATCCGAACTCCAGGAAGCCATCGACGCGGTCGTTCCGTTGGCCGCGCCGGCGCCCGAAGAGCCGATCGATTCGCTGCTGGCCGCACCCGACCCGGTCGCCGCGACCAGCGAGGGGGCGCTGAGTGTCTTCGATGGGGCGTACGAGTGGGCGTTCGAGAACGGCACCACAGTCGTGTTCGTACCCAGTGATCTTGCCGCCAACCAAGTAAACGTGATCGCGCAGGGCCTGGGTGGTTGGTCGCTATTGCCGGTCGGCAGCTCCGCGCTGCGCAATCACGCGGTCGCCGCCGTCGCCGCCAGCGGCGCCGGCGAGGCATCGGCGACCCAGCTCGATGAGTACCTTGCCGGGACCACGGCGCGGCTCAACCCATACATTGCGCAGCTCACAGAGGGCTTCTCGGGCGCCTCGAGCCGCGATGATCTTGAGGATCTCTTCGCCCTGCTGCACATCTACGTCGCCGAGCCGCGAATCACCCAGATTGCTACAAACGCACAGATCCAGAGCATGCGGACGCGCCGGACTTCCGCGGAGAACTCGCCGGGTTGGCAAGCACCGATTGCAATGTGGGCCGCTTTCTACCAGAACAGTCCGTGGTTTACGCTCGTGGCCACCAATGAGCAGATTGCCGCCACCACGCCGGATTCCCTGCTGGATCTCTACGAGATGCGGCTTGGCGACGTTGACGACCTGGTTATTGCGGTTGTCGGCGACGTTGACCGCCAGACCGTGGCCGAACTGGCAACCCGCTACATCGCGACGTTGCCCTCGGGCGCCGCAGACTCGTTCGTGGACCACAACCCCGGCTTCCCGCCCGGGATCCAGCGAATCACGATCCCGGTTGCCGCCGGTTCCGGTGAAACCGGGCTGAACGTCGCCCTTGGCGCCAAGATGCCTGTCACGGTCGAATCGCTGGTCACCAGAGACATTGCCCAGAGCATCATCAACGATCTGCTCATCGGCGCCGTCCGGGAAGGTCTCGGCGAAACCTATTCGATCCGTATCTCGACGACGGCCGTCGTCGAAACCGGCGCCTGGGAGACCATCATCCAAGCGTCCGGTGCCGCCGATGTCCTCGAGGAGAGTCTGGCCACCATCATCGCTGTCATCCAGGAACTGAGCGCGAACGGCCCCTCGGACGCGGACCTGGCGGAGGCGATATCGGTGGCGCGCGACAACTACCAACTCGACAACAACGGCGAAATAATCGTACCCCTGCTGCGCCGCCGCCACCTCGGCGACGCGGCCGGCACGCCGGAGCAAAACCTCCAGGCGCTCGAGGGAATCACCGCCGCCGCTGTTCAGCAGTTCGTAGCGCAGGTTGTGAACCTGGACAACCGGATCGAGGTTCTGCGCACCGTCGAGTAGTTGATTCCGGTTTCACCGCATTGCCGGAAGATCGGTAGATAGCCCGGCCTGTTGCAACTGCCGTAAACCCCTGGCTGTGATCGGAGGCGTCGTGCAGTGCCGGCATGGTTCGTCGTTCGATGTCCTCCGGGCAAAATTGCAACCGGCGCGGGCGGCGTTGGTTTTTTCGTGTCTGCCAATACTTGCGCGGCGCCCGGCATTGCCGGGGCACCGGCCCGGGGTCCGAACGGAGCGCCGCGCTGATGCGGCGAACCCGCATCGGCGTGAACTACCCTTGGGCCGCCTCGTCGCTTGGCGCTGCGGCACGAGTGGCCAGCAGCGCCCCGCCAAGCCCAAAAACCGCGGCCAGGGCGGACACCAGCCACCCAACGTAGGGAATGGCGCCCAGGGCTGCAAGAACTACCAGACCCACGACTAGCGCGAGGACCCCGGCCAGACCGGTGCTCTCCATCGACAAGCGGTCCATGATCAATCTCCCCACAACCAGGGCCGCAAATACCGGACTCGCGTACAACGCCAGGGCAAATAGCCCCAGGCCGAATATTGGAACCGGAATCGCAGCCAGGATGCCGGAGCCGAAGGCTATTCCGAAGATCACCAGCAGAACAGCCGAAACAATCAGGATCAAAGGCACGGCCGCGAAGCCGGATACAGCACCGGTTAAAAGACTGATCCAGGGCCGGTCCACAATCTGGCTTGCGGCGCGCTCCACCCAGGCGCGGGCCAAGAGAAATAGCAGGAGTCCCAGCAGGGCCTGCACAACGATCCATGCCATGCCCCAGCGCACGGCGTTCAGGATGGTTTCCGCGACGCCGGCCGCTGGGTCGGCCGTAACGGCCTCGTACAGCACGGTCCCTCCGACAGCCCCAGCGGGCACCTGTGCTTCATTCGCACTTCGATATTTGACGTCGCCTGCGATCCGAGCCGACGAATCAACATCCAGATTCCCGATTTCGACATCCACGTACTGGCCGACACCAGCGGCAAGTCGGAGCCTTTCGGCAAATCCGAGGACGCGCCCGCCGACATCGCCCGCAAGCGTGACGTTATTGACGGCAATGATGGCGTCTCCGCCGACCTTTCCGGCACCGGAGATTTCCAGCGATTCCCCGGCCACGATCAGGTCGCGCCCGATCGGGGCGGCGATGACTATTTCGGCTCCAGCGACCCGAACACCATTGGTGACCGGTCCTTCAATGCGGACAGTTTGGCCTCCGGCGTTCAGGCTCCCGTTGATCGTTCCCCGAATTGTTGTGGTCGCTGCGCCGGCGAAAACGTCACCGTTGACGGTACCGTCGATAGTCAAATTCTGCGCGCCGACGAACAGGTCGCCCTCGATGATTTCGTCGGCGGTAATCCGAACCGTGCCTTCATCACCCCTGAACTCGGCCGCGTAAACCGGTGACGTAAATACGGCAAGGGCGACAAGTCCGAACAAGACCGCGCTCCACTGGAGTTTTGTAGGTCGCCTCGCGAATAGATCGAAGATCATTCAGGCCCGATTCAGCATGGTGATACCCCGGATTAAAGCACGTCAGATCTCCAGGCCCGATCGCGTTGGAAATGCGCTGTAATCGCCTTCCGCACAGGGCTTTGTCAGGTAGTCTCGCTTTTGATTTGGCTTGTTCGATCGCTGCTGGAAATCGAGTGGGGAGGGCCACAGAGTTTGCGACGATCGGCCGGGGCCCTACCGAAGAAGTTTCGCGGGCACTCCGCATGAATCGGCCGCGGAAGGTGGAGGTTTCACTAGCTCGACAGCTCGGCAGGAACTATACATAATTACCATTATGTTTACCGTTTAAGTATTGATTCCCGCAACGGAATTGGCAACCACGGCGGCGAAGTTTGAAACTAAAGTCACCGACCTGACTGCCGCGGCCTGCCCAAACTACTCACGTGAGATAGTCCGCCGAGAGGTGCGCAAATAACGATTGTCATTCGAGTTGCGGCAACAACTACCTTAGAGGGAGCGCTCTCGCATTTGAGAAATGATTTCAATTAAATCCGAACGAAATTTTCCGCATTGTTCAAACTCCTGACTGATTATTGGAGATTGCTGCATCCAATTGAAGGCAAATCCAGAGTCGTTTCCGGCGGAGCAACGCGCGGTCAATTTAGCATTTGCAGGTGATCAAAAACCTTTGGCGCGCACGCAGTTTCGCCCCATGCAATTGGGACCCCAGAATCTATTAGCTTGCAACTCGCATCTCCAGTCAAAATCAACTTTTCACTCATTTATTCGGAGCTTGCAATTGGTTGAGAATTCAGATTTCCAATGAACCTTTAGTTAAGTGAGAAGGAGAGTTTGACAAATGTTGAGTACGAATCACATCGCGCATTTGACTGGGAGTATCGCAATGGCCTGTCGAACTTCTATCAATGAGGCCGAATAATGCTTGGTTTGACACTAAGAAAAGAGTTCCAGGGGCGACGGTTGAAGGGTACGGCGATTGAATTGGCCAACTCCACCAACACTGGCGCCACTCAAATCTCTGCATCCGAGTTTTTGGAGATCACATATCCATCTGCCGATGCGCTACAGGCGCTGGGTGCGGTTTCCCCTGATCAAGACCGGCCCCTTGTCCTCATTGGAGATCGTGGCCAAGGCAAATCTCATTTGATGGCCATGCTGCATCACGCATTTACAGATTCCACCGCGACGAGCCGTTGGTTACACGAGTGGGGCCCCCGCTTGAATCTACCTGAGCTCGCCAGCATTCGATTTCGCGGGGATTTGCACGTCATTAGCGAAAGTCTTCACCGCCACAACTACAAGTTCCTATGGGATCTCTTATTCGACCGGCATCCGCACGGACCGGAAATCCGCGGGATGTGGACAGGGCTGGGCCAAAACAAAACCCAAGTGCCGAGTTACGAACTCCTAGTCGAACTTTTCCGACGAAGTCCTACAGCCTTGTTGTTCGATGAATTTCAAACATGGTTTGACGGGCTAACAAATACCAGGCAGCACCCTTGGAGGAATTGGGCTTTCAATTGCATTCAACTTCTGTCTGAAATTGCCAAAGAGCATCCCGAGTTGCTCGTGCTCGTAGTTTCAGTTAGGGACGGAAGTTCAGATGCATTCCAGCAAATTCAACGCATAGCACCCGTTTTGGTCGATTTCAAAGGGCCTACGGCCAAAGAAGACCGGCAACATCTCCTCCTCCATCGTCTATTTGAAAACCGCACGCACATTGCAAATTCGCAAATCGAATCGATATTGCATTTGCACGTTTCAGAGTACTTACGGCTACTTAAACCCGCACCCTCGGAGCATGATCGAATCCGCCGACGATTCGTAGAGAGTTGGCCGTTTGCTCCACACCTTTTGCAATTGCTCGAAGATCAAGTGCTCGTAGCCACACACGCTCAAGAAACTCGCGATTTGATTCGCATATTGGCGGATCTATTCAAACAGAATGTCGACAGCCCTGTATTGACGGCGGCAGATTTTCGATTGAGTGACGACAGAAGTGGCGTAATTGCGCTGCTCGATTCGGTTGCAAATCAGAACCACATGCGCTTGCGACAGAAAGCACAACGCAATCAGAGCGCAGTAATCGAAGCCGTACCCGATTCCAATAAAAGAGTTCCCAATCTAGATCGAATAATCGCAGCACTTTGGCTGCGAACGCTAGCAATTGAAAACATGGCTGGTGCCGAGCCTGAAGTGCTCCAAGTGGACATAACTCGAGACCATCCGATTGACGACAACCATTTCGAAGCCGAATTGTCAATCATCGAAGAAAACAGTTTCAATATCCATCGGGATGGACGTCGCCTGATTTTCAAGGATGAGGAAAACCCCCAATCCAAGCTCATAGCGAACGCACGTAATGACAAGATTTTTTCCGATGGGTCGGACATTGATCGATTAATTCGAGAGATTCATGACGCGATAGGTGGTCGTGCCGGAGTCTCGCAGAGTCATCATGTTGTAGTGCTCCCCCCAACGTGGTCCAAAACTCCTTGGGAAGCTGCATCTAGCAATGGAAGTCCGCACAACTGGGGCAATCGCGTTCCTTTGTTGGTGCTACCCGAGAGTCCCGAACCGGTAGGGGGAACGCTAGGTCATTGGCTGCGGGAACAATTGCAATCTCAGAGAAACGCCGTCCGGTTCCTTCTTCCCAAGAAGGGGAGCGCTGGGGTGTTTTTCGACCGAGAGGTACTAGTCGTGACTCGGGCCGTTGTACTTGCTGATCGGTGGCGGCAGCAAAACCCAGAGTACCAATGGCTACTCACTAAGTACCAGCGAGAGCTTGAGGGAATCCTGGCAAATCGATTTGATCGATTCGCCATATTGGACACATGGAACTTCCAAGAACCCGGTAGGTGTACATTTCACATTAGCGCTCACAAATCCTCCGGTCAAGACATCCCGGAAGCGATATCAGAACATGTTCGAGTCAATCTATTCGTGCCCGAGGAATTTGATGCACTCGCCATACGCGCGTCGCATCGCAACGAGTCGATCGGTAATTTCCTCAGAGAACTACGTGAGCCCCGTCCGTCGGGTCATCATTGCATCCCTTGGCTGGGTGAAGACCTTTTGAAAGAGCATGTCGTCCGAGTTTGTGCACGTGGTGACATCGCAATTGACATTCGTGGAATGGAGTACTTGCAACTTCAGCCTGGCGAAGATGAACGCTCCGCGCAGAAACGAATGCAGGGAAAGCTAGGTACTGGGAAGCACCTCAATGAGACTTACCTGATTCGCCCACAAGCCGTGCCGCGGTCCGAAGATGTGGAGGGTCAGGCCGAATCTGGCGGTAAACGTAGGGAAAGCCCAGGAGGCGATGAGGAGCAAACAAAGACTTCAGAACCCTCAGGGGAAACGGAATGCACTTCCACGGGGGAAAGCAACTCTAATGAAACCACCGGTAGCCCTGTCGCACTTGTCTTGCACACGTCGGATGCAATGTCAGCTTTGAACCTCCTAGCACGGGTCGAAACTTGGGGAATTACCACCGAAACCCAAATCCTTGATGTTTCAATCAATATTCCGTCAGCAACCGGCGCGCAATTGAACGAGTTCCTTCGCTCGCTTCCCGATGGGATCCAATATGAATTGCGATTGCGCAAGGAAAGACACTGAGCCAGTTACCGATTGACCTCTTGCGAGTGCTTCAGGGGCCCAACCCCAAACGCGCTTGGGGAGAGCTTTTTTCTTATGCATGGCGAGTATTTTGCCCTCCCTTACTCCCCGATAGCGCTCCCAATGAAGTGGTTCGTCGCGACCGAGATATCGCGCCGATTGATCTATTCCTTGCCACCGCCGGGTGGGACCTCTGGTCCAATTACTATGAATCTGTGTGCAGGACCGCCCAGAAATTGGGGGATTGGTGGGATTCTGTTCCTCAAGGGCGTTGCATTCTGATCCTTGATGGGTTATCGCTTCGTGAAACTCCCTGGTTGATTCAGGGTGCGAATGCACGGGGCTTCCAGGTGCTGCAAGCCCAAGCAACTGGCGCCGAGATTCCTGCGGATACGAATTCATTCGCCAAGATATTGGGGTTTCGGCAACGCTCCGCGTTGGAGAATGACGGTGCTGGCAGATCGCACCGGTTTCCGGGGGCCAAGACCGAAGCTTCGAATAAACCATGGAGAAATTGCATCGAACTGATCGATGCATCTCCCAATTGGATTGTTTGGCATCACTGGCCCGATCAGCGTATCCACGAGTTCAGCACTCCTGGGGCCGGTCTGCCGGCATTAATCACCGAATCGGTTCAACAACTTACTTCGGATGATTTCTGGGACCTGATATGCAGACTCGCGACCGGCCGCCGAGTAGTGATCACGGGAGATCACGGCTACGCAGCAACGGGATTATTCCCCGATACGACTGACCGCAATCAATCGGATTACCTAAGGTCTCGGTTCAAGAGTGGAAGATTTGCAACAAGCAATGAGCCTGGCGACTGGGTTCCGCCTGTAGATAGCGTAATTGAATCTCCGCACGGACGACACTCCTTCGTCCTAGGGCGAAGAAAGTGGCGCAGCCCCGGGGGATATCCCACTCTTGCACATGGGGGATTGTCGCTACTGGAGGTGGCTGTGCCCTTCATCGAATTGTCGAAACAGCAAGAAGGCGGAAAACGGTAATGGCGAAGCGTTCGGCCAAAAGAACAAGAGCGCAATTGGTTGCCGACCACGTTTCCCAAACAGTCGGCGCAGGATTCAAGACCAGTCTGGAAACTGTCGATTTCGCAGACCCGGACAGGCCCAAGACTTGTCTCGAAGTGGATTTTCCAATCCTGCCGATTAATCGGATCGCTGCGATCGAAGGCAATGCAGGTAAACCCATTTACCAGGTTTCTAAATGGTGGGCAAGGCGGCGGTCAAGCGTATTTCGCGCTATGTTACTCGCGGCCGCCACTAAAGCCCCCGATGACATCGCCGAAGCATCCAAATTAATCTGGGATGCGTTCTACCGCGATCACGGCGGCGGTTCGTTCAATACTGTACGCGTCGCGGACATATTTATGGGCGGCGGAACGACCATTGTCGAGGGTTCCAGGCTCGGAATGCAGTTGTATGGTACCGACCTCAATCCGATCGCATGGTTTGTCACACACGCAGAAATGGCGGGCGTAAGCCAGCGAGATGTTGATAAGCTTCTGGCCGATGTAGAGGAAGAGGTGAAGCCGCAGGTATCGCCTTATTATGCGTGCAGCTGCCCTAGAGGGCACGTTGGCAAATGGATCCATGAACCAACTGGCGCAGTAATGAGCCATGGTTTTGATCCACTTTCGATTCCAATTGACCAAAGGTGCGATTACCGATACGAAGGGCCGGAGGTCATTTACGTATTTTGGTCCAAACACGCCGAGTGCCGTGTAGCAGAGTGCTCACATCGCACACCAATCATGTCCACCCCACTAATGGCTACTAAGCATTTGACGGTCCGATATTGGAATCACACTTGTAGTGCATGCCAAGCTTCGTATGACATCGAAGAAAAAGATATGAGGATCGCACCTGGTGTTCCTTTGGTCATATCGGATGATGAAACTCCTTTTGCAGTCTTAAATGGTCAATCGACAGAATGTCCCATTTGCGGAAATACTGAGCGCGGAAATCTTCTCATTGGCCGTAGGCAATCGCAGAAGAAATCAGTGGCTCTATCAGTGCTAGTTCACCCAGCGTGGATGGTCGGCGAAGCCTCGCCCATCGGAGGACAACAATTCGGTGGGAGCGCAGCAGATTCGTTGCCCGCGACGGCGGCTTGGAACAACGCGCGGTCAAAAAAGGCGCGATTAATCGAGGTACGCGGCCCCTTGCCGGAAGAAATCAGTTGCCCGGAAACGGGGGTCACATTCAAGACCAATTGGGAAAGCGGTACACAAGCCTTTCGCATTGACAAATTGACAGGAATTCGAAAACCCAAGAAATCTTCATTTGCGTGCCAGTCTCCAACATGTGGCGCAGAAAACGATGTGTTAAACGCGGTTCGTGCAACCGGAAACACTGGACCGGTTGCAGCATATGCAATACAGGGCTATTGCCCCGAATGCAAAAAGGGCAAACACGCATACGGTGGCCGATTTTTTTCTCCCGCCGACAAGCCGTCGCAATTCAACGCTGCTTATCGTGAGTGGGACTCCCGGAAGAATAAGGACTTGTCGGAGTATTGGCCGCGAAGTCAATTGCCGTTTGGATTCATGACTCACATGCTAAATGGGGGTCTACCCAATCACGGATTCACACATTGGTGGAAGATGTTCAATCCCCGCCAATTGTTAATCCACGCGCAACTCCTTCGCGCCATTGCAAGCGCCGAAGGACACGACTGGAAAACACGTGAAGTAGTGTTGTCGGCATTTCAACAATACTTGCGCAACCAGAACATGTTTTGCTTTTGGGATATCTCTCGAGATTGCCTCGCTCCGGCACTGTCAAACGCCAATTTTCATCCAAAATCTACGGTTGTCGAAAACTGCGTATTTGCGGAACTCGGTCGCGGGAATTGGCAGTCCTGTGCGAAAAGCCTACGCAAGGCGTCGGATTGGGCAACGTCTCCGTGGGACCTCGTTCACAATGAAACTCTTCAACAATTAGCGCCTGAATTGATTGGGAATCTAAAGGGCAAGAGTTCAAAAGTATTTCCGAATGACCCAATTCAGCCAAGCGCGATCCTTGAATGTATATCCGCAACAGATTTGTCGTCTCGCAAGTCATCATCATTTGACATCGTTGTTACAGATCCGCCATTTGGAGGGCTCCTGCACTACGCGGAATTGGCAGATTTCTTTTACGTTTGGCTGCGACTCGTCCTCCGGGACCGATTCCCGGATACATTCGGACCACAGTACACCCCGAAGGCACTGGAAGCGGTCTCCAATCGAGCACGTCAACCTGAAGATCCTGATGGTTATTACCAACGATTGCTCACCGCTGCATGGAGCGAAGCGCACCGAATTCTGAAACCAGGCGGCCTCTTAGCATTCACCTTCCACCACAGTGAAGACGCTCCTTGGGTTGCAGTACTTGAAAGCCTTTTTGACGCTGGCTTCTACCTTGAGGCGACATACCCAATACGAAGCGATGAAATCAAGGGAGGAGGCGAATTCGGATCGCGCAAGATTGAATACGACATAATTCATGTTTGCCGCAAAAGGGAGAGTGAGCCGACTCCCGTAAGTTGGGCGAAGATGCGACGCGCGGTCGTCCAAGATGTTCAAAGGTTGAAAGAAATCTTGGAGCAACATCGGGCTGTTGGATTACCAGATGCAGATATCCAAGTTATCAAGCCGGGGCAAGGCATTAGAGTATTTTTCTCGACACTACGGCAAGGTTCAATTCGCTGATAGCCAATTCGTAAGTGTCAAAGATGCGTTGTTGGGAATCAATTTACTTCTCAACGATGAATCAGAATCTACTTCTACGCCGTTGCCTACGGCCGCCTCTGCCCTCACTTGCCAGTTGTTGCGACTAATTCGATGAGAGTGACCGGATCGAGCAGGATCAGTTCCAGAAGTTCTTGCGGGGGACTGGATACGCGCCTTCAGACTTTGTGGATTTGGGGTGGTGCACTCACGACAAAGTCAGCAAGTCTTTCAAAATGGTCTCGCCAAAAGAAATCGCTCTTGCGTGGCACACCAATCGACGTTCGCCGGTGATTCACGATTACGATCAAGTTTCTTATTTGATTGGTGCTTGCCTCGAAGGGAGTGGAATCAATGCCACAAGGGCGCTAGGTAGCACCCGATTCAGGCCGCACCCAGCACTAAGTCAGCTGTTGGACTGGTTTGAGCGAAGGGGTTTAAGTAGCGAAATCCGATCTGCAGCAACGAGAGCGCGAACGTTGTTTGACCGTTGGTCCTCAAGGACAAATCGTGACAGTAAACAACTTGAATTATTTAGAGACTCTCAACTGTGAATATCCAACGTGATTCTGTTTGGATGCGAAGAGGTGTTTCATTGCTTTGGGAGTCAAACCAACTCGCAAAATTAGCTACTCCGGCGCAAGTCCTTTCCGTGCGACAGTTTTTCGCATTGGAATTTAATTGGCCAATTGAATTGCCCGGCGATGGAGGAGACGCTCTTGTGATCGCAGGTGTTGAGGGTTGTCTGGACGCCTTAGCGAGCGATCACGCAACGGAATGGCTTGAAATCGACCTCAAACGTATGATTTTGAGTTTTCAAGCAGAATACGAAGGTCAAGCGGCCCTTATCTTGTGGCTACCTTCAGGCGGTGAACGAATCCAAATGCTTAGTGCTACTGAGGAGTATGTCTGGAAAAGTAGTTCGAAACCAGATTCCCTCAAGATTCCCATTGGCCGATGCTTGTGGGCAGGGGCAGCCCCTGACGCCGCTCGGATCATTGTTTCGGATGAATGTAATCCGGATGCCGATGGAGAGGCTTACATTGGGCTCTTTCATCCGAGAATTTCCTGAAATCAATCGGTACTTCGCCAAAGCAAATTGCAGAGTGACTAGTGGCAGGAATCACTGGCGATAGGGCGCAAACGCCCATGCTATTTGAATTTGTGTCTACACATTTAGATGAACAATTGCGCACTCCCTTCAAGTTGACAAAATGCGGCGATGGCCACCTTGAGGGTGCAATCGCCAGCCAATCTCGGTAGATACTGTAAGGGCATTCCGCGGGACCGTTTGTCGATCGCCTATTTCTTTGAGTCGGCCTTTAGACACAACCTCTGAGCCGCCGTAGGGTGCTCGGTTCGATCCGGGTTTTTTGCTGGTAATTTTCTTGGCGGACTCCTCGTGCGTGCCGGCCGCCGCTGCGACCGGCTCGGGATCGGCGGCATGGTTGCGTAGCGGCGCCCGATGCGGAGTCGGCGAGAGTTTCTCGCGATAGCTCTTCCCGCCGATGAGACGATCTAGTAGCTGGCGTTCGCCAATCTGTCCAGGCCGCTGTTGCCCAGTAGCAACAGCCGCTCCTCCACCGCTGGGTTCAACGGGATCACGAAGCTACCAACCCGGTGCCAGGCGACCACCAGCTCTTAGGCGTCGACAGACTGCCGCTTGGTCCGGGTGGGCCCGAATCTTCAACGATCCTCACTCGCTCTAAGCGACCAACTTCGACCATAAATGGCGAATGCGTGGTGTATATCGAAGTCGAATTCGGAGCAAGCCGCTCATTGATGAACCGCAGAAAGTTTGCTTGGGCACGGCCGTGTAGCGTTAGCGCTGGTTCATCAAGTAGTACGACCGGAGCGTCTTCGCTGTCGAATTCGCTGAAAGCCGCTAAGAATGAAAAGAACCATTGAAACCCCGACGAGCGTTGCGAGAAATTGTTGGAGTAACCAGTTCGTTTGTCCGAAAAGACGGATGTCCAAATATCGCGCAACTGCAGTTTGGCCATACCCATTGTCGACTGTCTCCTTGTCGACATCAATGACTACCTGCAGGTCGGGATTCTGTTTCCAGTACTCAAATACCTGATTGGTCAAGTCGATCTGAACAGCCTCAAGCTCACTGCGTCGAAGTTCGTAGTCGTCGTTCCGAATTTGATCGAGGTCGGTCCCCGCCAATCGGAGAAGAGCTCGCGCTGCTTGAATGCCGGTTTGGCCCGGACCCTCACCCTCGCCCGAAACCAAATCATCGAAGTCGATCCGTCCAGGGAGTGTTGAGTATTCAGTGAATCGGAAAAACTTAGGCAAGTGGGGTTCGAGGATGGCGACCAACCGATCCCACAATCCGGATTCTTGAATACCTTTTTCGCTGAGGACCTCGTGGACCTTGTCGATTTCGGCAACCAAAGTCTCGGATTCGTCCTCTACTGGATCAAGTTCAGCCAGCGCTTCCTTAAGGCCATGAAGTGTGACCTGATCATTGACCAAGGATTTAACTGTTGTTGGGAATGCCCCCAAGAGGTTGTTGATAGCTGCTTCTTCGGACCATTCGGCGGTCTAAACGAGTTCGCCGCTATAGCGCTTTGAAACCTTGAGTTCACGGCCGGCCAACACACCGTCCCCAAGCAATTCGATTGCCTCATCCCACTCGCGATCATCGAGTTCCAGAGTGACTCGAACGGGGGCGACTTCATTAAGTTTTCCGCTGCGTCTGTCCGCTGCGGCTAACCACCGAGGGTACTGATCGTCGACTCTGAAGTTCTCACCGTAGGCCGGGTTAAATAGGTACAAGGCTTCCAGAAGCGCAGATTTGCCGGATTCGTTTTTCCCAACCAGGCAAGTCACTAGCTCGTGCACTGCAATCTCGCCCGAATCAACAATATTGCGAAATTTCTCTACTCGAAAGGATCTCAACCGCACCTAGTATTTTTCACCCTGCTATTGCTGGTCCCCTAGTGAACAATTTTGAAAATTCCGAATCTATTGAAGTGGCAAATAGTGCGTTTTGATATCAGCGCTGCAGGGAAATGCTGCAGTGTTCCAGGCCCAGGCTGTCGATTTTCAAAGACATTGAGCCACTTTTCCAAAGACATTGAGCCAACCCGTTTTCACGGTCATTGAGCCACTTTTTCATGGTCTTTGAGCCACCCCGGGGACTCTCCTTAACCGCATCATCACGGGGATCCGTTTTTGCGCGGGAGCCGCGATGGCATACAAGGAGGTGTTTCTCGTGGACGTGCGAGAAATCATTCGCCGCTGGCAGGACGGGCAGAGCCAGCGCAAGATAGCCCGCGAAACGGCCCACTCCCGCAATACGGTGAGCGGCTACGTCGCCGCCGCCCGGGACAAGGGACTCACCCGCGACGGCCCCGAACCCACCGAAGGGCAGCTGGCCGAGCTGGCGGCCCGCAACCTGCCCGGTCCCAGGGACGATCCCGACACACCGGCCGCCGACCTGTTGGCCCCGCATCGGGACTGGATCCGGCAAATGCTGGACGAGGAGGACCTGCAGCTCACCCGCGTGCACGAATTGCTGGAGAAGAACAAAGTCGTCTGCACCTACTCCACGCTGCGGCGGTTCTGCCTAAAGGAAGGCCTGCTCCAGGGGAAGGTCCGCGACACCGTCCGCATGGTCCAGACCGGACCCGGCGAGGTGATGGAGCTGGACTTCGGGCGCATGGGCAAGATCTGGGACCCCGACAAAGGTTGCGCGAGGGACGTCTGGACGATGCAGACGGTCTGCGCGTTCTCGCGCCACATGTTCGTATGGCCGCTGCACCGGCAGAAGATCGAGGACGTGATCGAGGGACTGGATAACACCTTCGAGTTCTTCGGCGGGGTGCCCCACTTCCTGGTGATTGACAACTTCCCGGCCGCGGTCGCCAGGGCCCACCCCTGTTGACGATCACCGAAATTCCCCACTCTCGATCACTCAGATTCCCCACCTGCGGTAAGCGCTTGTTCAAGTAACGGGCAGAGCCCCAATCCAAGCTGTTTTTGTAACGCAACGGCCTGGAGAGGAGCCCTGCCCCGATGTTGCCACAGGAGGAGCGCGTGGAACTGCACGCTCTACGCAAGAGGGGCTGGACGATCACGGCGATCGCCCGCGACCGCAAGACGATAAGGGCCCACCTTCGGGGGGAGCGGACGCCCGGCCGGCGCCGCCGCAGCGGCCCGGACGTCTTCGAAAAGTTCGAACCCTACCTGCGCCAGCGCCTGAGCGACGACCCCCACGTCTGGGGGACCGTGCTCTACGGCGAGGCCAGGGAGCTGGGCTACCGGCAGAGCTACCCGACGTTCGTCCGCCAGCTGCGGAAGCGGGAGCTGCGGCCGCCCTGCCGCGCCTGCCACGGGGTCAAGGGCCAGACGGTCGCCCAGATCGAGCACCCGCCCGGCGAAGAATGCCAGTGGGACTGGCTGGAGCTCCCCGACACCCCCTGGGGGGAGAAGGCCTACGTGCTGGTGGGCGCGCTCTCCCACTCGGGCCGGTTCCGGGCCCACTTCGCCGAGCGCATGGACCAGCCGCACCTGGTCGACGGCATCCACCAGGTCCTTGTCCGCCTCGGCGGCAGCGCCCGGCGCTGGCGGGTGGACCGCATGGCCACGGTCCTGGTTCCCGGAACCGACCGCATCCGGGCCTCGTTCGCCGAAATCGCCAAGTACTACTCCGTGGCGGTCGATCCCTGCCCGCCGCGGCGGCCCAACCGCAAGGGGGTGGTCGAGAACGCGATCGGCTACCTGACCCGGCGCTGGTGGCGCACCGCGGAGGTTACGGACCCCCAAGGGGCCCAGCGGAGCCTGGACCGGTTCTGCGAACGGGTCGCCGACCGGCGCCCGCGCGGGAAGGGCCGGACGGTCGGCGAGCTGGCCGAACTCGAGAACCTGCTGGAGCTTCCCGATGTCCCCTATCCGGCCGAGGGGACTGAGCAGCGCCGGGTCGCGGCCAACGCGCTGGTGTCCTGGCGCGGCAACCTCTACTCGGTGCCGCCGCCCGAGAGGGTCGGGTCCGACGTCCTGGTCCGCTGGCGGCTGGGCACAGGCGAGCTGCACATCCAGTCCCCGGAAGGCCGCCTGCTGGCCACCCACCGCCGGCTGCCCGACGGGCAGGGCCGCACCGTGCGCCTGCCTGAGCACGCCGCAGCGCTGGAGAACGTGGTGCTGGCCGCCTTCGGCACCGCCAGGCCCTGCAAGCGCAAGCTGAACCGCCCGCCCTCGGAGACGGCGCTCGCCCTGGCCGCCGCAATCGGCGGCTCCACCCGAACCACCAGCCCACCGATCGACCTTGGCGTCTACCAGCGCTACATCGACGACAACCGCAAAGGAAAAACCCCATGAAACAGGAATCTGTCTACCAGCGGCTGCGCTCGCACCTGGCCTACCTAAACCTCGGCGCCGCCGCCGAGGCCCTGCCGGGGCAGCTGGAGAAGGCCCGCAACGAGGAGACCTCACACACCGAGTTCATCGAGGAGCTGCTGCGGATCGAGGTCGAGGCCACCAGCGCGCGGCGCTGGCGGATGCGCATGAAGGTGGCCAACTTCCCGGCCAACTGGACGCTCGGGGACTTCGACTTCGCCGCCCAGCCCGGCGTGGACCGCAAGCTGATCTCAGAACTTGTCGGCGGGGCCTACCTGGAGGATGCCGCCAACGTGCTCTTCATCGGTCCGCCGGGAGTGGGCAAGACCATGCTGGCGGTCATCCTGGGGAGGGCCGCGGTCGACGCCGGCCACCGGGTCTACAACACCACCGCGGCCGACCTGGCCGCGCGCTGCCGCAAGGCCGCCCTGGAGGGGCGCTGGGCCACCACGATGAACTTCTTCGCCGGCCCCCGGCTGCTGATCGTCGACGAATTGGGCTACCTGCCGATGCCGGCCGAGGACGCCGCGATCCTCTTCCAGGTGATCTCGCGCCGCTACATGAAGGGCTCGGTGATCCTGACCACCAACCGGAGCGTGACCGAGTGGGGCGAGATCTTCGGCGACTCGACGATTGCGGCGGCGATGCTGGACAGGCTCCTGCACCGCAGCGTGGTGCTGGAGATAAGCGGCGAGAGTTACCGGTTGCGCGGCTACCAGGCCCAGGCCGCCCGGTACCGGATGAAGGGGGTCGAGGGGTAGGCGATCGCCCCGGCCGCCGAGCCCCGCGGCCGGGGCGCCATCCCTGCCGGATCCGCCCGGATCGAGCGATCAGAACCCGCGATCCTCCAGGGTCGGCGGCGGCAGGGGGCCGAACTCGCGCTCGATCCGGGCGATCGTGCGCCGGTGCGGACCGTCGACGTCTTCCACGTCGAAGCCGTGGAGACGGCAGTGCGGAAACCGCAGCGACGCGCCCTCCAGTTCCCGGCCGTACTCCCGGTGGGTCATGACGAACACGGGCAGGACTTCGTCCTCGTGCTGGGGCACGGTGCCGTAGGCGATCGCCAGATGCCGGTCGCCGGTGGGCGGCAGGGAAAGACTGAAGCTGTAAAAGACCCCGTCCGGGGGATTGACGGTCGGGTCGGGCAGGTCTTGAAGGGGTTCGGCCATACGTTCTCCTTGACCGCCGCAGATTAAATGACAACCGCAAGCCGTCGCAATCGATGCGAACCGGCGCCGGAACCGGCTGGGAAGGGAGGCGCCGGAAGGGAATCTGAACCGGCAAAAGTAATTGTCGTCCTCCACCACCGCCGCGCCGCACCAGATCGGGAAGGCGGCTCTCTGCCGCGGCGACGAAGCCTCGATGGCGCTGGAGCCGGCCCTGGCGGGATTGCGTGCCAGAACCGGGCCGCGTACAGCGAAACGGCGCGTCCACGGCGCCCGGACGGGATCGGTCACCCCGACGGAACCGGCCGATTGCGGCGATTTGCGCCGATTTGGGGCCGTTTGGCCCAGAACCGACCTTCTGTGCGGCCCGTAGAGCGACTCTGCGGGGCCGGCCTGACCTCGGACCCACGGGGAAAGCGGTCCCGAGCGGGAAATGACGCCGACGGCCGCCGGATCCGGATCCGGCGGCCGTCGAGCCCCAACAGGAGCAATAAACGCAACCTGGAAAAGAGAACCCGTTAACCTAAAAAGCGCTGGCCGCGGGCTGGGGAATTTAGATGATCAACTCTGGGGAACCAGATTGATCGTCGGCACCCCCGCAACCCGGTGCTCACCCGCTCGTTTACCGAGTACTGCCAGCACCGCGGCTTCTTCGCCGACCCCTGCTGCAGCGCGAGCCCGACCCAGAAGCCCAAAACCGAACGATCCATCCAGTACGCAAGGGAGCGCTTCTTCAAGGGCGAGCGCTTCGCCTCCCTGGCGGACATGCGGGCCAGGGCCCGGCAGTGGTGCCTGGAGGTGGCCGGACGGCGCAATCACGGAACCACCCGCCGCCGGCCGCTGGAGGTCTTCGAGCAAAAGGAGCGGGAACACCTGCGCCCTTACGACGGGATCCCGTTTGACATCGGGCACTGGCAGAGCGCCAAGGTCCAGCGCGGCCACCACGTGCAGGCCCAGCATGGCATCTACTCGGTGCCCTACGACGCCTGCCGCGTGGGCGACATGGTCGAGATCCGCCTTACCCGGTCGCTGGCCAGGATCTACCGCCGCAGCCAGCTGATCAAGGTCCACCCCCGCCAGGAGGAGGGCGGGCGCATAACCGACCCTTTGGACGTGGCCCCCGAGAAGCGCGACTACCTCTCGCGCGATCCGGAGCCCCTGCAGCGCCAGGCGGCGGAGATGGGCGATCAGGTCGCCTTCTACGCCGCCGCGCTGCTGGGCAGCCACCCGACCACGGCCAGGCTCAGGTCCACGCGCTCGCTGATCCGCCTGGGCGAGCGCTTCGGCGCTGAGGCCCTGGGCGATGCCTGCCGGCGGGCGATCGAGGCCGAACTCTACGACGTGGACCGCCTGAAAACCATGCTGCTCCAGGGCCTGGAGCGCGATAACGCCGACGATCCGCCGCCCCCGCCGCCTTCGGGGCAGTTCGCCCGCGACGGCGACGAATTTACGGCCCGTCCCCTGATCGAAGACGACCGCGACCACTACCAGCGCGGAGCATAGAGGAGAAAACCGATGCAGACCAACGACCTGGGGCCGCTGCTGCGGCGCCTGAAACTGGGCCAGATCCTGCCCACCCTGCCCGAACGGGTCGCCCTGGCCCGAAGGGACCGGATCGACTACCTGGACTTTTTGGAGATCATCCTCTCCGACGAGGCCCTGCGGCGCGACAACAAGCGCCTCAAGACCCGGATGCAGAAGGCCGGCTTCGAACAGTACTGCGCCCTGGCGGACTTTGACTGGGACGCCCAAATCACCATGGACCGTCGATTGATCGACGCGGTCTTCTCGCTGGAGTTCCTGCAGCGCTCCGAACACGTGATCTTCGTCGGACCGGTGGGGGTCGGGAAGAGCTTTTTGGCCCAGGCGCTGGGCCATGCGGCAATCAGGGCCGGCTACTCGGTCCGCTTCGCCCGGGCCGACCGCTACTTCCGCGAGATGGCCCAGGCCAGGTTGGACGGAACCCTGCTGAAGGTCTTCCGTTCCTACTCATCGCCCGACCTTCTGATCCTGGACGACCTGGGGCTCAGGCGCTTTACGGACCAGCAGTCGCTGGACCTTTACGAACTGGTGATCGCCCGGCACCGCTCATCCAGCTTTGCCATCACCTCCAACCGCGCGGTCGAGGAATGGCTTCAGCTCTTCTCCGATCCCCTGCAGGCCAACAGCGCCCTGGACCGGCTGGCCAACTCGGCCTACCAGATCGTGATCGAGGGCGAGAGCTACCGGCGCAAGTTGTCCCCGCACGCGCGCCTGGCGGCCGAACTGGCCGCGCCGGCGCTGAAAAACCCGGAATGAGCGCGGGTGATCGGTCGAAGAAGGTCACCAACGGCGCTCAAATCGGCTCACAGCAGCGACGTTTTGGCCGGATCCGGCCAAAAACCGCCAAACCGGCCGGATTGGCGTCGGTCAGCTGTCGCCCACATCACCGGAATCGCGTTCTGCGGGCGCAGAGAAGGCCGGATATTGCCGAATCAGCCCCGCCTGGAGCATGCTCCAGGCGGGGCTGAAGCACCTACGTGAATAAAGTTGGAAGAGAGTTACCGGGGCGGTTCAAAGACTGTGAAAACGCCGGCTTAAAGACTCTGAAAAACGACACTCAGGCGTATTTGGGCAACAATTACGTTACGAGATATTTGCACGAATTGAGCTATCAAGTTGAACGCAGACCCTAAACAACGCTCGGTTAACGAGTTACTTGAACTCAAGAAAAACATGTTGCTGGAGGTCGACCCTGAGTATCAACGAGGGCCAGTTTGGACACAGCAGCAAAAGCAGTATTTTGTGGATTCCATTCTCCGCGGATATCACGTCCCGCTTATCTATCTGCATTTCAAGAAGGGGAGGGAAGTTAGCGATCTACAAGTTGGCGATCGGTTGTACATCATCGATGGCCAACAACGGGTTCAAGCTCTTTACGAATTCTCCGAGGGGGCATTCCCGTTACTCGATCCAAAGAAACACCCTGGACGATTTCCGAAATCGCTCATCGACGATCCATGCACTTGGGCAGGCAAAGACGTCCACCAACTCGATGAGGCTACGCGAACGCGATTTTTCAGAGCGCAGTTGTCGACGGTTGACATCGAAACTCGTGACGAGAATGAAGTACGAGATTTGTTCATCCGCTTGCAGGGCGGGAAGCCTCTAACACCGCAAGAACAAAGGGACGCGTGGCCGGGCGCATTTGGCGCGTTTGTATGCCAAGTTGCTGGCAAGAAGGGGGTTGCCAAGTACCCTGGTCAAGAGTTCTTTCGGAAATTACTGCGCTCCAACGTGAGGGCGAAGACGCCAAACGGTCGCCAACTCGCCGCACAAATGATCATGCTCTTCGCCAAACACCAAGAAGAGCGAATGTTTTGTGATATCAACCGGCGCGCCGTCGATTCCTACTACGTGAAACACATGGAATACGACAACAATTCTGATCTGGCCAAAAAGTTCATGCGTTCTCTGGATACAGCGTCTCAATTGTTGGGAGACGGCAAACGCCCGTTATTCGCCGGGCATCAAGCAATTCACCTAGTGTTGCTGGTCGGGGCGCTGATGGACGCTCAATACGTACCGAGTTCATGGCGACCCAAATTTGCCGACGCGTTTGACCAATTCACGGAACGTCTTGCCCAAGCGAGATCGCGAGAACGCGCGGGGGAAATGGAAGAAGAAGACTTTGAATACATGCGCCAATACGGATACAAAGCCAGAACTAGCACAGACGTAGCTCACACGATTCGAGACCGTCACTATTTCTTCTGCACCAAAATGCTAGAAGTAATTCAACCCAAGATTCGTGATGACAAGCGCGTTTTGGGGCCCTTAGAGCGTGAAATCGTTTATGCGAGAGACGGAAAAACGTGCAGGGAATGTGGGAAGAAAGTTGTCTGGAACGAGGTGGAGTTACATCACATCGATACTCACGAATCCGGCGGCCAAACTACTGTTGAAAATTCCGCTTTGGTTCACCGCGGATGTCACCCAAGAAGTCGAGATGAAGTAAATCGATTCGCTGAATCAAATGCATGACGCTCGACGCCTCCTTCAATTTCAGAGTGACTGGTCTTACGAGTTGACTTTCCATTGCAAAGTGGTGGATTGGAATTCTCGCGATTGAGATTTGGCGATTCTCATTGGAGCTTCCCGAGGTGGTCATTGCACGATTGCCGAATTTGGGCCAAAGAGTTTTCCGACACAGTTGATCAAAGCTGCACCAAACCGCCGCAAAGCGCTGAGAAAGTCCATTGGTCAATGTGACATAATTGCGATCATGAGAATTGTTCGATTCGGCAGAATTCGTTTGGCGACTCGCATCCTAATAATTGGGGGTCAACTCTTTCCCCGAGAAGCTCCGACGTGAAATCGGCCGCGAAAATTGGGCCCGAAATCTACTATGGGCGCCCAGAATCCAATGTGTAGCACTGCGAACAACCCTTAGGTTACCGAAGCTTCGCAATTTGCCCGATTCAAGTACTCGCTCAAGCATTGCTGAATCCACCGCATTCGACAATCACAGTAACTGCGTAATCGTGCAAGACGCCAGGAAAACAACACCTGAGAACAATTCAATTCGAGCAGAAACTGCTTTTAGCGTTACAGCGTGCGCAGAAACAGATGTTCCCTATCCGCCGGATTTGATGTCGTTTGAAATTGCGAATTGAGACTCCTACAACGTGCTAAGGCTGAACGAGCTTCCTCCATGGATGAGAAGGTTATTCGGAGTTCTCTACCTCATTTGGGCCTTGGCTTTGACCGGCTTCGCTACCTACTTGATCGCTCGCTCGTTGGACTTTGAAGGGCAGATTCGACCGACAGGCGAGACTATCGCGTTGTTGGCGACCATGCTGATCGCACCACTTTTACCGTTTGCACGCAAAATCTTGATACCTGGCGGCGGTGGCGTTGATATTGACCTTTCAAAAACCCGCTACTCCGGACGGACTGTTGAAGAGGGCGTCGCCAGAGCTATCGACGAATCTCAGCTACCCGAAGTGAGTGTCTGGGAAGACCAAAGCCAAAGTGGCTGACCCTCCGTTCTCACCTCTTCTGATTGAATCCTTGGATTTGGATGCCCAGCCAGAAGCGGCTTTGGTAATCGCCCGCGAAGCGCTCGAATCCCGCCTCGAATGGATTGCGAGTTATCTCGCCCCAAATGAGCGCCGATCGGGCACAAACGCAGCGCTAAAGGCATTGGAGAATCAAAGCAAATTTGATTCAAAAACGATCCGCGCATTGGGTGAAATACTGAAAGCGACGGATCCGATAACGCACGGGCGGTCGGTTCCTTCGAGCGTTGCGGCCGTAGTGGCTGAGTCTGCTTGCCGGGTAGCGGCGGCATTGGACAATATGATCGCCCATTTGCAGTCGACTATTCGAAAAATGCACCCACGCCGTAAATTGGCTTATGAATTCTTGGCATTGCCTAGCGTGAAGCGGCGCGCTATCGCAGTGAGGGCAGGTCTACTCCGAGACAGCGACAGAAAACTCGATCGCCTGCAATTCGCCCGAGCAGTTTTCGCCCGAGCCGTCGAATACGACCTTGTTCAACAGCTGTGGATTGAGACCGCAAAAGAAAGCAACGAGCTACAACCCATGCCACCCATCGAATTGGAGCGTTGACAGAGGATGCACGATTATTTTTCCCATTGGTTAGGCGGAGTGACCATAGGTCTTACCGGTGATGTCGCGAAAAGCCGGTGGGTCGCGGTTGAAAAGTTAGCCAATTGGGCCAATCAACCGCACAAGGTTGTGCAACTTTCCGCAATAGCTGCCGCAGGACCCAGTACCGCGGGTACAAATCCTGACGAATTGATCCGCGTGCTTCAAAGCGGGGATGCGTCGTTCCCGATGATCGAAAACGATGTTGAAGTCCAAGTCATGTCGGCGTCAGCGATCGCGGAGATTCTGACAGGCAATGATTCAATTGCTGATATCGCATCGCTCGCTATTTCAACAGGCACCTTCGGGAACCGTGAACCAGACTTAGCAAATGGGATCAATCAACTATCCGAAAGATATTTGCTGGATCGGGCGACGAATTCCCGAATGCTGATCCGGGCCGAAAGTGATGCCGCGGATTGGCCAAGTAAGTTTCGTACGATCAAAGATTTGGCGGCAAAGACTTCGTCGTCCCACGCCGAATTGATGGAAGCGCAAGCGGTTTTGGCTGAAGAAGTGAACGTGTTGTGGTGGATTTTCAACGGGCGGTCCCGGACTTGGGAGCAATCACGCAGCGATCTATCAGCGGCCCAACTATTGCTGGCATCCGCCGGCGAGCTTGCCGATTTGATTCACTCCCCCGTGCCGCCTTTCGCGGCGACCGAATTCCTCGGGCACGTATTGGCCTGTGCACGGAAACCTGTACCCCGCGTGATGAAAGTAACGGAAGCGATCGACTCGGCGCCGCGAGATTGGAGACAGTTGATCAGTCTTTCGATGCCGGATGTCATTCCGCGCACACTGTTGCCGTTGACGTCACAAATGCGCGAGTCCGAGCAATCACCCATTGAAAGCCGGGCCGATCAATTGAACGCCTCATCAGGTCTCTCTGGCGAGTTTGAGGCTCCGTTGGTGCAACTAGGGTTGCAATTCCTCCGCGAATTGTTGCTCATCAAAACCGTTCGCCACACTTGATTCCGGTTAGGCGCTGACAGATGATCGCAGACGCTCAGTTCAATCCAGATGAACTCGTTGATTTGCCTTCATCCGAATCTCTAAGCGCCAAAAGCGCGAACACAATTACCCGTTCATCGAGTGCGCGCGTCATTTTGCCCGTCGGATTGATCGGCGTTGGAAAAACCACCCTCATTTCCGCGCTGTACGAGTGTTTTTTGCGTGGTCCGTTCGCAAGCTATCGATTCGCGTGGTCCAGGACGCTACACGGTTTTGAGCGCCGCTCACATCTCGCCCGGATCGCATCGCAAAGAAATCTCGCAACTACGCCGCGGACTACGCTCGCGGAATCTGACTCATATTTGCACCTTCGCCTCACCGGCGAGCAGGTAGGCACTTCGATCCCGGATCTGTTAATTGCCGATATTTCAGGCGAGATCTTTGAGACGATCCATGACGACGTCGAGTTTGCCGGTTCGCTTCGACTCCTGGACCGTGTAGACCACATCTCCTTTTTGGTTGATTCCAGGAAGCTCAGTGATCTCACATCGAGGCACAACGCCGCCCACGAAACAGACATGTTGATTCGCAGTTTTCTTGACGCCGGAGTAGATCACGCAGCCAAATCGGTGATTTACACGAAGTGGGACGCCATCGCGGGGGCCGATGGAGTTGACGAACTCGAAGATTTCATTTCTAAATTCGAATACCAGTTACGCCGCAAATATGATCGACGTTCAGGGGGGCTTGAATTCATTCGGACTGCTTCACGCCCAATTGGCGGAACTGAACGGAAGCTGGAAATGAACTTGGATCGAGTCCTTCGGCTTTGGCTCAACTCATCTCGACGCCCGATCCAGGTGCAGCCTGCTCCCGATTCACCGATAAGCCGCGAATTTGATCGATTTCGGGCTACTGAATCAACGCCAATCTGATGAACCGCCGAGCGCTTATTGTTGGTTTGCCTGCGTCTGGTAAATCGACTTTTATTGCCGCATTCTGGCATGTGTTGACGAGTGAACACGTGCAAGGGTCACTGAAGCTTGAAGTGTTAGACGCACCTTTCGAGTACCTGAATAATCTCAGTTCGCGGTGGCGCAAGTTTGAAGAATTGCCAAGAACTAGTAGCGACGCCGAGAACGCTTCAACAATCAAAGTCAGATCCAGCGATGCTGACAAACAGAGCTCGTTTGACGTTGTCCTACCCGACCTCGCAGGGGAGTCGATACAGCGTGCATTGGTGGATCGCCAATGGCCGGCAAAATTGGATTCGTTAGTAGATCGGGCAACAGGCGTCCTACTATTCGTACACGCTGGCAACGTGAAAGAAGGTCTATCTATCGCGGAAGCAGATTTCGTCTTGAGTGCATTCGGCGAGAGTGCGCCTACGCCGGAAGATGTGGGCGGGTCCGAAGAATTGAATTGGGACGCAAATGATGTCCCCACCCAAGTGGCACTAGTCGACTTGCTACAAATTGTAAGTCCATACTTTGCGTCAAATCCTTTAAGGGTTGCGGTCATCGTTTCGGCATGGGATCTGGTAAGAGACGAAAACTCACCCGCCAATTGGCTGAAGGACAACCTCCCCTTGCTCGATCAATTCCTGGCGAGTTCTCCTGCGAACGTCTCCCACCGCGTATACGGCGTTTCTGCACAAGGAGGGGATCTCAAAGACAAAGACGAGTGCGCCCACCTGAAGAGTCACATCCAAACTTCAGACAGGATTCAGGTCGTGCTCGATTGCCAATCGACTTCTCACGACATTTCGAAACCAATTCAATGGGCTCTCGGTGAAGTCGGCGAATGAACCCAAAGGTCCATTGCGAAAAACTCGAGTGGATCAGGCGTTGCACGGATACAACAACGGGCACAGCCTTCTAGCGGCCTCGAGAGATTTGTCTCGGCAGGTACGCCGAGTTCTACTTCAGTTGTCTGACTTGTCCGGCCCAGCGATTAAAACTCGCGAATTCAATAGTTACGTTTCCGGGTACCCCATTCCTGGCGAGCGACTGTATGCACTGGCGAGGACTTGGCTAGCCGATGACGGACCTAGGCCAGGGACCGTCTGGACCCATACTTTCTTATTGAATTCCGAGCAGATCGGAATGAAATGGATTGGGAATCTACTTAGTTATTTCAAACGTCCGTCAGGTGGAGGGGACTACTCGAAATATGAAGTAGCGCTGGAAGTGCCTTACTGGGAGCAACCGGGGCCACCGATATCGATCGAAGCGTTCGCATCTGGGATAAGCCCTGCACCTCTACCCGAATTGCTCGAAGGGGTATTTCCGATCGAGACGTCCGAGACAACTATCATCGCTCCTATTTCCAAATCAATCATTGCGGAGGAACTGGCGGTCCTGATTTGGTCGCTGCAATGGCCCGACCTGCGATTCAATTTCGCATTTTGTACCGGCGCAATTTCATTGCGGCAAGTGGGTGGGCGCCCGTTCGACTTACACTTTGTGCCCTCATCTCGAATTAACGCTATCGCACGAATGGCACGAAGTGAAGGGTTTGACACATCAAAAGTCGCAAGCGGGTGGCCGGCGTCGAATGCGCGTTCGAATAAAGCATCGCAAAAACAACGAATTGGGTCGAGCCTCCATTCGATTTTTTGGAATTGTGGCCCGGAATTAGAACCGCGTCGGTCTTCCGCTGGGCAGATTCTGAATCTATACCAATTACTCAAGTCAGATCCTGATTCGAATACTTGGAGGACGATGATTGAATTTGTTGGACGTTGGTATCCAGATCCCAATTCTGCAGATTTGTTGAAATCATGGGTGCTTGAATTAGCGGGCACCAATGCGCAAATTGGAATCCGGCACGCGGACCAACTGTTGGTACTTTCGCAGCTGACTACTATTGGGGCGCTCAAGGGTTGGAAATCTGTGTTGGGTCGAGCTTTTTCCTATGCGCAAATGGAACATGGTGACCGTTTTGCCGACGAATTGATTGCTGTATTCGCGAACGCAACTGATGCCGCCCGTGCCGAATTGATTGAATTATCGGCGAACTCAATGAAATCTAGTTCATATGTGGCCTTAATGTGCAAGTTGCCGGACGAACTTTCGAGATCTGCAATACAACGCAGACCGCGAATTCTCGAATGGGACGAATTTTGGAAGAGCGATCGATTGGCTTCGGTCGCCGCGGACTGGATTTCCACTTTGCCTTCAAAAGACGTTCCGCTGATTGAAATAGTCCGGGCAATAATCGAGTCTGGTTGTGCAGCGAGACTGGGCTGGCTAGAAAAACGGCTCGGCGAATCAGTTATCGACTCCGCGTTAGACGTTTTGGAACAAGACGGTGATCCAGCAATGGATTGCGTTTATTCAGTCGAATTGTCAAATACGATTCGCGCGCACCCAGCAAGGGGTGTTGCCTGGCTCAAACGGTGCGGGAATCCACCCGAATCTTTAGTGAGGATGACAATTGAAGGGTTGCCGCCTGGTGACCGACACCTTCGAACCCTCACCGCCAAGCGTTGGGCAGAAATTGTTGAACTTGTTGATCCGTCAACGAAAGACGGAATCTCTATATTCGCTTTTGCGCTCGCCGTCGGCTTCATGAGAAAGAGCCGTGCGGCTAGTGCGTTGGTTTCAAAGACATTCCCCACCGTACACGCTTCAACAATCGACGATCGACTTGATTGCGAAGACTGGGACAAGATTCGGAATGCGTTACCCCTTGGCCGCAAAGCACATCGTCAGATTCATTCCGAAAACCCAAGTAGGCGAAGTGAAATCTTGCGTACTGGACTCTTGCGCGCATTCGCCCACCGAAGCTGGCCCACTCGGGATTTCGTCAAATCTGTCGGAAATGACAAGTTGTTGAGAAGAATAGTTGCAGAGCATTCCGAAACTAAAGCTGCCAAGAGAATTGGCAAACGAATTGGCGCTGAAATAGTCAACGGTGAAGAGACAATTCCGATCCGCCACCAGAAAATACTTCGCCCGTGGTTGCGGAAATGGCCGAATAAGAATCGACTTTGATCGATTTGACGAAATTGTCAAGTCCGTCGTTATCGCAGATTTATCGATTCGCCAAGCTACTACTCATATTCCCTATTAGTTCCAACGCCCAGAATTGCCGATTTGGCAGCTAATTTGGGGAAGTTGGCCTCGCGGCACGAATGAGGGACCACAAGAGATCGCGGTCAGGCAACAAGCCGAAAAATCACGCCGCATCCTACTTGACACCTTGTTCTCTTAGTGAGAACATCACAATGTGGAACAAGGGATGCAAATTGAATGGAGCGCGCGGGCCGTCAAAGACATGCGTCGCCTGGCGGCATTGGACAGGGAGCGAATCATTGCCAAAGTTGAGCAATTGGCTGAAAGCCCAACGTCGCTCGCAAGTCAAGTCATCGCACTTACGGGCAGCCCATACAAGCGATTGCGAGTCGGCAGGCTCCGTGTCATCTTCGCGACGGAACGTAGCACGGCTTCAAAGCTAATTGTCATGAGGGTTCGACACAGGAGAGAAGCATATGACTAACGAAGAAACCATTACCGTTCCTCGCAGGGAATTCGACGCCCTCGTCGAGCGCAATGGCCTTCTCGAAGACATATTGGCTGCTCGAGACGCTGACGACGGGATTCGAATTCCTCACCAAGTCGCACTCGAAATCTTTCGCGGCAAAGGCCCGGTGCTAGCGTTTCGGAACCATAAGGGCTTAACCCTAAGGCAGCTTTCCGAGGAAACCGGGATCGCCGCAGGTTACATTTCCGAAATTGAGCGCGGGATCAAACCCGGGTCCACCTCGGCTCTGGTTCGTCTCGCCAGCGCGCTTGATACCACCATAGATGTTTTGGTGAACGAGTAGGTTTCACCTAGCTCGCGCGAGTCACTCGATCCCGAGAATCGAATGCGGGGGATTAAATGATGGCTGCCTCGTTTGATTTGCCAAAGCGATGCAGGTCCAAACAATGCTGGTGCCCGGCAATTCGCAGGATGATTCGCCTGCCAGGCGGCCCGGCTTCAGCCATCCAAATAAGGCGCCCGTCAGCTCTGCCGCTCTTCCTCGGCGACGTTCAAAAAGTACTGCTCTAATGACGTCTCACGCACACTTCAACTATTCAAATAAGTCTGAATGAGTGCCGGTACGGACTAACTGAATCGATCCAGAGTCTTCTTGCCAAATCAACAACCAGTCGGTCTCGATGTGACACTCCCAGAATCCTGACCAATTTCCAATTAATCTGTGCCGCCGGCAAGCGGCCGGTAATGGCCTTCCCAGCTGGATGAGTTCCACGATTGAGCGCAGCCTGTTAACGTCTTTGTTCCGCCTTCTGGCCCTCTTCAGATCTTTGCGAAATTGCCGAGTTGCGCTGAGCTTCCTCTGTTCACTCAACGTCTGCGATTAAGTCATCGAAATCGGCGTATTCAATCAAGTTCGTGCCGTCGCGAACTTCATTGATCGCCGCAATAGTGGCGGCATTTGGGATGCGAACCGGAAAAGGCAAACCGTTATGGATTGCAACTTGCTTGTAGAACAGAGTAATGGCCTCGGTTGCAGACAATCCGAGCTCAGAAAACACACCTTCCACTTCACTCTTTAGATCCGGCTCGACCCGGGCGCGAATCATCGCGGTCTTCGCCATGAATCAATCCAATCGAAACTTTATCCAAATGTATCACAAATGAGGTACGCTGTAGATCGCGTGGTAGCGAGTTGTCGGCAATTCAAGTGAGTCGGCAATCGAATCGATTCAAGACACAAGCATCCCAGCTAATCAATCGATCTACCCTTAGCGGTCCTTCCCGAGACTTAGCCATCAGGTTGCACCGTTAGCTTGCGAGCGGATTCGTTGGCGCTGCATTGTCGAGAGTTAGATTTGCAGCAATTTGAGCCGATCCCAAGGCGGTCACGGCAGGAATTCCCGGTTCACCTTGGCCACATAAGTGAACGTCGGATTCACGAATTGGGTGCAGCGGGCTTCGAGCACTTGACCCAGGAAAAGGTATGCCTCGCCTTTCGAGACACCGTAGCTTTCTTCAAGCCAGAGCACCATTTCTGACAATGCAGTGCGGAATGCGTCTTCGGCGGGTCGCGCCATGGCGGTTGTCATGATGTGAGATTCGTTGGTGATCCTGGGCCAGGTCATCGATTCGGGCCTGGATCGCAGCTCGCACCTTATCCGCACACGGCCCCCGGCCTCGATTCCGCCGGCGCCGCAGATTTCGCCATCGCCCTGGCGCGCGTGCATGTCGCCGATGTGGAGCAGGGCTCCCGGGACGGAGACGGGCAGGTGTACCGACGCGCCAGTGGTGATCTCCTGGATGTCGAAGTTGCCGCCCCACTGACCGGCCCAGGCATTCGTGAAGCGGGAGTGCGCCGGTGCCACGCCCACAAGTCCCAGCATCGGTGCGATCGGCAACCGCAGTGAATCGCTCCAGAGGATGTGGTTGTCCCGAATCTCGACGACTTTCTGCTGGTGGCCTATCCCGGATCCGCCCAGCCAGCCGGGCATGGCGCCGTTGGCACCCCTGAACTGAGTGAATCCTATGGTGTCGAGTTCAATCTCACCTATGTGGACCACGAGCACTTGACCTGGCTGGGCACCCTCGACGTAAATGCAACCGCTGGAGGGATTGCCGGCGCGCAGCTTGCGGCTTAGCTCATCGCGATCAGGATGGTCGTCGAGCCAGGGGCCGCGGTTGATCTGCGTCTCGACCTCGAAATCTTCGCCGGGCGCGACGCGGAGGGTCGGTTCATTGTCCGGACCGATTTCAAAGTACAGGACTTCCTTGGTGGCGATTTGCATGATCCGTGTCCTCAACGCTGTCGGTGTGATGCATTGTTGCGCGGCCACCGGCCTCTACGCCGACAGCACACTCAAAGAAGTAATCGGCGAAATGGGGCGCAGCGCCCTAACGCCATTGGGCGCTGCCGGATCAATTCAGGGGCGATTCGATCCCGTTTCCTCGGCAACGCACTCGATGGTCACTCGCCTCGGACCAACCCCTTTCCGATGAACCGATTCCAGGGACGGCGGGCGTCGTGAGGTCAGATTTTCATCGCTCGACTTAAACCCGGACGACTCAGATTCCGAAAATCAATCTCCGACTTCGGGATGCATACGCCCCAAGGGCGTTTACGTCGCAAAGCCAGGTTCGGTTGGCGACTTTCTCCATCGCCGCAATGACGGGCGCAGCTTCATTGACAAAATGGCTAATACTCCCGGTCTTTCGATTCCGTACGCGATGCGGCACTAAGCTTCCGAGCATCGAATGCGCGGATATTTCGAATTCAAATACCTCTGAAAGAAGAAATCATGGACCCCGATAGCGCCAACGCCGACCCGTATATCTACAACGGATTTCCCATGAATACTCCCTTGGACATCCGTCTTGGACTGACTCACGAGAATGGGATTCACCACAACCTGCGCTGGGGCATCATCTCCGCGTCGGCGATTTCATCGGACTGGGTCAAGTCACTGCAGGACGTGCCGGGCGCATCCGTGGCCGCAATTGCTGCCAGGGACATGGACCGGGCGCGCGCCTACGCTGACGCTCACGGAATTCCAGTTGCATACGACTCCTACGAGGCGTTATGCGATGACCCCAACATCGACATCGTCTACATTGCCTCGAAAACCTGGCACCACCACCGCGACCTGATGATGGCGATCGCCGCCGGCAAGCACGTGCTGTGCGAAAAACCGTTCACCGATACGGCGGACCAGGCAAAGGAAGCGTATGCAGCCGCCGAGGAGGCCGGCGTGTTCTGCGGTGAAGGGATGTGGACGCGTTACTTTCCGGCGATCGAACACGCCCGGGCCGCCCTCGAGCGGGGCGACATCGGGGAGCTGCAGGTCGTTCAGAACGACTACCCGGATCCGGTTTATGCGCTCAATCCCGTAGTTGCCGGATTTGGTACCAGTGAATTCCCAGTTATCGCAGCTTCCGGGAGAAAACCCCAGTTACGCGATGAAACTGTCGCCAAATCGGGCAAGGGCGGTTCCTTCGCCGGTTATTCACCCGGGTTGCCCACCGCGGCGGTATTGCAATACACAGGACAACAGGGCCTTGGTGTGATCACTCTCCCGACCGGCAGATTCAAAGAGGAAGCGCTATTAGTGGGCACGAACGGGCGCATCACGATCGAATCGCCGTCACACCACCCGGTCGCCTTGACCATCGCCACCGGACGTCCGCCGCGCAAAGGCAGCCGCGCGGCAGAAGGCAGGCCGGAGATGGAGTACACGGCGGAAGGGGGCTGGGTCGGCGACTGGCGGCCCACGCACTGGGACCAGGGCCACAATCCCTCCAGCGGCGCATTCGCTCACGTGGAACGCTTCGAATACCCGGTTCCGACGCCCGCGCCGCTCCACCAAGGCCAACCGCCGGGATCACGCTGGACCGGTGAAAAACTTGTCTCCTACAAGGGCTGGTCGTGGGGTCACGGAAACCAGCACGGATTCGTCTACCAGGCGCGGGCCATCCACCGCTGCATGGCCGCCGGACTAAAGGAAACGCCCCAGTTCACGACTGCCGAATCCATCCACGTCTGTGAAATCATTGACGAAATCAAACGCCAATGCGCCGAAAGAGGGTTCTAAAGGGTCTACTTTCACCGGGTCCGGTCAAGATGCTCGCCCGGATTCTCCCGGGCCCTTTCACCACTGGTTCTTGGCGACTGATCGGGCTTGCATTTCCTTGAGGGCAGGGTCGATTTCAGCGGGTTCGCTGCCGTAAACGAGGTTCAATTGTGCAGTGATGTGGTCAGCGCGATACCTGGCCACAAATTCGGAGAGGGCGAGCGCGTAAAGGCCGCTTCGCGTGGTTCCAAGTCGTCCGGCGAGTTCGTCGGCCGTCCGGAACAGCTCGTCTGGAATCGAGACTGATGTCTTCATGGGTGATCCTACCGGGGTTCGAAATGGCCGGAAAAGCCGCGGCCGGATCGGCATACGCCACCGGCTGGTCCGTGAACCGAATACTCCGTCAACTTCGACCGAGTGCTTGGCCGCTGATCGAATCAGGCTGGCGACTTCAGGCCCGGGATCAGCCGGGCTCCCACGACGGCTCGCGGAATACCTGGGTCCGGTGCCAGTTAACGAATTCCAGGGCGGGAGAGTCGAGCTCCCGCTGCGGTAGCCGGAGCAGGTCGCCGCGAAAGTCGAGCAGGCGGCGCAGGTTCTCGTCGTCGCCGCTGACCTCACGCGAGATCACGATGCGGACGCTCCGGTAATCACCGGGTTCAAGACCCAAAGCGCCGGCATCGAGCGCCCTATGGTGCAAATTGCAGAGCGCAAGCCCGTTGTTAACTGTGTCGGGCCCGCCGTAGGCGTGCCACTTGATGTGCGAAGCGTCCAGCCCCAACAGCCGGTCGCCGAGCCGGATCTCGTATCCGCAAACCGCGCAGCGCCGGTTGTAGGCACGCAATACAAGGTGGCGAAAGCGCGGATCGCGCGCCGGCCCCGCGGTCCGCGTTTGCCAGGTCTTTCGGTGCAGCGCAGCTGATGGAATGCCGGCTGCTTCGCAGATGTCAGCGTGCATGGAAAGCGGAAAGTGTCCGTCCAGAATCGCCCGCGCCAGATCGGTAGCCAGCCCGGGGTCGGACTGCAGTAACCGGTGGATCGGCTCCGGCAACCCACCCTCGCTGGCCCGCAAGAACTGGAGCGCGGGACCGCCGCTCGCGGTTTTAGGCAGTTGGTCATATCCCGGAATCTCCCACAGGCCATCGGCGCGCAGCCGCCGGTAGGGTTCCTCCGGATGATGGCTCCGCCGCGGCGGGCCGAACCGTTCGAGCAACTCGCGCAGTTGCGGCTCGATCTGGTCTCCGAACCGGCCAAGTCGCGGTTCCTCGCCGAGCAATCGACCCAATGCAAGCAGCAAAAGCAGCGGCTTGTGCGGCGCTCTCTGATCCCTGCTTCGCCAAGTGTTGATCCTGGCCACCAGCTCAAGTAGCGAATTTCTGTCCAGGGCTATTCCTCAGCGTTCGCGATCGGTGACGATATCAGGTGCCCCCGGACACGGCGGCGCCAGGAAGTCGGCCACCTGATCACATCCCAAACCGGGAGAGTTCTTCGTGCAACGCCGGCCGCTTCGGAAAGCGAATCCGCAGACCGGCGATGAATCCATCACACTCGGCTTCGAGCTCGAGCAGCCGCGAGAGATTGCGCATCCTGACCAAATGGCCGCAGGCCCGCCGATAGCCTTGGCGGGTCGAGCGCTTGATCCAGATCTCCGCCAGGCGACGGACCAGGTCGAGGGCGACACGTGGGTGGGCCATGGCGGTGTCCTCCACCAACTCTTCCAACCGTTCCATTGAGTAAACGCCGATGTAGCTGAACTCGGCCAGCTCGAACGCCGCCACGATCTCGCCTTCTTCAATGAAGGATTCCGCAAGCGAATAGTACTCGGGCTTTCCTATCAACTCGATCAACGCTCCCGAGCGAATGTCCTCCCATTGGCGGGTGTCGAGTGCGATGTCGCGAAGCTCCCGATACCCCGCAACGCTTGGCTCACTCGCGAAAAGACACTCCAGGTAAGGTAGAGCCCCCGCCTGGTCCCCGCGCCCGAAGCGCCTGCGTTTGAGCCAATCGGCGAGTTTGAGATCCTGGTAATCCTCGAACCGCTCGGCCAATAAAGACTCGACGTCGCTCGCATAACCGTGTCGTTCGAATATTTGCGCGATTTGGGACAAATCCGGACCCCACGCCATCGCCACTTCCGAGAGCGCTTCCTTCGACCGGTTTGCGGAAAGCAGCAGATCCGCAGCTTCGGCAGCGAGACCGCATTCCCGGCAGATTTCGAGGATGGATTCTCCATCCAGTTCCCCATCCACCAGTTCCAGCAGGAATCTGCCGCGCAATTGACGGTGGATGTGGTGGTACCCCGATCGGTCGGTCGGCAGGTTCGCTCGCAGCCAGGAAGCCGCCAGTGCCTTTTCGGCGCCGGTCGCGCGTTCGATGATCAGTTCCCCGGCTTTTCCGGCGAAGAAACCGCTGGAGTAACACGCATCGTATAGGTGAACTTCCAGCAGTGAGCGCAGACCCTTGTTTCTGATTTCCGAATCGCCCGCAGCCCCGGAAATGCCCCGCGCCACGCCCCGGACGCATTCCTCCAGCGCCGTGGCCAATTCACCGTTATCGAGATCGATCAGGCTCTCGACCGTTTCGCTGTAATCAAGGATCGTCGTCGCTATCCCGCTAAAGACGAATATCGCGTTGTCGTAATCCTCCTGGTCCAGGTATTGCCTTCCTTTCCCGAGAAATTCATCGAGCCTGGACGCGACCCGTACCGCACCCCAGTAGTCGAACTCGTGGGTCTGAAACGCGTGCGCCACGTGACGCCGGTAGGAACCCGGATCGCGAAGGTTCCCAATCCGCAGCGCCGCAGCCAAGACCGGATCGGTGCGTTCGTCGGGGTCCGGAAATACGTCCGGACCCGGCTGCGACGCCAACAGCTGATTGATGAGTTCGATCAGCTCAGACTTGCTGCGTCGCGCCAGGTCCCTCTCCGGGCCATCGTTCGTTGCAAATGCTGCGGGGTCTTTTGCGTAGACGAGCAGCGTCGCCGCAACGTGCGGGCAGCGACCTTCTTCGCCAACCGCGCACGTGCAGGTCGCTTCGCTGATTTTGCCGCCCGAGAACCGCACCCTCGCCCTCTGCGCGGGAGGCGACATCTCCATGCACCGGGCTTCTATCGCATCACCAAGGCGCATTCGACGCAGGACCCGGCCGTTCGAGACGATCGCCCGACCCAGCCGGTAGTTCATCGGCCCGACCCAGGCCAGTATCGCTCTGTCGGATATAGCGGTCAGTTCGTCTTCCATGATCCTGCGCTTGCTTCAGGTTGCTCCGGTCGCAGGTTCGGAATTCCGCCAGATAATCCAGTTTGGCCCGATCTGGACACGGATCGCTCAATCGCCCGTTGATTGACCATCGGAATCAACTCGGCATGAAACCGTACGTGTATCGAACCAGGGTCGCCTGTCCGGCGTTCTCTTGGAAAGCCCATACAAACCTAGGCGAAGCCTCGCCTCACTGCCATGTGAGTTCATTCCAAATTGAAAGCTGTCGGATCCAATGGGTACCGGTCCATGTCAATTAACCAATCGCGCTGTTCTTCGTGCGCTTCATGGTTCGGATCGGCGAGCACCTTGAGCAGGCGAAGATATCCGGTGACTCCGCCGCAATCTTCAGGCGGACCGGCGCCCCTGCCTCCGATGCAGGAAGTTTCCTGTGATTTCGGACCCTGACCCTGGCGAATCGCCACGAGCTCGATCCGGTGAAACCAGTTGTCGCCGAAATCATACGTGTACGTGAGGACATCGCCGGGCTTACGCAAGATGTCCTTCGTCTTTACCCGCGACTCGACGACCACCGTGCGCCTTCCGGACGTCGCCAAGTCCCCGTATCTGGTCCCGTTTGCAGACTCGAATTGGTGAAGGTGAAGGTCGTCCCAGCCCATCGCCGCCTGAATCGTGTAATGCAGTTCCTCCAAAGTGGCGCCGTCGCGGAGCAGGATGCGACGATTTATCTCAATTTCGACCGGCATTAGCGTCACAAGGATCTCGAGTCGTCCCGCGACCGACTGCATTCTTCGCTCGCGCTTTAATCGCGAAGCTTTTCCCATTTCGACTTTCGGATCCGCTGAAAACTGCCCGCCCGATTTTGGATTCGTTCATTGATCAATCCAACTTGCCGGTCGAATCTACCGATCTGCGATGCCTGGTCGGGGAGATTGCGGTCCGCCTGGCCAGGGATATCCGCTGTCGCGATGCGGGTTTTGAGTTGCTCACGCTTGTCGTCCTGCGCCGATCCCGCGATTCCATGTACGGAGCGGCGGGGTACAGCCGCATGAATTGCGACTATTCCACGGTCGAACTGATCGGCGGCCGCGCAGGCGGGCGTGGCTTCAATCAGGGTGAGTGCAGCGTCATATCATCATCGAAGGTGGTGATGACTTGATCCGGACACAAATCTCCTTGGACGCGGAGCTGTACGAGCGAGCTAAGCTGCTCGCTCAGCAAAAAGGAATCTCTTTTGCGGAGTTGTGCAGGCGCTGCCTTGCAGATTCGGTAGCCGAGGTTCCGGGCGACAAGCCATGGGTGGCTTTCGCCGGCACGGTTGATGGCAACCGGGATGACAGTCGAAGCGTGGATGAGGTCGTTTACGGTCGCGATCGCGCCTAATGCTGAAACACTTTGGCAAGGGCAGCCGGACAGGTCTCTTGAACTCGCTTTCACTTGACGCACTAAAGGAGATTGATCGTGGTTCGAATCCCCTCTAACCGTGAGCCGACTCACCCAGGTGTGATGCTCCGAAGCGAGTTCCTTGAACCCCTGGGGATTTCGCAGAGTAAGTTGGCGGCCGGGATTCACGTGCCGTTCCAGCGCATCAACGACATTGTGCGAGGGAGACGGGGCATTACGCCCAGCACCTCATTGCGGCTATCCAAGTTCTTTGGTACGACCCCTGGCTTCTGGATGAATCTCCAATTGCGGTGTGATTTGCACCGCGCGAGGGTCTCTGAAGCGGAGCAACTCGACGAAATCATGCCTTACGCGCCAGCTGCCGAATCTATCCGCGCCTAGGATCAAGCAATTGCACCCGCAGAATCGATTCATGGCCCGATCGATAGGTCCGGGCTCTTAGCGCGGGTCGGACACGAATTAATGCCAGAAATTGGGGCCGCAATTGCAGACAGCGGGTCTGTGTTCGCGGGATCCGCACACATTTTCGGCGTACTCAAGCGGATCAGTTACTCGATCGAACAGGTTTGCCAAGACTCGACATAATGGGCATTTAGAACCAATTTCATTGTTAGCACGCTGAGGCCGCCAGACGCAAGGCCAGGGGATCATCAAGTCCCTGCCGGAAGATTGTCCCGGACTCCAACTGACATCGGCGTGGTAGCCACTGCGGCGACAATAGCGGCATGAGGTCAGTGGAAATTGAGGCGCTGAACAGCCGCCTGAGCGAATACGTTCGACTGGCCGCTTCCGGTGAAACGGTGCTCGTCACCGACCGTGGCCAGGTAGTCGCCGAACTCGGACCGCCGCTGGAAGCTCGCAGCCCGATGTTGGCGGACGCGCTGCTGGCCGACGCTGTGCGAGCGGGCGATATCACTCCCCCGCTGCTTCCCACAACCACGCCCCCACCCAAACCTGCGGCAGTGATGACATTCGATGAGGTCACGGCTGAGTTGGATGAGACTCGCGGCGACCGTTGATTTATCTTGATTCCTCCGTCGCATTGCAGCATGTGGATTTACACGCGGATCAGCAAATCGATCGATCAGATCTTTTAGGTCTCGACATAATGGCGATTGAGCCGAATGGACGCTTCTCCAACACCATGAAGCCGACGGATGTCAAATATTCGATTTGCAAACCCTGCGCGTTCAATACGGTAACGTGTGTGTTACCATTGAGCGATGTTCCAACTTCAAGAGTTCAAAGACCGAAATGGCAGGAGTCCGTTCGGTCGATGGTTCGATAGCCTGGGACCTCAAGCAGCAGCCAAGGTCACGACCGCATTGACGAGGATGGAAGCCGGCAACTTCTCCAACGCAAAGAGCGTTGGCGCCGGAGTGTCGGAAATTCGCATCCATACCGGTCCGGGCTACCGGGTTTATTACGGTCGCGAAGGTAAATCGTTGGTCATATTGCTGGGAGGAGGTACTAAGTCGCATCAGCGATCGGACATTGCAACAGCGAAGGCAAACTGGCAAGATTACAAGGATTCGATTCGGGGGAATTGAGGATGCCGCTTACGCGAAATTTCAGAGAAACCGTACAAGCGCGTGCAAAGGTCGATCCATTGTTTAGAACAGGCTTGTTGAATGAGGGTGTGCAATGCTTGTTGGGTGGAGAAATCGACACGGGAAAGATCCTGCTGCGCGATTACATAAATGCGACGATAGGTTTTGAGGAACTGGGCGCTCGCACAAAAAAATCGCCCAAAAGCTTGATGCGCATGTTCAGTCCGGGCGGCAACCCGCAAGCCAAGAACTTGTTTGAAGTGATAAGTCAGATCCAAGAACACGAAGGTGTGCAATTGGAGGTAAAGTCTGTCGCGGTGGTCGAACAAGTCTGAGTCCGACTCCCACCACAATCTCTACAGCAAGCGCTCTCGAATCTAGACAGTGAATTGATCATTACGCCCTTGCTCAACGCTTGACTGATGCTTCGGTCGCGAATTTGAAAGGCCGCTTTTAGCCAACGCCAATAGATCTTGCGTATGAATTGGGTCGAATCTGCATTTTGCCTTTTTGCTTTCGACCTTCGAAGCAGCCAGGAAAAGGCAATTGAACACTCTGTGGTTACGACAACTCAGTTGATTAAATGAGCCGCGAGATCTGGAACAGCCCGCGGTCGTCAACCTACGGCGCTAGACATAATACTCACTAACGATAGTCTTATTTGCCCCCGCGTCGTCCAAAACGTGCAGGCCGGTACTAAGGGAAATGGCGATCAACCGCAATCGAGGGCGTTGTAGCCCAATGGCCAATGCACGGCGCAATGCCGGCCCAATTTGAGTTAGGTCGAGTTATCCCCGCTGCTTTGCGCGTGTATCCAGTGTTCACCTGCCTGCTTTCGATCCTGCCCTGGAGTCCGACCCAGTCATTGCCCGCATACTGGCAGCAGGCTTGTTGAAAGGTCATGATCTGGCCATTTCATCCAGCCATGCGTCATGAGTCTTTCGGCCACTATTAGCTCCGCATTCGTGGACGCGAAAATGACGTGGTGTTGGGTGCTTCGATTTCAATCGCCAGTCGAAAACGAAGTTCCAAAATGGACGAATAAATCGATGGTTTCGATCAAGTTCTCGGCAATTGCGGGAGCCAACGCCAAGCCCGACGCTATAGCGGCTTTGAACCTAGAGATCGCAATTTCTGAATCATCACGTTGTCGCAATTCAGTTACTACAGCCATAAGTATCAATTGCAATTGGCCAGGAGGGATGTCCGGAACTAGGCGCAGTATTACACTAGACCCGACTTCTGCAGCAATATTTACTGGGCATCCGTGTGCAGACAGACATTTCATCAATGCACGCGTACCGTCTGTCGAGGTGAAACCGCTGGACCGGTAACTTTCGACTATGTCTTCTACTCCAACGCGGATGCGTTGGTACCCAAAAACCGCCAGGCGCTCAATGAATGCCGAATATTCGCGATCGGATAAGAGACCAGACCGATTCAATTCCTCCAACAGTGATTGCGTGTTTGCAATTGAAGCGCCCCTTGACGCGGCCAATCGTCCAAGCCACAGGTCGTCGCATATTAGGACGACGTCTTCGAGAGAGCTTCCCTCATTTCCGACGAACACAATTCCGGCGCCTGGCGCAGTCAGCACGCGAACCACATCTTCGGAGTTGTTTTCGTCCAGCAACGGGTAGCAAGCAATCCTTTCGCAAGAAGCGGCAAACTCAGCGACAGACGCGGCAAAGTCGCGCCACGTCTCCCAAGAAGTTCTGTCTACCTTTGTCAAAAAGTGCTGCCCGTTGCGGTCGACTCCCATGTGGCCCGCGGGCGCTTTCAAATTCGCTTGAGCTGATGTCTGTACCAATTCGTCAATCACATGTTGCGGAACATACACACGATCGAATCTCTCGCGCAACAACTCATAAATGCCCAATTCGAAAATCGCCAATAACGCGAGTGAGTCCAACACGACCGCAGTTGCGCCCGCAAGACTGGCAGCGGCAGCATCTGCTTCTTCCCGAGTCCCGGCCGCAAAGTTGATGCGGTGATAGTCACTCGCTAAACACTCCCTCCAAACTTGTGCAATAGGTCGGCCGATTCGATCGCAAAACATCGTAAATGGCAATTCGCCTCGTGTGTACCCGTCCACTATTTCAGTGGTGATTCGTCTCTGCTCATACATTTGCGTGAACAATCCAGAAAAATCATCGCCGGCGATTTCAATGGCATGCATACTCATGTTGCTTGGAAATCGAGTCGCGAATTCGGCAATCGTTTCTTGGAAAGCGCGGACATAACTGCTCTGAATTTCAAGAATTTCATATCGGAACGAATCGGATCCGCGCCGCACAAACACGACTTCCCCAACCACTTTCCCTATAAGGTGGGTTGCCAACTCGTCGTCAGGAGCCAAGTCGCGCGTGCCGAAGGAACTTCTCGAGTCCGCCGAAATGTGCCACCACTCCTCGGTGGCGCCGATTTTTAGCCTCACTGAACTGCCTACAGACACGGCACTCGGAGTCGGCACAGCCTCATCTTCGCTCGCAATCAACGCCAAATATCCCATATGCACTTGTGCAATTTGACGTCCTAATTGGCGCGCTATGAATGCATCGTGCATATACGCAGACATCCCAAGGAACCTTTTTAAATGTGCTAATCGCATCATTTCATTTGGCCAATCGCTAAGCGACCAAATGTCTATACCGTTTAAGACTTCAACGGCATTTTCTAGCTTTCCGAAACGGACATACGCTGACGCAAGCTTTACTAAATCCAAGGACGAAGCTTCTGGATGCTCGCAAACTCCCTTCCTGCACTGAATTGCAGTTGCCATATCTCCAACGAACTCGTACAAGTCGGCTTCAGCAATAAGCACGGTTCGATCCGGTTCCGGCAATTCCGTTCGAATCGTTCGGGCCCAACTCATTGCTTCCTTGAATTGCTTCGAATTGACCAAGCAAATCATTAGTTCAACGGCCAGGGGACTATGGGGATCTCCGCCGACAACCAAATCGAATTCGAGGGCAGCTTCTCGGAATTTACGCCTTTTGCCCAATATCACGCCGAAAACTGTCGCTACTTGCCTTCGATCCGATTCGTCCGCCTTTGATGCGGCTCTTTGCGCCCACCTCTCTGCGGCAGCCGGATGATTTCGGACATCCTTACAAATTGCCGCCATCGACAACTTTTTAGCGTTGTCAGGGGCACGTGCAAGTGAAGCCGATAAAGCACTGATACTTGGCTCCGGGTATTCCGAACCTGCACTCGCTCTGAGGATCAATTCAAATTTGCGAACATCATCCCAAGTTGGTTCAATGAAATCGATTTGATCACGCAACATCTCTCTGACGACCGCATGATTCCCATTAGATGATTCGGCTTCAGCAAGTGCAAGCATCGCCGTTGAATCCCCGACTTCGCCGGCATTCCGTCGCAATAGTTGTAGGGCCTCTTTGGCTCTACCAGTTTCGAGGAGCAATACGCCCTTAATAAATTGGGCTGAGCGATCATCTGGGTCGCGAACTAGGACTTTGTCGAGGTCTTCAATCGCCAGGGAAGTGTTGCCCAAAAGTGCATTTGCCTGACTGCGAATTACCAGCGCAGCGCTCCAATGGGACTCCCATTCGCTTGGATCGATGAGTTCAATCACCCGTGAACTAGAGTTTTTCGCAAATTCAAGATCGGGCATTATCTCAGAGGTTTTTTCGCCCGATTGAACACGAAGTTGGGCCGATGCTATCGTGATCGAAGCCTGGGCCAGGATTACGCTGGGGTTTACTTCTCCTTCAACGTCGAGCTCGTCCAAAATGGACTTTGCATCCGTGAATCGGCGTTGGTGCACCCTGATTTCGGCAACTATTGATCCGCAATACTCGTCGCGCGCCAACCAATCGTTATTCGATAAGTGTTCCTCCAACACGGCCAAATCTCGACGGTCCCAATATGACTGGATCAAGACACCGTGCGCCCGTGAATTCCGGGAATCCAGCCCTATCGATTCCTCGGCTAATTCAATTGCAAGGCCTGGATCACCACGAATTACGGCTGCTAAAGCGGAATTCGCCCTTACGGTTGAACTTTGAGCATCAATGGCGATTGCGGCATCAAACAGGCGGCATGCGATTTCAGTTTCGCCCTCCGCCAGCGCGCAATACGCCAGATTCGTCTTTATCTTTGAAGCTATTGCCGCGGGCGTTTCACCAGCATCTTGGTCAATTTGTTCTAATACGGCCCTTGCCGATCGAACACGGTTTTCGTTCAGCAACTTTCGAGCAACTTCAATGCTCGCTGAGATTGTGGCCGCTTCCGAATCTTCGGGAATATGGTCGAAATCCGAGTCAAAGCTGATGGCTTTCGTTGGAGTCGCGATCAGCTTTTGTTCATCTTTGCCGCGACCGACATGAGAAATCGCCGCAAGGATTTCTTTGTGCCTCGACTCAGCACGCGCTTCATGGAATGAAAGGCCCTGAGGGCTCTGGAGGATTTCGCCGTTTAAGAATTGGAAAAAACTTGTCAATACGGCCTGCGCAACCTTGTTGCGCTGAGCTTCGTCGTCGAAGTGAAAATCACCTCCTTCGACAAACGAATCCAATACGGAGGCATCGGAGACATTCGCCCTGCCAGTCAAATACTCTTCAATCAATGAATCAAAGTGCGAGCTTTCAACCCATTTCTGCAGCGAAACTTCAACTCCCGGAACATTTGCAAAACTCAATGATGTCGATGCAGCAGCCCGGGCGACAGCACCGCCTCCGCCACGCAGCAGCATTAGCAACTGCTGGACCCCATATTTGATCGCTGGTCCAGCGAGCACTTTGGCGAATTGTTCGCCCAAGTTGAAGAATTCATCAGCCATTCAATCGGGACCTAGTTGTCGCCATTTATGTTGAAGATCCGTTCCTAAGTCCCTCTATCGAATGCACTTGAACTAACCATGTGTCAGATTCACGCCACCGTGAGATTTCAATGCCGCCGTAGAAAAGAGGATTTTAGACCTGCCACAAAATATGCCGTCGTTTCGGCTACAGCCCAACTTGCTTACAAGATATTGCTGTGCTGGGTAGTGGTGTTGCAAATCAACTGAAGGGACCACGAATAATGAATGGCGGTTCGCGGCACGTTACGCACTGGATTCCAGAAGCTGGTCCAATTTCCGCCGCGACTTCATTCAAGCTCATTGATTGAATCGGATCTTTCACCGCCTCAATTGCAATTGCAGTTTGGGGTCGGAAATCTCGTACAAGACAATATCGCTAACCCGACAGAATTGACTGTCACCCGTAGCGCGAACGCAGAATTGAAGTGGTCGCTTGAGTGAAGTGGCCGAGGGCGATTATTGATCGCGTTGGAATTCACCATTTATTGACATTGGGACGCCCAAGTTGAACGTTGCAGACCAGGCTGCCCGCGTGTTGGCAAGTGTTGGCCAACCGATGCATTACCGCGAAATCACCCGGAAGATGCTAGATGGGGCGTGGTCAACCAGTGGCAAGACGCCGTGGGCGACAGTCAATGCCCGGATAAGCACGGAAATCAAAAAGCTTGGTTCCGAATCGCGTTTTGTTCGCGTGGGTCCAGGAACTTACTCCCTAGCCTCGCAACAAACGACGAGGCCAACAGGGAACGGAGCCAGTTCGAGCCGGACGGCGCAGCTCACTTTCGCGGATGCCGCCGCGCGAGTTTTGCGCGAAAGGCATGGAAATTCCCCAATGCACTACAAGGCGATTACAGAACGTGCACTGGCATCGGGATTGATCAATACCCAAAGCAAAACTCCTGAAGCCACCATGAATTCAGCAATCTGGGCAGAAATCAGGCGATCCGGGACTCGCGGCGAAAGACCCCGATTCCATCATCGTGGTAGGGGGTTGTTCGGGTTGTCCGAACAGACGCCCTCAGGCATCGCAGACCGAATCAATCAAATCAATTTAGAAGTGACCGCAGCGTTACTTGAGCGAGCCCGAAGCGCGGATCCAAGCGCATTTGAATTACTCGTTGCGGAGTTGTTAGCCGCCCTCGGTTTCGAAGGCGTTGAGGTAACAAAGGCCGCTGGCGACGGTGGTATCGATGTCCGGGGAACGCTGGTGGTCGCCGGTTCAGTCAGGATTCGCATGGCTGTTCAAGCCAAACGGTGGAAAGGAAATGTACCCGCACCGGTAGTTCAGCAAGTCAGAGGCTCGCTCGGTGCTCACGAGCAGGGTTTGATCATTACGACGAGTGATTTCAGCTCAGGAGCGGCGAAGGAGGCAACCAGAAGTGACGCTGCACCAGTGGCCCTAATGAATGGGGCGCAGTTTTCCAGATTGCTCGCCCAGCATGAAATAGGAGTCCGAATTGACCGCCATGAATTGTTTGTTATAGAAACCGAACTAGCGGAAGTTAATGACCCCAATTCGCCGCAGACTGAACTCAACTTTTGAGCAGATATTCACCAGAATCCGCTGAAGTCTTCAGCGTAGTTCGCTCCTTCATACCAACCGAGACACATTCGATTCCTTGTCCGATAACGGCTTGGCTTTGTCACCAATTGGGTCCTGCTGAGTACGAAACAGTCGTCATTACTCAACACTGGGCCATAAACCGTCTGTTAATCGCCGGACGGCCTAGCGTCGCATAATGGCAAATATGTCGATTAGGAATGCAAGTAAATCAGCGGTCTTGTTCCGCTGCATTTCTTGTTGTGTACGTGGCTAACGGAGATATTCCGGCAGGGAACTCTCCTGAATGGTCGGCAAATTCTGTATTAAATCCGGCGTGCCGGGCGTGGGTAGGCGCACAGGATTGAGAATCGCATCCGATTCGCTTGACGATAAATCGGGGCCCTCCGCATAAATTTATTCATTCCTTTCAAGCACGTGGGGTAGCGATTCGGAATGGAATTGCAGGCTATTTGGCTACTTTTCTCAGTTGGCCTGGGGGCAGCGACGATCGAATGGGCCACAAAAACTCTGGCGCGAATTCACCCGAGCAGCTATTTCGGCATGACCGGGGTGATCCTTGGGTTTGATCGGAGAGTATCAATCGCCGGGTTCGCTTCGCGCCTCATTATTCCCTTTCTGGGCGGTGGGATTGTAGGACTCCTCAATCCGCATGCGGGCGAAGCGGCTGGAGCTGCAACAGGATGTTACGGCGCGTTAATTGCAGCCTGGCCTGCTTTGGCTCAACCCCATACCTTGCCGCAAATGGTCTGGGACAGAATGGGTGTCGTTAAGGCTCTACTAATTACCTATGTCCTCGCTTTCTTGCTACTTGGGTGGTCTGGAGCAACTGCACTTCAGTGGTTATTGACAGTGTCAGACTTAGCTTTCATTTTCGATTGGATTAAATCGACTCAAGTGCCGGATTCGACATCGATACTTGAGTCCGTTATCGGCGGCATATTAGGGTTTGTTTTGGTTTCGACTGTCTTGCGAACGATAAATAGGCTTTTTGGTGCAAATTAATCGATTCAGAGCTTTGCGAAGCTCCCTCATGTATTGCGAATGGTGCACTAATCGATGTTTGAGGAACTTACAAGCAGTGAATATTGCTTTCGAGCACCAGTCGGAAAACCCTTCAACCACATGCATCGCCAAATCGATCGGTCTCGTCGAAATGGCGGCTCGATCGCCATTTGAAACTTTCATTGAGAATTTGATATTCAGAGTGGGTTTGTGGACTGCACTGGCTGGTGTCGTGCCCGGTGTCCCAGATATCTCAGTCGGACCGTTTCAAATTCGACCTTCGACCGCATTTCAATGGAGACGCGTACGCACCAAGGTCGGTCATTTAGCCTGTCCCCCCAGAAACGAAAAAATTGCTTGCGTACAACAGTGCAGAGAATTACTCGCTCCGGATTCGGCCGCACCGCATTTGTTGGCAATCCTAAAAAGGTTGGAGGGCGCCCACACATCGTGCATATCCCTGGTCGATGCATTTGAACGATTTCGCGGATCGCGGTTAAGCAGCCCGCACGAAGCCGATTTGGCCGTCCTGTTACGCGTTCACAATTCGCTGCATGCCACTTCGTTTGTTCGGTAAACGCTCTAATTCGCTAATTGGATTCGGCACTCAACGGCTGTGCCGTTCCGAAGTTTGTTATCAACAGTACCTTGCTCACGAACTTGAAGTTCGCAGCTACCTACTCAGGATCTTTTTTGATCAACCAAGGCAAATCCAGGTCGGTACCGTCCTTGTGATTTCCTTGACGTTCGTCCGCTGGCTCCACTAATCAGCCGTTTATTACCCCAGGAAACTGCACCCCGCAACCCTCCACGCTTGTCAAATAACTGCCAGACATAATTGGCATTACGTTTGGTGCCAATGCTTTGTGCAACCCGAGCGTCGGATGCCAGTGCACTTAAATCGATTGAATAAGGTGAACGCTCAGATCAACGCTCGAACCACTCAGCGCGATTAGTGGATTAGCTGCACTTGTTGATGACATCGTCTGGATCTATATCAATCGACCGTGGCGGCGGCAAACCTCTCGACTTTGATTTCGTCACACCTAGCCTTCGCAAGATCGTAAGCCGCTTGCATTCCTAGCCAGGTCTCCGGCGTTGAGCCGAAGCTCATTGATAGGCGCAAGGCCATTTGAACTGATACGCCGGCGCGTTCATTGACTAGTTCGGAGAGCGTTTGACGCGAAACTCCCAACCCTTTGGCTGCCCGTGTGACGGTCAATCCCAATGGTTCAAGGCACTCGTGTTTGACGATTTCACCAGGGTGCGGTGGATTCATCATCGGCATTTGTACTTCCTTAGTGGTAATCGACGTAGTCGACATCGTATGCGTCACCTTCTTCGAACCTGAATGTGACACGCCAATTCGCCGAGACCGTTACCGCGTGATGCCCTTTCAATTGCCCGGTGAGCGGATGAACGCCAAATCCCGGGATGGCCATGCCCTCCCAACCCGAGCTTCGGTCGAGGACCGCAAGTATCCGCCGCAACTTGGGTACATGATGCGGATTCAAACGGTGTCGCTCACGGCCATCGTACAAAGCTCTCAACCCGCGGTGCCTGAACGATCGAATCACAATTGAATTGTAAGGTGTCGCCTGACACTGGACAATGGCCACCTGATTGCAGAATCAGATTCACGTAATCAAGCCTGATCGACGAGCAGGCGTGTGTCGATCGTCATGACCATTCGTCCGGTTTACACAAAGGCTTTAGAACTCCCGGAAGCGCTCCTTCAAATTTGATGGGGAATATGAGTAAGAGGACTTGGCGTCAGATTATTCACATTCCGCCTGGCACCAAAACCGGGGCCCTGCCAGACAGAAATTGCGAGAGCGTGTCGTGGCATTAAGGTTGGCCTTTCAAGTAGGCAAGTTTGGGGCTATTCCTGGGCCGAGTCGCCTTGCCACTTCCGGAGTACACATAATTGGCGTTATGCCCAGCAGCCCGACAAATTTGATCCGGCCGTCCGCGCGTTTAGGTATCACCAACGAATAACCGTCAAATAGTCTTCGCCCAGTTCTCGGCGCCGGCCGCGCTAATGGCTTTTGCCACCCATTTTCAGTGGCGACATGTCCTGCGGGCTTTTGCGGCCATAGTTGCACTGTTGACCTTATCTTTCGCCACCGCCGATGTTGACGCACTTGCAGCGGACTACCGAATTGAAAACGGATGGTTCTTTTCCCAGACTGGGGGCGACACCGAGGATCCAAGAGACGGCTTCACGGTTACCGATGATGATTCCGTTCGCTTCTGGACCGCGTTCAACAACTTTGGCGGCATCCAAACAGTCGGTTATCCGGTAACGCAGCGCTTCACTTGGGACGGGTTTACAACCCAGGTATTTCAGAAAGTCGCATTCCAATGGCGTCCCGAGACGCAGACAGCGGCTTTCATCAATGTCTTCGATGACTTGAACGCGCGTGGATTCGATAAAGCGCTCGAAGGCAAGCTGATTCCCCGACAGGAGGAATTCGACGAACAAGATCTCGAGTTTTCAACTATTCAAAGCCGCCGCATCGCTCTATTGGACGCGGAGCCGGCTTTTCGCGAGCAATTTCACAGTGTGTCCGACCCGGTATTGTGGTACGGATTGCCCCAATCGGAGGTGCGGGAATTCGGAGACGGGTTGCTACGCACGATCCGATTGCAGCGAGCGGTCTTCCAACTCTGGACTAGAGACGTACCTTGGGCTAAAGCCGGCACCGTAACCGTTGCCAACGGAGGAGATGAAGCCAAATCTCTCGGTCTTTGGCCGGCGACGGCAACATCCCCATTACCAGCAGCTCCCCTTCCACCACCGCCGCCCGAACTCGGGTTATCCGACTTCTACATGAAGCACCTAGACGCCGCAGGTATCCCGGTCGTCTCTTCCGCCACAGTCCGGGATGAGGCATTGTTCCGAGCTGCGGGCATCGCCCAAGAGATGCTCGCCCACCGCCCCGATCTGTTGCCGTCTATCATCGGCGCCGGCGCGAGCATCGCAGTAATTGCCAATTTAGAACGCCTCACCGAAATTCCCGAATACAGCAATCTGTATGTCCAGTTTCCGGGAGTTGATTGGGACGTCCGGGCGGGCGGCGGGCTAGGCGCTACAACATTCATTCCCGTCACCAGTGCCCGGGAAAACAATCTTCTATGCGACGCCGATGATCCTTACCAGAACAACGACGTGCTGGTGCACGAATTTGGCCACTCGATCCTGAATTTGGGGATCCGCCTGATGCCGGACGGGGAAGAATTTGTCGCAAGGCTTCAAACCGCGTACGAACAATCAACTGGCAGCGGTCTGTGGAGATTCACCTACGCCGGTACGAACATTGAAGAGTACTGGGCCGAAGGGGTACAGTCCTGGTTCAACCTAAACGGTCCGCCGAACTCTGATCAAAACGACATAAACACGCGGTCCGAATTGTTGGAATACGATCCAGGCCTGTCCTCGTTGCTCCGCGAAGTCTTCGGTGACACCCAGATTTCCTCTTCGTGCCAGCAACTGGACGACAGCGCCAGCATCCTGGTTGAAGGAAACGTAATTGGCCCCGATGGAAAACCGGATCCGACGGTTGAAATTTGGGCTTTTGACAGAACGCGGTCATATTTTGGATCGAGTTTTCCGAGTCGATTCGCGTTACGCCTGCCTCCTGGGCGATACACCCTGGGGGTGAATTCCGCAACCGATCCAGATTGTGGATCGGTCGGCTTCTACGGCCCGGGAGGGTTCGTAGCCCGGCACGCCAATGCGAGCACGATCCTGGTTGAGGACGATCCGATCGACGGGATTGAAATCAAGCTACCCGCCAGCATCGGGGAGTTGTGCGAGGGCGGTTGACCACACGAGAGGGCGTCAATTTCTGTTCCCGTGCCAGAGGGCGTTTGGTCATCTGGTCAAGCGCATCCGCTCGACAATTGCGGCACTTATGAGATTGAACCTGACGTTTTTTGTTCAGGCTACGGCACACCTATGCCGAGACAGGCATCAAATCCGTATTGCGCTCGGGCCGCTTCTTCAGAAACCAATCCTCGCCGAACGTCGTTAACCACGAATTCTCGAGCGCGCTCTGAAGGATCCCCGTAGCCTCCGCCGCCGCCGGTCCTGGTTTCAACGACAGTCCCGCGCGGGAGTTCGCGGGCCCTCATTTTCAATGGATGTTCAGTGGAACCATCCGGGAAAGTGATGGTATTTCTCGGCCCTGCACCGGGATTGCCGCCCGCCAGTCCCCAGGCAGTCGTCTTGGAGCGATCAAACCAGAGTGCCCCGTAGCAGCTCTCCAGCAGTTTGAAGCGCCGTACAACGCCGCAACCGCCCCGCCACTTGCCGGTACCGCCCGAGTCTTGTCGCAGGGCAAATTCCTCAACTCGGATCGGGAATTTGGTTTCGTAAACCTCGGCCGATATGTTCCGAAACGACCCATTTACGAGATTGATCAATGCGCTTTCACCGTCGCCGTCCACGCGGGCACCCCAACCTCCCGCAGTTGGTTCAATCGCAATCCATTGACCGCGACTCGGGTCCACCGAGAAGAAACACGAGACCATTGAGTCCCCATAATGGGCGGCGGTGGCTCGATCCGGCATCGCTTCCGACATGCACGAAATCATCAGGTCGGCCAGCAACCCCAGACCAGTAAAGTACCACTCGCAGGCCACCGGCTCCTGAGCGTTGAAAAGACACGACCGGGGGATATTCACCTGCATGGTTTCAAATGACCCGCCGGTGATTGCCCGTTCCGGATTGATCATGGTCTTGTAGGCGAGCCGCAGCAGGGATTCGGTCTGCACGGCGCCGCAATTGACCGATCCTGGCACCGGGCCCGAGGTGCCCGCCAGATCTATGAGCATTTCCTCGCCCCTGATGGTCAGAGCAAGTGCGACCTTGATCGGTTCATCACCTACGCCGTCGTCGTCAAGGAATCCCTCGCGGTAATACGCGCCGTCGGCGAGCTGTGCGATTGCTTCCCGGTCCAGCCTACGGGCCTGCTCAAATATGTTCAAGCACGCCGAACGATAGACGTCGACCCCGATGCGATCAAGCAGCTGGGCGAGCCTTTGTTGGCCGGTGCGAATCGAAGCAATCTGCGCATTCAGGTCGCCAATCGATACCTCCGGCAGCCGGGTATTTAGCCGCAGGTGGTCATACCATTCCCGGACCGGTTCGCCCGATCGCACGATCCGGGTAGGGCCGAGCCTGAGCCCTTCCTGGTAGATGTTGGTCGAGCCCATGACGGATCCAGGATCGATCGCTCCAATGTCGCCCCAGTGCGCCCGGGCCGCGCCGAATCCGACCAGCTCGCCCTCATAAATGATGGGCCCGACCGCGGTGATGTCGTGCAGGTGCGTGCCCTGCAGGTAACTGTCATTCATGATGAAGATGTCGCCGGGCGCGATGTCCCCACCGTAGTAATCGCGGACGTGATGGACGCACGCATCGATGGCGCCGATGAACAGCGGTACGCCGGTCGACTGGCCGAGCATGTTGCCATCCGAGTCCAGCAGAGCGACGGCGCTATCGCGGCCCTCGTAGATGACCGCCGAATAGGCCGATCGCCAGAGCGCCGCATTCATATCCTCAGCGCATGAGAGGACGAAATTGCGGACAACTTCAGTGGTTACGGGATCGGCAGTCTTGCTCATTGCCTATGCCCTCAGCCGACCAAGAAGGAGATTACCGCCGGTGATGACGGTCGCCTTCCACCCGGGCGGCACAAGTGTCGTGGCCGTTCCTTCTTCGATGATTGCCGGACCGCGGACGGTTTCATCCGGCCCGATCACGGCTCGCTGGACGATCGCGGTCGGGATCGCGTTACCGGAGAAATAGACACTGCGGCGGCGCTCCGGCGCGGAGTCGGCGGGACCGGGCTCGGCCGGATCCGGTCGGTCGAGCTTGCCCAGGGCGGCAATCCGAAGATTGGTCATCTCGACCCTGGCTTCCGGATTGTTGTGACCGTACTGGCGCGCGTAGGCCGCGTCGAAGGATGTGCGCACGCTTTCCAGATCCAACGTTTCATTCGGCACCTGGATCGTCAGCACGTATTCCTGGCCGTGATAGCGAAAGTCGATCGCGCGTTCAAAGGACACGTTCCGGTCCGGCACGCCGTCGGTCACGAGCTCCGCGCGCCCCTCGCATTCGAGCCGGGAAAACCCTCTTTCGATATCGGCGGCAGTCATCTGGTCCCAGAAACCGTAATGCGTGATCTTGAAGTCGTGGCGAACGTCGGTCTGCAACATGCCCCAGGCCGAAAAAGCGCCCGGCAACACCGGAACGATCACATCCCTGGTACCGAGCTCGTCGGCCAGGGCCGCGGCCTGGGCCGGACCGGCGCCGCCGAAAGCCACCAGCGTAAAGTCCCGCGGATCGATTCCCTGGCGAATAGTGATGGTGCGGATAGCGTCCGCCATCTTGGCGTTGATGATGTCTACGATTCCCTGTGCCATCGCGGGGGCGCCCAGCCCGAAGCGGGCCCCCATGGACTCCATTGCCTTCTCGGCCGCCGCCGCGTCAAGGGTGACCTGGCTGCCGGCAAAATTTGCGCCGTCCAGGCGCCCCAGTACCAGATTGGCATCGCTTACGGTCGGTCGGTCGCCGCCTCTTCCGTAACAGATCGGACCCGGATCCGAACCCGCCGATTGCGGCCCCACCCGCATGGCACCGGCTTCTTCCCAGGCGATCGACCCGCCGCCAGCACCGATCACATTGATGTCAACAACCGACATCTGGATGGGCAGCCCCTCGATCTTGGCCTCGTTGGACGTCGACGGCGATCCGTCAACGATCAGGCTGGCGTCGAACGACGTGCCGCCCATGTCGATGCATATGAGGTTTTTTCTACCGGTCGAGGCCGCCAGGGCGCGGCCCCCGATCGCGCCACCCACCGGTCCGGACAGTAGCGTCTGCAGGGGCGAGGTGCTCGCGGCAGTAGTTGACATAACCCCGCCATTTGACTCCATCACATGCAGGGCACGACCCTCTGGCAGGCGGTCTTCGATTCGGGTGGCCAGCCGTTGGAGGTAGCCGCGGACCACGGGCGCCAGGTAACCGTCCATGACCGTCGTAGACGTCCGTTCAAATTCGCGCCATTCCGGCGAAACGCGATGCGACAGGGCTATGTCGATGCCCGGCAAGCGCCGACGCAGGATCTCTTCGGCCGCCAATTCGTGGGCCGGGTTCTGGAAGGAGAACAGGAAGCAGATTGCGATCGATTCGAATGCACCGGCCTCGACCGCATCCGCGAATGATTCAACGTCTTCTGCATTGAGCGGCTCAACGACTTCGCCGTCGGCGGCGACACGTTCGCGCGCGGTGTAGGTATGCTCCAGCGGAACCAGCGGTTCGGGCTTGTTCCAGCGAATCGAGAAAATCTCGCCCCGATCGTTGCCTTGAATCGTGTAGATGTCTCGAAAGTTGCGAGTCGTCAGCAATGCGACCCGGGCGCCCGTTCTGGTCAGGACTGCGTTTAGACCGACCGTCGTGCCGTGCACGAAGAAATCGATCTGATCATTTCTGGAGATCGCAGCATCGATTCCATCGATTACCGCCCGGGCTGGGTCCTCCGGGTTGGAGAGCACTTTGATCGCATGACATCCCCCGGTCAGCGAGTTCTGGGCCACGACATCGGTAAAGGTCCCCCCGATGTCGGCGGCGATACGATATCGATCTTTCGCAGCGTTCATCTGACTCGGGATCTGGATGAGTGGGCGCCGCAAACCCTAAAACTCACGTTACGGGGTCCAAAAGTTCTGATTGATGTCAGCCGCCCACGATCCGGACGTATCAGCTCCAAGCCCCAGTGAAGACAGAAGATCAAGGCGCCGTTCGGCCGCGCAACTTGCCCGCAACCGTTGACTGCCAGTGACCTGGCGGTCGTTGCAATGATCAGAATTTCTCCCAAAGAATTCGAAGCGGGACGCGTTGCGCTTCGTCAAGATTCGCCCGCCCGGAAAGATCGGCGACGAACCCATTCGAATCAGAAAGGGTCGCTTCGCGCGCCACGCCGTCGTCATTTGTGACGTACCAGTATTCGGTACTTGAAGTGGACAGACTGCCTGGCGCACGCGCTTGGTCTGGGCTCGAGACTGCAATTTGTTCTGGGAATTGATAGGTGAAGTAGGCCATCTGGGTAAGCGTTGTCTCACCACCCTGGTGTAGGCCGTGAATTAGCGTAACCGGGGAATCCTCAAGCGATTCCATCAGGAGCCACGCCGCCTGGCGGGGGCAATGTCGCATTCTGATTACCCGCCGGCCGCAAGAAAGCTGGTCGGCTGAATGAAGGTTTTGGCTCCGGCCAAATGAAAGGTCTGGGGTCGGCTGAATAATCGCATTTCCAAGAGAGAAGGGATGGTCCACCGCCTGGCCCCCTCTGGAATGGGAAATAGCCGGCAAGCGTCTATGAGGCCCGGTTTGATGCCTGGCGGCGGTATAGGTCATCACAGATTGAAAGGATCGCTTCGGCTTGGGCCAACCGCTCACGCCAGGCGGCAGGAATTGCCTGCAGGCCAAAGTGCGATCCTGCGAGCTGCCCGTAAATCGCGGCGGTAGTATCCGCGTCATTGCCCAGGTTCGCCGCAAGCAGCGCGCCATGCTTGAAATCCGAAGCGTGGTAGAAGGCCCAGAGCGCGGCTTCCAAAGACTGAACAACATATCCCGTGCCCTCGATTTCGGGAGGATTCCGTTGCTTGAAGGACCCCTTGGCGATGCGGGCAATTTCAGGCGTGAGCGGCTCGCGTACCCAGAGGCCATTGGTCGGGCAGTGCATCGGGGCAAGGAGCGCTTCGCGCTCGACTCCGCGCAATGCGCTGACGATCAGGCCCGCAAAGTACCGGCAAGCGTCAAGTGCGGCCCTGGCTTGATGTGTTGTGCGAGAGCTGTCAGCGGCGCGTTGAATGGCCAGTTCAGGTTGGCCCGCGTAATACATGGGCACCGGGGCGAGACGCATCAGCGAACCGTTGCCGGCAGATTGCGGATCCTTGGAACCGGCGATCGGGTCACCATCGCGCTCAAACCTTGCGAGAGCGGCTCTAACCGTCCCGCCGATGTCAAAGCAACTACCCGTAGACGAGAGATACCCCTTCCTCCACCATCGGACGTACCTTCGCATCTGGTCCTCGGGGTCGAACCCACCCCGCTCAAGGAGGCTGGTCGCGAGGCAAAGGGCCATCGACGTGTCATCGGTCCATTGGCCGGCAATCAGGTTGAACGGTCCGCCGCCGACCATGTCATTGATGGGTTTCAGGGTAGCGGGCGGTTCGAACTCAAGCGCGGTGCCGAGGGCGTCTCCGCAGGCCAGCCCCACCAAGCAGCCGCGAAACCGATCCAGCCCGCTTTTTTGCTTCAGGTCAATTGCCCGCGAATTCACGCGCTACCCGGCAGGTTCGAATCGGCAGGAGTTCGCCGCTGAAGATCTGCGGGCAACTGGAACCGTCGCGCCGGCCCGCGTTTGGCGGCAGCTTAGTTTTTGCCGCCGGCCGTGATCCGAATTGGGCGGGGCCTGATATCACAGGCGCTTGCGCATTTCCACGTGCGGGATGTCCACTTCAAAGAACACGTTGCCGTGCTGGGAGTAGCCGCGCTTCACATAAAAAGACTTGATGTACTCCTGCGCATGCAGGACCGACCAACGGCATCCCCTGGCCCGGGCTTCACCTTCCAGCAGCGCCAGAATGCGGCTTCCGATCCCCTGGGTGCGGGCGGATTGGGCGACCGCCATGCGGCCGATCCGGGCAAACCCGCCATCCTGCAGGACGACGCGACCGGCTCCCAACGCCTGCCCGCCCTGAAAGGCAACCGCATGAATAGCGCTTTCGTCGGCCTCGTCTCGTTCTTCCTCAACGGGTATCTGCTGTTCCTGGACGAAGACCCGGTGTCGGACCTGCATTGCAGCCCGCAATTCGGCTTGCGATTCGACCAATTTGACGATGGCGTCGCTCACATATTTATCCCTCGCAGGTTCAGTTCAGGAGCCAAGTTCGGTAAACGAGATCGAAACGTGGTGGTCTGCAATTTATCGCAATGATCCTACGCCGACCGAACGCGACATAATTGCGGATTTCAATAGATCAGGCGGCGACTCGAACTGACCGAGTCACCAACGGATCGCAGTGCAGGGCGAATCAACAAAAGCACTTTGAGCAGTCGAATCCACTCTGGAAGTTTGCATTGACAAGTCCCGGCATTGTTCCAGCAAGCCAGGTAGGTGCGACCAGTTGGTCCGAATCCCCGGGTTGCCTGCTGAGTGGATTCGATCCAGGGTGATTTCGGTTGCAATCCGGATTGGTTACGATCTAATACCCGGGTGCGGTGCGGAAGCTGCGGCCTGCCGAACGTCGATTCCAGTGGCGGCCGATAAACGAAGGGTTCCGGGGCGTACATATTGGGCATTCAATCAAATTGGTGGTTGTTCTTTCAGTTTTCGGGCTTCAGGTGGAAAAATGGCGGAGCAAAAGAAGAAGCTGATCGATAAGCAGAACGCTCGACAGCTCTATACGTTCGTGCGTGGTGATGAACACGAACAGGACGTGCAGAAGAAACGGCGCGCGATTCCCGTCGCCCGCCCCCTGGAAAACCCTCTGGAAATCAGCCCCGCGGATCGAGTGCGGTACTTCAGGGACAACATATACCCGTATGCACTGCAGATGAGTTACGAGGAGTACTACGAGCAGAAGTTCCCGCTACAGGTTGAGCTCGTAAAACTCCAAAACTGGATCCGAAACTCCGGCGAACGCGCGATCCTGCTGTTTGAAGGAAGGGATGCCGCCGGCAAGGGTGGCACCATCCGGCGCTTCATGGAGCACTGGAATCCACGTTCCGCCAGGGTGGTTGCCCTGGACAAACCGTCCGGTGTCGAGCGCGGCCAGTGGTACTTCCAGCGTTACATCCGACACTTTCCAACATCGGGAGAAATCGTCCTCTTCGACCGCTCCTGGTACAACCGTTCCGGAGTTGAGAGGGTGATGGGGTTCTCCACGGACGCCGAATACCGGTTGTTTGTGCAGCAGGTCCCCCTGCTCGAGAAGATGATCGTCGACAGCGGGATTCGGCTGATAAAGCTCTATTTCTCGGTGAGCCGCAAGGAGCAGCTCAGGCGCTTCAAGAAGCGGAGCAAGGACCCGCTGAAGCAGTGGAAGATGAGCCCGCTTGATCACCTTTCCAAAGACAAATGGAAAGAGTACACCGAGGCCAAGGAAGCGACGTTCTACTTGACCCATTCGGACTTCGCACCGTGGACGATCGTCAAGTCAGACGACAAGATGCGCGCGCGCATCAACGCAATGCGTCATGTCCTTCACGTCATGGATTACGAGGGCAAGGACGAATCGGTGAGCCATCACCCGGATCCTTCGATCGTTGCTTCCGCGCACGAAATCTACACCGCCGGCGCTCCGGCCACGGACGGCATCCTGGTCTAGGACTCCCGGGGTTGAATACCCGGAGACGGCCTTTGGCGCCGTGTGCGTTCAGCACGCGTGATTGAACTATCCGGCATCAACACCGCAGCGTTTCGTTCCGTCGCTGTCCGTATTCAGGGTGTTGAGGATTAGACATAATAATGATTACGGGTATTCTGCTTATGGCATTAAGTGACTAAACCTTAGCATCGTTTGCGCCGACCGCCGATCCGGGTTAATATCCTTTATGCTTACCCCCCCCCCCCCCCCCCGAATCAAAACGGGCCGCCTACATCGCCGGTTGGATTGACAGCGTTAACGCCAGTCGCACCGCGGCGGGCATGGCCGAATTGAGCGAAACCGGGCGGGAACGCGTAGCCGCCGAAATCGGCGATCAATGGGATTTGGATTATTCGCCGCGCTACCGCAAGCAGCGCCCGCGGCGGGCGTTGGAGCGCTTTTTTCTAGTCGCTCCGCGCCGCCTTACCCGCCCCCGAATCCCGCGCACCTGGCGGCGGCTCCGGCGGCGACACCGCGACCGCCGGAACATCTGCTAGACTGACCCTAGCGCGGCCTGTAGGAAACATCCCGCACCGCTCCCAAGCACCGCCGTTTGCAGTACGCGGCCCTAAGCGCTAACCAGATAGGCAGAGGCGCAAAAAGCGCCAATCGCTCGGGAGCGAAACAATGGCCGACAATGACGGCGCGGATTACGGCGATTTCGACGAATCGAACCAGCGCCTAGAGAGCGTAGGCACCGGCGGCGGGCCGGAAGTAGCAGGCATGCGGGCGTTGATTGATGCCGCAAGCGTCGGGCGGATTGTCCAATTCGCCGCAAGCGGGCGAGCTAGCGACGGCCCGGAACGCGAACTGCAAACCGAACTGAACCTGCAAGGCAACATGGTTCCGCTCGCCTTGCTCGTTCAACCGGGCGACGTGCAGCGCGGAACGCTCGAAGGCGCGAGAGCCGCCGCGACCCTGAACATGCAAACAGTGGCCGCGCCGAGCCAGGGGCAATTCTGGGCGGGCGTTTTTGCCGCTCCCGTCGTTCGCTGGCTTGGGATTCAAACCACGCGCGTTGATTTTGGCGAGCAGGTTTTGAGCGCGGTATCGGAGCCGGTTAAAGGCCCCGCGGCGGTCGCGGAGGGCGCGACTGTAGCCGATACCAACGTTCGATTTGGCACCGATAGCGCCAGCCCGCGCCGGATCCAAACGAGCCTCGTAGTTGCCCGCGAAGATTTGGCCAAGCATGGGCCGAATTTGTCGGGCGTGGTTGCCCAAACGCTTCGGGGCGCGGTTCGCGACGGCATGGAAAAGCTAGTCATTGATGCGCTTTTGGATCATGGCATGGACCATGACAGCGACACCGAAGAAACCTATGCCTCCTACCGCGCCAAGGCCACTAGCGAAGTTGATGGCCGACTGGCCAGCAGCGCGAAAGATATTCGAGTTCTTTTCGGAGCCGCGACCTATGCGCATGCAGACGGCAAATTCCGCTCTGAAAATGCCGGAGGCGGGAGCGCCCTAGAGGCGTTGCAGTCAATGACCGCGGGCGTTCGCGTTTCCGCGCATGTTCCGCCTATGGACGCAACAACCAAAACCCAAAAGGCGATCATCGCCCGCACAATGCGGCCCGGCCATAGCGCCGCATTTATTTGGGAGGGAATCGAATTGCTTTCCGACCCGTACAGCGAATCGCCGGATGGCCAGCTGCGATTGACCGGCATTGCGATGGCCGACTATGCCATTTCCCGCGATGCCGCATTCGTTCGATTCGGCGCAAAGATCGAATCCTAATGACCGAGCGACCGAGCCGCAAAGAGCGCATTAACGTTTTGCTTACCAGGGCGCAAGCAGTCATTGACAAGGCGCGGGAGCAAGAACGCGAAATGACCGCCGCCGAAAAAGAGCGCGTGGATGGTTGGATCAATGCGGCCGCGGCGCTAAAGGTGATGGATGCGGAGCCGCCCGCAATCAAAGAGGCGGTTAACCGGATCGCCAACCTAACCGGATTGATGGGCTAGGGTGCCGCGCAGATGGACGCAAAAGCATTTCAAACGGCATGCGCAGATGCAGCGGCGGGAGCGCCAGCGGGCCGCCAGAGCCAACCTCGCTCAAGGCACGGGCGGCCCTACGGCGCGCCGCCGATCGGAGCGCAGAGCATGAATTTGACCGGAAATCGGCCGAGCCGCGATCCTATCGAGAGCCGAACGGCAACGGGGGCGCGTCAGTGCAATGCGCGTACCGACCGGGCCGGGGCGGAGATAGGCGCGGCTACGGCCGGTTTGCTCCCGGCGAATAAGGATTGGCCGCCCCGGAGCCTGACCGCTCCGGGCCGCGGTCGCATGGGAGCGCCTCGATGAATCCGGCATTGCAGCGCCTCGATGATGCTTTGAGCCGAACCGCAATATCTGAAATTTGCGTCAAACCGGATGCGGACGATTGCAGCGCCCCATATTGCGCATGCCTCCGCATTTTCGCGATGGAGCATGCGGACGCTCTTTGCGACAAATCCAAGCCGCCGCTCTGCCTAGAGCGCTCCGGCAAATTCGGCCCCACCTACTGCGGTCGCGACGAACCGCGAACCGCCGATCCGGGCGAATTCAACTGCGGAACATGCGCGGCGCGATATGTAGTTGCAGGCTCGCCGCTTGGATGATTGTTTGGCTTTGTACGGATTTGTACGACAGCGGAGTAAATAAAAAATGAGCGCTTGCGGCGGCAATTCCGCAAGCGCTCAAACCTCGTGAAAGGCTTAGTTTCACTTGGCTACAGACGATTTTAGCGATGCGACATACGCAGACGCAATAGAAACGCTTTTAGAGCGCGGAGCGCACCTAGTTTTGTGCGCACCCAACAAGCGGGCAACCGCTAAGGCGTGGCAGAAAAATCCCGCCACAATGAACCAGATTCGGGCGCATTTGAACATGCGTAGAGGCATGATCGGTTTGGTTCCGTGGAGCCTCCGATTGGCGGCGGTCGATTTAGACCGGGGCAAGGCGGCGGCGGTAACGCATGCGCTTAACCGCAATACGCTCGCCAACATCCAAACGCCAAGCGGCGGGCGGCACCTATTTTTCCCGGTTGCCGAGCCCTACCCAAACCGGCAATGGCAAGTAGGCGGCTCTGGCGGCGATATTCGCGGCGGCAATGGCTATGTCTGCCTATGGGCTCCGGGCGAGCTGGCGGACGCTCTGGCCGCCGATCCGGGCGAGCCTGTAGACCTTGCGGCGCTCTGGGCCGAGCAAGGCGGCGGCAATGGCGCGGACGCTCTGGCCGAGCAATGGTTACGGGAGCATTTGGGCGCGATTGCGAGCGCCCCGGACGGCTCCCGCAATAACACCCTATTTGCGAGCGCGGCGCGGATTTTCGCTTTGCATGCGGGCGGGCGCATTGCCGACCCCACGGACGCGATCCGGGCGGCGGCGCTTAGGGCCGCGCCGGAAGAATCGACCGAGATTGAGGCAAGCATTGAATCGGCGCGAAAGGCGGGCGAAAGCAATCCCGACTATCCGCCCGGTTCACCTGGGGCGAAACAAACGAGCGAACCGGAATCGGACGCTCCCGCGGTAGATTACAAAATCTTCAATCATGACCGCCAGACTTGGAAATATGGACCTCGCTACTGGTTGCGCGGCTTGCTCTCGCCGGGGCTCTGCGTACTGGCGGGAGCGCCCGGCTCCGGTAAATCAACGCTCGTAACGAGCCTCGTAGCCGCGATTGCGGGCGGCAAGCCTGATTTTTGCGGAATCCCAATTAGCACGGCCAAGCGTCGCGTTTTGTTCGTTTCAAACGAGGAAAGACCGGATCAAACCGGATCGCGCCTAGAGGCGGCTAAAAACCTGTACGAAATCGACTATGCAATAGCGGATCAAAACCTGTTTGCGGTCGCGACTGAAAGTACAACCACGCTCCGCGATTTGGGGCAACATTTGCAGGCTTGCGGCGATCCAAAATCATTCCAATTGATCGCAATCGATTCGTATTCAACGATGGGAATCGATACGAATTCCGAAACCGAAGTAGAGAACCTAGCGAGCCAACTGAAAGCGCTTGGCCAGCATGCCGGTTTGACCGTGCTACTGGTAGCGCATCCGGCCAAGCAAGACCGCCAAATCCAAGCGATGGAAATTCGCGGCAATGACCGCTTGCGCGGCGAGTCTGATACGTTCCTGTTTTTGGACGGCGAGAGCGTTTTGCACAATCCCAAATCCCGCGATTCGCTCCAACATCCGCCCCGCAAGATCGAGATTGATTCAATCGAATTGGGCGCGGACGTACACGGCGATTTGAAGACCGGCCCGGCGGTGCGGGAGTTGATCGAAATCGCCCCGAATGTCGGCGAATCGTTGCAGGAAAAAATGATCGACCGCATGCGCCACCTACTGGCCGAGCGCGGCGAATTGCGCAACGAGGACATAGCGGGCGGGTACGAGGTAAACGGCGAAACCGTACAGGTCGACAATCGCCAAGTCTGGCGGCGATTGAGCACCCCGAAAGGTCGCGACCTAATGGCCGCCGCCGGCATTGTCAGCAATGACCAAACCGGCAAGCGGCGGCGGTATTGCTGGGGCTCCGGAGCCCGCACGCAAGCCGAATTTGAAGAGCCCGCGCCATGGTGATTTTGCCGCGAGCCCAAACGTCAATACCGGAGCGCCCCCCTAAAGGGGGTGCTCCGGCTATTGCCCGGCTTTGGGCGAGCGATTTTCCCCCCGCCGCAGAATCATGATCGGAGAGCCGCTGTGCCTCCCCGCGTTGCATAAAAATATCTGGATTGGCCTCCAAAAATCCACAGGGCGGCGCTAAAATGCCGAGCATCTTATGGCAAATCCGGGAGCCCCAGCATGATCCGCCTTGCCGTCCGACTACCTTTAATCGCCCTGGCCCTGGCCGCGCTGCTTGCCGCGACGCTGGTCTGGCCTGCGCCGCGCCCGGCCGAGGCGCAGCAGACCCTCTGGTCCGCCACGCTGACAGTTGCAGACGCCGGAAACAATTTCCGTGGCTGTACTAGTGGCTCAGCGTCCGCCGCGAAAAGCTGCGAGCATCTTTTGACCGACGACACGTTCACATGGAAGGGCCGGGACTTCAGGGTCCTATTGATTCGCATGAACCCACAATACGGCTATCTGCGGATCGCGGTTTCCGGGGGCGCGATTAACTTCAAGCAGGACTTGACTTTGCACGTCGGAAACAGCCAGTTCGACATGACCAATTGGCAGGGTTCCCAGGGAGTTATTGGCGGGGTGTATGGCGCGACGCCATACCCCGTTTTGTCATCACCGGATCATGCCGTTTCTTCGGCCTGGGCGGTCGGCCAGACCATCCAGCTAAGCCTAGTGTCTCCGAATGTACTGGACCCCGGCAAGCCGTCCGGGGTATTCGCATTGGACGGGGGCAAAGGTTTTATAGACGTTTTTTGGGATGCTGCGCCAAACGTGGATGACGGCGTTTTCACGAGCGGTGGAAAGACGTACTACAACAGCGGTTATTGGGTGTCGATTCGCAACACCACCGGGAGCTTTGACGCATTCGGCAATAAGACTTGGCGCGATGTTGACACTTATGTCACACATGCAACAACTGGTCAAAACGCCACGAGCGGAGGGTCATTAGTCATTCCGGCCAAATACATCAAGCAGACGCGATGGGATGACTCTCACCCCACCTACGAGGTGCGAGTCGAAGCCTGGAATTGGGGGCATCACGGGGAATACTTTGGCCGGCGCATGGGGGCAGGAGCCATATCGGCCCCATTGACCCTGACGGGGATTGCGGGGGATTCGGCAAACTCCGCACCGCCCGGCAAAGTTAAACGCGCGGAGTTTGAGCCGCCGCCGCCTGTGGGGGACCCGCCAGCAGGACCCGACCCGCAGGACGCAGGGCCGGGCGCAGAACCCGACGCAGGGCCGGGCGCAGGACCGGGCGCAGGACCGGGCGCAGGACCGGGCACAGGACCCGACCCGCAGCCGCAGGAGGTCCAGCCGCCAGCAGGACCCGACCCGCAGTCGCAAAAAATCGAGCCGCAGGACCCGCCAGCAGGACCCGACCCCGACCCGCAGGACCCGCCAGCGCAGGACCCGCCAGCGCAGGACCCGCCAGCGCAGGACCCGCCAGCGCAGGACCCGCCAGCGCAGGACCCGCTAACGCTAGCGGACATGGTACAGGCCGCCAGCGATGCAAACGCGGGCCGCATGTCGTTGTCGACGTACAAGGAATTAGGCGCACGCTGGGACTGCCAGCGCGGATTTACCGACCGCTGCTAAAGGCACCGCGCAATGACTAAAACAATTCGCGATTGGCGGCTCGGCTTTGGCCTTGCCGCCGCCGCAATCGCCGTAGCGCTTTGGGCGGCTACGAGCGCCGCCGCAGAGCCTACCGCGCCGCCTACCGCGACCCACACATTGACCGCAGTTTCCGGCGAGCATGCGGGCGCGGTTATGGTGGTTGAAATCTCGCCGAGCGGCGAAACCGCCGAAGGCGATACGATCACCTTTACGCCTAAGCGCCTGACGCTCCCGGAAGGCAAAACGGCGACCCGTTTTGCAGTATCGTTTTTCGTACAGAGCGGGCGCGGCATAGCGAGCAAGCGAACGGCGGAATCAGTAAAGAGCTTGGCCGCCGCGGGCCGCGAAATTTCCGACTTGCCGCCGGTTACCTGGGTGAGCGGATCGGGCGGGCTTTTTTCCGTTACGCCAAGCCTGCTAATCAACAGCCGGGGCAACGCGTTTGAGCGCTTTAGCCTATCCGTCCGCGACGCGACCGCGACCGGCAAGCAAATCTTTATCAATCCCGATCAAATCTCGGCCCAAGTGCATAGCTACAGCAAAGGAACCATTACCTACCACATGGCGGGCGGGCAACGCTACCAGCGCGATATGACCGCGCACGAGCGCCTAGCCGGAAATGCGGTTCGCCACATCGCCCACGGCGAGCATCACGCCTACGGGTATTTCGCAATCGACTAGCCGCGACAAACGGAAAGCCCCGGCATTGCGCCGGGGCTTTCCTGTAGGGCCGGAAGGTTAACCCTCGTACAACCCTAACTCCGCCTTAGCGGCTTGAACCATTGCAATTTCCGGGTCGGGCGAAGGCTCCGGGCGCGGCCCCAAAATTCCCGGCTCCAAACTCAAACCGGCATTGACCCGCGCATTGCGAACCGCGTTGACATAATTGGCTAGCGGCAGCGGCTCTTTCGATGTTCGCGGCGGGCCTTGCCGGAACTGCGCTCGATGCTGGCGGGCAAGCTCTTTCTTGCGCTCCCGATACTCCGGGTCGGTTGCGTACCGCTCCCGCGCGGCTTCGCGCTTCGCTTTCAATTCGCGGGCATGCTCCAATGGATTGGCGGCGGCTTTCTTGCGGCGATCTTCGCGAATCCGGACGCTATGCTTGGCGCGGCTTTTGGCGGCGGCTTCGCGGCGGCGGGCCTTGCGACAAACTTCCGAGCAGGTAATGGACGGCCAATACTGGCGGCGGCCCGGCGGGCGCTTCCCGCAGACTACGCATTTTTCGACGAACATTAGAGGGCCTTTCTACCTGCGCGTAACCAATTCTGGCAATTACAACAAATGCTCAAAAACTGGCGTTTTTATGGTTCGTTTCAATCCAAGTGTAACAGACTATAGCCAGAATTTGTTTAACGCAGAACGCAACTAATAATGATTATGTCTAATCGCTTTCTACAAAGGCTGAATCCTGCTCTCGGCTTCTATGAAAGCAGACGACCCAACGTGCGTCCCAGCCTCGACGCGCAGCAAAAATTCAGGATGGCCTACTCGTTTTCGTCGAGATCAGTAGGTAAGGCTGCGCAATTGTTCGGCTAGGTCAACGAGCGCCTGCCATTCGCTTGCGTCCGGTTTCAATCGCGCCTTGATCTGAATGGTCCATCCGGCGTGTTCACCCGCGTGACTCTCAATTTCCAGATCACCAACGTGGCGAATCAGATTCGCCAATTCGTGTTGCCTGTCGAGGGACTCGATCAACCCGGATCCGTAATCCTCACCTTGCCAGGCGACCGAAGTGACTTTGCCAAACAATGGGAACGATTTCTTCCTGTGGGTGGAAACCTTGATCGGATGGTCTGCGGCACCTGGCAGTTCGGCAGGGACTAGCAACACCACCCACCATTGCGGCGGGCTGTATTGGCTGCCATCAATCTTGAGTACGTTTATGGACGTGACGGGCCCGCCATTTATGTCGATTATTCCCAGTGAACGGCGAAATGCCGATTTCCGCACATCTTCTTCCCAGCGGCCACGTTCGGCCATCACCGCATCGATGTCCGCGGATCGGAGTGCAAACTCGAGGTCGTCGCGAGTCTTGTCCCGGAGTTTTTCTTTCAAGATCTCAAAACGCCTTGATTCGTAAGTGAATTCGTCGATTGACGCTTACTTATATATATAGGTGGCCCGCTGCGAGTCATCCGCCACCATTTCTGACAGGCGAGCAGTGATGGCGGTATTCGATCGCCTGCGAGCAACGGTTAACTAGAACTGACCGAAGCCGATCCTCGCGGGCCCCGGTCCTTTACCCGCCTTGCGGCGGCAGTCCCGTTTCCCACGGGTAGGGCGGAGTTTGGAGGGAATCGGGAAACCGGGAACGACTCGACTGATGTGACCTTGCCGAATAGTGCGAAGGATCTGGTCCCGCGAGTGAAAACCTTGAACGGAGGGCACTCGGCGCCAGGCAATTCCGCGAGGACCACCAGGGCCGGTCACCAATGCGGCGGACCGCATTGAAATCCGGCGAGCTTGAGTACGTTGATAGACGCTGCCGGTCCGCCACTTATGTCGACTATTCCCAATGAACGGTGCAACGTCGAATATCACACGCCTTGCTCCCAACGGCCACGCTCGGCAATCACCGCCGACACCCGCAGCTCGGAGCGCAAACGCCAGGTCATCGCGAGTTTTGCCCGGAGCTTTTCTATCAGGCGTTCGCCGGCCTTGATTTGCAGGTAAATTAGCGGCTTAACGCCTACCTATATATGAAGGCCCTCTGCCCTCCGGTGGCAGACATTCATTCCGTTCGATTGATTGCCTGCGATCGCCAGCCAAGGATCCACAGGGGTTCTTTCGACTCACCACCGGAAGCCATTGCCGGCAGCCGTGATCGGCCAACGTCAATTTTGTGGCATTTATTCGCGGCGTGAATGATAATCATTCATCACCTGAATGATCGTCAACCACCCGATGAATAAACCAACAATTCCGCGCCTCGTGAGTTCTACGTTGGCAGATCACCTCAATGCCATGCCCGCGGTGGTTGTAACCGGGGCGCGACAAGTGGGCAAGACTACATTGGCCCGAGCGCTCACTCCCGGTACGCGGGAGTACTACTCGCTGGACGACCTGGACATATTGGGCATTGCGCAGCGCGACCCGTCCGACCTGTTAACTGGGCACCTGCCCGTAACGATTGACGAGGTCCAGCGAGAACCCGACTTGCTTCTTGCAGTTAAAAGGTCAATTGACGAGCAACGGATTCCGGGGCGATTCCTCCTAACTGGTTCCGCCAACCTCTTGTTGATGCAACGGGTGTCCGAAACGCTGGCCGGTCGGGCAAGTTACTTGACTCTCTGGCCCATGACCAGGCGCGAAGCTCTTGGATCCCGCACTGGCAGCGCGTGGAGCCAACTGTTGAACTCGCCCGCCAAGCATTGGGTCGAAATATTGACCGCGGACGCGGACTCCCCGCGCGATTGGCGGGCGATCGCGAAGCGAGGCGGGTTCCCGACGCCGGCGCTTCACCTTGGATCCCGATCCGATCGGGCCATTTGGTTCGACGGATACATCCAGACTTATTTGGAGCGCGATTTGCGGGAGTTGTCGGAAGTCTCGTCATTGCCTGACTTCAGGCGGCTGATGCGCGCTGCGAGCCTACGAGTCGGGCAGTTATTGAATCAAACTGAGCTCGGCCGCGATGTCGGATCTCCACAGCCAACCGTTCGCCGGCACCTCAACCTGCTGGAAGCGTCCTATCAGCTGATTAGGTTGCCACCATATTCGGTCAATCGCACCAAGCGATTAATCAAATCTCCGAAGTTGTACTGGGGTGATACCGGGGTCGCGCTGCATTTGAGTCAAGAAAGAACCCCGCGCGGGGCGCATCTGGAAAACCTGGTATTGCTTGACCTGCTGTCCTGGAGAGACAGTACGCAAGATTCGCCGGAAATCTTCTATTGGAGAACAACTTCCGGCGAGGAAGTCGATTTCGTGATTGAGGCGAACGGGCAGTTAATCCCAATCGAAATCAAATCTACCACCCGTCCCGGGTTCAAGGATTCGGCCAACCTGCGGCTTTTCAGATCGCAGTATCAGGAAAACTGCCAAGCAGGACTGGTTCTGCACGCAGGCGACGAATTGAATTGGTTGGCGCCGAATATCCTGGCCGCTCCGTGGTGGGCGGTTATGTAAACTCCTCCCGAACACCAGCAACTCAAATTCGCCCTAAATCTGCAGGGCCTCATCGCAGGGGAACCAATACAGGGTGAAACATCGCGTTCACCCAACTACCCGAAATCCCTCCAACTGAGCCGCAGCCGCCAATCGTGCATCGCGAGTAACAAACTCGAGGCTCTCGGGGTCGCCTTCCGCGGCAACCAGTGCCGCAGCCAATTGCAGCGCATCCGCTGCTCGGACTGGATGAATTCGCAGGACCCGATTGGCAACGCGCTTGACCCTCCCGACCGGAGGGATCAAGACCCACCGAGAAGCAAATGAATCCAGGTCGGACAACAGCTGAACAAGCGTTGATGAATCGATCCGCTTCTCGCGATGAAGACGGTTCAGGGCCGACGAGCACTCCACTGAACTAGCCCACCACGTGACGATATCCGGGTCTTGCTCGAATTGGTCTAGAGATGCTGCGGTCGTCGCCTGGCCCGCCAGCAGCGGGACGAGACTGGACGAGTCCCAGTACCTCATCGAGACTCTCTGCGCTCTTCTATTACGTAATCGCTTAGATCGACGCCTTCTGGTATTTCGGGGCGACGCGCCGAAAGAAACTCCTCCGCGTCCATACGTTTCCGCGGTGGGATCGCTAGTCCTTTCGCCACCAGCGAATTAATCCTGTCGCTGCCAAAACCGTCGATCGGCGTACACGGCTCGATTCGCGCGACCGGTTCGCCGCGATTTGTAATGATGATCGTTTCGCCATGCCGGACTTCCTCAATCAACGAACTCAGGCTGGCACGTGCTTCACTAACGCTTTTGGTTTTCATTAGTACAATCACGCTCTTTTGTCATAGCTTGATGGGCTCATTCTAGGAATATTGGCCTGGGCAGGTATTTTGGGAAGTCGGATTCCACGCTCGCGGCGCCACCCAAGTCACCCTCCCGAGCGCATTTGGCCGCAGCACGCTCTAATCCAGATGTTTTGGGCAACGAGACGAAAGGGCGACCCCGATCAGACGGAATTGCCATTATGTCGACTCATGAGTCGAACGCATTCCTTTTTGAATTGCGCATCCCAATTCATCCGGTGATTGCCAATGAGATAGCCGGCGAGGGTAGTTGGCTGCACCGCCGCGCCGGGGTCGGTGCAATTCGTCGTCTCCCGGATCGCCCGTCCGTCCGATCCCCATGTCCGGCCGACTTCATCAGTGCCTACCCGGACTCGCCACAGGAGAATGAGCCTTGTTCCCGCAATGACGGAGAGTTCGAGATTCGAAAAACCCAATACTCACGATGAATCCGACTGATCTCCGGCCGCCGCCCTGGCGCCGGGAAAAATACGGATCACTCACTTTTTCATGAGCCAGAGACTGCCATGACTATCTCAACCGGACAGTTTGAACGCGCCGTCGACGAACTCGCGGATTCGCCGGGGGCAAACTGGCGCCGGTCGGCGTGCGGGGTAACCAGGGCCGGGCGAGAAATCATTGCGCTGGTAGACCGGGACGCTTACGCGAAGGAATGCGACAGGGTACGGGTAATGCTCATCGGCGGGCTGTCGGGCACCCCGGAGGACGTCGTAATCGCATTGCGCGCCGCGCGGGGAATTGGGCAAGGGTCCGACCAAACCCAAATCGCCCTGACCTGCGTGCCGTGCGCCAACCCGGGCGGTTTGGCGCTGGGTTCCGGGCCCGCGAACGGCGCGGGCGGACGGGTCGACCGTGGTTACCCACCCGTAGGCGGATTCTTCGATCACCCGACCAGCGCCGAAGCCCGGTATCTGTGGCGATGGACCTGTTATCAGGCTCCCGACGTGGTGATAGAAATCCGGCACGGCGATGAAGCCGCCTGGGAAGCGAACGCGGCCGCAGACGGGCTGCGAAGGGGGCTTGCGGCAGCACCGGCAGCACCGGATGATTCATTCATCGCGGCCCTCGGGGTTGATGGTCGGGTCGACCCAGCGGCGATCCCCGGGGTCCGGCTGACGACAAATCAAAAATCACTCGACGGGGAACTGGGCCGCTTCCTTGACCTACTTTCCAACGAGCCGCCCGGCCCGTCGCCGGCCCGCCAGCTGATCGAGTCGCGGGCGGCCCGCGATCCGATCGAAGTCGGGCGCGATCTGGCGCGGACGAACGGGCGAACGCTGGACCCGATCAATTACACGCAGGGCGTTGCCATTAGCGGCAGGTTGCGATTTGCCCTGCTGGATCCTGCTGCAGCGGACAGCGTGAACGACATAGCTTCGCTCGTCGAGCCGATGGTTTCGGGGTCGGGGAGCGTGTTCGGATCCGCGCCGGGGGCGCCGGCGTTGGCTACGGTGGTCTGGGCGGAAGAAATGCTCGAGCTGACCGGGGACGCCCGCTACGGCAGCGTCCTTGCGGGGGCAATGCGCCGGTTTAAGGAGCGCGGCCCTGGCCAGCCACCCTTCCCGCTGGATCGGAACTTCATCGCCGAGGACCACTTCTTCGCCTCCGCGGTCATTGGCAGGGGCGCGCACGTAGACGCCGATTCGACCACCTCCGGCTACGTGAACTCCCTCACCGAATTCGTTCTTGAGGCAGGGATACAGGAGGATTCGGGTCTATACAAACACAGTCGGAACGGACCCGTGCACTGGGGGCGCGGAAACGGGTTCGCCGCGATCGGGGTGGCCGAGTACCTGACCTACATTCCCGCGCAATGGCGCCGCGACGGCGGAGAGATCGAATCGAGGTTCCGCCGGCACATGGATGCGCTCAGGCCCCTGCAGCAACCTTCCGGCATGTACCTGCAGGTCCTGGACTTTCCGGGGTCCTACCAGGAGCTGACCGCCACCTGCATGATCGGTTACGCGATGGCCCGCGGAATCCGGCTGGGCGTCCTCGACGCGGGATTCCTACCTTCTGTGATGGGTGCCTGGCGCGCAGTGTCCGAGCGGATCGACACTGCCGGAAACGTGCTCGACGGGTGCGCCAGCACCGGGGTCATGGACGGGCTGCGGACTTACCTCGACCGTCCCGCCAATTCCGGTTACGACGACCGCACCGGTGGAATGGCGCTATGGTTCGCCGCCGAGATCGCGCGGCTAAATTCGGAAGCAGACGATCAGCGGTGACGGGTTCAACGCCCCCGTGTGCGTCCGGTTGCGCAGCCAGTTGGCATTGGGCAATCGTCATCGCTCCCTAGATTTGCACCCGAACAGGAATCCAGGCTGACGAATTGAACGATCAGGGCGCGGGCCCGACCATTCGCGTTGAGCCCGAAGATCCTTGCTCTCCGGCGACCCTGCTGGCGGTCGGTTTTCAGGGTGCCGCGCTGCTGCTTGCGCCGACGGCGCTGAATGTCGCGATCGGGGTCAAATCCTCCGGCCTCGACGACGTTTTCCTGGCATGGAGCGTATTCGCAGCCCTATTGATCAGCGCGCTGGTCACGATGCTGCAGGCGCTCCAGTTCTGGCGGTTTGGCGCCGGCCATATCGTCCTCACCTCTCCCGCCGCAATGTTCATTGCGATCATGGTGGCGACGATCTCGGCATCGGGGCCATCGACTTTCATGGCCCTGCTGGTGGTTTGCAGCGTGGTGCAGGTCGCCCTCGCCTGGTGGCTGCCGGCCCTGCGCCGGATTTTCACGCCGGTCGTTATCGGAACCGTGACCATGCTGATCGCGGCCAGCGTGCTGCCAATCGCCTTCAACACCGTTCAGGATATCCCGGCCGACGCTCCAAATTATTCGGGCCCGCTGATTGCCGGCGTCACCCTGCTGGCGTTGGTAGTCATGACCCTGCGCGGCAGCGGACGCTGGCGCATTGCCGGACCATTCATTGCCATCGCGGCCGGATGCGCGGTCGCCGCTGGATTTGGCATTTTCGACGCCGACCGGGTCATCGATGCCGCCTGGTTCGGCATCCCAGATTTACCGGCCGTGACACTGGATTTCCGGCCCACCCAGGAGTTTTGGGCGCTGCTGCCGGCCTTTGCGATCCTCACCCTGGTGCTTGGAATCAAGACGATCAGCGACGGCGCCGCAATCCAGCAGGGTTCCTGGCGAAAGCCCCGGGCTATCGACTTCCGCCAGATTCAGGGCATGGTGTCCGTCAACGGGCTGGGCATGCTGTTCTCCGGCCTCGCCGGAACGCTTCCGCCGATGAGTTATTCCTCATTCAGCCTCTCGCTTATTAACATCACCGGCGTCGCCGCGCGCCGGGTCGGATTCGGAGTGGCGATCGTGCTCGTGGCGGCGGCGTTCATTTCAAAACTCGCCGCCCTACTGCTGGCAATCCCGGGGCCCGTCCTGGGGGCTTACCTGATGCTGGCAATGGGTGTTCTTTTCGTCAGCGGGTGGCAGATGATCCTGCGTGAAGGTCTCGGTCCCAGGCGGGTCGTGGTAGTTGCCCTGGCCACCGCGCTGGGCCTGGGCCTTCAGGGCCACCCGGTGATGCGCGACCTTCTCGGTGACGAGATCGGGGGCCTGCTCGGCAACGGTGTCACGGTCGGCGCAGTGGTCGCGGTCGGCATGACGTTTTTCCTCGAAGCGGTCAACGCGCGCCGCGCCCAGCTCGAGGTCACGCTGGACATGGACTCGCTGCCCGTGATAGACCGTTTTCTCACCCAGCAGGCCTCCAAACTGGACTGGAACGATTCCTCCTCGCTGCGGTTGCGCGCCGCCGGCGAAGAAACGCTGGCCAGCCTGCTTGCGATGGGATCCGAGGCACCCGGTTCCGAGCGCCCGCGGCTGGTCATTAAAGCGCGGCCGCAGCCATCGCTGGTGGAGCTGGATTTTGTAGCCACGACGCGAACCGAGAACGTCGAGGACCAGTTGGCATTCCTGACCGACGAGGCCGACTTCCCTGCTGACGACGACATCGCGCTGCGGCTTCTGCGGTCCTATGCCACCACCGTACGCCACAAGAAATTCCACGGCGTGGATATCGTCTCGGTCCAGGTCAAGGGCACGGCCTGACGCAAAGACCGGGAAGCGTCCGATGACCGGATTTGAAATCGCTTCGCAGAGCAAGCCGGCGGGCCTGTCGCCAATCCAATTCGCAATCCAAATTCCTGCCGCCGATTCGGCGGATCGCCTGCCGGACCGGAGCCGGGCCCGCGCCGCAGCCCCCTGGAGGCAATTCCAGTCCCTTGAGCGTCCGCGCGGCCCACCGCGCGCAGGGCTCCCTGGTGAACGCCACCAGCGAGGGCGATCAGATTCGGGTTACGGAACCACTCCGATTGTGATTGCTCCGGAATAACCCCGGGATTCTTCAGCGATGGTCGCGAGGAGGTTGCCTTCCGCGGGGTCCCCCCGGAGGACCGAGTCATTCGCGTTGCGGGTGGTGCGATCCGGCCGGTCGCTGTACGGAGAACGCTCGAACACCCGATCGCTCAATTCGTCCGGGAAATAGAACTGCGAGGTCACGTAGGAATTACCCTGGTAGTGAACCTTGAAATGGATGTGCACGGTTCGGCCGGGATACCAGCCGGGGTAAATGGTGTCGAACCGGGCGATTCCGTCGGCCCCGGTCGCCTGGATGCCGCGCAGAAAAGTCTGGCCGGACGTGTCCAGCCCGCCGAGCTGGCCGGGATACCCGGAATAGACACCAGCGGCGTCGGCGTGCCAGAGATCCACCAACACTCCTTCGAGGGGCCGGCAGTTCTCGTCCACCCTGACAACCCGGACCGCCATCCGCAGCGGGGCCCCGACCCGATCTTCCACGATGTCCCTGCGCACCAGGTCGGTATCAAAGTAGAAGGGTCCCTCCGTCGCCTGCGGCGTGAGCACGCAGACGGGTTCGTCCGTGATCTGGTTTGGCGTCGCGGCAACAGATTCGAGGGCAGCTGCGCCAGGTTCGGTGGCCGCTGCGCCTGACCCCGAGTTCGCCACGGCGGGCGTCGGGGTCACCCCGGCGGGCACCGGGGTTGGCGCGGCAGGCGCCGGGATCGGTCGGGCACGCTGCGCGGTCGCCGCGGCGGTCGGCGGATCGTTCGCCTGGCTGCTCGAACTGACCGGCGCTCTGAATCCGCAGCCGGCGAGCACCGCCGCTCCCAGCAATCCCAGCTTCCGCAGCAGGCTTCTCCGCGGGGTGCGGTTGGGAGCCGGACCCGGTTTTTGCGGCACTCGACGGCGGCTGGGTCGGCTTTCAGTTTCCGGCACGGTCATTCCTCCCGCGCCGGCCCATGGCCCGCCCGGAACGGACGCTTTTCGCGGTTGCAGGTCACAACGGCGGTGCCGTTCCACGGATCGACTTCCATTGTTCCATCCTCAATTTCCGACTCGATTGCGGTTGCATCAATGAACGCTGGCCAGCATATCGGACATTACGCAATGCGCAGCGCAAAACAGACTGCGCGCGGCATTTGAAAACCAGGCGTGACCGCGCCGCATCCGTGGACACTATCCGCCCATTCAAACGGGACCGGGGATTGCAGCATTTATCAATAATGGTCAAACTGCAAATTGAATGGATGTTTGACCGTGATTGACTGGCTCGGCATAGACCACCTGCTTGATCTCTCCGGGACCGAAGCCCTCGCGGGTTTCCTTACGCCGCTGGCGGTGTTTGCGGTGTTTTTTCTGGCCCAGATAATCCTGCCCGCGCGCCGGGTCCCCGGTTACGTCGTTAACCCCGACACCGGCGAGCCGCGCAATTACCGGCTGAACGGCCTGCTTGTTTTCGGAATCGCCGTGGTCGTTTGGGCGTTTGAACTTACCGGCATGCCGCGCGACTGGTTCTACCGCTCGGCAATTTACGCGGTGGCCGGCGGGACGGTGTTCTGCCTGCTTTTTTCGTTGTTTGCAGTCTTCAGTCAGCCGCAGGGCGAGATCAAGAACTCGTTCCTGGCCTTGTGGGAAGGACGCGCTCTCGAGCTGCCCTTCTTCAACGAACGCTTCGACGTGAAGATGTACCTCTACGTGGTCGGCGGGACGATGCTCGTGCTCAACGCCCTTTCCGGCGCGGCCTACCACTACCAGCTCTTCGGCGATGATTCCAACCCCGGCGTTTTTCTCTACACGGCATTCTTCACGTTCTACATATTCGATTACATGGTCTTTGAGCGAGTCCAGCTCTACACCTACGACCTGATCCATGAGATGCTCGGTTTCAAGCTCATCTGGGGCGGGCTGATCATCTACGGGCTGGCTTTACATACTGCCGCTCTGGGGCATGGCGGTCCATCCCGATCCCGGGTTTTCGACGGCCTGGACTTACCTCTGGCTGATCGGGGCCACGGTCCTGTTTCTGTTTGGCTGGAGTTTTTCCCGCGGCGGGAACCTGCAGAAGTACTGGTTCAAACGCTGGCCGGAGAGAAAGTTCCTGGGCATCATCGAGCCCGAGTACATCCAGGCCGGCGACCGCAGGATCCTGTGCAGCGGATTCTGGGGCCTCGCTCGCCATTTCAATTACCTGGGCGAGGGAATCATCTGCATTTCGATCGGCCTGGTGTTCGGGCATTTTGCCAACCCCTGGGCCTGGACCTACCTGGTATTCATAGTGTCTCTGTTCACCTGGCGTCAGCGCCTGGACGATAAGGTCTGCGCCGAGAAATACGGCGCGCAGAAATGGGCCGAATACCAGGCAAGGGTCAAGTACCGGATTATCCCGGGCATCTACTAGCGAGACCCCCGATGAATCGGATGGGGCCATGGTCGGGGCCGGCCAAGGGTTGACGTCGAGTTCGTGCCGCGCATCTACCTGCGCCCGCATCGGTCAAGGGCTCCGGAATTGGATTCGGTCTACTGCCAAGGTGCCTACCCGGGGTCAGTTTGGCGCGGGCCTGGAGGGCAAACGCTGCTTGGGTGGGATCGGCCTGGTGATCCGTGACCGATTGGCTCGGAATAGGCCACCTGCTTGAGCTTTCCGCGCCGGAGGCCGCAGCCGGATTCTTCACGCCACTGGCGATCTTCGCCGCGTTTTTCCTGGCCCAGTTGGTCCTCCCGGGCGTACGCGTGCCCGGTTACGTCGTCGACTCACGCACCGGGCAGACCCGCAGGTACCGCCTGAACGGCATCCTGGTGTTTGCCATCGCCCTGGCGGTTTGGGCGTTGGAACTGACCGGCATGCCGCGCGACTGGTTCTACAGGTCCTCGATCTTCGCCGTGGCCGGCGGGACGGTCTTTACGGCGATCTTTACCGCCATCGCGGTTCTCACCCGGCCGGCGGATTCGTCAAAAGGGCTGCTGGAGGCGCTGTGGGTGGGGCGGGTCCGGGAACTGTCCTTCTTCAACCACCGCCTGGACCTGAAGATGTATTTCTATGTCGTCGGCGGGACGATGCTGTCGCTCAACGCCCTCTCCGGGGCCGCCTACCACCACGGGCGATTCGGCGACGCGTTCAATCCCGGAGTTTTCCTGTACGCGGGGTTCCTGACGTTCTACGTGCTGGACTACTTCGTATTCGAACGGGTCCAGCTCTACACCTTCGATGTGATCCACGAAAAGCTGGGATTCAAGATGTTCTGGGGCGGCATGGTGGTCTTCGGGTGGTTGTTCATCCTCCCTTTGTGGGGCATGGCCGCGTACCCGAACCCCGAATTCCCATCACCGTGGGGGTATGCATGGCTTGTCGGGGCGCCCGTGTTGTACCTGATCGGAAACGGGATTGCGCGGGTCACCAACATGCAGAAATACACGTTCAAGCGCTGGCCTGAACGCAAATTCCTTGGAATCTTCGAGCCCGAGTACATCCAGGCCGGCGACCGCAAGATCCTCTGCAGTGGATTCTGGGGCCTGGCCCGCCACCTAAATTACCTGGGTGAGCTGCTGATGTCCATAGCGATCGTGCTGGTATTTGGCTATTTCACCAACCCCTGGGCGTGGATCTATCTTGTCTACGTGGTGACGCTGTTTACCATTCGCCAACGTGAAGACGATCGCTACTGCGCCGCCAAGTACGGTGAAGAAAAATGGGCCGAGTACCAGGCGAGGGTGCGCTACCGGATCATTCCGGGAATCTACTGAAGGAACTCAATAAACCCTGGCGTCGGGACGTCCGGATTCGATGCCTTGATCGGCAAACACCTCGCTGTTCAAATCAAACGGCGGGACATGGACAAGGAAAAGATCCACCCGGTCATCGCTGGCGTTGCGGTAGCTGAACCACTCGTTGCGCTGGACCACCAGCAGGTCCAGCGGGCTTAGCTGGATTTGTTCTCCATTGACCTCGAATGTCGGCTTACCACGGAAACATATGTAAAGTTTGTCGCTCCGGGTCGATTTCGCCGCGGCATGGGATGCTCCCGGCGCGACCTCGATATGGGCGACTGAAGCCGAAGCCAGGAAGTGAGGAATCAAGTCCCTCACGCCAAGGCCTCCGAAGTCAACTGGGGTCACGCTAAGGCTGCTGACGTATTTCATCGCCCATCCCTGAAGTCCGAATCAACATGACGGCACCGCCGCGCCGATATGGCCGGAGACTTGGCGCAAGCGCGCCGCCGCAAATCCAACTCTCCGGCGCCGGGCTTTTGTTCCAAATCAATTGGGCGGCTGCCAAATGGCGCCGAAAGTTGAGTTTGCCCAATTGTTCAGCAACGCGGTTCCACGGACAATCGAGAGCCTGCCCGCTTGCCGATTCGGCGAATTCAGGTTCCGGTGATGATCTCCAGGACCTCCGCGTCCATTCCACGCAGCGTCTCGTCAACCGAGAGTTCTCCGAGAGCGGCTTTTTCGACCCACCGGCTCATCGCCGGCTGGACGTCGAAGTGTTCGGGCACGACCTTGCGCGTCTCGCCGAATTGCACGTTTGCGGCGTAGGTCCGATAGGGTTCGGATTGATAGAGGTCGTATCCTTCCATTGCGTACCGGCAAGGCATGGAGCGGTCACCCAGCACGTTGATCTCGTAGTTTGGACCGGGGGATGCGAAGTATTTGAGGGTTTCAAACACCGCATCGGGGTTCCTCGTGAGCTTCCAGGGCATGTATTTGTCGACGTAGAGCTGCATCACCCGCCGTTCGGGGCCTTGCAGCGGCGGGGCGACTTCCAGATCGTCGAAGACTGCTCCGGCGTTCGTTTCGCAGTTGCCGACGTTTCCCGGCCAAAGCTGCTGAATGGCCACCCGGCCGGCGCAGAAGGCGTGCAGGTTGGGGACCCGGGAATCGATGCCCTCCCTGGGCATAGAGCCATCCTGCAACCCGTGGCGCACGTGCTGGGCGAGCGCCATTCGGCCGGCCGGAGTGTCGTTTGACGGCTTGGTCAGGTCTTCGTTGAAGGTGCCTCCGCCGGCTTGGCGCAGCCAGTCTTCGTAGACCTGGGTATGGTGCTGGAGGTTGAATCCGGCCTGCTCGAATGTGTCGCCGTCGCGGACGGTGAGCTTCGGGGCCAGCTCGTTGAGCTCCTCCCAGGTGCCGGGTGGTTCGGGGGCTAGCCCGGCCCTTTCAAACATCGAGGGGCGAAACACCACCGAACCGCGGTAGTTCGTGCGGTATGGAATACCCATGACATGGCCGTCGTAGGAAACGTCTTCGCGAACGCCCGGATAGAAGTCCTCCCATTCGTCCCAGGAGGCCACGTAATCGTCCAGTTCAAGCACCTGGCCTTTCGCCGCAAGCACGGGAGTCCACAACCCGCCGCCGTACCAGATGTCAGGCGCACCCTGGCCGGCCGGCGTCCTGGGCCAGACGGTGATCCCGGTCAGCTTGAAGAATTCCACGATCGCGGCCCGCACGGCACCCTCACCGGCGGGATTTAGGCCGCCGAACCGGAACGAAATCTCAACTCCATCGAACGGTCGCGGTGGCGGTGCGATCGGGCGTACCGGGGCCACGACTTCTTCGGGCGGCAGATCCGATGGCGATTGGCCATCCCTCCATGCGAACACGCTCCGCTCGGTGCCGCCAGAAAACGCGTCGACCGGTTCAGGAGCCGTCCGACCGCACGCGGACAACAGGGCCAACGAACCCAACCCGATCACCGACGCAATCGCGGCGCGGCGCGAGAGCAGGCGGCCGCCCAGGACACAGCGCCCGGACGATTGCGTCCCCGCACGGGAACTGGCCGTCCGTCCCATTCCATCAAACCGCATGCAATATCCCCTGAATTTTTCACGCAACGAAGGCACCGTCTCCACCCAGCGGCGGAAATTGCGGCAGCGTCAGGCAACGCTGCAAGGACATCGCCGCCGCGATCGAGGCCGCGCCGCCAATACGTGCCATTCCAGTCCGTCCAGTGCCTGGCGGAGGACTTGGAACCGGCACCATCCATAACAGGGTGACGCGGCAACATATGCACTTTACCATATGTTTTATGTGTTCCATTGCGTAAAGCTCTACACATTCTTCGTATCCTTGGCAATTCCCATAATCTGTTTTTCGCGACTCGCGCTTTATGTATCATGTTGCTACCTGCGCTGTCGTGACGTTGGGTCCGCGAAGCGCCGGTCTTTTCATATGGCCCCCTCTGGCGAGGGTGTCATGAAATGCCAGGTTTCACCGGATCGTTCAGCGATTTCTTGACTGGATTCGTCAGTGGACATATGCGACCCGATTGATGGTGAAACGAATATGTGGGTTCCATGCCGGGATCCCGTTGTCGAAAACGACGATCACGCGGGCGCCGAATCCACCATCGCACGTCCCACCGGGACGGCCACCGAAACAACACAAAGGACTGCGGACAAATGAAGCAGCGCGTCAAAAAGATTTGGGCAAGCAAGTCGGTTGCGATTCCCCTGGCTACGGTTCTGGCCGCAACCATCGCGGTGGTTGTCTTTTCGACCTTCAACCGCGCCGGCGAAACCGCAGTTGAGCATCGGTTGACGCCGAGCGAGGCCATGGAATTGGGCGCGCCGCCGGCACCGGCGCCCGTCAGTCCGCGGGAAGTCGAGCGGCGGCCGGAGCCGCGACCGGTTCCATCGGCCCAGGTCGAAGCTGACGCCAGGATCCTGGCCGGGCAGCTCGAAAACGTATCCATCGGTGGAGATGATTGGGCGGCCAGTTTCCAGCAAGCCGGCTCGACTTCCCGGTGGAGGGCACCCGCCGCGCCGGCCCAAGGATCCGGCTCCAAATCTCGGCGAACTGCCCCGGCCGCCGGGTCAAGCGCAGGGACCGCGACCGCAACTCCGGCGGCGACCAACTTTCGCGACTATCTGCGCACCCGCGCGGTCTCGACCGATGCTGATGCGGTTTCCACCTTCAGCCTGGACACGGATCGCACGTCCTTCCAGCTGGCGCTGAACTGGGTCAACTCCGGATATGCCGTAGAGCCGGATTCGGTACGTGCCGAGGAGTGGATCAACGCATTCGACTACCAATACGATCAACCGCTGCGCCGTGACAGCTTCGCCGTTACCAGCGCGTTGGTTGAACACCCGCTCAGGCAAGGCCAGTACCTGGCCAGATTGGCATTTCAAGCGCCCAAGATCGAAGACGATTCGCCGATCAACGTGACCCTGGTCATGGACGCTTCGGGGTCAATGGGCGAAGGTAACCGTATCGCCATCGCCCACGCCGCCGCGGAGGCCATCCGCCGCAGCCTCAGGCCGCAGGACCGCATCGCGGTCGTGCAGTTCTCCAACGAGGTGATCAGCGAGCTGACGGTCGAGCATGCCGACCCCAGCGCCTATCAAGTGATCAGCGCCATTGAAGCGCTGCAGCCGCGCAATATGACCAATGTTCAGGCCGGACTCGACCTCGGGGTGCGGCTGGCCGATCAGGCCCGGCGCGAGCGACCCGACGCGTACAACTACTTGATCCTGTTCTCAGACGGTGTGGCCAACGTCGATGCCACCGATCCGTTCGGAATACTGGAGAGCGTTGGCGGGGATGCGGGCGACAACCCGCTGCGGCTCATCACAATCGGGGTCGGGGTCGAGAACTTCAACGATTACCTGCTCGAGCAGCTTGCCCAGCACGGCAACGGCTGGTACCGCTACCTTGCCGACGTTGAGCAGGCCCGCACCACGTTTGCGCGCGACAACTGGCTGGCGATCTCGATTCCGTTTGCCGACCAAGCGCGGGCCCAGGTCAGCTGGGACGAGGACGCGGTGCGGTCTTGGCGGCTGATCGGTTATGAAAACCGGATTGCTGACGATGCCGCATTTACCCAGGCCCGGCGCGAGTTCGCCGAAATCCCGGCCGGGTCCGCCACGACCGCCTTCTATGAGATCGAACTGGTGCGAACACCTCGGCCAGGTCAACGGCTGGGTGAAGTGGAGCTCCGGTGGAACACTCCGCTGTCGGGCGCGTCCAACCGGCAGCACGCGGCGATATTGGCCAATCCCGGCGGTGAGCGCCAAGACTCGGATGCGCTGCTGCGTTTCGGAGCAATCGTTGCTCTGGCTTCCGACCGCTACAGCAGCCTGCCGGATTCAAGTGCTGCAAACAGGCAGGTTTCGTCCGAGTTGGCGGCACTGCGTGACGAATTGCGCTACCTGGAAAACCAACTCGGCGGGTCAAATGCGTACGCTGATTTCAAGTCCGTGCTCGGGCACCTTGCGGCGCTGCCGGCGTACAGCGAGTCGGCGCGCTCGGGATACAGTCCCTGAACGGTAGTTAACCCACCGGCGAGCACTCCCCGGCGGCCGCGGCTTCCAGGGAGGCCGGCAAGCCGGCCCAATGCTGCCGTCGCCTTACGGGAAGGGGCCTGATTGGCAATCCCGGCCAGGTTCCCCGACACCGAAAACCTATCGGCATCTCGGGAAAAATTCAATCCGCGGTGCGGAACTGCGCAGCCATTTGATCGGTCGACTCGGGCGGTTCGATGCGTGCCGCAGGCGACTCGGACAACCAAACCCGAGCGTACTTCGGGGCCCGCGGGCGCAAACGGGCAACACCAATGATTTGTGTAAACGCGCAACGGCCGACCGCGTGCAGCCGCCGCGGTCGTGCCCGGGGGGCTCATAGATCGGCGCGAACGATTCATGGGGGTTCGATTGGCCCGCCCCGTTACCGGGATTGACCGCCCGGTAAGAACGCGGCCGGACGATTCGACGCGGCAAAACCCCGCCCTGCACACGCCCGCGCGCCCAACATGCCGCAAGCCGAGGCGACGGTTTGGCACGAAACGTTCGCAATTCGAAATCCCACGTTACCGTTGATTGCAGCACCGCGACGGTGGCGCCGGCCAAAAATTGGCTATCGGATCGCGATCGACCGATTGCGGGACGCCCTTCGTGCCCGCCGCCGGCCTCGACACGGGCCTGCCAGAAAAAACCAGCGAATCATTCGGGTGGCCCTCCGACCACATCCTCTTTCCAGCATCCGCGCAATAGCGTGGCTGCTGGTAGCCACTGTCCGCGCCCAGATTCGCATGAGTCGGCGAAATATCGAGGATTTCGTCATGGTCATTACGCACCCGGTTTACACGCTGGTCTTCATGGCGGTGTTCGTTCACGTTGGGCGCACTGATCTTGCCCCCTACGCGATCGTCGCACCGCTGCTCATGGGCGTTTTCTCAATGGCGATTTTTGTGGCCAGCGAACTGGTGGCGCGCGAACGAGACGAGCAGGTCCTTGAGATTTCGGTGATCTGTCCGGCGCCATTTTGGGTGGTCATATTTGCCCGGATATTGGTAATCACGGCGATTTCGTTGGTCGGCGTCATCGAAAGTTGGGCGATTGTCCGGTTCGTTTTCGGCGTGAGCATTGAAATCCACCACGCCTGGTTATTCGCCGCGGTGATGACATTGACCGCGCTCGCGTCCGCGGGAACCGCTCTGATCGCCGCCGCTTTTTTCTGTCTGGCGTACGAGGTCAGGACATTCCAAAACTCGATCACCTTCCCGCTGTTCCTGTTTTCCGGAATCCTGGTTCCCGTTTCGGTTTTTCCAGACTGGCTGGAGCCGATAAGCCGAATCGTGTTCCTTTACTGGTCGGCAAGCCTGTTGCGGGACGCCATGCAACCCGGCCTACCACAAGGTGTATTGCTGGCTCTATTTGCGCTGCTGGGTCTGGGGTTCGGGTCGGTCCTTTTGGGAGGCGTATTGATCTCGCGAATGGTCGACCACCTCAGACGGGAGGGACGATTGGGGATCCTGTGAACGCCTTGCGCGCCTTCCGCTACAGCCTTTTCGTAGGGTCCAGGGATTTTTCCAACTTTTGGAACTGGAAAACCTGGTTCGCCGGTTGGATGGTCCAGATGTTTGCTCAGGCGGCGTTCTTTTCACTTTTTGCCAGATTGTTCGATTCGCCCGAGCAGGAGCAATTCCTGTTGATCGGAAATGCGGTCGCGGTTGGAGCCGTTGCGGTCGCCTGGACCATTCCATCCATCACATGGGATCGAACTTTCGGCACATACCCACTGCTGGTGATCGCCCCGGCGAGCCTGGTTCCGGCAGTAATCGGTCGTACCGCAATCTGGCTCGCAGCGGGCGCAGGGACAACGCTGGTGACATTTGCAATCATGGGATTCGTATTCGGCCTCGACTTGCCATGGCCCAACACCCTTTTGATCGTGCCGCTGGTCATATTGACCTCAGCCAGCACCTATTGCATTTCGTTATTCCTGGGCACCCTGGCGATGCGGCAGCCCAGGGCGCGACTATTGGTCCTCAATTTCGTTCTGATCGTTGCCAGGGCGTTCTGCGGAGTGAGCGTTCCGGTAGCGTTTTGGCCGGACCCCGTTCAAATCGTCGTCAGTTTCCTTCCGATAACGCACGGCCTGCGGGCGATTCGGCTGCTGCTTGCGGAAGCGCCGGCCGGTGAAATCCTGCACGCCGCTTCACTTGAGGCGGCGGTGGCGGTTGGCTGGGTCGTTTTGGCCGTCTTGCTCATGGATCGAATGGCCAATGCCGGCCGGAAGGACGGTTCAATTGAATTTGCGTGAATCACGTGTAACCGGTCCGGGTGCGCCTTGATCGCCGTTGCCACAGAGGACCTGCGCCGGATCTACCGGACCAGGGACGCAAATCCAGACGTCGTCGCCCTCGACGGAGTCTCGATCGGAGTCGAGGAAGGCGAAATTCACGGACTGCTGGGCCCTAACGGGGCCGGCAAGACGACCCTTGTCAAGGTGTTGTCCACCGTGCTGTTGCCTACAAGCGGCAAGGCCTCGATCCTCGGGCACGACGTGGTCCACGAAACCAAGATTGTGCGCCGCCTGATCGGCGTGGTGTTGGGGGGCGACCGCGGTCTGTATTGGAGATTGACAGGACGCGAAAACCTGGAATATTGGGCCGCACTCTACAACGTCCCCGCGGGCAAGACCAGGGAGAGGGTGACCGAGTTACTGGGAGTTGTTGGTCTCGCAGATCGCGCCGATCACCTGGTGGAAGGGTATTCGCGCGGAATGAAGCAGCGGCTCCATCTCGCAAGGGGTCTGGTGGCCGATCCCTTGGTGGTGTTCCTCGATGAACCCACCACGGGAATGGATCCGATCGCGTCGCTCGAATTCAGGACCTTCGCCAAGGACCTCAGATCGCAGGGGAAAACGGTTCTGCTGACGACGCACGACATGGCCGAGGCCGAGGCTGTATGCGACCGTGTTTCGCTCATTGATCGCGGCAAAATCCTCGCGGTCGAAACCCCAAACTCGCTGGGCAAGCTGATTGCCGCCCATGAACGGATCGACTTTCAGGGAACCGCGGATGGTTTGGTGGACAAGCTGAAGTCGGTGCCGGGAGTTGCCGCGGTGAAGGCATTGCCGAACGGCGGACAGCGCGTTGAGATTGCGAACGAATCGGCGTCCCGGCAAGTCCTGGAGGCTCTCGTCGGATCTGGCATTACGTCGATTAACACATCGCGGCCGAGCCTCGAGGAGGTCTACCTGCACGTGGTCGGGGATGGGCTTCCCGGTCAATGACGCGGGCCCGCCGCGACGCGGCCGGCACAGATCCTGATTGAGCGGTCCTGGCTGTGTGACAGCCGGACTAAGTCACACCACTCGAGGGGACACGCCCGCCAGGGATGTGGATCAGGGTTGCAGACGTTGGCCGCGACCTACTGACACGGCCGATCCTTCGGCCAAAAAGACCGACGCAGGGGGATTTTCCAGGCACGCACCGAACTCGCGACCATACAAATCCCGGGCATCCAGATTCCAGGAAGCCACGGTCGCCGGAGCGACACGCCAGCGGGGACGCTCTACGCGGTATTCCACCGTCGCGCCGTCGCGCTGGGTCACGTACCCCCAATGGTGTTCGGCGACAAAAGAAACATCGGAGTCCAAATCGGGCACCTTTGCCGGGGCGGTCGCTTCGACGGCCAGGTTACTCCAACGTTTCCCTGAACGCCATTCGTAGCGGGCAAAACCGGGGCCCAGCTCATGCCTCATTGGCATGGTGTGATAGTTCTCGTTGTACACCGATCGCGCGACCATGGTCACGGCGCGCCTGGGAACTACTTCCTTGATGAATACGACTCCCCTGCGCAATTCGCCGCCAACTTCGCGGGTCACATAAAAGCGAAGGTTGAGCTCTTCGAAATTGCGGTGCAGCGGGACCGGTATTCCCAACAGGCGGGTGTTGAGGAACCGGAAGGCCACGATGCTGGCAAAGCACTTGTTCCTCCACAAGCTGACCTCGGTCCCCTCCGGAACAAATCGCTCGAGATAGCCGGGGTCGACTTCGAAGTTGACCATCGCCAGATCGCGCCATTCGGCGGTAAGGAAAGGTCGGAATCGTCGGACTTCGCGCGCCGTCATCTCAGATCTTCCCCGGTTCTTCCCGCAACTGCGCGATTCCAGCTTTGCTCGATTCCAAACGGATCACTTTCACGCTCGCCGACGTCAGGTCGGTCCAAGCGTTCCGCGTGCGTTCGGTCGGGGCTCCGAAGCTGGACCAGCCAATCATCGGAAGCGACAGGCCCCTACTCGGGACAATCTCCGCGTTGCCGGGTCGATTACCGACACGGTTGGGGGTAGGACACCGGCGGCCGGGCGCGCGGCTCGACCGTATCCAAGGAGTCTCTTTAGCGGTATTTGTGCCCAGTGTCCGAATAGCTGCCGCGTTTTGCGGGACCGATCGAAATTTACCCCAATCGGCTTGCGCGCCAGATCGATCAAGGGCTGCCGGCAAAATACACCTCGACTGATGCGCTGACAATCAGCGCGCCGTCAACCACGCTCTCTTCCCTGACTTCGACGCGGAGTATTCCGGGCGAACCGATTTCCCGCAAATCGACCGATTTGGTGAAAGTGCCCGGTCCACCGTATTCGCCCTCAACCGAAATGTAGCTTTCGCCGACGACCGCTCCGGTCCTGTCGTAAATGCGGTAGGTGAGGTTCTTCTCAAATGGCAGGGAACTGATCCGTCCACGCAATTCCAGAGTGCCAATTACGGTCGAACCGCTCGCCGGGCGCTCCAGGACCAGCTCGGCGACGGGTTCGCGGCTCGTTCTTCCGTCGGTCAGCGGGGCGGCTCGCAGTATCACCGCCACGCTCGTGCGGACCGGTCCCATACCGCCGGGTCCATTTGCATCGATGATTTCGATTCGACCCGGCTCATCTCTGGCGGCGAAGAAGTCGATCGGTGCCGCGAACTCAGTGGGGTAGTCAGCTTCGAATCCGGCCGCGACCGGGATCGTTCCGGTGCCTATCACTCCCCCGCGGGCGTCATAGACAAGGTAAGTAAGCGAACCAGATCCCGGCGTCGTGCTGGCGGTACCGCGGACATGGATCCCGTTTGCCACCGTCTCGCCCGCCAGCGGCGCGTCGATCACCAGGGCCTGCCGGGGCAGGAGCTGGTTCCCGCTGAAAGAGTAGGTCCGGGTGACTTTCAGGCTGGGACAGCAAAGCCCGTCGCCCGGACGGTGCACGACCGTCTCGGCAGTGATCTCACCACCCGCGACGGTGAGGCCGTCAACGCGAACCCGGTCGCCCAGGAAGGCGCGCGCCGCCTGGTGCGGCACGCCGTCGCGGTCGAGGAAGGCGACCAGATGAATGAACGTGCCGCTCCCGCCCCCGGAGGTGAAGGCGACGACCGCTGCGTCGGTGTACCCGTCGGCGTCCAGGTCACCGAATGCGACGCCGTCGCTGACTATCCCGGCGTATTCCCGAATGCCTGGTTCCCGCTCGTCCGCGATGGAGGCCTCGCCGTTTTCAAGTCGAACCGGGGTGCCGTCCTCGCCCAGCAGCGGCAGACGGAATTCGGCGTTGCGCAGCTGCCCGCGGGTGATTCGCCGCGTTGCCCGGCCGGGGTCGGGCGCTTCCCACGCGAAGAGTTCATCGCTGAGCCGTTTCTGGATCCCTGCCGGGCCGTTAACCCAGGTGTGCCGGCCATCGCTAAACCCCGTCCAGTTGTCGGCCTTGCGCCAGATGAGCCGGCCGTTGGCGGTGGCCTGCCGGGTCACCCCGGTTCGCGGATCGTGACGTTCGTTTTCGAGGCACCCGCCAACCACGTCCGGGATCATGTCGCGCAGGGCCGCAAACCCCAATACAAAGCTGCAGTCCTGGGCAATAAGCGGCCTTGCGGACAGCAGCAGCGCGACCAGGGCGAACAGGAGCGGCAGGCCCACGCCGAACCCTCGCCGCGCGTTGCCCGGGCCAATGGGTGGAACCATGCCCATCCCCGGCTGGCCTCCTCCCGTCAGTCGGCCGGCGCAGCTGCGCGCCGGTGGTGGGTCCAATTCACCGGTTACCCGGGAGATTTGGCGCCGCCGGGCGGGCGGCAGCCGGGGATCGCAGGCAGGTCGATGCGGCCCGAATAAGGCGGCGGGCGCACGGGTCGCGGCCGCCCGACCGGGCCGCACGCGCTACCTAAGCACCTGGTACCCGGTAATCGACCGCTATATCGCCGGCCCGGTCCATGGTCTCGGGCGTAATGAGGACAACCGTTCCGATTTGGACCGCGCCCGCTTTTGCAATCTCCATCGAAACCGCCGCGGCCGACTCGTCATCGGGCAGGTCGGCGATGATCACCAGGTCGTTTGGTCCGAATGCATAGTAGAACACCTCCAGGTTGCCGCCCAGTTTTTCGATCATGGCCGCAAACATCGCTCGGCGGCCGGTTCCGCCTTCACGCTGCAGCCCTTCGATCCCGGACGCCGTGTAACCGGCATTGAACATGAACTTCGGCATCGTCTCAATCCTTCCCTCGCGATACCTGTGCAGACATTGAAACACCCCGGGCCCAGTGGCCCGGTGAATGTCACGGGGTCAGCGCAGCGTCCGCCCCGCCCGACGGTGCGCGATGCAGGTCATTGACCGGTGGGTTCTTGGCGGGCGCCGAAAGAGATCGGTGCGCGTGGTCGACGCGCCGGCCGGCCCGAGGGCGGCGGCCGGGGACCGCTTTGAATCCCGCGCCGGCGCCGGCCACCGATTCGGAAGGATGGGGCACCGCTCGCCGGGCCGGGTTCGGGCCCCCGCCTCCGCATGCATGATCCACGTCCGCTCCGCCCCACGTCCGGACGGGTACCACCCGGTTCGCGAAGGCACCCTCCGCATCCGGCTGCCCCGCGGAGGGCCTGCGCCTACGCGGGCGTCCTGGCCGGCGGCTGGCTCCTGCGCAGCGGCTGCAGTTTCCGGTACGTGGCGCACCGCCAGATCCATTCAGCCGGTCCGTACAGGAATCGGCTCAACCACAGCTGCGACCACCAGATCTGCAACCCCCAGACCGCCGCCACGAACACCAGGACCGCGGCCCGATTGACGATTTCGGCCTCGCCAAGCCAGACGGTGAGAATGAGCACGCCCAGGATCGTTTGGCTCAGGTAATTGGTCAACGCGAGCCGGCCGACTGCGCAGAGCATCTGCTTGGCCCGCGAATCCGGGCGGTTGCTCCACAGCACGATCAGGCTCAGGTAGCCAAGGGACGCCGGGATCGTGCCGACGGTATTCGGAATCTGGCCGATGAACGCCACGCCCGCGTCGTAATCGTTGGCGGCGGTGACGAGGACGCCGACCGCGGCCAGTCCGAGACCGACCGGCAACCCGACCGCGACCACCGCCCGGTAGCGGCCGGCCGGCCAGGTGCCGCTGAGGAAGCCGGTTCGAAACAGCCCCGCGCCCAGGAGCATCATTCCCAGCGCGCGCGGGATGTAGGCCAGGAGCGCCAGACCGGCAAGGTCCTCGTTTTCTGCGGACGTCTCACCGGGGGTCCAGATGCCATCCAGGGGCACGCCGGATGAATCGGCATACGCCTGGGCCAGCAGCGCCAGGGGGACCGAGAGCGCAAAGACCGCAATTCCGGCCACTATCAGGGCCCGGTCGCTCAGTTTGCGGGCAAATATCAGGATGACCGAGGAACCGGCGTAGACCATCAGGATGTCGCCTTCCCAAAGCGCGAAATGAAGGACGCCGATACCCAGCAGCAGCGCGTTTCGCCACAGATACAGGCCCAGCGCGCGCCGGCCCCTGCTGGCGGCCCGGTCGACGAACAGGATCATCCCGGCGCCGAAGAGCAGCGAGAAAAGGCCCATGAACTTCTGGTCGACGAAGATCTCGCCGAGGATGCCAACCGCCCAGTCCAGCACCGATTCCGACCCTGCGGCGCTGAGGTTCAGATAGGCCGGCGTATCAAACCTGAACGAGACCGCGTTCATCAGCAGGATCCCGAGCACCGCCACGCCGCGGATCAGGTCCAGGCTGGAAATCCGCCTCGATTCGCGGACCGGGCCGGTCCCGGGCGTTTGCTGGTTAGCCGTCACGCATCCCCCGGGCAGCTGCCACTGGTGCGCGACCGCCGCGCAATACGACGATCATGTTACCTGCCCGGAAACGCGGGCAACCCGCCGGGTGACCTTTCGGCAAAGGAGAAATCAGGCGCGACCCTTTCGCCGTCGCGGCCGCCCCGTGCAGGCTCCGCTGCCCGCTTGGCCGCAAACCCGATCGGGCGGCAGCGGCATGCCGAAACCAGGCGCCGGAGAACCTAGTCGCCGGCCTTGCGCCGGGCGATCGCCCGCTCCCCCCGTGGGCTCGACACGCGCTGGGTCGCAACGTTGACCAGGGCCGGTTTGCCGGCCGCAAAGGCGCGCTCCAGGGCCGGGACAAGCTCTTCGGGCCGCCGTACGAATTCGCCATGGCCGCCGAGTCCTTCGGCCACCAGGTCGTAGCGCGAAGGCAGCAGATCGGTAGCCACCGCCCGCCCGTAGGCGGCGAGCTGGATCTGGCGGTCGATTCCCCATGCCGAATCGTTGCCCAGCACGGTTACGATGTCCAGTCCGTGCCGGACCGCCGTGTCAAATTCCATCCCGTTGAACCCGAAGCTGCCGTCGCCGGTGATCAAGACCACCCGCGCGTCGGGCCGCGCAGCCTTGGCGGCGATCGCGGTCGGCATGGCCGAGCCGAGCATTCCGAGATCGGGCAGCGACCACCAGCTCCGGGGCCGGGCCGGCAGGTAGAGTTTGCCGAAATGGCAGAAATCGCCGCCGTCGAAGACCAGCACGTCATCGGGCCGCAGCAGTTTCGCCAGGTCCCTGAACACGAAGAGGGGATGCATCGGCGGACCCGGGACAGCCGCCGCCGCCGCCCATTCGGCCTGGTCCGCCAGCTGCCGGCGCAGGGACCCCAGCCAGGGGCGGTCGGGCCACTCGAGCGCGGAGGCTTCTTGGGCGAGCTGTTCCACCACGCCGGCCACGTCGCCCACGATCCCGACCGCGGCGTCGCGGTTGCGGCCAATCTGTTCGGGCGCGGGGTCCACCTGGATGACCCTCGCATCGGCCGCCATCACCGGCGGCAGCCCGTATCCAATCGAATGGTCGAGTTTCTTGCCCAGGATGAGAACAACGTCGGCGTCGCGGATCATGGCCGCCGCCCGGTTCAGGCCGTGATCGAAGAATCCGAAGCAATAGGGGTGGTCGTCGGCAACCATTCCGCGCGCGGCTCCCTCGGTGAAGAGCGGAAGACGGGTCAGTTCCAGAAACCGCTGCAGGGATTCGGAGGCCGAGTCCTCGTAACCGGCCGGGTTCGAGGCCACAACCACTGGCCGTTCCGACCCGTGCAGCAACCGAACCGCCCTCCGGACCTGTTCGCGGTCGGCAACCGTACGCCCCGCGCTGCGCGATGCGTCCGGGTCCGGAAAAAAGGTCGATTCCTCCTCGACAACTGCCTCCTGAACGTCGATCGGAATGGTCAGGTGGACCGGGCCGCGCCGGCCGGACAGGGCGGTCCTGATCGCCATCGATATGTACTCGGGCAGACGGTCGGCGTCGCGCACCAACCAGGCCGCCTTGCAGGTTGCCTTGGCCATCCCGATCTGGTCGATCTCCTGCATCATTCCCCGGTCGTACTTGGAGAGCTTGTCGGATCCGCTGATGTTGAGCACCGGCGCTTCGGTGGCCATTGCGTGAACCAGGCCCGGCAGCGCGTTGGCGTGTCCCGGCGTGGTCACCATGCACACCCCGATCTGGTCGTTGATCCGCGCCCACGCATCGGCCATGTGCACGACGGCCTGTTCATGACGACCGTCGATGAATTGGAAATCGAAATCTTCCATCACGTCCAGGACCGGGAGGATGTGATCGCCCGCCAGGGTGAAAACGGTGCGCACCCCTTCCCGCTCGAGGGCTCGGGCGAAAAGATGGCTGCCGGTGATGCTCATGGTGCCCGCTCCGGGGAAATCTAAACCGTCCCGCCCGACCCCGCCGCGGAGTACGGGCGCTCGGTTCGGGGACTGGATGGTGAGTCCCTAACTTTCCCCTACCGGCGGACGCGGCTGCGGCCGGACCAAAAGGCCGCGCCACTGCAAAGGACAAGGTCGCACATATATTGAAGCGGTGGAAATCCGGCCCCCTGCGGAGGTGGTCATTGCCGGGCGAGGCCGGTTGAGGCGATGAGCGATCGGGAAATCCGCACCCAGGTAGTCGTGGTCGGCGCCGGCAACGCCGCCATGGCGGCGGCGGTCGCCGCGCGCCAGAACGGCGCCGAAGTGATCGTGCTTGAGAAGGCCCCGCGGGCTCACCGCGGCGGCAACAGCGCCCTGACAATCCAGATGCGGTTCCCGTATTCGGGCGCCGATGAGCTCGCCCCGCTGATCCCGAACCTTTCCACCGCGGAAGCCGGCGAGTTGCGTGAGCAGGTCACCGGCTACAGCGAGCAGCAGTACTGGGACGACATCATGTCGGTGACCCAGGGACTCAGCGACCGGGCCCTGGCCGGCACCTTGGTGCGCGAGGCCTTCCCGACCGTTAAGTGGATGCGGGGCCTGGGGCACGAATGGGAACCGACGTTCAAGAACCCGCTTTCGGCCAACGCGGTCTCTTTTGCCGGCGGCGGCTACATGCTGCTGGAACGGTGGTTTGCGGCCGGCCGGCGCCTGGGGATCGAGGTCCACTACGATTCCCGCGCGACCGAGCTCCTGCAGGACTCGCGCGGGAACGTGACCGGCGTCCGCGTACTGCGTCCGTCCGGGTTCCACACCTACCGTGCCGGGGCGGTGGTGCTGGCCTGCGGGAGCTTTGAATCCAGCCCCGAAATGCGTGCCCGGTACCTTGGGACGGGCTGGGATACCGTCAAGCTGCGCGGGGTTCCCTACAACACCGGCGAAGGCCTCCTGATGGCGATCGGAATCGGCGCGTTGCCGTACGGGTCCTGGACCACCTGCCACGCCTCGCCGCAGGATTTCGAGCGACCGGCCTACGATCTGCCCGGCCCCGGAGTCGCCGGCGACTACTGGAGTCGCTACGCCTATCCGTACTCGGTAATGGTCAATCTCGACGGCCGGCGATTCGTCGACGAGGGAGCGACCTGGCGGGGCCTCACCTACGCCAGGATGGGGCGCGCGATCCTGGCCCAACCGGAGGCGAAAGCTTTCCAGATATTCGACGCCAGGCACCGCGACATCGGGATCCTGCGGCGCTACGGGGACGCCGCGGTCGTGCGGGCCGGTTCGCTGGAATCGCTGGCCCGCGGACTCGGCATCCGCGACGTTGCCACCTTCGTCGCCACCCTGCGCGAGTACAACGCCGCCGTGCTGCCGGGCGAATTTGACGCGTTCAGGCCGGACGGCAAAGCGGCGGCCAACATCGATCCGCCGCGGCTCAACTGGGCGCTGCCGATAGATTCGCCCCCGTTTGAGGGTTACGCGGTGACCTGCGGGATGACGTTCTGCTACGGGGGCCTGCAGATCTCAGCCCGGGGCGAAGTGCTCCATACCCTGGACCGGCCGATTGGCGGCCTTTACGCGGCCGGCGAAATGGTCGGTGGGCTCTGGGCCTGGAATTACCCGTCCGGCGGCGGGATGATGGCCGGCGCGGTCTACGGGCGCATCGCCGGCCAGGCCGCTGCCCGCTTCGCCACCGCTTAGGCTGGGCCGCCGCCCGGCGGCATTGAATTCAGGGCCAGGGGACCTTCATCAGTTCCTCGCCCCAGATGATCGGGCCGTCCCAGGCCCGGCGGGCCTCCAGTTCGCGGGCCTCGCGCATCTCCGGGCCGGTCAGCCGTTCGCCGACATGGACCATGACCAGCTGGCGCACTCCGGCCGCGGCGGCCGTTCGGGCGGCGCCTTCGATCGAGCAGGTCCCCAGGGCAAGGTCGGTGCCATCGATCACCTCGCCGGACTCCCAGCACATCATCAACAGGATGTCGGCCCCCCGGGCAAGTCCGGTAACCGAATCACAGGGACGCGAGTCGCCGGCGACCACGATCGACCCTTCGGCGGTGTCGAGGCGATAGGCGAGCGATTCGAGATAGGGCTGCACATGCTCGGCGCGGGCCGCGCTGATCTGCCAGCAGGACCCCTGCAGGACAAAATCCGGACCGATATCGCGCGCCGCAATCCGGGGCTGGGTCCGGGGCAGCCGACCGCCGCGGTCGCGGTAGGTCACCTGGCTCAACGGGTGGTGGACCCGGGCCTGCCAGTCGTGGGCAAAAAGCCCGCTGTCGGCGTCGACGATCCCGTTGGCAAACCGGGCCGTCGGCGGCGGGCCGTAGACCTGCAGCGGGCGGTCGGTCGGGACCAACTGGTCCCACCGCGAGAGCACGAACGTTGGGAAGTCGGCGTCGTGGTCAAAGTGGTGATGGGTGAAGAAAACGGTGTCGATATCGGCCGGCGAGATTCCAACCTTGGCCAGCTTGAACGTGGTGGCCGGGCCGCAGTCGAAGAGCAGCTTTTCGCCACCGGCATCAACCACGTAGGCAGAACCGAAGCGGTCCGGCGTCGGGGTCGGTGTGCCGCATCCGATGATGGTGATATTCGGAAAACTCATCGCCACCGCCCCCTGGCCTGGCCCGGAAAGGCCTCCGCATGCAGCCAATCAATTTCACCCGAGGGGAAGCCGGTGCGGCCTGATTTGCCGCAATCGATGTTAGGGCGGAAGTATGACTCCGCACCGGGTCAGCGACCGGCGATGAACCAGACGGAGGGGCGGACGCCGAGATGGGGCTAATGCGCGCCGTTGCCGCCCGCGCCGGGCGGCTCGAGCTGGTTGAATTGCCTCGCCCAGAGCCCGGTGAAGGGCAGATCCTGGTCAGGATCCTGGCCTGCGGAATCTGCACCTCCGACGTTCACTTCCTAGCGCACGGGCCGGAATTTGTTCGGACTTCAGTCGAATCCGGCGGCCGCTTTGCGCTCGACCTTTCCCGGGACGTGATCATGGGTCACGAGTTCTGCGGGGAGGTCGTGGCCAGCGGCCCCGGCTGCGCCGGGGTTTTGCGGCCCGGGGCGCGGGTCACGTCGGTACCCCCGCACGGGGCTTTCAGTACCGATTACTCCGGGGCATATGCCGAGTTCATGCTCATGAATGAACGCCAGGCGCTCAGGGTCCCGGGCCACGTACCGGCCGAGCTTGCCGCCATGACCGAGCCCCTGGCGGTGGGCCGCCATGCCGTCGCTGCGGCCGGATTCGAAGGGGGCGAACCGGCCATCGTCTACGGCTGTGGTCCGATCGGCCTGGCCGTAATCGCCCACCTGCGGGCCGCCGGCGCCGGCCTGATCATTGCCAGCGACTTCGCCGCCTCGCGGCGCGGTCTGGCCCTGACGATGGGGGCAGACATGGTTCTCGACCCGCGGGAGCATCAGCCGGTTGAGGCGCTCTATGTCTCGGGCGGCTACGGGCCCGGTCAGGATTTGATGATGTTTGATGCGATCGGCGCCCCGGGCTCGATGGCCCTGCTGATGCGTGAGGCTCCGCTGCGCGGGGCCCGGATCGTTGTGGTCGGAGCTTGCCTGCAGAAGGACCTGATCGCCCCGATGGCCGGGATAGAAAAGGAGCTCGAGATTAAATTCGTCCTCGCCTACACGGCGGCTGAGTTTCGGGCGACCCTGGAAAGCATCTGCCGCGGCGAAATCGACCCCACGCCGCTTATCAGCGGGCGGATCGGACTCGATGAAATCGCGGCGGCTTTCAAGGCGCTGGAAGACCCCGAGCGACATTGCAAGATCGTGGTATTGCCTGAACGCTCTGATTAATTCGACCGGCTCTTGCCAATCGGTTGACCCGATTCAATCGGTCACAGGACTCTGAATCAATTGTGCGATTTCATCGGCGATTTCTGCGACAGTGTGCACGGATGTGCTGCGGGCAACTTTGTCCGCAAGCGAAGGGCTGAAATCAATCACCTTTTGCTTGGTAACGTCGTGCCAGATAGGAAGCACAACTTGCCCGCCAGCGTTCGATTGGGTGATGATTCCGTCCAATTCGTAGTTCGTCCAGCCTTTTTGCATAAATGCGGGTGAGAGCACAACTACCGCAAATCGCGATCGCGAGATTCCTCTGTCGATCAATCGGCGCAAGCTGTCACCTATCTTCAGTTCCAAATCGTCGTACCAAACGTCCAGCCCGTTTGCGATCAGTGCTTCGACCAATGGCTCGGCAACTTCCGACGCGTCCTCTTTCGCATGCGCGATGAACACGTCTTTCGGATCAGATCCCCCTTCGCTGCGGATGCGATGCGCATCGCGTATCAAGGTCGGCACCGACGAAAGCGGGGCTTCCCGGATTGGCGGCAATGGGCTGGGGATAATGCGCAGCGACGACTTGACGCTGCCGCGCAATCCTTGCATGTCGATTGCAATATGCCAGTGCCCTGAATGAGGAATTGCAAGCCTTACCGGCGACTGTGTGGCACGACCCCCGAAATACCGGTGCTTTCGGCCGTTTCGGTAGCTGGAGAAATTCGAACCGTCCAGAAGCCTGACGTTTGCGGCGTGGCCCGACAGGACTACTTCCGCAATCTCGCCTCGCTCCCGGTAGCCCAGATCGTAATGCGTAAATTTCACGCTGACGCACCCAAAGCATCAACGTCGGCCAGATCTTTAATGGTGCCGACCCAATCTCCGGCGTACGCTGGATCACTGATCGCGAATGAATGCTCGATCTGCAGGGTTTCACAACTACTCGACCAAGAGTAGAAGTGGTTTAAGCCGGGATGGTAGTGGCTGGAAATCAGTTGTTCCCATTCGAGTCGGGACACCACCATAAATGGCGGCGTATCGATCGAAAGTGCGAATTCCCAAATGTCATCGCTCTTAAATCGCCCTTGGGCGCAGAACGAGCGCCATCTTTCTTCGGGGATGATATTTGCCCACGCGAAGGAATCTGCTTCTTGTTCGACTGCAGGTGGTTCGAAATCGATATCGAAACCGTCCAAATGGACCTTGCGATCCCCCTGATGGCGCAGCAGATGTCCGGCCAAATGGTAGAACGACAGCCAAAACGAGTCCGCAGTTTGCTCATCGGCGCCCAATTGAATCAACGCGCGTTGTTTGTTCAACCAGCGAGCTGCTCCCTTGATGGGTGCGTTGGGGAACGATTCAATCCATCGAAAAACGACGCCCGAGTTCGCGCAAACTTGCTCCAGCATCGGCAATAACGCCGCGGGCGGATACTCCATCATCAGGCGGATTTCACCCATTGCTTGCTCGAACACTTTGGCGTTGAAATCTGCAACTTCCGCGATTTCCGCTTCCAATTCGCCTTTTCGCAGCCAAGCGTAAAGAGATCCGATCGTGTCCGCTGCTAGCTCGCTTGAGGGCAATTTGACACCCGCGGATTCGATGCACCGGGTTGGATCGGCATCGAAAGCTCCGAGGAAATCCAGTAGGGACGCCGCCAACGCTTCGGTATCGAGCGTCGAGTCCAGCCAGCCGCGGTGCGTCATGGCGTCGGTCGGATATGCGCTCAGCCATGCTTCATTGTTTCGCGAGTTCTGTCGTTCGCGTTGTCGCGCTAGGACCAGTTGATACGTGTTCTCTAGATTGAGCCAGTACTGAGGATCGTGCCCCAGCACTGTTCCCAATTGAATAGCGGTGTCCGGCGTAATGGCTTTTTTGGCGTTGGCAATTTCACTGATTACCTGATACGGCCGCCCCATTCTTCCGGCTAATTCTTTTTGGGACATCCCTCTCGCTGCCAATTCCTCAACAAGGAATTCACCGGGAGGAATTGGCAAGTCTGAGTGGACGCGGGACGATTTATTGGTCATAGTGATTGGTAACTTCTTTCACGACAACTACCCGCTGGTCCGCGGTTGGGACCAGAATCAGCCTCCACGTAGAGTCAATGTCAGCGGCGTATTCCCCTGATCGAGACCCCTTCAACGGATGCAGGCGCAACGCACGAATCCTGTGCAAGTCATCGAATGTCTGCACGGCATAAATCTGTTCAATTCGCATCACATACTTGCGTCCGACTACCGGCCCCCACTTTCGAATTGCTTTCTCAGAATCCTCGTAATTTCTTTGCAGCTGTCTATTGGCAAAAACTATTTCCATGATTCACCCTATAGGTGAATGCTAGCAAATACAGGATTCTGCGGACGCTTTTCGGATCGCACCGGAAGCTCGCCGGTGATGGGTCAGATTGTTCCGAATGCACCGTGGTAACCCCAGCAAATATGGCTCCAAATTACTTGTGGGCGGCACAGGGGTTGGACATCGGCAAACTCCACGTTGCGATTTCATATGCCTGGACCGGGGAAATCGAAGACGGCTGCAATCGTTACGATCAAGCATTGGGCATAATCGCCGCGGAATCGGCACGCTAAACGGACCCCTGCTTGCGCCCGCAAACCTACGCCCAGTTGATGCCCCGTTATGAGCAGTTGGGCAAGCTTCCCGGGGTCAGCATCGAACGGTTCCGGATACCGGACCGGTCGCACCAGTTGCTGGGGATCAGCGTGGGTCCGGACAAAGGGGCCGAGATCTCGGTGGGTCTGAGCGCCGGAGCGCACGGCGACGAACCGGCGCCGGTCCAGGCCACGCTCCAGTTCCTGGAGGAAGAGCGCTGGCGGAACTGGGCGAACGTGAGGATGCGGATCCTGCCGTGCCTGAATCCGACCGGGTTCGACCTGCGAACCAGGGAAAACGACAAGGGCCAGGACGTTAACCGGACATTCAAGTGGGGCAACAGCCCGGAGTCGCTGGCGGCGATGGTGCTGATCGGGCTGGACAGGGTCGATCTGTGGATCGACGCCCACGAGGACCCGGTCGAAGACGGTTTCTACTGCTTCTCGCGCCTGCCTTCGGATTGGGGCCCGCCGCTGGTCGCCGCGGTCGCCGCCGAGGGGCCGATCTACCCGCGCCCGGAAGTGGATGAAATGACGGTCAAGGACGGGATCGTGCAGTTCGACGCCGACCGCCGGAGCGAGCGGCGGAGGCGGATGCGCGAAAGCGGTTCCTGGGGTCTCTCGGCGCACATCGATGCCCAGATTTCCGATAAGTCGGTCACCCTGGAGACACCGGGCGTGATCGAGCTCGAAACAAGGATCCGGATGCAGCTGGCCGCCTATTCGGCCCTGCTCGACTTGGTGACCGCGCGCTAGCATTCCGCCCGGCGACGAGCGTTGCGGCACCGGTCCGCGCAATCCCTTCCCGGTCGTGCGTCGCAGTTATCGGCCGGACCTCCGGGTGGGCAATCCGACGGCTTACGGAGCGTTGACTTGGGCTCCCGGTCGCCCTCTAACGTAAAAATCTGATTCGCCATTCGCAATTCCAAGGCGCCGACCGGATGCAGATCACCGACATCACCACCACCCACCTCTTCTATCCGCATGCCCGGCCGATCCAGGATGCCACGATCCCCGACCCGCCGCCCTGGGCCGGCGGCCGCGGCAACGTATTCGTGCACATCCACACCGACGAGGGAGTGGAAGGACTCGGCGTCGGCCTCGCCTACCCGGGCGTGCGACAGATCATCGACGCCCAGTTCCGAAAGCTCCTGGTCGGCAAAGACCCCTTCAACATCGAGCAGATCTGGGACGACATGTTCTGGCACATCCGCGGCTGGGGTCGCAAGGGCATCGCGATCGCCGCCATCTCGGCGGTCGACATCGGGCTCTGGGACCTGAAAGCCAAGGCCCTCGGGCTGCCGGTCTACAAACTGCTGGGGCCCTACCAAGAGTCGGTCCCCATCTACGGGAGCGGCGGTTGGACCAACTTCAACGAGCAGGAGCTGGTAGCCGAGATGGTCGATTATGTCGAGCAGGGTATTCCCCGCGTGAAGATGAAGGTCGGCAAGGATTTCGGTCAGTCCGAACGCGAGGACGTTGCCCGCCTGAAAGCGGTCCGCGACGCGGTCGGCGACGACGTCGAGATTTACATCGACGCCAACAACGGTTACAACGCCAAGCAGGCCATCTACATGGCCCGCGAATTTGAAGAATTCAATGTCGGATGGTACGAGGAGCCCCTGATCCCGGACGATATCCGCGGCCTGGCCAGGGTTCGCGACGCCGTCAACATCCCGGTGGCCACCGGCGAGCACGAGTACACCAAATTCGGATTCGCCGAGCTGATCGCCGGCGGCGGAGCCGACATCTGCCAGCCCGACGTGGGGCGCTGCGGGGGAATCACCGAGTGGCTCAAGATTTCCCATCTGGCCCACGGCGCAAACCTTCCGGTGGCCCCGCACTCGGTCCAGATCGTCCACCTGCACGTAACGTGTGCGGCGCCGAACCTCAAGGTCGTCGAATACATGAACACCAACCTGGAGACCGACCGGATCTGGTTCAAGGAGTACCCGCAACAAGTGGACGGCGTCTGGGCCCCGTTCCCCGACAAACCCGGGCTCGGGCTCGAGCTGGTGCCCGAGGCGGTCGAGAAGTGGGCGATTTGAGCTGGCTGGCCGAGGGAATGGGCCGCGCCTGGCGGCATTGGATTTCGATAATCGACGCGCCGCGCCAAAAGCAAAGAGATTAATGCCCAGAGCAAGCAATTACCAGGAGTTGTTCAGGCGCTACCTTGCCCTGCAGGGCGCACCCGGCGTTCGGCTGATCCGACACAACCTGCTCGAACGCGGTCTCGACCTGGTTCGCCTGGAGCTCTGCGCGTCGCCCGATCCGCAATTTACGGTCGCCATGTTCTCGGGTACGCACGGCGACGAGCCCGCCCCGGTGCACGCGGTGCTGCAGTTCCTCGAGGAAGAGCGCTGGCGGGCCTGGCCGCAAATCCGGTTCAAGGTCATGCCGTGCATCAACCCGACCGGTTTTGACCTGGGGATCCGCGAAAACGTCGACGGCCAGGACGTGAACCGGACGTTCAAGCTGGGCGAGAGTCCCGAGTCGAGGGTCGGAACCGAGATGATCGGCACCGAGCCGTTCGACATGTGGATTGACGCCCACGAGGACCCGGTCGAGGACGGTTTCTACTGTTTCTCGCAGCTCCCCAACCCCTGGTCGGACGCGCTGGTGGCCGAGGTCGGTCGGCACGGCCCGATCTTCGCCAAGCCGGAAGTTGATGAAATGCCGGTTTCAGCCGGGGTCGTGCACCGCAGCGAGGGCGAGGAAGACGGGGCGCTCAACGAGGAAATCGAGGAATGGGTGCGCGAACGGACCAACTGGCCGCTGCCGTTCTACGTGATGGTGAACCTGGCGCGGCTGGGGGTGACCCTGGAGACGCCCGGGGTGATCGATCTGGAAGCGCGGGTCCGTATGCAGCTGGCCGGTTACGACATTCTGTTGGACCTCCTCTGCGGGCGTCGCGATCCGGTCGCCACCGTTGCGGCGGCAAGGGAAGCGAGCCGGGCCTAACAATCCCGCGACGCCGGCCTCGCGTGGCGCACCGTCGCGCCGGGGCCTGACTTAACTAGCCAGACTGGAAATCGGCAGCCTCCTCCGAACCGCCCGTGGTGTTCCCTTCGCTGTACGAGTGGGCCCCGGTACCGGCCAGGGCACCGCCCTGCACGATCAGGTATTCGTCGCGGATCGGCCGGCCGGCGAACCAGCACTCCAGGATCTCGCGCACGCCGGCGGCGTAGCGGGCCTGGGCCGAAAGGGACGTGCCGGAGGTATGCGGGGTCAGGGCGTGGTTCGGCATCGCCCGCCAGGGGTGATCGTTCGGGGGCGGCTGCGGGAACCAGACGTCGCCCGCGTAGCCCGCCAGCTGGCCGCTGTCCAGCGCGCGAACGACCGCATCGCGGTCGCAGATCTTCCCGCGCGCCGTGTTGACGATATAGGAGCCGCGCTTCATCTTGCCGATCAGTTCGTCGTCGAACATGTGCTCGGTCTCGGGATGCAGCGGGCAGTGGATGCTGACCACGTCGCACACCCTGACCAGCGATTCGACCGATTCGTGGAAGGTCAGGCCAAGCTCCTCCTCGACTTCCCGGGAGAGCCGGTGGCGGTCGTTGTAGTGGAGTTTGACGTCGAACGGCTTCATGCGGCGCAGCACGCCCAGGCCGATCCGCCCGGCCGCGACGACCCCGACATCCATTCCCTCAACGTCGTAAGAGCGCGAGACGGCGTCGGCGATGTTCCAGCCGCCCCGGACCACCCAGCCGTACTGGGGGATGTAGTCGCGCACCAGCGCCAGGATCTGCATCACGGCGTGTTCGGAGACGCTCACGCTGTTGCACCAGGTCACCTCGCAGACCGTGATACCGCGGTCGATGGCGGCCTGCAGGTCGACGTGGTCCGAGCCGATGCCGGCGGTGACCGCGAGTTTCAGTCGCCCGGCCTTGGCAATCCGTTCGGCCGTCAGATAACCGGGCCAGAACGGTTGCGAGATCACCACGTCGGCGTCGACCAGCTCGCGTTCAAAAGCCGAATCCGGACCGTCCTTGTCCGCGGTGACCACGAATTCGTGGCCGGCTTCGGCCAGGAACTGGCCAAGCCCCAGACCGCCGGATACCGACCCCAGCAGCTCGCCGGGCCTGAAACTCAGGCCGGCCGGCGTCGGCAGGGATTGCCCGTCCGGGTACCTGGAGAGTTGCGGGATTTGGTCGCGGGCATAGGCAGGCGGGTACCCGGCGACCGGGTCATCGTAGAGGACGCAGAGAACTTTCTGCGGCGAACCTTGGGTCATCTGCTCAACCTGACGTCTCATCAATAAATCGGAATGTGGCAATCGCGTACCGATTTTGCCCCGCGGCCCGCGTGAAGCCGTTTATGTGCCCGCCCGCCACCGGCGCCGGGAGCCATTGGGGACAGCAGGAGATCTGCCGCTCAGCCCATTTCGCGCAGGTACTGGCCCGCCGACATGGCGACCGCGGCCCCTTCGCCGGCGGCCGTGGCGACGTACTTGGAGCTGTTCTTGCGGATATCGCCGGCGGCGAATATCCCCGGCACGGACGTTTCGAAAAGCCCCGGCTGGGCGGCCGGTGAATCCTCCAGGAGCGCCATCAGTTCGGCCGCTTCCGCGTCCGGCGGCGGCGCGTCCGGACCGGTGCGGACAAACCCCCAGTCGTCCAGGGCAACGGCACTGCTTTTCAGGAATCCCGAGTTGGGCACCATTCCGATGAAAACGAACGCGCCGCGGGCCTCGATCTCGCGCATCTCGCCGCTGATCTGATCCCGGACCTGCACCGATTCGAAATGATCGCGGCCGCGGAATTCGCGCACGTCCAGGTGATATTGGACGTCCACGTTCGGCACCTCGAGCAGCCGCTGGGCCAGTATCGAGTTGGCGGTCAGGCTGTCGCCGCGCACCAGCAGGTAGACCCGGGCCGCGTGTTCGGAAAGCGCCAGCGCGGCCTCGGCCGCCGAGTTGCCGCCGCCCACCACCGCCACTTCCTCACCGGCATAGGCGAACGCGTCGCTGGCGGCGCAGTAGTGCACCCCGGCGTTCATGAATTTTGATTCCCCTGGCACCCGCATGCGCCGGTAGGTGCTGCCGGCGGCGATGATCAGGGCGAAACAGCTGTATTCGGCCCCGTCGGCGGTGACCACGGTGTGGTACCGGCCCAGGCTGTCGACCTCGACCACATCGGCCGCCTGGATCATTTCGACGTTGGCCCGGCGGGCCTGTTCGCGCAGGCGGTCGCTCAGTTCGAAACCGCTGATCGAATCCGGGAATCCGGGCATGTTTTCAACCTGGCCGGAAACGTTCGCGTTGCCCCCGCCGAGATCGCGCTCGATGACCAGGGTGTCGATCCCGTCCTGGGTGGCAAATATCGCGGCCGTCAGTCCGGCCGGACCGCCGCCCACGATGATCAGCGGCCAGTAACGGCGCGCGCTGCCGATCTCGATTTCCAGCGCACCCGCAAGCTCGGCGTTGCTGGGGCGGAAAAGGGTCGCTCCGCCCTCAATCAGCACCGTCGGCAGGACCGGACGTCCCTCTCCCAGCTCTTCGAACTCGGCGGCCGCGGCCGGTTGCTCGACCAGGTCGACCCAGCGGAATCTGACGCCCTGTTCGCCCAGGAACTTCCTGCTCCGACGGCAGTCGGGGCACCACCGGATTCCGTAAATCGTGACTTTTGGGTTGGCCATGGCGGGTTCCCGGCCCGGTGGCGGGGTCTCGGACTATGGCTTTCCCCGGTCCGGCCGTTTCCCCATTCTTGCGCACGATCCAGCGCCCGCCGGAGCGATTGGGGGCGGAGTTGCGCACCACCGCGGCATTCGGCCAAATTAACCTAATTGACGGACCGGCAACGGCGCTGCCGCACGGCGGTCAGAAGTCGCGCCCGGGCGCGATCGTCCGACCGGCGCCGGTCGCAAGCGAGGCGGGTCATGGCGCGATTCTGGGAAGTCCTGCTGGTCGCCACGCGCCTGGGCCTGACCTCCTTCGGCGGCCCGATCGCCCACATCGGCTATTTCCGCGAAGAGTACGTGGTCCGCCGCAAATGGCTCAGCGATGCGCGGTTCGCCGAACTGGTCGCGCTGTGCCAGTTCCTGCCCGGCCCGGCCAGTTCGCAGCTTGGGATCGCGATCGGGTTCGGCCGCGCCGGTTACCTTGGGGCACTGCTGGCCTGGCTGGGTTTCACGCTGCCTTCGGCCGCGGCCATGATCCTCTTTGCCTACGGGGTCACCGAATTCGGCGGTGAGGATGCCGGCTGGCTGCGCGGCCTGCAGATCGTGGTGGTCGCGGTCGTGGCCAACGCCCTCTGGGGAATGGCCAATCAACTCGCCCCCGACCGAGCGCGCATCACGGTCGCGGTGCTGGCGGCGATCGCGCTGCTTCTGTTCGGCGGCGTGGCCGTGCAGCTGGCGGTCATCGCCGCCGGCGCCGCCCTGGGGCTGGTCTTCCTGCGCCCCGAGCCTGAAAACCAGGCCGCTCCACCGATTCGGCGCCGCGGCATCGGCATTGCGGCGCTGGCCCTGGTGGTATTTGCGGGACTGCTGGTGATTCTGCCGGTGGCCAGCCGGCTTGCCGCAGATCCGGTCCTTGAGGCTTTCGAGAGTTTCTACCGCTCCGGGTCGCTGGTCTTCGGCGGGGGCCACGTGGTCCTGCCGCTGCTGCAGGCCGAAGTGGTCGGACCGGGCTGGGTCTCGGCCAACGATTTCGTCGCCGGTTACGGTGCCGCGCAGGCGATCCCGGGCCCGCTCTTTACCTTCTCGGCCTACCTCGGAACGATCATGGGGATAACCGGCCCGGCCTGGCTGGGCGGGTTGATCGCGCTGGCGGCCGTGTTCCTGCCGTCTTTCCTGCTGGTCCTGGGCCTGCTGCCGATCTGGGACCGGGTCCGCACCATCCAGTCCGTGCGCAGGGCGCTGATGGGCGTGAATGCCGCCGTAGTCGGGATCCTGCTGGCGGCGCTCTATGACCCGGTTTTCTCCGGGGCGATTTCATCGGCGCCGGATTTTGCCCTAGCGGCGGCCGCATTCGCGCTGCTTTCGTTCTGGAAGGTCCCGCCCTGGCTGGTGGTCGTGCTGACCGCGGCGGGAGGGGTTCTGCTGCAGGTGATTTAGCAGCGGCTCCGGAGCCGGCCGGTAGCGCGGGCCGGCAAAGCCGCCAGCCCGGGTGCAATCATCGCCGGGCGAACGCCACCCGTCCGGGTTGGCGGGAGGCGCGATCGCGGCGGGGCCGCCCGGCGCGGCCACGGGGGCCCCCGCCGATGCGGCCCGCCTGCCCGCGCCGCAGCTCGGCCTCGATCCGCCCGCCGCCGGGCCGCCCGGCCCCGTGTTACCGGGCGCCAATGCCTGTACGCGTTGCGAGCCGGGCGTTGCAGCGGCAATTCTTGACTAAAACACCTGAATATGCCAAGATTCGCAATGAGTTCGCTTGCGGCTGCCGCCCGCGCGATGGATCGCTCGACGGCCGGCGGTCTGTTATCGCTTGCCGGTCTCGCAGTCGTTTACCTCCTCGCGCTGAGCGCCGACGCTGCATGGCCGGTGTTCTGGGTCGTTGGAGTCGCCTTCGGGGCGATTTGTCAGCGCAGCCGGTTCTGCTTCGTGGCCGGATTTCGCGACCTTTTCCTTATGCGCCAGGGCCGCATGCTGCGCGGCATCATAGCCGGCCTGGCCGTCGCCACCGCCGGATTCGCGATGGTGATGGCAACCATCGTTCCCAACCCCGGGTCGGGGGTGTTGCCCTCCGACGCCCACATCCTCCCGCTCGGGATCGCCACCGTACTGGGCGGACTCCTCTTTGGCTACGGCATGGTCATCGCCGGCGGCTGCGTGAGCGGATCGCTCTACCGCATGGGCGAGGGCTACATCGGTTCCTGGGTGGCGATCGGCGGAGTGCTGATCGGACTTTATGCGCTGAACCGCACCTGGAACTGGTGGTGGGACAACCAGATCAGCGGCGACATCATCGCCTGGATTCCGACCAGCTTCACCTATACCTGGGCGATCGTGACGACGCTGGTGCTGCTGGCGCTCGCGTTCGCCGCCGTTTCCTGGTGGGAACGGCGCGGTTTTACCGCCATGTCGGTGGCCATTCCCATCAGCTCGGCCGCTCCGCAGCCCGCCGGCCCGGACACCACGCTGGCGGCCGTTGCCCGGAAGGTTTTCCGGGCCGAATGGACCCCGCTGATCGGCGGCATCGCGCTGGCCGCCGTCAACATCCTGCTCTTTATCCGCTATCGCCCGCTGGGCGTGGTCGGCGAACTATCGCGCTGGGTCTCCGACCTCGCCGACAGCGTTGGCGCCGGCGTCGGCGAACTGAACGGGATCAGCGACCTTCCCGGTTGCGTGCCGCGCTTTGTCGAGGGAACCTGGTTCACCGACGCGTTCATGCTCAACGCCGGAATAATCGCCGGCGCTTTCACGGCCGCGCTGCTGGCGCGTGAATTTCGCCTGCGCATCCCGCGCAGCCCCCGCCGCTACCTGCAATCGCTCGGCGGCGGCGTGGTGATGGGCTACGGCGCCGGGCTGGGCCTGGGGTGCACGATCGGGGCGTTCTTCTCGGCAATCCCCTCGCTTGCCCTCAACGGCTGGGTGTACGCGCTGGCGCTGGCCGTGGGCGCATACGCCGGGACCGCGTTCATCAGGAGATTCCCGTGAGCGTGAAAACCCTTGACCTGCGGGGCCGGCCGGCCCCGGAACAGATGCGGCTGGCCCAGGCCGCGGTCGGGAAAGCGGCCGCCGGCAAAGCGCTGCAGATCAGCACCGACCTTGAAATCGTCGCCACCTCGGTGCTGGCGGCGGCGGCCGGCCAGGGCCTGGCGGGCCGCGTCGAACCACCCGCCGACGGGGCGCGAACAATAACCATCTCGCCGGGCAACCGCCCGGCCGCGGCAAACCCAAACGAGGAAAAGGAGACCATCCGATGACTCAGGAAAACAAGGCGCCGGTACTCGACGTACGCGGCGAGATCTGCCCATACCCGATGCTGCGCACCACCCGCGAACTCGACAACGTGCGTCCGGGCGCGCCGGAGCTGCTGGTCTGGACCGACCACCCGCCGGCGCTGGCGACCATCCCGCCGGAAGCGTTCAAGCGCGGTTACGGCTGCGAAATATCCGAACGCCGGGCCGGCGAGTGGGAGATCCACATCTTCAACGCCGAAGCGGCGGCCGACAAATAACCCTGCCCAACTCAATTCAACGGGGCGATTTCGTCGCTCCACCAACCACAGACATCAAGAGAGGTTTTATGAACATCTGGTCTGGAATATCTGGCGGCCTTGGGCGACTTGGCCGCAAAACCGGTTTGCTGGCCCTGGTCATGCTGTCGGTGGCCGCCCTGGCCGTGGCCTGCAACCCCTTCGAGGAGGAAGCTCCCGAACTTGCCACCGGCCTGGACGACCGCGGTTATGCCAACACCGAACGGCTGGTCACGACCCAGTGGATCGAGGACAACCTCGACAACGACCGGGTCTTCCTCCTGGACGTGCGCAAGGAAGAGCAGTACGCCGAGGGTCACATCCCGGGCGCGGTCCGGGTTACGCCCAACGAAGCTTTCCAGCAGGAGATTAACGGTGTCGCCGGGCTGATCCCGCCGGCATCCCACGTCGCCGGAGTGCTGGCCAGCATCGGCGCCACGCCCGATGACACCATCGTCATCTACGACCAGCGCGCCTCGCTCTGGGCTTCGCGCGGTCTCTGGGTGCTCGACGTATACGGTCACGAAGACGTCCGGATCCTCGACGGCGACTTCCCGCTCTGGGAGTCCGAGGGCCGCGAGGTCAGCACCGTAGCCCCGTCAGTTTCGGCTTCCGACTATGAGTTCAGCGGGACGCCGAACAACGACATCATCGCCAGCTGGGACGACATCATCGCATCGATCGAGGACCCGAGCGTCCTGGTCTGCGATGCCCGCTCGGCCGAAGAGTACGCCGGTCGCGACGTGCGCGCCGAGCGCGGCGGCCACATCCCCGAATCCGTAAACGTGGACTGGGCCCGCGCCGTGGGCGAGGACGGACGATTCCTGTCGGCCGCCGAATTGCGCGGGATCTACCAGGGCGAGGGCGTAGAGGCCAACGGTACGGTCTACACGCTCTGCCAGACGGCGGTTCGCGCAACCCACTCGTGGTTCGTGCTCTCTGACCTGCTCGGTTATCCCGACGTGAAGGTCTACGACGGATCGTGGACCGAGTACGGCAACCGCGCCGACTCCCCGATCGAAACCTAAAACCCTGCCGGGGCGTCGCGCGACCCGCGACGCCCCGGTACATCTTCCCGGGCCGGACCCGCAAGCGGGATCGGCCCGTCCTTTCAGGGCCCCCGTCCGCTCGTCGGGAAGAAGGTCCCTGGCGCGCGTCCGGCCGGGACCGGCCGGGTGGGACCCTGGGCGCCCGACTGCGCGGGCGCCGGGCTCAATTGGGAGCAGCTACCCTCGCCAGGCGCAGTTCGTGGGCCCCGTCCTCGCGACCGAGTTCGTAGAAATAAAGCAACTCATCGCCGTAGCGGACGCATTCAAGGTAGCGCAGGCAGCCGGTGCCGTAGGGACCTTCCAGGATCGGACCGTCCACGGAGTGCTTGACCACGTGGACCAGGTCAAGGGACGAACAGACCCCGGTCTTGTCCTCGTAGACGTCACCGTCGGTCACGCGGCCGTCGTAAAAGATGACAAATCCCTGCTCGTGCATGACCACCGAGGAGATTCGGGCCACGTTTCGGTCCCAGCCGTTGCCGGGCGTGGTTATGTCGCGCTGAAATTGGAACCTGCGTCCGCAGGCCGATGTCCATAGTCCGGTCGGGTGCAGCACCAGACCGGTGGTGAACACGTTTTCGGTCGAGTGCAGGTCCTCGTAGCTGGACCCCGGAACCACCGATTCGCGCGGCGCGTAGGGGACGAACATGTACGTCAACCCGCCGATGAAGAGCACCACCGGGTCCTTTACGCCTTCGGTCAGCGTGGAGGCCGGATCGAGAACCCGGATCCGCTTGGCGGGATCGAACGCGCGCGGATCCTCGGCTTCCAGCAGGTCGATTACCCACCGTCGGTCCGAATCCACGTATGAGATGTAGTAGCGCCAGCTGCCGTCGGGCGCCCGGGCCAGCGCGCTGCGTTCGATCGACGAGGTATCAAAATCCCCGGCAAAACAGGCCCAGATCTCCTCGAATTCGTCGCCGCCGTCGGAAACGCTGATCGCCGATTTCCAGCCGCGACCGTCATTCAAGGGACGGCGATGGCGGGTGCTCAGGTAGATCTCACGGCCATCCACCCAGGCGCTGGGGGCGCCCACCCAGTAGCCGTTGCCGGCGGCCTCGGGCTCTTTGATGACCTTTCCCGCCGCGGGATCGAACAGGGGCAGGGATCCGATCGATTTCACGCCAGTTGGCAACTCATCCACTCCTGCGGCCTGGGGAATGTCGCCGCCGCCGCGAACGCGTCAGGAGTCCGACTCAGGCACGGCCGGCACGGCGATCAGCCAGATTATCAACGCCACCCGCGGCCGGTTTGCTTCCTCCCCGCAAGTGGGGGGCGGACACCGCGCCGGTCGGGCCTAGCCAATCAGCGGCGAGCTGCGGAAACGCCATGCCGCGACCAGTGAAAAGGCGGCCGCGAACCCGAGCAGGGCAATCAGTTCGCCGGCAACCGATTCGAACTGGCCGCCGAAGAGCATCAGGCGGTTGAAGGCGGTATTGGCCCAGCCGTGCGGGGTGATCAACGCCAGCGACTGCATCCAGTCCGGGGTTATGAACAGCGGCCACCAGCACCCGCCGAGCGGGGCGGCGACCAGCGCCGCCAGGATGGCGGCCGGGGTCGCGGCGCGTTCGGTCCGCACAAGGCTCGCCAGCAGGATTGCGAACGCCGACGAAACCAAAACCATCAGCAACGCCACCAGGACCGTCGCCAGCGGGGCCAGGCCAAGGTCCATGCCGAACACCAGTACTCCGAACAGTCCCAGCGCGGCGACCTGCGTCAGCCCCAGGGCGGCGGCCGAGAGGAATTTTCCAAACAGGACCTGCGCCGGGCTGGCGCCGGCCGCAACCATCCGCGCCAGCGTTCCCGACGCGCGCTCGCGGGCGAGCTCGGCGGCCGCAAACGCGGCCGCCATGAAAACGAACATGACAAGGTAACCCGGGACCGTGAAGTCGGCCGGGTTGGGCGGTTCGATGCTGCCGACGTCGACCTCGGAGAAACTAACGCCCGTGTCCGGGGGCGCCGCCCGGGCCGCCGGCGGGGCGTTGAGCGAGGACAGCGTGGCCGCGAGCGCCATCTGCAGTTGGATCTGGCGGGCGATCGAATCGGCGAACGATTCGAGGGCCGCCTGCTGCTGCGGGTCCGAATCGGCCACGACCTCCAGCCTGGTCCCGGTGCCCGAGAAGATGCCCGGGCCAAAGTCCGGCGGGAAAAGGATGTAGCCCGAAAGCTCGCCCGATTCGAGCCCGTCCGCGGCCGCCGCATTGTCGAGGGATATGAATTCGATTCCTTCGACCGGAGCCTGGACCAGCGCATCGATCATCGCCCGGGAGAACGCCTGCGGCCCGGGCTCGGCGGTCGCGAGCGCGATTGTGGGCGGCGGCGCGCTCTCGGCGGTTTCGGAAAGGCCCGGCCCGAGCATGAAAAAGAACGCGACCGCAAACGCCACCGGGAATCCCAGCGCGAACGCCAGCCCGAAGCGGTCCCGGCGCAGCCGCAGCAGGTCTTTGCCGGCCACGGCCAGTACCACCCGGATGCCCGCCATGGCGACCTAACCCCCCGGTCGCGCGGTGCTGAACAGCAACCGCCCCAGAACCAGCAGACCCACTGCGACGCCGGCCAGCACCGCCATCTCAAGGCCATGGTCGGTCAGGCTGGTACCGTCCTCGATCAGTCCCCGCAGCGCGTCGTTGGCGTAGCGGTTGATGGTCGCGTACCCGACAAGGTCCAGCGCCCCTTCGAGGTCGCCCTGGAAGAACGATCCGCCGAGCGTTGCCATGACCAGGGTGATGGTCACTCCGGCCCAGTTGGCCTGGGCCTGGCTGCGGGCCAGGCCGGCGATCAGCATGCCGACCGCGGCCGCGGCGGCGGCCATGAGCAGGCCGATCAGCAGGATCTGGACGACCTGGACCGGTGAAAACGAACGGTTGATCGCCCAGGCGAGCGCGGTCAGCAGGAACGCAGGCGCAAAACCGCGGGCCAGGGCCCCCAGGTACTTGCCCAGGAAAATCCCGGTCGCCCCCAGCCGGGTTATCAGCAGGCGTTCGAGGGTCCCGTTCTCACGCTCGAGGACTATCGCGGCGACCGACGTTGCCACCGTGAACATCACGATCATGGTCAGGATGCCGCTGAAGGTGCGATCGAAGGCGTCGACCGTGCCGACGTTCTCGGGCGTGACCACCGCGACCAGCGGCTGGCGCTCCCAGGCGGCCAGCTGGTCCAGGAAACCGGATTCGGCGGCGGCCGGATCGGTCCCCGGCACCGCGGCCGCGGCCGCCCGGATGCTCCGCAGCGCGGCAGCGGCTGCCGCCTGCCGCCCGGCCAGCGAGCGCACGATGGCGGCCACCACCCGGCCCTCATCGCCGCCGCCGCCGCGGGAATGGAACTGGATGGCCGGCAGGGATGGGCCCGCAGCCAGCGATTCCCCGTAGCCGGGTTGAACGTGGGTTACCAGCAGGCGCTGCGAACCGTCAAGCAGCTGCCGGGCCCGGTCGGCCTCGAGCAGTTCCACCGTCAGGCCCGGACGGTCCTCGATGAGCCGGATCAGCTCCTCTGATTCGGGGCTGCGGTCCAGGTCGACGATGCTGGCGGTCGCCGAGAAATCGCCGCTGCCGCCGAACGCCCCCACCATCACCGCCAGCAGCGCCACCGGCAGGGCCAGCGAGAGCAATAGCGCCTGGCGGTCGCGGGCGTAGCGCTTTAACTCGGTGAGCCCAAGGTCCAGCGGCGCGATGATCTTCATTGGCTCTATTCGCGCAGCGAACGACCGGTCAGGCCCAGAAAAACCTGCTCCAGGGTCACTTCTGCCGGGTCCCCGATGGCCGACTTGAGTTCGCGCGGGGAGCCCTGGGCCACGATCCGCCCCAGGTCGATGACCACCACGTGGTCGCAAAGGCGGTCGGCTTCCTCCATGTAGTGCGTCGTGTACACGATCGTCATTCCCTCATCGCGCAGCGATTCGACCACTTCGAATATCCGGTTGCGCGACTGTGGATCGACCCCGACGGTCGGTTCGTCAAGCAGGAGCAGGCGCGGGCTGGCCACCAGCGCCACGGCGATGTTGAGGCGCCGCTTCATCCCGCCCGAGTAGGTCCCGGCCCGGTCGGATGCCCGGTCGGTGAGCCCCACCAGCTCAAGTTGCGCTTCAGCGCTGGCCCGGGCCGCGCGGCGTGAAAGGCCGGAGAGGCGCCCAAAGAAGGACACGTTTTCCTGGCCGGTCAGGTCTTCGTAGATCGCAAGGTCCTGCGGGGCACACGCCCAGCTGGGCGCGAACCGCCCCGGGGTCGGCGTTCACCGAGATTCCGCCCACGGCGATGTCGCCGGAGTCGGCGGGGAGGATCGTCGTGAGAATCCGCAGAAACGTGGTCTTGCCGGCCCCGTTCGGTCCCAGCAACCCGGTTATTCCACCGCCGTCCACTTCAAAACTGATCCCGTCGAGGGCCACGCGGGTACCGAAACTCTTGCCGACCGCTTCTACTGAGATCAGCGGACTTGAGGGCAATTTAAACCTCCGCTTGCGACCCGGGATTGCACGCCAGTCAGCACCGTTTGGGGCATTTGCCTTCGCAGAGGCGTAGCGCCCGCCGGCCAGACTGTTATCTAGTTTGTATCACAAACTCTTTTGTATCCCAAAGTTTATCCGGGTCCGGGAGTCCGCTTTGCACGGCCGGGACCGGGGCGCGCGACGCCGGGCGCAAAAGGGGTTCAGCCCCGTCCGGATGCGGGCACCGGCTGCGCGGGGGCAGAACGCGGCTGGAAACCGAACCCGCGGGCAAAGGCGTGCGCAAACTCGTCGGCCACCGCCTCGAGCGGGACCGCCCGGCCCAGCTGCCGGCCGATCGAGGTAACCGCGGCCCCGGGCAGTCCGCAGGGGACGATCGCTTCGAAGGGGCGCAGGTCAAGATTCACGTTGATGGCGATCCCGTGCCGGGTGACCCCGCGCTGGCAGCGGACCCCGACCGCCGCGATCTTGGCCCCTTCCACCCAGACTCCGGGCCGGGCCGGGTCGGCGGCGGCCCCGATTCCGTAGCCGGCCAGCACGCTTACGATCACGTCCTCGAGGCGGTGCACGTAGTCCGAGGGGCCCAGTCCTATCCGCTCCAGCAGCAGGATCGGGTAGGCCACCAGCTGGCCGGGCCCATGGTAGGTGATGTCGCCGCCGCGGTCGACGTCGACCACCTCGATTCCCCGGTCACCCAGCTCGGACTCTTCGGCCAGCAGGCTGGCGCGACCCCCGCGCGCGCCCATGGTGTACACGGGCTCGTGCTCGAGCAGGCCCAGCACGTCCGGACAGCTGCCCGCACGGACCCGGTCGGCGGCCCTGTACTGCCATTCCAGCCCGTCGCGGTAGGCGATGCGGCCCAGATTCTGAACGTCCAATTGCAGCATCGGATCAGGCGGCCTCCGGCGCCGGCCGGCGCGCTTCCGGCCCATACCCAATTAACATTAATTGAGTATCCGGTGACCAGGGCGGCTCCGCCCAGTGGGGCGATTAGGGAACCCTTAGTCAATGCACACCGACCCGGCGACCGTTGCCAATGGCGAGCTCGCAATCGATGAGCTTGAACTGCTCGATTGGACCCAGGCCCTCCAGGACGTGCTGCACGCACGCGGCCCCGACAGGGTCAAGCGCTTGCTTGAAGACCTGCAGATATACGCCCAGCGGGCCGGGGTGTGGTCGCCCGAGGCGCTGAACACACCTTATGTAAACACGATCCCGGTCCATCTGCAGTCCGACTACCCGGGCAATCAGGCCCTGGAACGCCGGATCAAGAGCATCATCCGCTGGAACGCGATGGCCATGGTGGTGAAGGCCAACATGGAATCGGACGGGATCGGCGGCCATATTTCCACGTTCGCTTCCGCGGCGACCCTTTATGAGGTCGCCCAGAACCATTTCTTCAAGGGCCCCGACCACCCGTCCGGCGGCGACATCATCTACTTCCAGGGCCACGCCTCCCCGGGGATGTACGCGCGGGCATTCATGGAGGGGCGGCTCGACCAGTCGCAGCTGACCAATTTCCGGCGCGAACTGCAGGAACAACCCGGCCTTTCCTCGTATCCGCACCCCTGGCTGATGCCGGAGTTCTGGAACTACCCCACGGTCTCGATGGGGCTGGGCCCGTTGATGTCGATCTACCAGGCCCGGTTCATGCGCTACATGCAGGCCCGCGGTCTGGAGGCGCCATCCGAACGCAAGGTCTGGGCGTTTGTCGGCGACGGTGAAATCGATGAGCCCGAGAGCCTGGCCGGCATTTCCCTGGCCACCCGCGCGATGCTCGACAACCTGATCTGGGTGGTCAATTGCAACCTGCAGCGCCTGGACGGTCCGGTGCGCGGGAACTCCAAGATCATCCAGGAACTGGAGGCCATCTTCCGCGGGGCCGGCTGGCACGTGATCAAGGTGCTGTGGGGCTCGGATTGGGACGAGCTGTTCGAGCGCGACCAGAAAGGCCTGATCGCGCGGCGCCTGCGCACCGTCGTCGACGGGGACTTCCAGAAGTACTCGGTCTCCGATGGCGCCTATCTGCGTCAGCATTTCTGGAACGCCGACCCCGAGCTTGGGGCCCTGGTCGCCGACAAGAGCGACGACGAGCTCTGGCGGATGACCCTGGGCGGCCACGATCCGATCAAGGTCTACGCCGCCTATCACCAGGCGATGCGCAACCGCGGCGCGCCGACCGTGATCCTGGCCCGGACGATCAAGGGCTACGGGCTGGGCGAGGCCGGCGAGGGACGCAACATCACCCATCAGCAGAAAAAACTAAACCACGACGAACTGCTGGCGTTCCGCGACCGCTTCCAGATTCCGATCTCCGATCAGGTCGCATCGGACCTGGATTTCCACAACCCCGGTCCGGGCAGCCGCGAAGTCATCTACATGAAAGAGCGTCGGCGCCAGCTCGGCGGCTCAATCCCGGAGCGCAGGGTCACGGCCAGCTCGATCCGGGCCCCTTCAGATGAATTCATCGAGGAGTTCCTGGTCGGTTCGGGCGAGCGCGCCGCCTCGACCACGATGGCCTACGTCCGCATCCTGACCAAGCTTCTGCGCGATCCCGAACTGGGGCGCTACGTCGTGCCCATTGTTCCCGACGAGGCCCGCACGTTCGGGATGGAGGCCCTGTTCCGCCAGTGCGGGATCTTCTCGCCGGTCGGGCAAAGATACGAGCCGGTCGATTCAGCCAGTCTGCTGCCCTACCGCGAAACGGTCGACGGCCAGATACTGCAGGAGGGCATCAACGAGGCCGGTTCCATGGCCTCGTTCATTGCCGCCGGGACGTCGCTGATGAATTTCGGCCAGCCGATGATCCCCTTCTACACGTATTACTCGATGTTCGGGATGCAGCGGGTCGGGGACCTGGTGTGGGCGGCGGCCGACGCGCGGACGCGCGGTTTCCTGGTCGGCGGGACCGCCGGGCGCACGACCCTGGCCGGCGAGGGCCTCCAGCACCAGGACGGTCACAGCCATCTGCTCGCCTCGGCGGTGCCCAACCTCTACAGTTACGATCCGGCCTTTGCCTACGAGATCGCGGTGATCATCCAGGACGGCATCCGGCGCATGTTCCAGGAAGATCAGGAAATCTGCTACTACCTGACGGTCGGCAACGAAAACTACCGCCAGCCCCCGATGCCGGCCGACGCCGGCGTGCGGGAAGGGATCGTCAAGGGGCTCTACAAGTTCTCGTCCTCCCCGTTGCCGGAGGCGCCCCTGCAGGTGAACCTGATCGGCAGCGGACCGATGCTCAACGAGGCGGTCGTGGCCCAGGCCGAGCTTGCCGAACGCTTCGACATAGGCGCCGACGTCTGGTCGGCGACCAGCCTGGGCCTGCTGCGCAGCGACGCCGACGCGATCGAGCGCTGGAACATGCTCCACCCCAACGACCCGCCCAGGGTCCCGTACGTCCGGCGCTGCCTGGGCGATGAGCCGCGGGTCTCGGTAAGTTCGTCCGACTACGTCAAGGCCATGGCCGATTCGCTGGGCCGCTGGACCGCCGGCCCGTTCCTGGCCCTGGGAACCGACGGATTCGGACGGTCCGAGGCCCGGGCCGAACTGCGCGACTTTTTCGAAATCGATCACCGGTACATGGTGCTGGCGGCGCTGGGGGCGCTGGCCAAGCGCGGCGAGGTCGAGAATTCGGTTGCGCGAGCAGCGATCGCGCATTTTCAGATCGATCCCGAAAAAGCCAATCCGGTGCTGAGTTGACGGTCGAAGAACCCGCCGCGGCGGTTACCCATCTGAACATGCCCTACCTCGGCGACGGCGCCGGGGAAGCCGACATCCTCAAGGTGATGGTCGCCGAAGGTGACGAGATCGCCATCGAGCAACCGGTGATCGAGATCGAAACCGACAAGGCCACGGTCGAGGTGCCGTCCGACCTTGCCGGGAAGGTCCTGAAGCTCCTGGTCACGCCCGGTCAACAGATCAGCAGCGGCGATGCGATCCTGGAGATCGCGGCCCGGCCGGCCAGCGACCCTGCCCCGTCGGGGCCCGCCACTCCGGCGCCTGGGCCCGCGCCGACCCCCGGCCCCCAGCGGGAATCGGCCGGCCCGGCCGGGGCCGGCTACGGCGCGGCCCCCCAGGCTCGGCCGCGCCCGCCCGCCGCGCCGCCGCCGACGCGGCAGGGCCAGGGACCGGTGTTTGCATCGCCGAGCGTGCGCGCGCTGGCGCGCGAAATCGGGGTCGATATCTATCAGGTCCCGGGCAGCGGCCCCGCCGGACGGATCTCCCCCGACGACGTGAAGGCCTTTGCCCGCAGTCGCCCGGGCGGGACGCCTTCGGCCCCCGCCCCGTTGCCGGATTTCTCCGAGTACGGGGAGACCGAGGAGGTGGATCTCTCGCGCCTGCGGCGGACCATCGCCCGCAACCTGGGTAGTTCCTGGAACCAGATTCCCCACGTCACCCTGCACGCCCACGCCGAGATTGACGAGCTCAACCGGCAGCGGCGGGCCCTGCGCGACAGCGGCCGGCCGGCCAGCATAACCGCGGTCCTGGTCCAGCAGGTCGTGGCCGCCCTGCAGGCCGAGCCGGTCATAAATTCCAGCTTTGACGCCGGCGCCGGCAAGTTGGTGCTCAAGCGGTACTACAACATCGGAATCGCCGTAGACACCGAGCGCGGTCTGGTGGTGCCGGTAATCCGGGATGCCGATTCGAAGCCGCTGGCCGATCTGGCGGCCGAACTATCCGACTTGGCCGAACGCGCCCGGGCGGGAAAAATATCCCCCGACGAACTCAGCGGCGCCAGCTTCACCATCACGAATCTCGGCACCCTCGGGATCGGCGAATTCACCCCGATCATCAATCCGCCCGAGGTGGCGATCCTGGGCGTGGGCGCGTCCGAGTCACGGCCGACCTGGAACGGGGAGAGTTTCGAGCCAAGGCTCGCGCTGCCGCTGTCGCTGTCGATCGATCACCGCGCCGTCGACGGCGCCGACGGGGCCAGGTTCCTGTCCGCGCTAACGCGCGGTCTTGCCGCGCCCGGCCTTATCTGACCGACGATCCGCCCAGAGCAACCGGGAGACTGAATTGGCAACCGACCAGCAGGCCCTGAGGGTCGCCGTCATCGGCGGCGGGCCGGGCGGATACCCGGCCGCGTTCGCGGCCGCGCGCGCCGGTCATCAGGTGACGTTGATCGACGAGAACGCGGCACTGGGCGGGGTCTGCCTGCGCTGCGGCTGCATCCCCTCGAAAACGCTCCTGCACGCGGCCGACATCATGGCCGCCGCCGAAGGCGCCAAGCAGTTCGGGATCGAATTCGGAGAGCCCCGGATCTCGGTCGATGGCTTGCTGGGCTGGAAAAACAAGGTCATCGACCAGATGTCGGGCGGGATCGCCATGCTGGCCCGTCAGCAGAAGGTAACCGTGCTCTGCGGGCGGGCGCGCTTTGACGGGCCCGGCCGCCTGGCGGTGGAAGGCCCGGACGGCCAGCTGGTCGAATTCGACCGCGCGGTGATCGCCACCGGCTCCAGCCCGCTGCAGCTGCCGATGTTCCCCGACGACCCGCGGGTCCTGGATTCGACCACGGCCCTGGAAATCAGCGGGCCGCCCAAAAACCTGCTGGTAGTCGGCGGGGGCTACATCGGACTCGAGCTGGGTTCGGTGTACGCGGCCCTGGGCACCCGCGTGAGCGTGGTCGAGATGACCGCCGGCCTGCTGCCGGGCGCCGACCGCGACCTGGTGCGGCCGCTGCAGCGGCGCCTGGGGAAAGAGTTCGAGAACATCTGGCTGCGGACACGGGTCGTGAGGGCGGGCGCCTTCCCGGGCGGAATCCGCTGCGAATTCCAGGGCGAGGACGCCGACGTGGCCCCGGCCTGGTTCGACCAGGTGCTGGTCGCGGTCGGGCGAAAACCCAACAGCGCCGACCTTGGCCTGGACAGGGTCGAAGTGAGTACCGACGAGCGCGGGTTCATCGTCATCGACAGCCAGCAGCGCACCAGCAATCCCTCGATATTTGCGGTCGGTGATGTCGTCGGCGGCTCGATGCTGGCCCACAAGGCGACCGCCGAGGCCAGGGTCGCCGTCGAAGCCATGAACGGCGAGCCGGCCCAGTTCGATCACGTCGCGATCCCGGCGGTCGTGTTCACCGACCCCGAGATCGCCTGGTGCGGCCTGACCGAGACCCAGGCGCGCGCCGAAGGCCGCGAGATCCGGATCGTCCGCTTCCCGTGGGCCGCCCTGGGCCGGGCCACGGCGATGGGGCGCAACGAGGGTATGAGCAAGCTCGTCATCGACCCGGTCGACGAGCGCGTGCTCGGGGCCGGCGTGGTCGGGGTCGGCGCCGGCGAGTTGATCGCCGCCCAGGTCATCGCCATGGAAATGGGTGCGGTCGCGTCCGAAGTGGCGCATGCAATTCACCCCCATCCGACCACCTCGGAGTCGGTGATGGAAGCGGCCGAAATTTTCTACGGAGCAAGCCCGCACTACCTAGGGAGGGTCGCCAAGTGATCCCCAGCCTCAGTCCCGCAGCCTGCCGCGCGCGCCGCGAGCGGCTATGGAACGCAGTCTCATCATCACGCGAGGGAATCGAGGCGCTGCTGGTGTCGCGGCCCGAGCACGTGTACTACCTATCCGGTTTCCTGCACGACCCCAACAACATCAACAACCGCGCCCCGCAGTACCTGCTTATCGACGCCGACGGCGGCGCGACGCTGTTAATCGACGGATTCGGTCCCAACCGCCCCGGGCTTGCCCTGATGGCCGAGATCGGCATCGAGGTGATCAGCGGCGGATGGGCCGCATTCGATCCGCTGGTCCCGCGCACCATCGCGGCCGCCCGCGCGGTTTCGGCCGAGATTGAGCGGCGCGGCATCGGGCGCCTGGGCGCCGAACCCGCCCACCTGCCGCGCGCGGCCGCCGGCGAAGAGGCGATAGTGCTTGACATCGAGCCCCTAATCACCCGGATGCGGCGCCGCAAGGACGACGACGAACTGGCGATCATCCGCGCCGCGATCGGGGTCGGCGAACGCTTTCACCGGGCCGCCCGCGAACGGATCCGACCCGGAGTTTCCGAGGTGGACCTGTACGCCGAGATCGTGGCCGAGGCGACCAAGGAAGCCGAACAGCCGCTGGTGATGATGTGCGACTTCCGCTCCGGCCCGCCAATGCGCACCGGCCTGGGGCCGACCCAGCGGGTAATCGAACCGGGCGACAACCTGCTGCTCGACATCTACCCCTACATGAAGGGGTACCGCTGCGACATCACCAACACCCTGAACGCGGGCGGGCGTCCGACCGCGCTGCAGGAGAAGGCGATGGAAGCGGCGATCGCGGGGCTGAACGCCTGCGCCGAAGCCGGCCGCCCGGGCGTCAGCGGCGACGACTTCTACCGGATCCAGACCGACGCGATCGCCGAGTACGATCCGGCCTGGAAAAAGATGCAGGGCCACGCCGGGCACTCGCTCGGACTCGAACACCCGGAGGCGCCGGACTTTCGCACCGGCAATCTGGAGACGATCACCGAAGGTGACGTGATCACGTTCGAGCCGCACGTCTTCGGCGACCCGTTCCAGGGCTGCCGCATCGAACACAACTACCTTGTAACCGCCGACGGTCTGGAGCAGCTCTCCCAGCACGACATCGGGCTCTGCTGAGATCCGGTCCCAGATGTGGGACCGAGCGTCGAACGGTCCTGCGTTTGCGTGGCGGGGCCGAAGATGAGGTTCCAACGCGCAGATTGCTAAACCGTGGCGAATCCCTCCAGCCGGGCGGCTTCCGCGAGCCGCCGATCATTGCAGACGAATTCAATAGTGTTCGAGAGCTCATGAACCGCAAACAGCGCGGCGGCAAGCTGCAACCCGTCGGCCGCGCGCAGCGGATGCACCCTTAGTAGTCGCCTGGCCCGGGAGCGGATCTGGTCCTCGGGCGGCACTTCGATCCAGTTTTGGGCAAGGTCCTCGAGTCCCGCCACCGCTGCCTGCACTGGCGCCGAATCATTACCGGGGCGCCGCCTGAAACTGGCCAACGCAGATTCGCATTCCACCAACGATCCCCACCAGACGACGATGACTGGATCCGATTCGTGCAGCGCCCGGCGAGCGCCGCTCGATGGCTCTTCCACCAGCAGCGGGACTAATGCCGACGAATCCCAGAACCTCAATAGCGTTCTTTCCGCACCCAGTCAATCAGGTCTTGCGCAGTCATCCCTGGCGGCAATTTGGGGCGCTCCCAAGACCGGAACTTATCCAGGTCGATTCCCTTGCCACTGCGCGGCGGGCGGACAACCCCTCTGGCGACCATATCCGCCAATAGCTCGTCGTCGCTTAGACCCTTCAGATCGTACGGCGCCAGAGTCGCGATCGGTCTGCCGCGAGACGTAATCAGAACGGTTTCGCCACGCTCGACTTCTTGGAGGAGGGCGCTGAGTCCGTTTTTGGCCTCGGACACGCTTGCTTTTTTCATGAGGACGCTCTGGCTATCAGAATATAGCTATTCTAGCCTTTTCATACGCGAATCCGATTGGTGCCACGTTTTCTGGAGCGTGTGCGGCAAGGGATTTGCAGATCGCCAGGCGGACTGTCCCCGGCAATGATCGATCGATCCTTGGATTAGGGTCCGCAGTCAAGCGCGACCGCGCAGCACCACCTCGTCGGGGTGCTCGGAAAAGTCGGGGCCTTCGTACCAGGGAAGATCCTCGACCGGCAACGCGTTGCCGTAGGTCGGGACCTTGCCGCGCGGCGCCGCAACGTAGGCAATCCCGTTGGCGATCACGTGCAGGACGTTCCGGTCATGGTAAATGGGAAGGGTCTCATGACCGGGCCGGAAATAGAAGATCTTGCCCGCGCCGCGGTGGAAAACGCAACCCGACCGGAACACCTCGCCGCCCTGGAACCAGCTGACAAAAACCAGCTCGTCGGGGGCCGGGATGTCGAAATGCTCGCCGTACATCTCTGATTTTTCGAGTTCAAAGTACTCGCCCAGGCCGGCCGCGATGGGGTGCGCCGGGTCCACGACCCAGATCCGCTCGCGCTCGTCGGCCTCGCGCCACTTTAGCCAGCAGGAAGTTCCCATCAGCTTCTTGAAAATCTTGGACAGGTGTCCGGAATGCAGCACCACCAGTCCCATGCCCTGCATGATCCGATCATGGACGCGGTCGACGATTTCGTCATCGACTTCGCCATGGGCCATGTGGCCCCACCAGATCAGTACGTCGGTGTCATCCAGGACCGCTTCGGTCAGCCCGTGCTCAGGTTCATCCAGAGTGGCGGCCCTGATGTTCAGGTTTTCGTTCTTGGCCAGCCCGGCCGCTATCGCGCCGTGGATCCCGTCCGGGTAGATGGCGGCGATTTTCTTGCTCGCCTTTTCGTGGCGAAATTCGTTCCAGATGGTCACGTTGATCATCGGCGTTCCTTAGTTTCCGGGATGTTTGCGGCGACCGGCGGGCCCGCCGGTCGAGCCTAAATTCTGCGTTAGGTGGGAGCTTTGGACCGCAGTCGGCGGGCCAGATCGGGGTCGTCGGCCAGCAGTGCCGCGAGGCGTTCGGCGGCAAGCGGGTCGCCCGGATCCCCTCCGGCGCGCCGCAGCAGCGCACGGGCCTCGAGCAGGCGGCGGCGGCGGTTCCGGGTCCGGGCCCCCACCGCCACCAGGGCCAGCGCCAGGCCGGCCAGGACGGCAGCCAACGCCGCCGTCCGCGCCTCCAGGGCGCCGCCGAGCCGGTCGCCGAGCCCGTAGGCCGGATCGCTGATCCGCAGCGCCACCGTTTCCCCGGCGGCAAAGTCCCGGCCCTCGTAGATGGCCAGGCGGGCACGCTCGTTCATCTGCAGCCCGGGCTGCTGGATCAGTCGCGGCGCCGCTATCCGGACCTGGCTCTCGACTCCCCATACGCGGAAAAGGGCGGCGGGCGCGGGCATGTCGGATGTCAAAGGCCTGTCCGGCCCGGTCCCAGGGGAACTGGTACTCGAAGGAGAACGTGGATTCCCCGGGCGGCAGGGTAGCCGCGCCCAGTATCTGGTCACCGCCGGGGCCCACCTCCCAGGAAGCCGGTCCGGCCAGGGCCGAGACCTGGGTCGTTGACGGCGGCAGCGGAAACCGGAGCAGCGGACTTGGCGGATCGATCGCCAGCGCGCGGTCGCCGGGCAACCGGAAGGTGACCGTGTGGACGGCGCGGATGCGCGCGCCGCCGGCTTCGCGGGCCAGGACCAGCGAGTAATCGGTCAGAAAGGCGCCCGGGTCACCGGGCGCCGGCTCGAAGACCCGCAGCCGGGCCTGCGCCCCGGGACCCTCGGCCAGGCTGACCGGCTCGCTGGCGAAGGTGAGCCCCTTGTAGTTGGTAGTGGCAACGTATACCCAGGACGGATCGGGGTCGAGTCCCCGGGCGAGGTGCCGACCCCCCTCGTCCCGCTCAAGATCGCGCCAGGTCCCGGCCAGGACTTCGCCCCGGAATCCGAGCAGTTCGACCTCGATTGCGCCGGGGTCGGGGGCTCCGGCGGTGCCGTTCTCAACCACTATCGCCAGGTTTCCCTCCTCCTGGGCCAGCGCCGCGCCCGGCGCCAGCAGAAGCCAGATCAGGCCCAGCAGGACCGCCGCCGGGCGGGGGCGGGCTAGGCCCAACTGCGTCCGCCGTCGCGGCTGCGGTAGAGGTTGCCGGAGACATCGACCGCCCAGACGATCTGGTGGTGCCGCCCATCCCCGTACACCGCCCGCGCGGCGATTCCGCCCGGCAGCGGCGCCCACGCGGCTCCCCCGTCCAGGGAGCGGTAAAGGCCCTGGTCGGTGGCAGCGTACAGCGCCCCCGCGAACACGCTGCCGGCCGCGCCGGCGGTGCTGTCGCCGCTGTCGGGGTCGTAATCGATGTCGAATATCCGCGCCGTCGGCAGGGCCCCGTTGACGAACCCGTTGGCCCCGCCCCAGCCGGCATCGCCGTCCCCGACCAGGACGCCCTGGATGGACGTCGCCGCCCAGATCCGGGCGTCGGCGTCGCTGGGCGAGAGCGCCTGCAGGCCCTCCGGCGCCCCGGCCCGCCCCCCGCGCCAGCTGGCCCCGCCGTCTTCGGATATGAAAAGCCGCCCAGCCGCATCGGCCGCCGCGACGCGGGCCCCGCTGCGCGAGGATCCGATTACCGTAATTCCATCCGGCAGCGGCAGGGACTGGCGCTGCGAACCGATCCAGCGGGCCCCGTCGGCCCCGAGGGTCCCCGACCCGGCCCCGGCCGCGATCGGAAGGGTCTCCTCCCGGGCGCGCCGCAGGTCGGGCGCCAGCGGCGGCGCGGTCCATACGCCGTCACCGGCGCCCACCACCAGGAACTGCCCGTCGGCGGTCACGAAGAGGTCGGGGGTCGGGGCCGATTCGAGCCGCGCCACCGGGTCGGCCCGGACCGGCGCATCGGTCCGCAGCGCGGCCGCCGCCAGCAGGACCGCCAGGGCGACGAAAGCGAGCGATCCGGCCAGACCCAGCAGCTGCCCCCGGTTCACCCGCGCCCGGCGCGGGCGGGCCGGCCGCGGCCGGGGCGGCCGGGTCAGTTTTTCGAGATGGTCCGGCCCCAGGCGCGGCGCCGCGGGGGCCGGGGATCCGAGCAGGGGCTCGAGCGCGATCCCGAGTGCGACCAGGGTGGTGAGCCCCAGCAGGGCGGCGAAGTAGACGGTCACTCGCGCCGCCGGCGCCGGCCGGGACGGAAGAAATCGAACCGGCTGGCGGCGATGGCCAGGCCGGCCGCCACGATCGCCACCGGACCGATCCACACCCACAGCTGCGGTCCCGATTTGGGCGGGTCGAGCAGGATTTCCTCGCCGTAGCGCTCGACCATGAATTCGATCACCTGCGCCTCGCTGCGGCCGCGCCGCAGCTGCTCGGATATCGCGGCCCGCATCTGCACCGCCAGTTCGGCGCCCGAATCCTTGACGCTCTGGCCCGCGCAGACCGGACAGGCGAGCTTGCCGGCTATCGCCCAGGTCTTTTCCTGCAGCAGATCTTCGTCGGCGGGGCCCTGGCCGGTCAGGGCCAGCAGCAGCCCGGCAAGCAGCAGCGCTGCCGTCAGACGCCGCGCCATGCCTGCCAGGCCAGAGACTTGTCGCCGGATTCCCGCGCCGCCGCCGCCAGGCGCGGGACCGCGCCCGGCCAGAAAACGATCAACACGCCGAGGAAGAAGACCAGGCCGCCCACCCACATCCAGCCGATTGCGGGATTGACCAGCACCCGCAGGCTGACCTGCTCAAAACCGTCCCCCCAGCCCGAGAGCACCACGTAGACATCGCTCAGCTGCGGAAAACTGGTGCGGATCCCGACGTCGGACACCGGCTGGCTCTCCCAGCCGCGGTGCACCCGCCGCCCGGCCACCAATTCGTCGACCCGGCCGGCGGCGGCAACGTCGAACCGGGCGTCGACGTGGGTGACGCCGCCGCGCACGAAACTGTCCGCCCCGCGGTAGGTGATCTGATACTGCCCGACACTGGCCGACTCGTTAAGCCCCAGGGTTACGGCCCGCTCGGTCCCGAATCCGCTGGCCCCGACCGCCCCCACCGCCACCAGCACCACGCCAAGGTGCACCACGTAGCCGCCCCAGCGCCTCCGCTCGCCCGCAAACCGCCGCCAGGCCGCGGCCGGGCCGCGCCGCAGGGGGCCGGCGATCTCGACCGCCACCGCCGCCGCCGTAAAGGCGCAGGCGCCGACCGCCACCAGCAGCAGGGCCTGCGATATGCCCGAGAGCAGGAAGGCCGCGCTCACCAGCCCGCCGGCCAGCAGGGCCGGCGCCAGGCGCCGGACGAACGCCCGTCCCGCCGTCCTGCGCCAGGCCAGCAGCGGCCCCACCCCGGCCAGTATCACTAGACCGACCAGCAGCGGGGCGTTGACCTGGCCGTAGTAGGGAGCTCCGACCGCGACCTGGCGCCCGGTCAGGAGCTCGGAAATCAGCGGGAATATGGTGCCCCAGAAGGTGGTCGCGGCCAGCGACGCCAGCAACAGGTTGTTCAGCAGAAATCCCGATTCGCGCGAGCCGACCGATTCAAATCGCCGCGAGCTGGCCAGCAGCGGGGCCCGGTAGAGGATCAGCAGCACCGCGACCGTGAGCAGCACTCCGAACCAGACGAAAAAGTAGGGACCGATCAGCGACTGGGCGAACGAATGCACCGAGGTCAAGACCCCGGACCGGACGATGAAGGTGCCAAATATCGCCAGCACGTAGCAGAGCAGGCAGAGGGCGATGTTCCAGGTCTTGAGCATCCCGCGCCGCTCCTGGACCATCGCCGAATGCAGATAGGCGGTGGCCAGCAGCCAGGGGATCAGGGCCACGTTCTCCACCGGGTCCCAGCCCCAGAACCCTCCCCAGCCCAGGACGCGGTAGGCCCACCATGCGCCCAGGATCAGCCCGGCCGCCTGCAACGACCAGGCCAGCAGCATCCACGGCCGGTTCAGGGCCAGCCAGGCCGAACCGACCTGGCCGGTGGCCAGGGCCGCGACCGCGATCGCAAACGGGGTCACGAAACTCACGTATCCGGCGGTGAGCAGCGGCGGGTGAATCTGCATCGCCAGGTCCCAGAGCAGGGGGTTCAGGCCCCGCCCGTCGGCCGGGGCCGGGACCAGGCGTTCGAACGGCGAACTCTCGAACGAAAGTACGGCCAGAAAGAAGAGCAGCACCGCCCCCACGACCAGCGCGACATAGGGTCCGAAGGCGGGCCGGCGGCGCCAGATGAGCGGAACCGCGATGCCGGCATGCAGCGAGGTCAGCCAGGCCCAGAGCAGGAGCGAACCGGCCTGGCCGCCCCAGATCGCGGCAAACGTCAGGCCGGGCGGCATGCCCAGCGCGGAGGTTTCGGCCACCGCCGAAATCGAAAAATCCGAGGTGATGAACCCGGCCGCCAGGACCGCCATGGCCAGGGTCGTTGCCAAGCCGGCCCCGACAAGGGCGCCGCGGGCCGAGCGGGCCAGGCGGTCGTCGCGCAGCCAGACCGCAAGCCCCGACCCGCCGACCCCGTAGCAGGTCAGCGCCAGGGCCAGCAGCAGCGAGAGTCGACCGAGTGCGGCTAGGTCCAAGCGCGCTCCAGCTTCCAGATCGCAGAGACCGGCATCAATCCGGCCGGCGCCGGCCCGCCGTCAGCCTTTTTCGCCGGGCCGCCCGGGGCAATCCCCGGCACGGCGGTCGGGATCGGATGCGAGCGCCCGAATCCGGCCCCTGGCGTAGACCGCCCCAGCCGGCCACTCCAAGAAAGAACGTAAGGTAGGCGATCGCCAGCATCAGCAGGTTCGAGTCCCAGGCCGGCATGTCAGGCCAACCCCTCCAGGCGGTCGGCGGCCCGTTCGATTCCCAGCTGCCACCAGAGCATCAGGCCCCAGACCAGCATCACCGCGGCGGCCGCCCCGATGAGGGTGTACGCCATCGCCGGCGGCAGTCCCGGTGAATCCGGTGCAATCACCGTTGGCTGCGGGTGCAGGGTGCGCCACCAGTAGGCCGACATGTAGTTGACCGGCACGATGACCGCGCCCAGGATCCCGATGTAGGCGGCCAGGCGGCCGCGGCGCCGCGGGTCATCTATCCAGCCGCGCAGCAGCAGGTAGCCGGCCTGGACGAACCAGAGCACCAGGGTGGTCGTCAGCCTGGCGTCCCAGGTCCACCAGACCCCCCAGACCGCCCGGCCCCAGACCGCCCCGGTCGCCAGCACGATGGTGGTGAACACCACCCCGACGATGGCGGCCGAGCGGGCCAGCCGGTCGGCGCCGGCGCCGCGGCCGGCAAGCACCGCGACGCTGGCGGCGGCGGTGACCAGGAATGAGACATAGGCCGCCAGCGCGGTTCCGACGTGGATGTAGAGGACCCGCTGGACCTCGCCCTGCACCGCCTCGCGCGGCGCGTAGAAAAATATCGCGGCCAGCGCGCCCAGCAGCGCCAGCGCGGTGACCGCGATGAAGGGCGCTGGCGGGGCGGTCTTGCTACTCAACCAGGATCTCCTCAATTGCCAGGATTGAAACTGCGCCGATCAGGGCCGCGTAGGCAACCCCCAGGCCGGCCGCCTGCAGGGTCTGCAAAACACTAGTCTGGCCGATCGCTTGCGGCGCCGTCAGGACCCCGGCCAGCACCACCGGCAGGACCGCCGGCAGCATGAGCAGCGGGCCCAGGACGGCCCGGGCCGAGACCATGGCCAGCAGGGCGCCATATGCGGCCGCGACCGCCGCCAGCGCCAGCGCCCCGGCGCCGGCCAGCAGGATCATCGCCGGGGTCAGCAGGTTGGTCTCGAAGAAAAAACTGGCCGCCGCCAGCCCCAAAAGCGCGGTCGGCAGGAGCCGCACCAGCTGGGTGATGGTCTGCGTGACCAGCACCGCCGGGCGCGAAACGGGGAGCGCCAGCAGCAGCTCCAGCGATCCGGCCTGGCGCAGCTGCGGGAAACCGTAGTGGGCCCCGGTCACGGTCGCAAACACCATCGAAGCCCAGAATCCGCCGACCGCGGCGTCGGCCGCATCCGCGAATGGAGTCTGCAGGGCCAGGCTCACGGTCAGCATGATCAGGACCGCGAACGCCAGCAGCGCGCCGATGTCGCGGCGCGACCGCCAGGCCTGCGCAAGCTCCATCCGCGAAAGCGCCAGCACGTCCCGCCAGCGCCCGATCGCGGGCGGGCCGGACGTCGGCGGCCGGGCCCGGGTTCCCGGCGCCTGGGGCTGGCCGCCGGCGGCCTCGGCCTGAGCCCGGACCGGATCGGTCGCGGCGGCCGGGCGGTCCGAAACCAGGCGGCCCCCGCGCAGCACGACGACCCGGTCGGCCAGCGCCCACACATCCTCCGGATCGTGGGAGGTCAGGATCACGGTCACGCCGGCGGGAAGCTCTCCGATATAGGCCCTCAGGGCGTCGGTGCTGGCCCGATCCAGGCCCGCGAAGGGTTCGTCCAGGAGCAGCAGGCCGGGCGAGCGCGCCACGGCCATGGCCAGTTCCAGCCGTTTGCGCTGGCCGGCCGACAGCGCGGCGGCCGCCCGCCCGGCCACCGGCTCCAGGTCGAACCTTGCCAGCAGGGCCGCCGCCGATGGAGCCGTCTCAGGATCCAGCGAGCGGACGAAATCCAGGTTCTCGCGCACCGTGGCCAGCGGGTAGGCCCGCCCGCGATGGCCGATCCCGGCGGTTGCGCGGCGCCGCCGCCAGGAACCGGTCCCGATCCGCCGGCCGCCGAAACTGGCGTGGCCGGCGTCGGGGCGGATCACGCCTTCCAGGATCCGCAGCAGGGTCGATTTGCCGGCCCCGTTGGCGCCCAGCAGCAGGCAGACTTGGCCCGGCGCCAGGGCAAGGTCCAGCCGGTCCAGGGCGAGGGTCCGGCCGTAGCGGCGCGAGAGCCCGCGTACCGCCAGCCCGGATTCAGGAGATGGCGGTTCGCCGGTTATGGGCTGGCCCCCGCCGCGCCAAGCTCATCGACGGCCTTGAATTCCGGTCCGTGCTGGACCAGCAGGTTGCTGGCCTCCAGCCGGCCGTCCTGCCAGTGGCCCTCGACCACCACCTCCTGGTACTTCTGATCGTCGGAATAACCCAGAAGGTCCGGCGGGGTCCCCTGGTAGCTGACCGGGAAGCCCTTGGTGCCGTCGGTGAGTTCGAATTCGATCCAGAGCCGCGTATCGTCCTGGCGGATCGATCCGTCGGCGATCCTCCCCTGGACCCTGACCGCGCGGCCGGCGAGTTCGTCGGTCTGACCGACCAGCTCGTCGACGGTCAGGTAGTAGACGGCCGCCGACTGGGCGGCCGAATAGGCCAGGTAGGCCACCGCCAGGACGATGCACGCGATCGCGATGGCCAGCGTCGGGGTTATCTTGCGCCGGGCCGGCGTCAGGGGTGCCGATGATTGCATCAGGTCGAGGTGCTCGCCGGCGGAACTTGGGCGGCAGATTCTACGTGCGCGGGCCGGTCGGGGCGCGCCGCGCAGCAGGGTTTTTCAGCCACCTTCGATCAGCTGCTGCATCAACAGCGACACCGGATACGCCACAAGGCCGATCCAGGCCGCCAGGCCGACCCGGCCGCGCATGAAACGGGGCCCGGAATCGGGCCACCGGCGCAGTCGCGGCGGCAGCCCGGCGCCGCCCCGCCACACCAGCAGGAACGCCAGAAAGGCCAGGGCCAGCTTCAGCGCCAGCAGGGCCAGATAGGCGGCGGTGGCGTTCGGGTCGGCGAGCCGGACGAATACCAGGGCCGCGCCGGTGAGCAGAAAGACGGACACCGAATGCGACATCGCCCGCCCCAGCCGGGCCGCCAGCGCGGGGCCGTCCGCACCGGTCCGCGGCGCCACCAGGTAAAGGAAAAGCAGACCGCCGCCCACCCAGAACGCCGCCGCCAGGACGTGCAGCAGTCTTACCAGCAGGATCAGCCCGGCGAGCACCGCCGGGACTTCAGCCACCCATCTCCCGCAGGATATCCCGGGTCAGGTCGTCAAGCGATCCCGGCGAAAGCGGACCGACCCAGCGCGCCCGCAGGACGCCCAGGTGATCGACGACCAGGGTTTCAGGGATGCCGGCGACGCCGTACTCGACCCCGACGGCGCCGTCCGGATCCAGGGCCAGCGGAAAACTGACCCCGTAGGTTGCGGCAAATTCGACGGCGTCATCGTGCTGGTCCCAGAGCCCGACCCCCAGGACCGCCACCCGCGCCGGATCGGAAGCCTCCCAGTAGTCCTCCAGGACGGGGGCCTCCAGCTTGCAGGGGACGCACCAGGAGGCGAAGAAATTCAGGACCACGACCCGCCCCCGCAGGCCCGACATCGACACCGGATTCCCTTCCAGGTCGACCAGCGAAAAGTCCGGCGCCGGCCGGGGATCGATCACGCTGTTGCGGGCCAGCGTGTTGACCCCCGGCTGCGAGCGCGATTGCTCGCCGAGGGCAACACCCAGGGTCACCAGGAGGCCCACCACGACCGCCGCGCCGAAGAACCCGATCAGCCACTGGCCCAGGGTCAGCCCTCCGATCCACACCCTGGCGCGGGCCAGCATGGCGGGGGTCAGTCCAGTCCCGCGAAAAGCTGGTAGGGCGTCCCGTCCGGGCCGATCATCTCGGCCGGCAGCAGGACCGGCGGATCGGTTGACAGCGCCAGCTGGGCGACGCGGGCGTTGATGGCGGGCAGCTTGTCGAGTCCGGCCAGGTCCTCGAGTCCGATCCAGCGCGCCCGGTCGGTCTCGACCCCGTCCGGGGTCGGTTCGCCGGATTCGTAATCGAGCAGGAACACCACGTAGGTGCTGTTGTAGTCGTCGGTCCGCGAGCGCAGGCCCAGGACCCCGCGCACCCGGGACCTGACCCCGGCCTCCTCCTCGACTTCGCGTATGACCGCCTGCTCAAGGGTCTCGTCGCGCTCGATGAACCCGCCCGGAATCTGCCAGTTGCCGCGACCGTAGCTGGATGCCCGCCGGACCATCAACAGCTTCCCGTCGCGAACGACCGCGCCGCCGACGCCGACGTTGTAGCCGCGGTTGTAGGCCAGGAAGGTGGAACTCAACGGGAAACGTCCGTCCGCGGAGGGGGAACTAGGGGTTGGTGGGGGCAGTCCGCCGCCGCCAATCCAGGCAAAGTCTAGATGTCCATACAGCCGTGGACGGCCACCGGGTTCGGGATAATCGCGAAAATGTGAGCCGGCCGCGAAAACTTGCCTGATTCTCCCGCTCCGCGCAGCCCTGCCGCTGACGCGGTCAAAAACAACCTGCGAATCGTGCTGGCGGTGCGCGGCACCGTCCTGTTTCCGATCCGCGATTCCCTGACGCCGCTGCTGGTTTCGCGCGAGAAGAGCCTGGCGGCGCTCGAGGCCGCGATGATTGCCGACCGCTCGGTCCTGGTCGTCACGCAGCGCGAGATCGAGACCGAGGACGTCGAGGGGGACGACCTGTTCACGGTCGGCACCCTGGCCGCCATAAACCGGATTCTGCGCCTGCCCGACGGGACGACCTCGGTTCTGGTGGAAGGCCGGACGCGGATGCACCTGCGGCAAATCACCCAGACCAGCCCGCATCTGCAGGCCCGGGCCGAGGCGATCGACCCGCATCACGATGACTCCGACCGCGCCCGGGCCGTCGCCGAAAGGGTCCTGGGATTGTTCGAGGAGGCGGTCGAACGGTCCGACGAGCTGGACAAGGAGGCCTACGTGCGGGCGCTGAACGCGTCCACCCCGGGGGAGCTGGCCGACGTGGTTGCCTCCAGCCTGGAGCTTCCCTACCTGCAGGCCCAGGAACTGCTGGAAATGGAGCAGCCGATCGACCGCCTGCGGCGGGTGCGGTCGATGCTGGAGCTTGAGCTGGCGGTCCTGGCCGCCCAGAACCAGATCCACGACCGGATTTCAAACCGGGTCGAGGATGATCGGCACGAACAGATCCTGCGCGGCCAGCTGCAGGCGATCATGGACGAGATCGCCGAGACCGACGCCCCATCGCGCGATGTCCGCGAACTGCGGTCCCGGCTCGAGGCGGGCCGCTACCCCGAGTCCATCCGGGCCCGCGTCGAAAAAGACCTGATTCGCCTGGCCGACATGCCGACCGGTTCGCCCGAGGTGAATGTGCTGCGCAACTACATCGAGTGCCTCCTCGACCTGCCCTGGCGGCGATATACGCGCGACCGCATCGACATCGGCCGGGCCAAGGAGATCCTGAACCGCGACCACCACGGCCTCGACGACGTCAAGGAGCGCATCCTGGAGTTCCTGGCGGTGCGCAAGCTGACCCGGTCGCGGCGCGGACCGATCCTGTGCCTGGAAGGCCCGCCCGGGGTGGGCAAGAGCAGCCTGGGCCGGGCCATCGCGGCGGCGATGGGGCGCAAGCTGGTGCGGGTCTCGCTGGGCGGGGTCCGCGACGAGGCCGAGATCCGGGGGCATCGCCGCACCTACGTGGGGGCCATGCCCGGCCGCATAATCGCCTCGCTGCGCGATGCCGGGTCGGCCAACCCGGTTTTCATCCTCGACGAGATCGACAAGCTCGGGGTCGATTTCCGGGGCGATCCCGCCACGGCCCTGCTGGAGGCCCTCGACCCGGAGCAGAACTCCGAGTTCTCGGACCATTACGTCGAGGAGCCGTTCGACCTCTCGCGGGTCTTTTTCATCACCACCGGCAATGACATTTCCGGTCTTCCGGCGGCGCTCGTCGACCGCATGGAAATAGTCAAGATCCCCGGATACACCGACGCCGAGAAGACCACCATCGCAAGGCGCCACCTGGTGCCGCGGCTGCTGCGCCAGCACGGCCTGGAGGACGGCCAGCTCACCGTCTCCGACGGCGCTCTCGACCGGATCATCTCCACCTACACGCGCGAGGCCGGCGTCCGCGAACTGGAGCGGCAGCTGGCCGCGCTCTGCCGGCGCGCCGCGGTGCGGACGGTGGAAGGTCCGGCCGAATCCACCCGCGTCACGCTCCGGAACCTGGCCGGCCTGCTGGGCAAACCGCGTTTCGAGCAGCAGCTGCAGCTCGCCGCGAACTCGGTGGCCGCGGCCAACACGGTGTTTTCAAATGCCTGGGGAGGTGCCCTGGCGCCGGTCGAAATAAACATGGCGCAGGGGGTCGGCAAGCTCTCTCTGACCGGCCGGCTGGATCCGGTTCTGAAGGAATCGGTGCAGGCCGCGCGGACGTACTGGCGGGTCCACGCCGAGGATCTTGGGACCAGTACCGAGGACTTTGACAAACTCGACTTTCACGTCCACATTCCGGCCGGCGCCCAGCCCAAGTCGGGCGCATCGGCGGGCATGTCGATCTGCGTGGCGATGCACTCGGCGCTTACCGGTCGGCCGGTGCGGGCCGACACCGTGCTCTCGGGCGAGATCACGCTCCAGGGGCGGGTCCTGAAAACCCAGGACGTCAAGGCCAAGGTTCTGGCCATCGGCCGGGCCGGATTGGGTCGGTTCGTCCTTCCGGCCGAGAATGGAGACGACCTTGAGGAAGTGCCATCGCAATTGCGGAAAGGGATCGACTTTATCCTGGTGCGCAGCGTTGACGAAGTTCTAGCCGCGGCCCTGGCCCGGTAGTGGGCCCGGAATCGGCGGCCGGCGCCGGTGCTTAGGCTCCTGACGGACCTCCTCGGAGTCTTCTCCGCCGATATCGGGATAGACCTTGGCACCGCCAACACGCTGGTGTACGTGCGCGGCCGGGGAGTGGTCATAAACGAGCCCTCGGTAATCGCCATCGAGCAACGCTCGGGCCGAATCCTGGCCGTCGGCAGCCCGGCCAAGGCCATGGTCGGCCGGACTCCGCAGAACATCGTCGCCCACCGGCCCCTGCACGACGGCGTGATCGCTGACTTTGACGTGGTCGAGCAGATGCTGCGGTACTTCATCTCGCGCGTACACCCCGGAAACTTCTTCCTGCCGCGGCCGCGGGTCATCGTCGGAATTCCCTCCGGGGTGACCGAGGTCGAAAAGCGCGCCGTCCAGGAGGCGGCCGTTTCGGCCGGGGCGCGCGACGCCTACCTGGTCGAGGAGCCGATGGCGGCCGCCATCGGGGCCAACATGCCGATCCAGGACGCGGTCGGCAACATCATCGTCGACATCGGCGGGGGCACGACCGAAACCGCGGTGATCTCGCTGGGCGGGGTGGTGCTGGCCCACTCGGTGCGGGTCGCCGGAACCGAACTGGACCAGGCAATCATCGACTACATGCGCGCCGAGCACGGACTGCTCATCGGTGAGCGTTCGGCCGAAGCCTGCAAGATCGAGGTTGGCTCGACGCTCCCCTTCGAGGGCGAGGGGACGGCGGTCGTGCGCGGCCGCGACCTGGCCACGCGCCTGCCGCGTTCCTTCGAGGTCTCCAGCGGCCAGATACGCGAGGCAATTACGCCGGTGGTGTCCGAGATCCTCAACTGCGTAAACACCGCCCTCGAATCGACCCCGCCCGAGCTGCTGGCCGACATCATGATCTCGGGGATCTGCCTGGCCGGCGGCGGGGCGCTGCTGCGCGGGGTCGAATCGAGCATCGAGAGCGTCACCGGCATTTCCGCCTACGTAACCGATCGCCCGCTGGAGGCGGTCGCGATGGGCACCGGGATATGCCTCGAGAACATAGACCTCTATCGCGACGTTTTCGTCGGCGACGGGGTCGCGGCCCGTTAAAAGGAACGCGCTGCCGGTGGGCCGCCCCCGAATTCCGCTTCTGGCCCTCGTCGCGGGGGCCGGGCTGTGCCTGCTGCTGGCCATCCTGCACAACAACGGCCTGCTCAGCCCCATCGAGGACACCACCCTGCGCGCCGCCGCACCGGTCCAACGGGGCCTGCGCCGCGTGGCCGAGGGGGTCGGCAGCACTCTCCAGGCGGTGCCGCGGCTGGGGTCCTACGCCGAGGAAAACCGCCAGCTGCAGGAATCGGTGGACCTCCTCCAGGCCGAGCTGGCCCGCCTGCGGCAGCAGGCGCGCGACGACGCCGAGTTGGTAGCGGCGGCCAACTTCGCGGCCGCCTATCCCGAATTTGAGCTGGTCCGGGCCAACGTGGTGGCGCGCGACGGTTCGGCCCTGCACGAGCTGCTCCAGATCGACCGCGGCAGCGACAACGGCCTGGCCACCGGAATGGCCGTAATCTCGACCGGCGGCCTGGTGGGAAGGGTGGTCGACGTGGCCCGGGATTCGGCAAGGGTGCTGCCCATCAACAGCCCGGATTCCTCGGTGGCGGTTTCCGTCCAGGGGGAATCTGAGGACATCGTCGGGTCGGTCCAGGGGACCGGCACGGCGCTGCTGGAGATGGACAACGTTCTGCTCGGAGACAAGATCATCCCGGGACATTTCGTCGTCACGTCGGGGCTCGGATCGCAGATTCCGCGCGGGATATTGGTGGGGCAGATCGTGAAGGTGCGCGACCGCGTCGACATCATCACCCGTTCGGCCGACGTGCGCCCGGCGGTCAACAACGACGAACTGCAGCAGGTCCTGGTGATCCTGGCCGAGGTCGAATCAGGATGAACACCGGCCCGCGCGAGGTGATCCTGGTCGGCCGCGACCGGCGGCGTCCCTGGACCGAACTGAGCATGGCGGCCGGGCTGGCGGCGGTCAGCGTGATCCAGGCCAGCTGGGAGGGCGTGCTATCGGTGTTCGGGCAACTGCCCGACCTGGCGCTCGTCCTGCTGGTGCTCTGGGCAGTCCGCTCGCGCCGCAGCACGGTGCTCTGGGCGGCCATCGGGGCGGGGCTGTTGGCCGACGTGCTGGGCGGGACCGTGCCCGGCGGCCAATCGGCGGCGTTGATGCTGGCGGTCGCGCCGGCGGTGACCTGGCGTTTCGTCCTTTTCGGCAGCACCCTGGCCTGGGCGGTCTGTGCGGTGGCTGCCGCGAGCGCAATCTTCTACCTGGTCTTCGGGGCGCTCCTCTCGCTGCAGGGGCTGACCGTGGCGGCCGATTCGGCCCTGGCCGCCGGCGCGTACGCGGTCCTGCTCAATTGCCTCCTGGCGGCGGCCGTGCACTGGGTCGGCGACCGGGTGAGCGGCTACCTCTGGCCGCAATCGATGCGTCTGAGCGAGCGCCGCGGCGGACGAACCTGGCGATGAGCCAGAATCCGGGCCGCACCGATCAGCGCGCCAGGGACCTGACCACCCGGCGCAAGCTGATCCTGGGCACGGCGGCCGGCGGCGCCGGCGCGCTCCTGGTCGGGCGGATGTGGCAGCTGCAGATCTTCCAGCACGAGGATCTGGCGCTGGAGGCCGAGGCCAACCGGACCCGCGTCGAAGAGGTGCCGCCGGTGCGGGGCATGGTTTTCGACGCCAGCGGACGGCGCCTGGCCGACAACGTCCCGGTGTTTGATTTCTGGCTAGATTCCACCGGCGTCGACATCGAAACGCTCCCCGACCTCGTCGAGTCGACCGCGGCCACGATCGAGGCCGATCCGGGCGAATTGTTCCGCACCCTCGAACGGGCGATACTGAACGGGTTCGGCGAGATCGAAATCGCCCGCAACCTCGATCGGAATTCGGCGCTGGCGGTGCGCGAGAACACCTTTCGGTGGCCCGGAATCGAGCTGCGGCCGCGCTATCGCCGCGAATACTTCGACGGTCCCACCATGGGCCAGTTGGTGGGGTTCACCGGCCCGATTCCGGCCGAGTCCCGGGATGCCTACCTGGACCGCGGGGTGAGCCTTGCCGAAGACGTCGGCCTGTCCGGGATCGAGATGCGCTTCCAGGACGATCTGCGCGGTACCAGCGGACGCCGCCTGCTGGAAGTGGGGGCGCTCAAGCAGGACATTCGCGAACTACACTACACCGCCCCGGTGACCGGCGCCAACATTCACCTGACGATCGACACCCCGTTCCAATCGGGGATCACCGCGATTCTGGAGCGATTCCTTTCGCCCGAAGGGGCGGGCGTGGTAATCGTGCTCGATCCGCGCAACGGCAACGTGCTGGCCCTGGTGGACTACCCGACGTTCGACAATTCGTCGTTTGCGGCCGGAATCTCAGACGATGAGTTTCAAGGCCTGATCGCAGACCCCCGCCATCCGCTAATCAACCATGCGATTTCCGGCCTCTATCCACCCGGTTCCACTTTCAAGATCGTCGCCGCGGCGGCGGCCCTCGGGGAAGGGGTGGTCAACGCCGAAACCCCATTTCAATGCGCGGGGCATCTGATCCTGCCTTCGGGCTGGATCTTCCACGACTGGCTCGCGAACGGGCACGGTACGGTCGACCTGCACCGGGCAATCGCCGAATCCTGCAACGTGTACTTCTACAAGATCTCGGGTGGAGACCCCTACGCCGGCTTCAGCGGGGTCCGCGATAAAGCGCTCGCGCGCTATGCGCGCGATTTCGGGTTCGGCCGGGCCACCGGGATCGATCTCCCTCACGAGTCGGTCGGAACCGTCCCCGACCGGACCTGGAAGCAGACCGCGCTGGGAGCTCCCTGGGTCACCGGGGATACCTACCAGGCGGCGATCGGACAGGGATTTGTTCAGGTCAATCCCTTGCAGTTGGCCAACATGTACGCCGCCATCGGCAACGGCGGCACCCTCTACCGGCCGCGGCTGGTGACGCATCTGACCAACTCCAACGGCGCCACCATTCGCCGGATCGAATCGGAGGCCATCGGCCAGCTGCCGGTGACCGGGGCCCACCTGGCCCTGATCCGCCACGCCCTGGACGAGGCGGTCCAGGGCATAAATGGGACCGGGTTCCGGGCCCGCACCGGCACGGTGCGGTTCGCGGCCAAGACCGGTACCGCCGAATACGCCGGCCGGCGCGACGAGAACGGCAACCTGCCCTCGCACTCCTGGTTTGCCGGTTACGCGCCGCATGAGGATCCCGAGATCGCGTTCGCGGTGCTGATCCGCGACGGCGGTGAAGGCTCCCACACCGCCGCCCTGGTTGCCCGCGACGTGCTCGAGTTCCACTTCGGGGGCAAGGTCCCGCCGCTGCGCTACCCCACCCTGGCCGCCATCCGCGCGGAGGTGCAGGCGTGAGGCTGACCCGACGTCTGGCGGCGCTGGCGGCACGCTTTGAGCGACGCGACGCGATCCTGTTCATCGGCGTGGCCGGACTGATTACCGCCAGCCTGGTCGCACTGGCATTCCTGGGCGAGCCGCTGAGCGCGGGCCTGGGCTCGCAGGTGCTGCGGCAATCGATTTTCGTGGCCCTGGGCGCGGCCGCCTACCTGGCGCTGTCGCGGCTCAGCTACCGCGTCTGGTGGTCGCTTTCCTGGACCACCTACGCCCTGGCCCTCATCCTGTTGCTGGCGGTGCTCGTGTTCGGAGTCGAACGGGGCGGTTCGCAGCGCTGGTTCCTCCTGGGCGAAATCCAGTTCCAGCCCTCCGAATTTGCCAAAATCGCCTTGATCGTGACCTTGGCCCGCTTCTACACGCGCTCGCCGCTGGCCCTTACCACCCTGCGCGGTCACCTGCTGGCGGGGCTGATCACCGCGCCGCTGGTGCTCCTGGTGCTGCGGCAACCCGATCTTGGCAGCGCGATGTTGCTGCTGGGCATCTGGCAGGGAATCGCCCTGGCCGCCGGCGTGGCCTGGCGCCGGCTGGTGATCCCGCCGCTCTTTACCCTGGCGCTCTCGCCGGTGATCTGGCTCGTGATGTACCCCTACATGCGCGAGCGGATCCTCTCCTTCTTCGATCCGGGCTTTGACCCGCTGGGGTCGGGCTACAACGTCCTGCAGGCCCGCATCGCAATCGGCTCGGGCGGCCTCTGGGGGCGCGGGTTTTCCGAGTCCTCGCAGACCGTGCTCGAGTTTCTGCGCGTGCGCGAAACCGATTTCATATTCGCGGTGATCGCCGAGCAGGCCGGGCTCATCGGCGCGACCGCGCTGCTGGCGATGTTCGGACTGGTGATCCTCTACTGCCTGCTGGTCTCGCTCTCGGCGCAAGATTCATTTGGCGGCTTAATCGCCGCCGGAGTGATGCTTATCTTTGTGTTCCAGGTAGTGATCAACGTCGGGATGAACGCCGGCGTGGTCCCGGTGACGGGACTTACCCTGCCGCTGGTGAGTGCCGGCGGGAGCTCGGTCCTGGCTTTGCTGGCCGGGCTCGGGTTGGTGACGAGCGTATCGCACTACCGCGAACCCTCGTACATCCAGTCGCGTCCGCGACCCGCGATCGGGGATGTAATTGAATGAGCCGGCTGTGAACCAGGAACTGCCGCCGCCGCAGGATCCGCTGCGGGTGCAGGTTCCGGCAACTTCGGCCAATCTGGGGCCGGGGTTCGACTCCTTCGGGCTGGCCCTGGGCCTGTACGACGAATACCAGTTCGCGCCCGCCGACGAGCTGGCGATCAGCGTCGACGGGGGCGGGGGCGCCGAGATGGTCTCGCGCCAGGAAGACAACCTGGCGATCGCGGCGGCGCGCCAGCTCTGCGCCCGGGCCGGCGGCGAGTTTGCCCACCTGCGGCTGCACGAGGTACTCAATATCCCGATCCAGCGCGGGCTCGGATCCTCGGCCGGGGCGATCTGCGCCGGCCTGGTGGCGGCCAATGCGCAGCTGGAAACGCCGGCCACGCTCGAAGAGCTGATCGAGGTCGCGGTCGACCTGGAGGGTCATCCCGACAACGCGGTCCCGGCGCTGGTGGGCGGATTCTGCATCGTCCTGGACACCGGCCCGCGCCCCGAGTGGCTGCGGATCGAGTTGCCGGAAGACCTGGCCATCGCGGTCGCGGTGCCGGAATTGCACATTCCGACCGAGGCCGCCCGCCGCATGCTGCCGCGCAGGGTTCCGCTGGCCGACGCGGTATTCAACGTCGGACGGTCGGCGATGCTGGTGGCGGCGATTGTCGGCCGCGATTACCAGAAGCTGGCCCACGCGATGGAGGACCGGCTGCACCAGCCGTACCGCGCCCAGCTCCACCCCGTCATGGATCACATGATCGGCGCGGCCCTGGCCACCGGGGCCTACGGGGCGGCCCTTTCCGGGTCCGGTTCAACGATCATCGCCCTGCACTCCGGCGCCGACGAAACGGTTGAGCTGGCCATGCGCGCGGTCTGCGAGGCGACCGGGATTCCCTGCCGCACGCACGCCCTCAAACCGGCCCCGCAAGGCGCGCGCGTAATCGCCGGAAATTAAGCGTTCCGGGCCCCCTCCGGCCCATATACTTGGCTGCGGCTTAGCGCGGCCATATACGACCGGTTGCGCCAGCGCGCACCAGAAGATGAACCACCCACCAGATATGGCCCCGCGCCATTTCTGGCCCATCCTGGCCCAGGACGCTACAGTGACCGCCGCCCGCGATCGCGACGCCATCGATTGAGCCCTGACCGCGGAACCGTTGTCGTGGTCGACTACGGGTCGCAGTACACCGCCCTGATCGCGCGCCGCATCCGCGAGGCCGAGGTGTACAGCGAAATCGTGCCGGCATCGGCCGATCTTCCCCAGATCCTGGCCCACAATCCGGTCGGCGTGGTCCTCTCCGGGTCCGATTCATCGGTCTACGCCGACGGTTCCCCGGAACTGCCGGCGGGACTCATCGAGAGCCAGCTGCCGGTCCTGGGAATCTGCTACGGCCACCAGCTGGTGGCCCAGACGCTGGGCGGCGCGGTCGCCGGCGCCGACCGTCGCGAGTACGGGCCCGCCCAGCTGGAGATCACCGATCCGGGGCACCCGCTGTTCGCCGACTTCCCGGCCACCACCCGGGTTTGGATGAGTCACGGCGACCGGGTGATCCTGCCGCCACCGGGATTTGAGCAGCTCGCCCGCACCGCCAATTCGGAGTGGGCGGCGCTGGGCCGCGAGAACCTGATCCTCCTGCAGTTCCACCCGGAGGTCTCGCACACCCAGCTGGGCCACGCCCTGCTGCGCAACTTCGCGCTGCGCGTCTGCCGCGCCCGGGCCGACTGGACCCCGTCGCAATTCGTATCCGGGGCGGTAGCCGACATCGCCGAGCAGGTCGGCCAGGGCCGGGTGATATGCGGGATCTCGGGCGGGGTCGATTCCTCGGTCGCGGCCGCCCTGGTCCAGCGCGCGGTCGGCGATTCGCTCACCGGGATCCTGGTCGACACCGGAATGCTGCGGCTCAACGAGGTTTCACAGCTAAGGCGCTTCCTCGGCCAGCAGCTGGGGGTGAACCTGATCACGCTGGACGCGGCCCAGCAGTTCCTGGAGCCCCTGGCCGGGATCACCGACCCCGAGCTGAAACGCCACGTCATCGGCGACAAGTTCTTCGATGTTTTCATCCAGCAGGCCGAAGAACTCGGCGGGGCCGAATTCTTCGTGCAGGGGACCATCTATCCGGACGTGATCGAGAGCGCCGCCGCCGGGCTCGGATCGGCCAAGATCAAGACCCACCACAATACCCGCATCCCCGACCGCCTGCACCTGGGCCTGATCGAGCCGCTGCGCAACCTTTTCAAGGATGAGGTCCGCGCGGTCGGCCTGGAGCTGGGCCTGCCCGAGGAGATCGTCTGGCGGCAGCCCTTCCCGGGACCGGGGCTGGCGGTGCGCATCCTCGGCGAAATCGACGCCGACCGGGTCAGGACCCTGCAGCTGGCCGACCATATCTGGCGCGAAGAGATCGCCGCCGAGGGTTACGACCGGGCGGTGGCGCAGTATTTCGCGGTCCTGACCGGGGTGCGGACGGTCGGCGTGATGGGCGATTCGCGCAGCTACGGCGAGCTGTGCGCACTGCGGGCGGTGGAGAGCGATGACTTCATGACCGCCGACTGGTCGCGCCTGCCGCACGAGCTCCTGGAGCGCGCCGCAACCCGGATCGTCAACGAGGTGAGCGGGGTCACCAGGGTCGTCTACGACATCACCTCCAAGCCGCCCGGCACGATCGAGTGGGAGTGACCGGGTGAGGGTCTTGCTGCTCGGTTCCGGGGGCAGGGAACACGCGATGGCCTGGGCGCTGGCCCGCTCGGCCCGGTTTGGAAAACTCTGGACGGTGCCGGGCAACGCCGGGACCGCCGAGTACGGCGAGAACATAGGGAACGTTTCGGCTTCCGATCCCGCCGCGGTGGCCGGGCTGGCCGGGCGCCTGCGACCCGACCTGGTCGTGATCGGGCCCGAGGATCCTCTCTGCGCCGGGGTGGGCGACCGCCTGGCAGCCGAGGGGTTCGGCGTGTTCGGACCTTCGGCGGCGGCGGCCGAGATCGAGTCCTCGAAGGCGTTCGCCAAGGGGCTCATGAGCCGGGCCGGAATCGCCACCGCGGCGGCGCGCAGTTTTGACCGCGAATCGGACGCGCTCGCCTACCTGCGCCGGGGAACGCCGGGCGGGGGCGGGAACGGCATCGTGGTCAAGGCCGACGGCCTGGCCGCCGGCAAGGGCGTTACCGTCTGCGGCAGCCCGGCCGAGGCCGAGGCCGCGGTCTCGGAAGCCTTCGGGGGCGCCTTCGGCCGCGCCGGCGAGAAGATCCTGATCGAGGAGCGGCTCGCCGGCCGGGAAACCTCGGCGCACGCCTTCACCGACGGGCAGAGCGTCGCGCACATGCCCTTTTCCTGCGATCACAAACCGGTCTACGACGGCAATCGCGGCCCCAACACCGGCGGGATGGGCTGCTACTCGCCGCCCGGCTGGCTTGACCGCGGGACGGTGGGCGAAATCCACCGCGCCGTAACCGAGCGCGCCGTCCGCCAGCTGGCCGCCGAGGGCCGTCCGTTCAAGGGGGTGCTCTACCCGGGGATGATGATTACCGACCAGGGTCCGCGGGTTATCGAGTTCAACTGCCGTTTCGGCGATCCGGAGACCGAGGTGCTGCTGCCCAGGTTGCGGACCGACCTCCTGGACGTCTGCGAGGCGGTGGCCGCCGGACGCCTGGCCGACCTCGAGCTGGAATGGGACCGGCGGGCCACGGTCGGGGTGGTGATGGCCTCGCCCGGCTACCCGGGCAGCTACCCGCGCGGGGCCGAGATAGAGGGCCTGGACGCGATCGACCGCGGGGTCCACGTGTTCCTGGCCGGAGCCCGCCGCGAAGGCTCCCGGGTCTTGACCGACGGGGGCCGCGTGCTGTGCGTGGTGGCCGCCGGCGCAACGCTCGGCGAGGCGCGTTCGCTGGCCTACGACAACCTCGCCCGGATTTCTTTTGACGGTGCCCACTTCCGCCGCGACATAGCCCTGGACGCCGAGCCGGCCGTGCTCGGCCAGGGGGCGTCCCGATGAGGGGTGCCCGCGTCCCGCATCCCCGCCCCGAATTCGGACCGCAAGCGCAATGATCGAACGTTACACCCGACCCGAAATGGCCGCCATCTGGAACCGGCAGGCCTATTTCGAGTACCAGCGCCAGGTCGAACTGGCGGTGGTGCGCGCCTGGACAGGGGTAGGCAAGATCCCTCCGCGGGACTGCGAGCTGATCCAGCGCGCCAGCTTCACCCTGGAGCGGATCGACGAAATCGAACGCGAAGCCGACCACGAGACCAACGCCTTCGTGACCGCGCTGGCCGAATCGATCGGCCCGGAGTCGCGCTGGCTGCACCTGGGGCTTACTTCATCGGACGTGCTCGACACCGCCGGGGCGCTGCAGCTGCGGGCCGCGCTGGACCAGATCGGCGAGCGCCTGCAGCGGGTCGAAGCCGCGGTCGTCAGGCTTGCCAAAGAGCACCGCCGCAGCCCGATGATCGGGCGCTCGCACGGCATGCACGCCGAACCGATCAGCTTCGGGTTCAAGCTGGCGATCTGGGTCGCCGAGCTCCGGCGCGCGGCGGCCCGGCTCGACGCCGCCCGCGACTCGATCGCGGTCGGCAAGATCGCCGGTTCGGTCGGCACCCACGCCAACGTGCCCCCGCGCGTGGAGGAGATCGCCTGCGCGGAGCTGGGGCTGGGCGCGGCCGCGGTGGCCTCGCAGATCCTGCAGCGCGACCGGCATGCCGAAGTCCTCTGCGCGTTGGCCCTCTGCGCCAGCTCGCTGGACAAGTTCGCCACCGAGATCCGCCACCTGCAGCGCAACGAGGTGGCCGAGCTCGAGGAGCCGTTCGAGTCCTCGCGGCATGGCTCCTCCTCGATGCCGCACAAACGCAACCCGGCCCGCTCCGAACGCATCAGCGGGCTGGCGCGGGTGGTGCGCGCCAACGCCCAGGTGGGGCTGGAGAACGTCGCCCTCTGGCACGAGCGCGACATCTCGCACAGCTCGGCCGAGCGGATCGTGCTGGTCGATTCGACAACCCTGGTCGATTACATGCTCTGGCTGTTTGCCGGGATCATGGAGGGGCTGGCGGTGTACCCGCAGAAAATGCTGGAGAACCTCGACCTGACCCGGGGCCAGATCTTCTCGCAGGCGGCCATGCTGGAGCTGGTCGAAGCCGGCATGGACCGGCAGGAAGCCTACGAGCTGGTGCGCGCCCAGTGCCATGCCGCGGCCGCCACCGGCGAGCATCTGCTCGGGCTGCTGACCCGGCATCCGCAGGTGGGCCGGCACATCGCGCCGGAGCGCCTGGCCGAGATCTTCGACATCGACCGCCACCTGCTCCACGTCGACGACGCGTTTGCCCGCCTGGGCCTTTAAACCACGGAATCCACACCCCTTGAAAGGTGCAAATGAACCACACTAGCGTGCTGCAGACCGAGATCGAAGGACTCGAACTGCTTTCCCGCGGCAAGGTCCGCGACATCTACGCGGTGGGCCAAGACCGCCTGCTCCTGGTCACCAGCGACCGCCTGTCGGCCTACGACGTGGTCCTGCCGGACCCGATCCCCGGCAAGGGGGCGGTGCTCAACCTGCTCTCGGCTTTCTGGCTCGAGCGCACCGGCGACATCATTCCCAACCACCTGATCAGTACCGACGTGGCCGCAATGGACCTGCCCGCCGGCGCCGACCCGGAGCAGCTGCGCGACCGCAGCATGCTGGTGCACCGCACCGAGCCGGTCCTGGTCGAGTGCGTGGCGCGCGGCTACATCACCGGGTCGGCCTGGTCCGAGTACCGCCGCGACGGGACCGTCTGCGGGATCGGGCTGCCGGACGGGCTGGTCGAGGCCCAGAAGCTCCCTGAGCCGATCTTCACCCCCGCCACCAAGGCCCAGACCGGGCACGACGAGAACATCTCCTACGAGCAGATGGTCGAAATCGTCGGCGCCGACCTGGGAGCGCGGCTCCGCGATGTGACCCTGGCGCTCTATTCCTACGGCCACGACTACGCCGCCGCCCGCGGCATCATCCTGGCCGACACCAAGTTCGAGTTCGGAATCCTTGACGACCAGCTCCTGCTGATAGACGAGGTGCTCACTCCCGACTCGTCGCGCTTCTGGGACGCGGGCAGCTACGCGCCGGGTTCCTCCCCTCCCAGTTATGACAAGCAGTACGTGCGCGACTGGCTGGTCGATTCGGGTTGGAACAAAGAGCCGCCGGCCCCCAGTCTGCCGACCGAAGTCATCGCCGCCACGAGCCAGAAATACGCCCAGGCGCTGGCCCGGATCAGCGGTTGATGGGCCGGCTGGCGCGCTTTATGGCCCGGGTCGAAGTCCGGCTCCAGGCCGACGTCAACGACCCGCCCGGCAACACCGTCGCCGACGGCCTGCTGCAGATGGGTTTTGGCGGGGTGCGCTCGGTCCGCGTCGGCAAGCTGATCGAGATTGAGCTGGAGGCCGAGAGCGCCGAGGCGGCGCTGGCCGACGCCGAGGCGATGGCCGGCCGGCTGCTGGCCAACCCGGTCATCGAGGAATACGCGATTCAAATCCGCGAATCGGCCGCCTCTTGAAAGCGGCGGTACTGGTTTTCCCGGGGTCCAACTGCGACCGCGACGCCCAGCGGGCGCTGCTTGAGACGTCGGATTTCGCCGCCGACCTGGTCCCGCACGGACGGGCCGATCTGGCCGGGTACGACCTGATCGTGCTGCCGGGGGGATTCGCCCACGGCGATTACCTGCGCTGCGGGGCGATCGCCCGTTTTTCGCCCTGCCTCAAGGGCGTGGCCGCGGCCGCCGAGCGCGGCGTCCCGGTCCTTGGCATCTGCAACGGTTTCCAGATCCTGCTCGAGGCCGGTCTCCTGCCGGGGGCGATGCTGCCAAATGAGTCCAGCCGATTCGAACACGGCTGGATCACGATTCGCTGTGAGGCCCCCGACACCGCCTTCTCCACCGCCGCGGCCGCCGGGGACGTGCTGCGCCTGGTCATCGCCCACGGCGAGGGTAACTACCACGCCCCGCCCGACCAGCTCGACCGGATCGAACAGGACGGCCAGGTCGTCTTCCGCTACTGCGACGAACGCGGACGAACCGGGCCGGCGCACAACCCCAACGGGTCGGTCAACCACATCGCCGGAGTATGCAACCCCGGGCGCAACGTCGTCGGCCTGATGCCGCACCCCGAACGGGCCAGCGCCGCCCGGCTGGGATCGACCGACGGGACCGCGTTCTGGGAATCGGCCGCCCGCTGGCTCATGGACAGCCGGTCATGATGCCGAGCGCGGCGCAGCTGCGGGCGGTCTCCATGACCGAGTGCGAATACCGCCGCTGCCGGGACATGCTGGGGCGCTCGCCCAACGAGGTGGAGCTGGGGATCTTCGGGGCGCTCTGGAGCGAGCACTGCGGCTACAAGCACTCCCACACGCTGCTGAAGGGCCTGCCCAGCAGCTCCGAGCGCATGCTGGTCGGCGCCGGCGAGGAGAACGCCGGGGTGGTCGACATCGGCGAGGGTCTGGCCTGCGTCTTCAAGATCGAGAGCCACAACCATCCCAGCGCGGTCGAGCCCTTCGAGGGCGCGGCCACCGGCGTGGGCGGGATCATCCGCGACATCTTCACGATGGGGGCGCGCCCGATTGCGCTGCTGGACTCGCTGCGGTTCGGTCCGCTGGAGAGCGACCGCAACCGCTACCTGGCCAACGGCATCATCGCCGGGATCGGGCATTACGGGAACTGCGTCGGCATACCGACCGTCGGCGGCGACACCGCGGTCGAGGCGTGCTACGCCGGCAACCCGCTGGTCAATGCCATGTGCGTGGGGCTGATGCGCCACGACCAGCTCACCCGCGCGGTCGCCGCCGGGGTCGGCAATCCGCTGATCCTGGTCGGGACCGACACCGGCCGCGACGGTGTCCACGGGGCCACCTTCGCATCGGTGGAGGACCCGGAGCAATCGGCCCGGGGAGTTGTCCAGGTGGGCAACCCGTTCATGGAAAAACTGCTGATCGAAGCCTGCCTTGAACTCTTGGAAGGCGACGCGGTCGTGGGTCTCCAGGACCTGGGGGCGGCCGGCCTGACCAGCTCCAGCGTCGAGGCGGCCGGCCGCAGCGGGGCCGGGGTCCGGATCGACGTGGCCAGGGTGCCGCGCCGCACGCGCGGGCTCACTCCCTACGAAGTGATGCTCTCGGAGAGCCAGGAGCGGATGCTGGTCATCGCCCGGCGCGGCCGCCAGGACGAGGTGATGGAGCTGTTTGCGGGCCACGGTCTGCACTGCGCCGTAATCGGGCAGGTGACCGACGACGGCCACCTGACGGTTGACGAATCGGGGTCAACCGTCGCCCGGGTCCCGATCCGGCACCTATTGGACCCGCCCCGCTACCGCTACCCGGTGAAGCGGCCGCGCTACCTGGAAGAGGTCCAGACCCTGCCCGGTCCGTCCGAGACCGCCAGTCCCGACCTGACCGCCGACCTCCTGCAGCTGCTGGCAAGTCCCAACATCGCCAGCAGCGCCCGGATCTGGCGGACCTATGACCAGACGGTGGGCACGCAGACGGTGCGCGCGGCAGGCGGCGACGCGGCGATCATGGCGATTGCCGGCAGCGGCCGCGGCCTGGCGCTGGCCACGGCCGGCAATTCGCGCCAGGTGTACCTTGACCCGCACGCCGGCGGAGCGCTGGCGGTGGCGGCCGCGGCGCGGGCGGTGGCCTGCGCCGGCGCCAGGCCGATCGCGATCACCAACTGCCTCAACTTCGGATCGCCCACCGAACCGGCGGTCTACTACCAGCTGGTGCGGGCGATCGAGGGGATGGCCGACGCCTGCGACGCGCTCGACCTGGTGGTGACCGGCGGCAACGTCTCGCTGTTCAACGAGACCGGGGGCCGCCAGATCTACCCAACCCCGGTGATCGGGATGCTGGGGCTGATCGAAGACGTCGGCAGGGCGGTCACCGGCATTCAAGTCTGGGGTCCGGGCCAGGAGCTGTTGCTGCTGGGGCAACAGGAAGGCGATCTTTCCGCCAGCGAGTACCTGGCGGTGTGCCGCGATTCGGTCGGCGGCCGGCCACGGATCGACCTGGCGCTGGAACGGCGGCTGTGCGAGCTGCTCCCGGAGCTGGCCGGCGCCGGGCTGGTCGGCGCCGCGCGCTGCCCCTATCGCGGCGGCCTGGCGGTGACCGCGGTGGAGATGGCGATCGAGGGCGGAGTCGGGCTGACGGTGGACAACCTCCCGCCCGGCGACCCGGAGACGGCGCTGTTCGGCGAACCGCCGGGCCGGGTCCTGATCGCCGCCGAGCCGGAACGGGTGGCGGAGATACGCCGGGCCGCGGCCGCCAGGAAAGTTCCGCTGCTGGTGCTGGGGCGCGCCCGGGAACAGCGGCGAATCGAATTCGGAGACCTGGTGCAGCTGGACCTGGACGCCGCCCAACGGGCCTGGAAAACCGGTCTTGCCAACGCTCTCGCGGGCCGCGCCAAATAGAATGGGCCAGCCTTCGAAAGACCGAAAGGTCGGCAGCATAGACGCCGCGAACCAGAACCAGTACTGGTTCAATCCGCAGATGCGCGGGTTTGCCGAAGAATGCGGCGTATTCGGGGTTTACGGTCCGGGACACGACGTGGCCCGCCGCACCTATTTCGGGCTTTACACGCTGCAGCACCGCGGCCAGGAAAGTTCCGGGATCGCGGTCAGCGACGGCCAGCGGCTGAAGCTGCACAAGCGCATGGGGCTGGTCTCGCAGGTCTACGACAACCAGACCCTGTCGGAGCTGAGCGGGGACCTGGCCATCGGGCACAACCGGTACTCGACGACCGGTTCGAACCGGATCGAAAACGCCCAGCCGATCATCACCGAAACCGAGTTCGGCCCGCTGGCGGTCGTGCACAACGGGAACCTGACCAACACCGACGAGCTGCGCCGGCACCTGATTGCCCAGGGCCAGACCATCCTGGGCACTTCCGACACCGAGGTGATCCTGGCGGTCGTGGCTTCCGCACCCGGAACCGACGTGGTGCAGAAGATCGTCAACGGGATCGCGCTGCTTGAAGGATCCTACGCGCTGGTATTCCTCGCCAACGACCGGCTGATTGCGGTGCGCGACAAGCTGGGCAACCGGCCGCTGTGCCTTGGCCGGTCCGAGGACACGGTCCTGATCGCCTCCGAATCGTGCGCGTTCGCCGCCCTGGAAGCAAGTTTCGAGCGCGACGTGCTGGCCGGCGAGGTCGTGGTCGTCGACGGTTCCGGGGTCTCCACTATCAGCCGCGACCACCATGCCCCGCCGGCGCTCTGCCTTTTCGAATACATCTACTTTGCCCGGCCCGACTCGGACATCGAGGGCGTGAACCTCTACCGGGCGCGCCTGGAAATGGGCCGCGCGCTGGCCCGCCAGGCGCCGGTCGACGCCGACCTGGTGATCGGCATCCCCGACTCGGCCACCGCGGCCGCGATCGGCTACGCCGAGGCAGCCGGGATCCCCTACGGCGAGGGCCTGGCCAAGAGCCGCTACATCGGGCGGACTTTCATCGAACCCGACGACGAGACCCGCAAGCTGGGCATAAAGCTCAAGCTCAACGCCCTGCCGGCGATCACCGCCGGCAAGCGTCTGGTCGTGGTCGACGACTCGATCGTCCGCGGCAACACGACCCGCGAAATCGTCAAGCACCTGAAGGAATCCGGACACGCGGCCGAAGTCCACATGCGGATCTCCTCGCCGCCGGTCCGCTGGCCCTGCTTCTACGGCGTCGACATCCAGCAGCCGGGCCAGCTGATCGCCCACGCCTACACGGTCGGGCAGGTCTGCGAGAGCATCGGCGCCGATTCGCTCGCCTACCTGACCCTGGACAGCCTGATCGAAGCGGTCGATTCGCCCAAGGCGCGGCTCTGCACCGGATGCTTCACGCACGATTACCCGGCGCCGGTCAGTCCCGGGGTCGGCAAGCACGCCTTCGAACCGGCAGTCGAACCGGCCCTGACCCCCTAGGGAAACAATTGCCCGGGCCCATCAGCTACCGCTCCGCCGGGGTCGACATCGCGGCCGCCGACGAGCTGCTCGATGACCTGGGCGAGCGCCTCAGATCCACCTACACGCCGCTGGTGCTGGCCGGGCTGGGCGGATTCGGCGGCGCCATGCGCCTGCCCGCCGGGATGTCCGATCCGGCCCTGGTGCTAAGCATCGATTCGGTCGGCACCAAGATCGCGGTGGCGGCCCGCTTCGGGCGCCTGGAGTCGATCGGCGCCGACCTGGTCAACCACTGCGCCAACGACGTCCTGGCCATGGGGGCCCGTCCGCTGGCGTTTCTCGACTACATCGCCCACAGCGATCTGCCCAACAGCGCCCTGGAGGCGGCCATCGGCGGCGTCGCCGACGCCTGCCTGGCCCACGCGGTGCCGCTGGTGGGCGGCGAGACCGCCCAGCTGCCGGGTATCTACCGGAGCGGCCAGCTCGACCTGGTCGGGGCGATGGTCGGCCTGGCCGAGGCCCGGGAGCTGCTGACTCCCGACCGGGTCCTGGCCGGGGACCTCCTGGTCGGCCTGCCCTCCAACGGGATCCACACCAATGGCTATTCGCTGGTGCAGCGCGCCCTGGAAGGCCTGGACCTGACCTCGCACAACCCGGAAGTCGGCCGCCCGCTGATCGAGGAAATGCTGGCCGTGCACCGCAGCTACGTCGCCGAGCTCACGCCGTTCCTGGATCGCGTGCACGGGCTTGCCCACATCACCGGGGGCGGAATCTGCGCCAACACGGCGCGGGTCATCCCGGCGGGGCTATCGGCCCAGTTCGGCTGGGGCACCTGGCAGGTGCCGCCCATATTCCACCTGATCCAGCGCCGCGCCCGGATCGGGTTCGAGGAGCTGGCGCAGGTATTCAACCTGGGCCTGGGAATGGTCGTGATCGGCGGGCGCGGGCTGGCCGACGATCTGGTCCGGGCGATCCCCGGCAGCACCCTGGTGGGCCAGGTGATCGAATCTTCCGGCGCGCGGGCCGAGATCCTGCGTTGAACAGGCCGCTCCCGCTGGCGGTCCTGGTATCCGGTCGCGGCTCCAACCTGCAGGCCATCGCCAACGCCTGCCGGCGGCGGGAAATCCTGGCCGAAGTCAGGGTCGTCATCTCGAACCGTCCGGCCTGCCGCGGCATCGAATTCGCGCGCCAGGCCGGAATCGAGACCTTCGTCCTGGGTCGCCGGCGCGCCGGCGGGCGCGCCGCGCAGATGGCCGGGTTCGCCGACGCGGCCGAGCGGGCCGGGGCCGAATGGGTGGTGCTGGCCGGGTTCGACCGGCTGGTCAGCGGGGCCCTGCTGGACCGATTCGGCGGGAGGATCGTCAATATCCACCCGTCGCTCCTGCCGGCGTTCGCCGGGTCGATGGCGCCCGGTCCGCAGGCGGCCGCGGTCGGGGCCGGAGTCAAGTACGCCGGCTGCACCGTGCACCTGGTAACCGACGAACCCGATGCCGGCCCGATCCTGGACCAGGCGGTTGTGCCGGTCCGCGACGACGACGATCCGCAGCGGTTGGCCGACCGAATCCTGGCCGCCGAGCACAAGTTACTCCCATCGGTCATCGACCGGCTGGCCCGCTGCGAGCTTGCGGTCGACGGCCAGCGAACCACGTTTTGCAAGGGTGGAGGTTGAACATGGTCCGGCGCGCCCTGCTTTCGGTTTCGGACAAGACCGGAATAGTCGAATTCGCCCGCGGCCTTTCAGGGCGCGGCTTCGAAATCCTCTCCACCGGCGGCACCCTGCGCGCGCTGCGCGAGGCCTCGGTGCCGGCGATCCAGGTGTCCGAATACACCGGCCACCCCGAGGTCTTCGGGGGCCGGGTCAAGACCCTGCACCCGCGGGTTTTCGGCGGGATCCTGCAGCGGCGCGGCGATTCCGGCGACCGGGAGGAGGCCGACCGGGCCGATATCCCGGCAATCGACGTCCTAGCCTGCAACCTCTACCCGTTCGCGGCAACCCTGATGGCCGGAGGCGATCGCGGCGAGCTGGTCGAGCAGATCGATATCGGCGGTCCCTCCCTGATCCGGGCCGGCGCCAAGAGCTCGGACAGCGTTTTCGTGGCCACCGATCCGGCCGACTACCCGGCCATCCTCGCGGCCCTCGACGGGGGAGGCGATGCTTCCGAGCTGCGCAGGAGCCTCGCCGCCAAGGCATTTGCGGCCACCGCCGCCTACGACGCCCTGATCGCCCTCTGGTGCGCCTCGGCGGACCGCGCGCCGCCGCCGCAGATGGTGCTGCCTCTGGAGAAGGTGCGCGACCTGCGCTACGGCGAGAACCCGCACCAGGGTTTTGCCGCCCAGTACCGAATCGGACCGGGTCCGGAGGGAGCCGGTTTCGGCCAGCTGCTGGGCCCGGCGCCTTCCTACAACAACATCCTCGATCTGGAGGCGGCCTGGGCCGCGGCCGGTGAATTCGAAGAACCGGCCTGCGCGGCCATAAAGCACGGCAATCCCTGCGGTCTGGCGCTGCGCGATGATCAGGCTGAGGCCTTCGCCGCCGCCCGCGCCGGCGATCCGCAGGCGATATACGGGGGCGTGGTGGCGTTCAATCGCCCGCTCCGGCTGGATACGGTGGCGGCCATGCGGAGGGTGTTCCTGGAAGTCGTGGCCGCGCCGGCGGTCGAACCCGACGCCCTGGAGCGTCTTGGGCGCCGGCGCAACGTGCGGGTGTTCGCCCGGTCCGGGGGACGCCCGGCGCTGGAGCGGACCGCAATCGCCGATGTTGCCGTGACCGGCAGCGGCGGCAGCGTCCTCGTCCAACAACGCGATTTGGAACCCGATCCCGAAGAAGGGGTCAGCATCGCCACCGCGCGGGCGCCCGACCGCGCCGAGATGGCGGACCTGCGGTTCGCCGCCCGCGCCGTCAAGCACGTCAAGTCCAACGCGATCGTCATCGCCCGCGACCGGGCCCTGATCGGGGTCGGGGCCGGGCAGATGAGCCGGGTCCGGGCCGTCGAGCTGGCGGTTCAGCAGGCCGGCGAGCGGGCCGACGGAGCGGTCCTGGCATCCGACGCCTTCTTCCCGTTCGCCGACGGGGCCGAGATCGCGCTGGCGGCCGGGGTCCGGGCCATCATCCAGCCCGGCGGCTCCAAGCGCGACGACGAGGTGATCGCCGCCTGCGACCGGGCCGGCGCGGCCATGGTCCTGACCCGGCGCCGGCATTTCCGCCACTAGGATGGGAACCCCCGCCGGATCGGCGCCCTGGTACTGGGACGCCGAGCGCCTCGTCGGCGCCTACCGGTCCCGTGAAACCGACCCGGTCGAGGTGACCGAACTTATCCTCGCCCGCATCGCCGAAATAGATCCCGGCCTGAATTCGTACCGGCTCGCCACCCTCCCGCGCGCGCGGGCCGACGCCGAGGCCGCCCGCCGGCGCTACCGGGCCGGAGCCCCGCTCGGCCCCCTGGACGGGGTGCCGATCGGGCTAAAGGACCTGATCGATACCGCCGGGATCGAGACGACCTACGGCTCGCGCATCCTCTGCGGGCGGATCCCGACGGCCGACGCGGTGGTGGCGGACCGGCTGCGCCGGGCCGGTACGGTGCTGCTGGGCAAGCTGCACCTGCTCGAATTTGCGATGGGGAGCGTTACCGGAAACGCCTATTTCGGCCCCTGCCGCAATCCCTGGAACCGCGATTACTTCAGCGGGGGTTCCAGTACCGGCTCGGGAGCGGCGGTCTCCGCCGGATTGTCCCTGGGAGCGCTCGGCACCGACACCTCGGGTTCCATCCGCCAGCCGGCCGCCTGGTGCGGGGTGGTGGGCCTGAAGCCGACCAACGGCAGCATCAATCTGGCCGGCATCTTCCCGCTTTCGCCCACCTGCGACACCGTCGGTCCGCTGGCGCGCAGCGTGTCCGACGCCGCCCTGCTGCTGGATGCGATCGCCGACAAACCAGCCTCGGTGGCCGCGGCGGCGCGTCCGGGGCCGCATAAGGGAATCCGGATCGGGGTACCCGAAACCTGGGTGTCGGGATCCGTCACCGACCCGGTCGCAGACGTTTTCGAAAATGCGCTCGGCGTCATGGACGGACTCGGGGCCAAACTCCTGCCGGTGGAGCCCGGATTCGTCGAAGAGGAAGTCACCCGGACCTATCAATCGATCGTGCTGCATGAGGCCGCGCACGCGCACCGGCGCTGGTTCCCGGCCCGCGCCCCCGACTACGCCCCCTACCTGCGCGGAAACATCGAAGCCGGCCGGCGGGTAAGCGATGGGGGTTATTCGGACGCGCTCCAGCGGCGGAGAGCCTGGCAGCAACGGACCGCCCGCGCCCTGGCCGGCGTGGCGGCGGTCATAACTCCCACCCAGCCGACGACGGCGCCGTCATTTGCCAGCGACGCCGACCAGATCGACGGCCAGAAAGTAAGCGCCTTGCCCATCCGCGGACGTTTCACCATGCCCTGGTCGGTCGTGGGCTGGCCGGCAATCTCGCTGCCGGGCGGCTATTCACCTTCGGGACTCCCGATCGGTATCCAGCTGGCCGCGCCGCCCGGGGCCGAAGACCGGCTCTTTGCAATCGCCGCTTCATTCGAGGAAGCAAACGCGCGCGGCGCGAGGCATCCGATCACCTAGTGAGCGACATCGGCATCCGGTAACGCGTTGGGGCCGCGTTGGCGGACTTGAGCCTTTGAGTTAGTTGGTCGCTTCCTCAAAGGGATGTCGTATCCGGAGTGCGAAAGCGCACTTGAACGCGATGACGTACTGTCATACCGTACACTCACGTAATGATTATCCGATCGGTACGTCATCGCGGGTTGCGCAGGTTGCTAGTCGCCGACGACGCCCGGTCACTGCCGCCCTTCCTGGTTGGCCGGATCCGCAACATCCTGACGGTCATGCTGCTGGTAGACGGATTAGAGGGTTTCATCGCCGAATCCCCGCCCGGTTGGCGAATTCACAGGCTCACCGGCGATCGGAGAAAAGAATGGAGCGTCTCCGTATCGGGGAACTGGCGAATCACTTTTGAAGAATCCCAAGGCGAAATCACCCGCATGAACTTGGAGGACTATCACTGATGGCCAACGAAGACATGAATGTACGAATGACCCCTTCCCATCCCGGCAGTTTCATTCGCATTGAAATAGTTGATGAACTGGAGCTCAGCGTAAAGCGTGCGGCTGAGATTCTGGGCGTGCGCCGGGCGACTTTATCGGACCTGCTAAACGGCAATGCGTCGCTGTCGCCAGAAATGGCTCTAAGAATCGAAAAAGCATTCGGGGTCAGCATGGACATGCTCCTGCGAATGCAAGCCTGGCACGACGCAACGGAAATGCGGGCGAAGGCCCATGAAATCAGCGTCCGACGCTACGAACACGCGTGACCGGGAAACTCGGTTCGGTGTGACCCGACCTGCGGTGGCAGCCTGAGTCCGGGATCAAACTTCGAAAACGAGTCAGCGCCCTGGCCGCTCATATGCCCGGAAATGGTCACCATCGCGCCGTTGCCATCACAAATGGAAAGATCCGGCACGTGCACTTTCGGCGGGCATACGTCAATTAGGCGCGAGCGCAGGCCGGAAGACACCCCGCCGCAGATTTGCATCGATCGCTCCTCAGCGTGCCTGGCCACCAGGGAGTACTTTGGTGGCAGGGCGGAGATGCCGTGTCTCGGTGGCGCCTTGGGTGGGCCGGCGCGAAGATCCATCCCGCGTTTTGTGTGGGCGGCAGTGGGCAATCATGATGGAGTGACCAGCCATGGCCATCATGGAATCGGGCCAAGGTCGCGCCGAGTCCTGCGGCAGGTCCGGTAGCCTGCAAACGACTTGAGCCGGGCGAGTCCATATGGGGACCGGAGGAGAGCAGCGGTGAGGACGAAAAGATTCCCGCCCTCGCGGGTTCAGAGGTACAAGTTCGCCGCCACTCTCGAGGAGCAGGAGAGGCAGCTGGAGTCGAATCCCCAGGTGCTGCGGATGATCGCCGCGCGTAGGGAGAAGGCGACCGATCCCCACCGTCCCCACTATCCACTACGTCAATCCCGAGAACACGCTCAACGACCCGAACGGGTTTTGCTTTTGGGAGGGGCGCTGGCACCTGTTCTATCAGGCATGCCCGCCTGAAGATGTGCGGCAGCACTGGGGACACGCGGTCAGCGACGATCTCATCCACTGGCGCGACCTTCCCTATGCGCTCCATCCGGGGCCGGAGGACAGGTGTTATTCCGGTACCGCGCTGGTCGAAGGCGACCGGGTCGTGGCCATGTACCACGGTGTCGGAGTCGGCAACATGGTGGCCGTTTCCCGCGATCCCCTGCTGCTCAACTGGGAGAAGCTCGCCGGAAATCCCGTGATCCCGTTCGGGACCGAGGGCGAAGCGCCCCTTCCGCACGGAGTCTTTGATCCCTGCATCTGGGCCAAGGAGGGTGCGTACTACGCGCTGTCGGCCGGGATCCTTCCATATAGGCCCGACGGCAAACACGTTGCCACCGAGTACCTGTTCCGCTCGCATGACCTGGAGCACTGGGAGTACCTCCAGCCCTTCATCGAGGGCGACCGCTTCACGGCCCTGGGGGATGACGGTGCCTGCCCGTACTTCTGGCCGATAGGCGATCGACACATCCTGCTGTTCTTCAGCCACACGCGCGGCGGCCAGTACTGGCTGGGCGACTACGACCGTGAGCGCGACAAATTCATCGTCGATGCGCACGGCCTGTGCAACTTCGGGGCCGCGTTCCCGGGTGGCGTCCACGCACCCACGGCAGCACCCGACGGGGACGGCGTCATCGTTCTGTTCAACATGAATCCGGGCAAGCCCACCTACCGGATGAACGACTACCTGGGCGGGTTCTTCGGAGAACCGGGGGCAAGCGGCGGAGGCGACGATGACCCTTCCGGGTATGCGCGCGAGTGGGACCAGATTCTCACCCTGCCGAGGCGCCTTACGCTTCGGGGTAAGTACGACCTCAACGTCGAGCCTGCCGGTGACGTCGAATCGCTGAGGTACGACCACCGGCATATCGGTCGGACCGTTTTGCCGGCGAACCGGGAGATCGTGCTTGACGACATCACGGGGAACGCCATGGAGCTGCAGATCACGCTCGACCCGAAACTTTCGTCGATGTTCGAGGTCGATGTCCTGCGCTCCCCGGACAAAGAGGAATTCACGCGGATCTGCTTCTTCAACCGTAGGGGGAACAAGTACCGGGAGCCGTTCGCCAACGACGTTCGTTCCAACCTGGTCCTTTCGACGATCCTTTCGAATCCGACTCGATACGAAAGCGTCATATCGGTCGACAACTCGCGCGCCTCGACACTGCCCGACGCGCTGTCGCGGCCGCCCGAGTCGGCGCCGGTACTCATAGAGCCCGACGAACCGGTCCGGCTGCGAATATTCGTAGACCGAAGCGTCGTCGAGGTCTTCGTGAACGAGCGGCAGTGCGTTGCGGTCCGGGTCTACCCGGGCCGCAAGGACAGTACCGGCATCTCGGTGATGTCTGCGGGCCAGCAGTCGGAACTGCTGTCGCTCGATTGCTGGCAGATGAAAAGCATCTACGAATGATCAGGCGATCGGCATGGAAGTACGGCGGCCGCACCGGTCCGGGCATCCGGCGGCGCCTCCCTTCCCGCCGTCCCGGGTAGACCCGAACCGGCCGGCGGCTCTTTCGAGCAAGCGCTGCTGAACCTGGCTGGCCTCAGGAAGGACCTGGTGCCGGTCGATCCCGGATTCGTTGACGAAAAGGTCATCCGGACCTATCAATCGATCGTTCCGTGCGAAGCCGCGAATGCGCACCGGCGCTGGCCGCCAAAATACGCCGCCGGCTATGCACCCTACCTGCGCACAAGCATCGAAGCCGTTCACTGGCTAAGTGCAGGAGGTTGTTCGGACGTGCTCGAACGGCGGAAACCCCGGCAGGGGCGGATCGCCCGCGCCCTGGCCGACGTCGCGGCGGTCAAAACTCCAACCCGACCGACGACGGCGCCGCCATCTGCAACCGGCGCCGACCATGTCGACGGCCAGGAGATGAGCGTCCCGCCCATCCGCGGGCGGTTCACGATGCCCTGCTCGGTCGCGGGTTGTCCGGCCCTCTCGCTCCCAGCCGGGTGATCGCCTTGCGGCCTCCCGACCGGATTCCGGTTTAGCGCGCCCCGGGGCCGAAGCCTGGATCTTTGCAATAGCTGCTTCCTTCAAGGAAGCCGACTCGGACCGCGTACGGCATCCGGTCCCCCGTCGAGCGGGCTCGGGCGACCGGCGGATTACCGCGTGACCAGCGCCGCGTAGCAGGTCAAGTTGAGTATTTGCAAGTCACATCAGTGCAACCCTGTATTCGGTCAGAATCGCGTTCAAGTAATGGTGAGCGGCGCCTGAATCCAATGAGCGGTCATTTGCTGGTAAAGGCAAGCCGACCAACCGTTCCCGGAAGCAGCCTGTCGGGCAGCGGTCACCGAAAAACAGGAACGCGAATCCCTCGGGGTCACGAAGAGACCGCCAAGTGATTCCACACGCCCGGGGCGCCCATGCGCGGATCGCAGCGCACCATCGGCGAGTCGAGCCGTAATCGGAGGCTGGCGAGGTTGTAAGCCAAGAATCTTGCCCCACCGAGGCAAGATCCTGGCCCGAACGAAGGCTTACAAGCCGCAATTCTTCTTCTACGCGCAGCCAGCTGATTTGCAATCCCTGTATTTGCGTCCTGGGGAGTAATCGTGATCCGCTCGCGTCGATCGGGAGATCACGCAGCACCGCTTCGGATATCGCCGTCGGGTCATCGCCGGCCGCGCAAAGGAATGGGTAAGGATCTTCGGTTGTCGCGTCGAATCTGCCGCCTTGGAGTACATTCACCGCCAGAGTCGGGTTGAATTCGGCAACCCCGAACTCCATGCTGTGAACCCGCGTCAATATGGTTCCGCGGGGCAATACGTATGTTGGTAACCGGCCATCAAATTCCGTCGGCGGGCTTAGGTCGGGTGGCAAATCCTTACCCGACTAACTCGGTGGCCGCTCCGGCGGCATCTACGAGTTCTCGCGCCTTGCGGGTCCCAACCAAGGACGCCGGGCTTGCCTGTAATCGGGCGTTCTCGGCGATCCACCAAGACACCACGCCCCAGGGATCCGAAACAGCCGAGAGTTTGATGTTCACCTTGCGCACTTCTGGAAATACCTCGCGCCGACTCACATCGAACTGGAAAGCCGGATACAGGAAACCCCGCCCCGACGGCAGCCCGACAATCCACGACCGAGCTCGAAGCTGGCGTACTTTTTCGCGATTCGAAGACTTGGCGCCGACGGCGCTTGCCACTTCACGCGGTTCGAGCATCGGCTGGTCCCAAATGGCCCGGATTGCCTCTCCGCGCAACATGGCCTGCCTGAATGCCATTTCGCCAAATTCATCTACGACATTTCGCGGTTTCCCGCCGATTTGACGGGCCAATTCACTCTGCAGAGCGAGAAACGCCAGCCAGTTTCGTATTGCAGACGCATCCTCATTGAATGAGTTATGAAGTGCAGCGATTGAGGCTGCTACCTCCAACGCGGCGTCATCATCAGCAACCCACTGGCGCAATAACTCGGTAAATGTCGCGGCGTCTTGGGCCTGATTGCGCGAAATGTAATTGATGAAAGCGGTGGACAAGTCTTCTCCGCCGAACTCTCGTTCCAACTCCAGGATTCGGCGGTCCAGGTTGGTGCTCAAAACTCAGACCTTGCGATTTACTGACGCTCCAATCGTTATATTATCCACGCCAATAGTGTCAGGCATAAAGTTCGCTTCGATGGCAGAATCAGCGCTGCGAAACGATCGTCACCAAGGGTCGAGAAACTACGCACGAGAAACGTCAACTGCCAGGCCGGGTGGGGACTCTGACGACTCGCCGCCGGTCGACCGGAGTATTGACGTCAGCCTTGGGTTGCAACGGCCAGTACACGGATCATGCGCCAACGTTCCTTGCCGTTTCAGGCAATTTCAATCCCGGTTCAATATCCGGAAAAGAATCTGCCCCCCAGCCGCCCATTTGCCCTGATATCGCCACCATCGCGCCATTGTCAACGCAATAGGCGAAATCCGGCACGTGCACTTTGAGCGGGCATTCATCAATAAGACGCGAGCGCAGGCGCAGGTTTGCGGCCACTCCGCCGCAGAGTAACACCGATCGCGCTCCATGGCGACGGGCTGCAAGCAGGGTGTTTCTTATCAACATGTCGGCGATCGCGTCCTCCAGACCGGCCGCCATGCGGCCTATAGCCGCCGCGTCGGCGCGCTCAAATTCGACCGGATCGCTGTTCCCGAATATCTGGCCGCGTTCGTGGGGTCCCAGCTTGCCGGTGCGGGCGCGACCGATCGCGCTCTTGATTCCGGCCAGTGAAAAGTCCAGGCTGTCCGGCAGGCGCGGACGCGGCAGCCGATACGGGTCCAGCCCCGCCGCGCGGGCCCCCTCGGCGGCAGATTGGATCGCCGGTCCGCCAGGGAACCCCAGCCCCATGATCCGGGCGGCCTTGTCGAACGCCTCGCCGACCGCGTCGTCGCGGGTGCGGCCCACCAGGCGGTGATCGCCGGGGCCGTGCATGAGGGTCAGTTCGCTGTGCCCGCCGGAGACCAGCAGGCAGATCGCCGGGAACCGGGGTTCATCGCCCGGAGCGACATCCAGCCAGCAGGCGTGGGCGTGCGCGGCAAGGTGGTTCACCGGCCACAGGGGAACGCCCAGGCGGGCCGCCAGGCCCTGTCCGAAGTTGTAGCCGACCAGCAGCGAGCCGGCCAGGCCGGGACCGTAGGCGGCGGCGATCGCATCGATGTCCGCCAGCTCCAGGCCGGCGTCGCCCAGGGCCTGCTCCAGCACCGGGCCGATCGCCAGGATGTGCTGGCGGGCGGCGAGTTCGGGCACTATTCCGCCCCAGGCCGCGTGCTCGTCCACGCTCGACTGGGTGGCCAGCGCCAGGCAGCGCCGGTTGCGAACGATCGCGATGGAGGTGTCGTCGCAGGAAGTCTCTATCCCCATTACGACCGGGGAGCTGGAATCAGACATTCGATTGCCAGCGGATGCGCTCGCTGAGGCGGGCGCGGGTCTTTTCCAGGATCTCGTCGAACAGGGGCGAATTGATGTCTTCCGACCACATCACGATCGCGTCCTCGCGATTGTCGGAGTAATAGCGCTTGCGGACCGCTTTTTCAAAAAACCCCATGCGCCGGTAGATGCTGCGCGCGCGCTGGTTGGACTCGCGGACCTCGAGCGTCAGGCGCTTCATCCCGCGCGACCGACCGAGTTCGGTGACCAGCAGCAGCATCAACCGCCCCAGGCCCAGGCTCTGGTAGTCAGGATCGACCGCAATGGTGGTGATGTGGACCTCGTCAACCAAGAACCAGGCGCCGACGAACCCGACCAGGTTCTGCTCGTTCCAGTCCTCGCGTCCGGCCAGACGGCGGAAAATCCCTCCGATCCGCGCCGGTGGTGGCGGCCCGCCGGGGCTCTTGACCGGCTGGCCCAGCCGGAGCACGATGTAGCAGGCGCTGTCAGAACGCCGCAGCTCGGCATTGAACGCATTGCGCGGCCAGGGTGAATCAAAGCACCGGCGCTCGATGTAGCGCACCGACGGGATGTCCTCGTGGCGCATCAGGTCGACCTGCACGCCGCCGTCCAGCATCTCGGTCATATTCGGTTTCAACGCCCGCTCCTTGGGGACCCGGCGGGGTCCGCCGCCGACCCCAACGAGGGGCGGGTCACATAGAGCGGTCGCAGGGTCCTGGATTCATCGGGCGCCAGGCCGCCAAGCAATTGCCGGCCGACCTCGGCGGCCAGCCGCGCCGCCGGGCAGGGCAGCGGCCGACCCAGGTCGCGCGGGTCGATCCAGACCCGCCCGCCGGGAGGCGGCTGGGCAGCCTCGATCCGGCGCGCGGCATCCGCCGGGCGCCAGCCGGATTCGGCGACCGTTCCGGACTGGCCGTAGCTGACCCTGCCTCCGCCGCTGGAGCAAAGCAGCAGCCGATCGGCCGGCTGGCCGACCGCCGCGGCCAGCATCTGGAACAGACTGACCCCGTACAGGCGGGCACCGTCGGCCCGCGCCAACCCCATCGCAAACGCCATGCCGGTGCGAATCGCGGAGAACTTGCCCGGGCCGATCCCGACCGCCACGGCCGCGATTCGGGCGGACGGCTCCGGCAGAACTTCCCTCACCAGGGCGCTCAGGTGGGCGGAATTTAGCGCGGCTTCCACATGCCGGGTCCGGCCAGCGTCTTCACCCAGCAGGCACAGCCCGACGCGGTCGAACCCGCTGTCGATGCCCAGCACCAGCCCTTCCCGCCAGTTCACAAGGGATCCTCCCCGAGGCGCTCCAGCAGCGCGCGGGCGGGGTCGCTGCGGGCGCGCAACCCGAGGCGGCGCAGATTCGGCCCGGTAACTGCGATGTCTACCTGCAGGACCGCCCGGCCGGCGATACCGGCCAGCAGTTCCTCGAGCGAATCGCTGGGCCATTCGACCGCGATCAGGGACGGGGACGCCAGCTGTTCATCCAGGCCAGTGTCTTCGATGTCGGCTTCGGGGATCCGGAAAAGATCCATGTGCACGAGCGGCAGGCGCCCGCCCCGATAGTGGCTGCACAGCACGAACGTCGGCGATGTGACCGGGCCGTCCGATCCCAGCCCGGCCGCCAGTCCTTTGACCAGAACGGTCTTGCCGGCGCCGAGTTCGCCACTCAGCAGGAGGACGGTGCCGGCCCCGGCCATTCGGGCCAGCGAGCGGCCGAGGGAAAGCGTTTGCCCGGGACCCGACGAAACAAGGCTGCGGTCGCAGCGGGAGCGGTCGTTCATAGTCCCGACGCCGCCGGCGGATTGCCCGCCAATAACAAAATGTCTCTAGCGGTCCCGCCCGCCGGGACCGGACCGGGCGATACGGAAGGACTCTGCATCAGCTTTTTCGCGGGCGCGTCGGCGTTCATGGTGCTTGCGATCGGCGCACTGCTCTGGCGCCTGTTGCCCGGTTTCGTATCCGGCGAGAGCAAGGTCGGCAATTACCGTGCCCGCGCCAGCGGGCGGAGCCGAAGGTTGCCCCTGGTCGGCGGCCCGGCCCTCCTGCTGGGCATCGGCGCGGCGGCCGTTGCCGGTGGTTCCGAACCCGCGCTGGCCTGCCTGCTCGCCGCGGCCGCATTCTTCCTCAGCGGACTTGTGGACGACCTGCTCAAGGCGCGGCGCGGACGGGGGCTGAGCGAGCGGGCCAGCCTGTTGGCCGCGTTCTTCTCGGCAGCCTGGGCCAGCGGCTGGCTGCTGGCGGTTGAACCCGCCACCGGCGCGTTCGCTCTGGCTAACTGGATTGACAACTCGGTCCTGCTGGCCGGCTGGTACTTCCTATTAATTTTGGCCATCGCCCTGGGGGCGGGGTTCAGCGACGGCATCGACGGCCTCGCGGCCGGACTGGGCCTGATCGGCCTGGGCGCGCTCTGGATCGGGGGCGCGGGCAGCGCCGGCGAAACGGCCGGGCTGATCGTAGCCGGGCTGGCCGGCTTCCTGGCCCTGAACCTCCCCTCCGGCCAGGGCCGGCGGCTGGCCCTGATCTACCTGGGCGACAGCGGCGCGCTGCTGATCGGCGTCCTCCTGGCCGGCGCGGCGATCGTGTCCGGGTACGACCTGCTGCTGCCGCTGCTGGCCGCGGTCTGGATTCTGGAGGGTGCATCCTCGCTGGTCCAGGCGAAGCTGCTGGTGCCTCTTTACCGGCGTTTCCGGCTGCTCGGCGGCCCGGGGCACCGCACCCGTCCCTACCAGCAGTTCCGGCTGCCGTTCATCGCGACTCCGCTGCATCACCACCTCGACATCTGCGGCCTGGGGCGGTTCAGGACCGTCCTGGCGCTCTTTGGCCTGCAGGCGCTGTTTTCGGCCCTGGCCCTGCTCAGCATCGCCGCGCTCCCGGCCTGGCAGGGCGTGCTGCTGGCCGCCTTCGGCTGCGGAGTTTCCTGGCTGGTCATAGCCAGCCTGCGATCGGCCCGAATCCACTTGATCGAGGAGGCGGGGCGTCGCGAAATCGTGCTGCGTCACGGACGCTGGCGGTTTATCTCGGTTGAGCGCGCCCGATTCGAGCTCCCGGCCGGGGAGGAAGTGCCGGGCGAGGTCGGCGGGGGCCGGCTGGACCCCCTCTCCGCGCAGGACCGGTGGGACCGCCTGCGCGCCCGGGTCGAGCGGTGATGGGAACCGGGCACCCCAGCGACCGGCTGCTCAAGGCGCTGCTGGAGGCCCGCGGCGCGATCGTGCGCGAACCGCTCGGCGAGCGGACCCGCCACCAGGTGCAGCGCATTCGCGCCGGCCGGCAATGCTGGGTGCTCAAGTCCTACCGAGAGGAAGTCGACGAGCACTTCGCGCACCGCTTCCGGCGCGAGGAGCGCGTCCTGACGCTTCTGGCAGGCTCGGCGCCGGGACTGGCCCCGGCGGTCAAGGCCGGGGTGATTGGAACCGGCCAAGCGTTCCTGATCATGGAAGATCTGGGGCCGGAAGCGGTCAGCCTGCACCGGGTGCTGGGCGATTCTGCGGATCAGGCCGGACCGCTCGCGGCAGCGGTGGCGGCGCTGGCCAGGTGGCACGCCTTCACCGAGCATCGGCACGATCTGCTGGCGGCGTTCTGCCAGAGCATCGTGCTCGATCGAAACGACCGCGCAACGCTCGTGCGCCGACACCGCCTCGCCCTCCGCCGGATCGGGTCGGAAATGCCCGAACCGCGGGCCCGGTCCTTCGCCGGCTGGGTTATCGATCCGCTGCTTGAGCGTCCGCGGCGGGTGATTCACAACTCGGCAAATGCGCTAAATTTCGTCGTTCGGGCGGACGGATCGGTGGCGCTGATCGACTTTGAGACAATCTCGCTTGGGCCGCTCGAGTTCGACCTGGCCGAACTGGCGATCCACCCCTCGCTTTTTGGCCGCCACGGCCTTGCCGGCACCGCCGCCCTGTACCCGGGTGGCCTGGACCCTGACGCACTGGCCCGCGCCGGATTGCTGCGGGCGATAGACACCTGCGGCGCGCTGTCGCGACAGGCGCGCCAGGCACCTGATGCGGAATCGGCCGCTGATCTGCACCATCGCGCGGGCCGCTACCGGGACGTTGCAATCAAGATCGCCGAAGAACTCGGGATCGACGCCTGCGGGTTGCCGGCCCCGTGATCCTGCTTGAGGACTTTCTGACCGCGACCGGCGGCCGCTTAATCGGTTCGGCGGAGCGCCGGCGCTGGAGCGGATTCGCCCACGACAGTCGCCAGGTGGGAGCCGACCGGATATTCGTGGCCATGCGCACCGAATCCGGCGACGGGCACGCCTACATCGCCGACGCGGTCGAGAACGGCGCGCGGCTGGTCGTCTGCGAGCGCGATCCCGGCCGCGACTGCGCCCACATCCTGGTGAAGGATTCGGGACGGGCGCTGCGCGACTACGGGCGGTGGGCGATCGGGCGGTTCAACCCGACCGTGGTGGCGGTATGCGGGTCGGTCGGCAAGACGACGGCGCGCGAATTTGCCTATCAACTTTTTTCCCGGCAGCGCCTGACGTTCCGCAACCCGGAGAACTTCAACGGCCTTACCGGGCTGCCCCTGGCGCTGGGCGGACTGGGCCGCGAGCACGCATTCGCGATCCTGGAGATGGCCTCCGACACCCGCGGCGAGATCGCGGCCCTGGCCGAAATCGCCCCGCCCAAGGTGTGCCTGCTGACCACGTTCGACGAGACGTACATCGAATACTTCGGATCGATGTCGGAAATCGCGGCCGAACACGCTCCGGTCGTGGCCGCATTGGGGCCGGCCGGACTGCTGGTCTACCCGGCCGGCGATCCGGTCGCCGAGGGGCTGGCGGCGGCGCATTCCGGGCCCAAATTGGCCTACGGAATCGGGGCCGGCCAGCTGCGCGCCGAGCAGCTTGATTCGCGATCGGACCGATCGACCTTCATGCTCTGCGGCCAGGGCCGGGAGGTCGAGGTGGATCTGGCGCACGGGGGCCGCGGCCAGGTGCTCTGCCTGCTGGCGGCGCTCGGCGCGGGCCTGCGGCTCGGATTTGATCCCGACCAGCTGACCGGCGACTGCGGAAAGCTGCAGCCGCCGCCGGGCAGGCTGCGCCGCCTGTCCGGGAAGGGCGGAGTCACCCTGGCCGACGACAGCTTTTCAATCTCGCCGGCATCGCTCGCCAACGGCCTCGAACTCCTGCGCCGGTCGGAAGGGCGCCGCATCTGCGTGCTCTCCGGCTTCGAGCACCTGGGCCCGCACGAGGCCGCGGCGGCGCGGCGCGTGGCCGACGATCTGGCCAAGATCGACGAGGTCGTCTTCTACGGGCCGGACACCGCGGCCCTGCGCTCGGCGGCGCGGGCGGCCGGGCTGGCCGACGGCCAGATCCATCGGGCGCTGAACCCGAGCCAGGCGCGCCTGCAGGTGGAGCGCCTGGCAACGCCCGGCGACACCGTCTACGTCAAGGGCGGTCCCGGCGCCCGCCTGGAACAGCTCCTGGCCGAACTGATCGCCGACCCCGCCGACACCGCCCGGCTCTGTCGCCAGACCCGGATCTGGCAGAACGTGATTACCATCAATCCCGACGAGCCGGTCTGGGCGCGCATCGACCTGGACGCGATCACCGCCAACACCCGGGCTTTCGGCCAACACCTCGGACCCGGCACCGACCTGATCGCGGTGCTCAAAGCCGAGGGCTACGGCCACGGCGCGCTCCGGGTCGCCACGGCCGCCCTGGACGGCGGCGCCAACCGGGTCGCGGTCGCCCGTCCCGGCGAGGCGCGCGAACTGAGGGCGGCCGGGCTGGACGCGCCGATCCTGGTCCTGGGCGTGACCCTGCCGCGACAGCTGAGAACGGCGGTCCTGGCCGACTGCGAACTCACCGTCTGCGACGCCGATCAGATCCGTTCGCTCGACGCGGCCGCCCGGGGGCTGGGGCGCAAGGTCGCCCTGCACCTGAAAGTCGACACCGGCATGGGCCGGATCGGGGCCCGGCCGGCCGACGGGCCGGACCTGGCGCGCCTGATCGCCGAGTCCGAGAATGCGACCCTGGCCGGCGTCTACACCCACTTCGGGCAGGCAGGCGACGCCGACCTGTCCCGCGCCGCCGGGCAGCTGGCCGAATTCGAAGGCGTCCTCTCCGCGCTGGAGCGGGCCGGCATCGATCCCGGCCTGCGCCATTGCGCCGCCACCGCCGCGGCGCTGCGCATGCCGGCGGCCCGCCTGGACGCGGTGCGGCTCGGGATCGGCCTGCTCGGCGTCGCGCCCGGGCCCGGGATCGATTTGCCCCCCGGCTGCCGCCCGGCGCTCTCCATGCACGCCCGGGTAGTCCAGGTCCGGCCGCAGAAGGCCGGGACCCTGATCGGCTACGGAACCACCGGGCGGCTGGAACGCGATGCGCTGATCGCAACCGTTGGCGCCGGTTACGGCGACGGCTTCCGGCGCGGTCCGCGTTCCTGGGGGCCGGTGTCGATCCGCGGGCGCCAGGTCCCCATCGTGGGCCACGTCTGCATGGACATGTTCATGGTCGACGTGACCGGCGTGCCCGAGGTCCGGGCCGGCGACCAGGTCGACCTGATCGGACCCGAACTGCCGGCCCAGAGTGCCGCCGAGAGGACCGAGACCATTGCCTACGAGGTGGTCTCCTCACTGCTGGCGAGGGTGCCCCGTGTCTGAGATCTACATGCACAGCTGGACGTTCCGGGAGCGGAGCTTTGCCGAAGCCTGCCAGGCCGCGGCCGCAATCGGCTACGACGGGCTGGAGATCTATCCCGGCCATTACCCGGACCCCCGGGACCCGGCCGGATCGATCGCGCTGCTGGCCGACGAGGCCGACGCCGCCGGGACTGCCGTGGCGGCGGTCCCGCTGCGCGCCGACAGCCGCTCGGCGGCCGAGTTCGACCGGGCCGCCGAAACCGCCGAAATGGTCCTGGCGGCGGGTGCCGAGATCGGCGCCAAATTCGTCAACTGCATGATCTCGGAGATCCCGGGGCCCAGCTGGTCGGAGGCCGGATCGGCCGCAATCAGCGGACACCAGCGCAGCTGGACCCAGCATTATGTAAAGTTTTTGGCCCAATCCCCGCTGAGCCGCAACCTCACCGTCTGCCTCGAAACGCACATGGTGTTCGCCCACGACAGCGCGGCGGCGGCGGCGGAATACGTCGCGGGCCTCGGCGGACGCCTGGGCATTACCCTGGATCCGGCCAACCTGGCCGGGTACCGACACGGCGAGTCCTGGGCCGCCGCGCTTGCGGTCGCGGGCGAAAAAACCCGCTACCTGCACGCCAAGAACCACCGCGGTCGCGGGCAGCGCGCAGACTACGATCGCGTCCTGGCCGACGGCGACATCGACTGGGCCCAGGTGGTCGACAGCCTTAGCGACAGAAGGACGCCGCCGCCGGTCTGCATCGAGTACTCGGGCAGCTCGGAGCCCTGGAGCACCGCCGCGCGCGACTTCGAATTCCTGCAGAGCGTGCTGGCGCGCTAGGTGGGGTTCAAGCTCTCGGAGCTGCAACTGGCGCTCGGCCAGGACCTGGCCGGCGACCCGGAACTGGAATTTAGCCGGGTCCAGTTCGATTCGCGGCGCGAGCTCTCCGAAAGCCTCTTCGTGGCCCTGCCCGGCGAAAGGACCGACGGCCGTCGATTCGTGGCCCAGGCCCTGGCCGACGGGGCCCACCGGGCGATCGTCGCATCGCCGGTGCCGGACGCCGATCCGGACCGCCAGATCCAGGTCGAGGATCCTTTGGCCGCACTGGCCCGCCTGGCCACCCTGCTGCGCCAGCGGCGCGCCCCGCGGGCGGTGGTCGGAATAACCGGGTCAAATGGCAAGACCACCACCAAGGACATGGTCGCGGCGGCGCTGCAACCGCTCGGCAGGGTCCACAAGTCCCAGGCCAGTTTCAATGCCGAGATCGGGGTCCCGGTCACGATCGCCGGACTGGACCGGGCAGTCGATTTCGCGGTGGTCGAACTGGGCGCCCAGGAGGTCGGGGAGATCACCCGCTACTGCCGCATCGCCGACCCCACCGACGCCGTCATCACCAACATCGGGCACGCCCACATCGGCCTGTTCGGGTCGCGCGCGAACATAGCGTTCGCCAAGGGCGAGCTGGGGGCGTGGCTGCGACCGGAAGGGAATCTGGTCCTGAACGCCGACGATCCCTACGCCGGAAAGCTCGCCGCGCGCACGCGCGGCCGGGTGCGCTGGATTTCAGAACGCGACCCCGACGCCGAATTTCACGTCGGCGCCCGGCCGGCCGGCCGCGGGCTCTGCTTTTCGATCACCAGCCCCGGCGGATGCGCCGAAGTCGAACTGCCGACGCTTTCGCCCAAGGTGGGACTTGCCTGCGCGGCGGCCGCGGCCATCGCCGACTGCCTTGGGGTCCACGTCCACGACGCCGCCACCGGCATGGCCGCGGTGGCCC
>CBDBBM010000006.1:0-21846 GCA_965203015.1 Chloroflexota bacterium
CAGGAAGGCTTCCTGACCATAATGGCCAGCCTGCCCCCCGAATCCCTGGCGGAGCTGGAGCGCCAGCTGGCGGCCGCCTTCAAGCGCGACTGGCCGGGGTCGGCGGCGGCCCGCGGCTACAAGCGGGCGCGCCGGCGGCTCTCGCGCCTGCGCGAACACGAGATTGCGCGCTTCATGTCCGCCCACCTGCGGTTTGGCGGATTGCGCCGGCGCTTCCGGCCGGTGCCGGACAAACTGGCCGAGGACGAACTGGCGGTGGGCTATACCCGCAACCTGGCTGAATTGAGGGCCGCGTTCGGGGCCGGCCTGGTCCCGGCCGAGCCGGGCGTCTATCTGGACCTGGGCGGGGCCGGCAGCGCGGTTTCTTCGGCCGCCTTCGCGCGCTGGCGCCTGGGCGCCGACGGGCTCAGCGCCTACGGGACCATGGACGATCCGGCCCGGCGCGCCAATTTCCTGCTGGCGGCCGCCTCGGCCGTTATCGCCGGCGCCGCCTCCGGCGCCCTGGATCGGCCCTGAGCCATGCGCGAACCGGAGGACTTCGAAGTCTTCGAAGTGGAAGAGGTCGAAGAAATCGATGAGGACCAGGCCCAGGAGCCGGCGACCGAGCCGGCCGAGCCGGCGGCTGCCGGGGATGAACCGGCCGCATCGGATGCCGGTCCCGAGCCATCCGGCGCCGATCTACTGGCCGCGACCTACTGCGTGGCCCCCAATCCGCTGAGCGGCGGCTGGCTGCTGACCCATGACCGCAACCTGGTTCTGTCGGCAATGTCCTCGGGGGAATCCGAGCGCGGACTGCTCGGGCAGCGACCCGAAATAGGGCCCGGCCAGGTCGCCGATCTGGAACGCCAGCTTGCCCGCCGCCACGCCGCAACCAGACGCCGCTTCTTCGGCCAGAGCGCTTATCTGATCCTGGTCGCGCTCGGTTCGCCGTTCCTGGTCGCGTCGCTGCTGGGGGCGCTGGGGCTTGCCATCGGCCCGCTGCCACTGGTCGGCGACGTCGTCAGCGCGTTGGTGGGCTCGGCCGGCGCCAACATCGGCGGACTGCCGCTGGCCGGACTGATCTGTTCGGTCCCGGGCCTGGCGCTGGTGATTTCGCAGCTGCGCAAATCCCCGCCGCTGCCGCGACTGCCCAGGAAAAAGCGCCTGGCGATCGCCGATGGCGGGGCGATCGAGGAAGGGTTCCTGGAGGCGGCGTCGGACATTGTCTCCGAGGCCCGTGCGCTGGTCGGCGGGCGGGCCAGCCTACCGCACAGCGACGCGCGCCGGCTCGCCGGCGTGCTCTGGCGGCTGGAGCGGCTTTCTCTGGAATTCGGGCTTTTGCCGGCCGCCTCGGCCTACAGCGACCTGGCCCAATCGGTGTACGCGTTCTCCAATGGCCCGCGCGGACTGGGCGGCCGCGCCCAGCTGCGCCTCAGGAACGTTGCGGCCGATTACGACCCCGACCTGAACCCGGGCGGGTCGGCCTGGATTCAGGCGGTATTCAAGCCGGTCGTCGGAATAATCATCGCCCTGGTTCTCTTTGCCATGGCCGGAGTGTTCCGACTGGCCGACGACCAGTTTGAGATCGTGCGAACGAACTCCCTCTGGCAGCCGTCGGGAGCGATCAATTTCGTGGACTTGACCCGGCAGGCGGTCACCGAGGTGAACTTCGAGGGATCGGATGCGGCGATCGCGGTGACCGGCCCCGGCTGGTACTGGGCCGCGCCGCCCCCGCTGACGCGCCGCGAACAAATCTCAAGGCTTGAGAATTCGCTCAGCGTGGACGTGGACATCGGACAGGCCGCCAACGACGCGGTGGCTACGCTGAACGCGCGGTTTGACTACCTGGTCAAGGAACCGCGCGCCTTCGTCGACGCGCGCCTGCGCTACGAGGACCCGGATGCCCGGGTGCGCGAAGCCGTCGCCGGACTGGTCGAAGGCGTGCTTGCCGACGAACGCGAAAAACTCGAACAGACCGCGGACCCGACGGCCAGCACCGAACAGCTGCGCGATAACATGGCCGCGATCCTGGAACAGGTGATTACCGCCTCGGCCGGGGACGACGCCCTGGACGAGCTCGGGGTGCTCCTGGTCGCGGCGCCGGAATTCGATCTGGGCGAGAAACCAAGTGTCTGATCAACAACCCGCCGGCGACGCCAAGCCGAAAAGCATCGTGACCGCCGGACAGATCCTGCGCGAAATGCGGAAGGCGCACGGCTATTCGCTCGAGCAGCTGGCGGTCCTGACCCGGCTGCGCCCGGAACGCATCGCCGCGCTTGAGGAAGACGATTTTGCGCACGCCCCGTTCCGGGCCTACATCGTCGGCCATATCCGGGTCTATGCGCGCGGGCTGGGCGAGGACCCCACTCCGGCGCTGGATGCGCTGATGCTGCAGCTGGGACCCCCGGTCGGCGAATCGGTGGTCCTCGAATCGGGCGATCCGGGCTGGATCCCCGGCCGCCGGCAATTGCCCTACCTGCTGGGGGCGCTCGGGGTCCTGATTCTGGTCGTGGCCCTGATGTTGATCGCGCGCAACGGGCCCGCCGAGGAACCCGCGGCCGCCGTGGAATCGGCGGTTCCGACGGTCGCCGCGGTGGCCGCCGAAACCGACGCCGCGCCCGAGGTGATGCTTTCGGTCACAGCCGGCCGCGAGGCATTCCTGGAAGCGATCGTGGACGGCGAGGTGGTGTTCAGCAGCCTGGTGGCGGCCGGCGAGTTTCACGCCTGGACCGGCAGCGAATCAATACGCGTCAAGAGCGATGACGGCGGCGCGCTGCAGATACAGGTCGACGGCCAGCCGGTCAGCGACGGCCTGACCGATGGGCGCGAACTGGACCGGACCTGGTCCCCGTCCGAATAAACGGCGGGCAAAAGACGACCGGGATCAGTCGTCGCCCAGCGGATGCCCCCAGGTCCCGGCGAAAACGAAATCGGAGATCTGGCTGCGCTGGCGCGGCGCGGCTTCGCGCTCGGCGACTTCAGGGGGCAGCGAAGCCGGGTCGCCGGCATGCCCGATTGCGATCATCGACGCCAGTTCGAATTCTTCCGGTATGTCGAATTCGGCCCGTGCCCGCTCGCGGTCGTAGCCGCCCATCTGATGGGAAACGAGCCCGTGCGCAATCGCCTGCAGGATCAGGTTCATGGTGGCCATGCCGGTATCGTGCAGGACGAATCGGTTCGGCCGGCCGGTTCGATCCGAGGTCCGCGCGCCGGCCGAAATAATCAGCACGGCGGCATCGCGGGCCCAGGAATTGCCGTCAAAGAGGCAGGCTTCGGCCTTGGCCCGGGCCCGGCGGTCGCTGCGGTCAAAGACCAGGTAGCGCCAGGGCTGGTCGTTGAATGAAGAGGGGGCCCAGCGGGCGGCCTCGAGCAGCGTCGCCAGGGTCTCGGGATCGATTTCCCGTTCCGGGTCGAACGCCCGCGGACTCCATCGCTGCTTGATCTCGGCAACCAGCGGCCGGCCGGTGACGGCCGGTTTGGCCGGAATCGCATCGTTTGGCATTTGAAGATTCCTTATCGATTGTGGAATTGGTGCATCGGGATCGGGCGGTGAGCCGGGCGTCGGCGCCGGGGAGCCGTGGCGCTCATTGCGCCGTGCGGGCCGTCGCGACCGGGCCGGGCCCGGAACGGAATCGCGTTGTCCGAAAGGTCTCTAATCCTCGGATTGGCAATTGATCATCCAGTTGGTCCCGAACCTGTCGATGCAGGCGCCGAAATAAGAGCCCCAGAACATCTCGCCGAGCGGCATCGTCACCGTCCCGCCCTCGCTCAGCATGCCGAACACGCGGTCGGCTTCGCCGCGGTCCGGGGGCGCGTAGGAGATTGAAAGGTTGCTGGCCGGCGGGATCGGCGTTCCGTAAGCCGAGGGCACGTCGCTTCCCATCAGCACACTCTCGCCAATGGGCAGCGAAACGTGCATGATGTTCTCGGCTTCGTCGTCGCTGACCGCCATCTCCATGTCATCGGGGGCCTCTCCGAACGTCTGCAGGATCGAAAAATCGCCGCCGAACACGGATCGGTAGAACTCGAACGCGGTCCGGCAATTGCCGCCCAGGGTCAGGTAGGGATTGAGAGTCATTTGGGCCTCATCTGTTGGATTGGAACCGAACCGCCGGCAGCGGTCCGCGAAGTGGCGAGCGGAGGAGTCAAAACCCGGCCAATGCTAGCCGCCGACGTCTTCGGGGGCGATCGCCACCGTCTTGATCACCGCGTAGCACCTCAGGCCCGGCTCAAGGCCGAGGGCTTTCTCAGAGCGCCTGGTGATGCGCGCCAGCAGCCGGCCCGCCCCGGTTCGCACCGAGACGATCGCGCCCGGGCCGCGCCCGGTGTGGATCTCCTCGACCCGGCCGGGGAGGACGTTGAGGGCCGAAATGCGCTCGGGCCGCCGGCGCGAGAGCAGGACCTCGTGGGCGGCCACCCGGACCCGGATTCGGGCCCCGGGCGGATGCGGCACCCGGGGCAGAAAGAGCCGGGCCTCGCCGGCCTCGAGTTCGCTGAGTCCGTCTGCATGATGGCGCCGCACCCTCGCCTCGAGCACCGCTCCGGCGGCGCGCACGCCCAGCGGGGTTACCTGCGGATCGCCCAGCACCTGCAGGGCCGGTCCCTGGCTTACGACCCTGCCCCCGCTCAGGGCCACGACCGTGGTCGCCAGCCGCGCGACCTCGGCGGCGGAGTGGCTCACGTACAGGATCGGGACCGACACCTCGTCGCGCAGACGCTCGAAATAGGGGAGGATCTCGCCCTTGCGGGGTTCGTCGAGCGCGGCCAGGGGCTCGTCGGCGAGGATGATGCCGGGCTCGGCCAGCAGCGCCCGCCCGATCGCGACCCGCTGCTTCTCGCCGGCCGAGAGCAGCGCGGGACGCCGCTGCAGAAGATCGCCGATGCCCAGCATCTCGACCACCCGGTCCAGGCTGGTGCGGCGAGCGCGGCGGCGGGCGAACCAGCGGCCGAAGAGAAGGTTCTGCCGGACCGAGAGGTGCGGGAACAGCCGGTCTTCCTGGAATATGTAGCCGAGCCGACGCCGGTGCGGCGGGAGATCGATGCGCAGGGCGTTGTCGTAGAGCACGCGGTCCCCGACCGCCACGCGGCCCTCCCGCGGGCGCAGCAGCCCGGCGACGGCGTTGACGATCGACGTCTTCCCGGAGCCGGATCGTCCGAACAGCACGGTTATGCCGGGCGGGGCTGCAAAGTCCACCTCCAGTCCGAACCGTTCGAACCGGTGACGGATTCGCACTTCCAGGATCATTGCCCGGAAATCCTGCGCGCCACGCGGCGGGAAAGGGTTTCCGACAGGGCCAGCGCCAGCATCGCCACGACGACCGAGATCACTACCAGGCGCAGGGCCGAGGACTCCCCGCCCGGCGACTGCAGAAACCCGTAGATGGCCGTCGAGAGCGTGGTCGTCTCGCCGGGAATGCTGGCCGCGAAGGTGATGGTTGCTCCGAATTCGCCCATCGCCCGCGCAAACGCCAGGACCGCGCCGGTAAGCACCCCGGGCAGGATCAGCGGCAGGGTGATGGTGGCAAATACCCACGGCCCGGATGCGCCCAGGGTGGCGCCGGCCTGCTCAAGTCTTGGATCGACCGATTCGACCGCCAGGCGGATCGCGCGGACCATCAGCGGGAAACCCATGACCGCCGCCGCCAGCGCCGCCCCCGTCCAGCGGAATGCCAGGACCAGGCCCAGGTCCTCGAGAAATCCCCCCACCGGCCCGCGCGAGCCCAGCAGGAGCAGCAGCAGGAACCCGGTCACGACCGGCGGCAGGACCAGGGGCAGGTGCACCAGCACGTTGAGCAGGCCCTTGCCCGGAAAGCTCCACCGCGCCAGCGCGTAGCCGGTAAATATTCCGGGCGGAACGCTTACAAGCGTGGCCAGGACCGAGATCTGCACGGTCAGCGCCAGCGCCTCCTGTTCCGAGGGGCTCAGTCCGAACATCGGACCGCGTCAACCGGCGATGAATTCAAACCCGTGACCTTCAAACGACGCCCGCGCCTGTGGTCCGCGCAGGAACCGGAGAAACGCGGACCTGTCGGGGTGGGCGCTGGCGGCCACGGAGGCCGCCGGGTACCGGATTGGAGGATGGCTGCGGGCCGGGAAGGTGCCGATCACGGTGACATCGTCTTCGGCGAACGCGTCGGTGCCGTAAACGACCCCCAGCCGCGCCTGGCCGCTGGCCACGAGGGCCAGCGCACCGCGGACGTTGTCGGTCTGGGCCACGCGCTGGGCGACCGAATCCCAGAGGCCAAGCGACCGCAGGGCGGCCTTGCCGTAGATTCCGGCCGGCGCGGCGTCCACGAACGCCATCGCGATCCGCCCCTGCCCCAGTATTCCGGCAAGGTCCAATTCCGGGCCGATCGCGACCGGCGCAGCGTCCCCGCCGTGGGCAATCAACACCAGTGAATTTGACAGCAGGTCAAAACGCGAGGAGGCCTCGATCAGCCCCTCCTGTTCGAGGGAATCCATCCATCCCGGGTTGGCCGAGATGTAGACGTCGGCGGGAGCGCCGTGACGGATCTGCTGGGCCAGGGCCGAGGATCCGCCCGGTGCGATACCGGCATTGCGGCCGGCGTGTTCGGCAAATAAACGCGCCACGTCGGCGAGCGCGTCTTGGGCGCTGGCCGCGGTAAAAGCCACCAGGTCTGTATTCGCCGCACAGCCCCCGAGCGCCAGGGGCAGCCCCAGACACATTCCGCACGAAAACGCTAGGACGCGGCGCCGAGTCCGTGTGGCTGCCCGGTCGGTACGGCCCAAATCAAGCTTGCGAGTGTGATGAATTCATTCCCCGCGTGCCAACGGCCAGCTGTCGGAGAGGCCTGTACTTTTCGACGAATGCTTCTTTAATTGCGGTCTTACTTTTCGCTGCCCAAGGGAATTTTGGCGTGCGGTGGTTCGCATTTCTCGCCGGACATTCGATATGCCGAATGGTGATTTCTGCCTTCCGCATCCGTTCAGCGTGGCGACTCTTCAATTCGTCAATCAAGAAATCGGGGTGGCGGCGGTGAATCCCCGGGAGCGGCATGCTCGTTGATACGGGATCTGATTCCGCGAAGTGCTTCGTCAAGTGAAAGCCAGTACGAATTCGCCGGGAGTTGGGCGGCTCTGTAGCCTGAGCCGATCGCCGAAGCCTGCCAAGCTACTATGCCGCCACCATCCAGGTAAGTCCCCGTCAATTGCTGCACTTGCTCAGTCAATTTTTCGAATTGGTCTCCAGGGCGAAGCCGCGCACCCCACAGAATGTAGATTGCGGGTGGCGCATTGCGGCGCCACTCGCGCCATGAGTCGATATGCGTGTCGTGTTTTCTGCGGCTCAGCTTGAGGTCAGTCGCCGCGAATTTCAGCTCCTTCCGCCTGTTCGACCAGTCACTCAATGCCCCTCGCGCTGGCGTCGTGCCATACGCAGGACCGCCGGAGACTTTAGCTTCGACGCAAACCAGCGGATCGAATTCCCGCGTTGGCCATGTGATATCGATTTGATGCGTCTGTGAGAATCCACGAACTCTTTGTCGGGGCTCAATGATCTGGCCGGTTGCATTTTTCAATATCTCCGTCAGGATCGTCGCAAACCAATTCCCTTTCAACCGATAGACGCCACTCAGCCTGTTTTCAACCGATGCGTTTTGATTTCCCATGCGCGCTGGCGCAACACCGGCGGTGCGATATTGGTCTAGGCACCACATCAGGTCAAACCATTGCTCCTCGATCGATTCGAATGTCTGGAGGGATGAGTCGTTCTTGACTCGCGACAACAATTCGTCCCACCGCCTCCCTGGATGCCCTACTTCATCCTCGAGCGTTGACGCGAGCACGGGACCCTCGTTCAAAGCCGGCGACCGCGGGCCAGATTGAGACGGCCTCTTCGCATGGCGTTATGGGCACTCCTGAGTGACTGCAAGCTTGTGGCGTTCATGCCCAGGGTTGATTCAAGAAGTACCTGATCCACTCGTTCGACTACCGCGCGCCAGTTTCCTGAAACCAACTCTTCATTCAGAAATCCCCACTCGCAGCTAATTGCTCCCCAAAACTCACTCAGGGCAGGTAGTTTGGGCGCAGGGAGGATTGCCGCCTCACGAGGCTCAAGTTTTAGGATGCCTCCACCATAAGATCTGCCGCCGAGCTCTGCTCCGAGGATCGTTAGTGAATTCAACATGGCCAACGGAAGAGCGCGACGGACGAATTCAGGGACGCCGTCGAACAAGTAGATGCCGTGCACTGAATTCAAATACGAGACCCTCGCGTCGTTTGCCACGAGGCGCGGGAAACGGTTGCTCATGTAAGTAAAGAAAAAGTCCGGCGGGTCGCTTCCGGGCGGACGCCACCATTGTGGTCGGATTCGGCACTTGTAGCGGCTAGAAACTCCGAGGCCTTCTCCGAATCGCTTATAAGCCTCAACTGGTGCGGAATCATCATCAGGACCAGGTTGAAATTGCCACACGGCCTGCCCTTCATCTCGTAGGTGCTCCCAATCTGCAAGCGTGAACGCCAACCGGTTGAAGTGCTTTGACCCAGGCGGACTTGTCCTGAGTAGCTGGCACTCGGTGAGATTGAATCGACTCCTCGTTTCCGTATCGACTACGAAGAATTCGTTCGCACCGGTCACGGCTCCCAATTTGACTCGGCCGTACTCTTCTTCCAATCTGGCGAATTTTTTAGCACAGCGGCGAAAAGCCGACGATTGACAATCCGGCAGCAGAAGAGTCGACCACTTATCGCCACAGGGCGCTAAGTCTCTTTCAATGGAGAATGGGTCCATGTGATTGAGGTCGGATGCGTCCGATACACGCGCAACGTGGACCGTGCTCGTTCCACCCTCACCGTCTGCCAGGAGTAAAACGACGTTTGCGAGTGCATCGAACTGGAGTCGTCGAAAAGTCACAATGGCGATTCGGCCGAAACGGAGGCGAAGCCAGTCCCTCACCGGACCGGCGTAATTGACGGTAAGTAACTCTGCCGGGAGGACCATGGCCAGCCTCCCACCGGGTTTCAGGAAGCTAGACGAGTGAATCAAGCAAGCGGCCCAAGCTGATGCAAGACCGCTAAGCTGAACCCCTTGGGCGAGCGCGGCCCGGTTCGCGGCTTCTCGCGTTAAGCCATTGTGACCGTGGTAACGGATGAACGGCGGATTACCTATGACGGCGTCCGCCTTCGACCCGTTTGCTGAGGGGTGTCCCGGTGTGAAGTCGAACAGACTGGAACAATGGAGCGCGGCGCCGAGATCCTCAGATTCGAGTCGTCTTTTTGCAAGGCGCAGCGCCACATCATCGATCTCAATGCCCGTGAGATCGGGTTCTGACACGCCTATGGCGCGTAGCTCTTGGCCTGCTGCCTGGAGCAATGCGCCGTCTCCGCATGTTGGATCCAGAACATTGGCAGAACGGCCACCGATTGCCCAGCGGCTGAGGAATGCGGCAATTTCCGGAGGGGTGTAATAAGCGCCGCGGGCCTTGCGACCGGCATCGGCCAACAAAGTCAATTGGCGCCCCCATTTCTCGCCGCAGGAGGGACTATCGATATGGTATCCCGCAATGCTGATGAAGTTAGCGATTGGTGCCCCGGTCGCGTTCTGGTTAAGGCGGAGTAACGGAAAGCGCATACATGTTCGATTGCGCCGGACGAATCTGTGGCGGCTACAAATTGGCGCGCCACGCTAGTTTGAGGCCGATATCGGCCCCGGATACTCGGCGTCATCGCCTAGATACCCGGCCGAAGAGCCCCTGTACGAGGGCAAACACGCGCTCGAGCGTCCCAATATCGGTTTATGCCTGCGGGGAATTCTTCAATGGTTTAAACGTAGCAATTGCGGGGTGTTGAGGAGATGCTCGGATCCCGCGCCCAGGAAGACTTCTTCCGGGCCGACCGGCACCTGCTCGACTACTTGGGGCGCGATCCTTTTGTGGCCGCCTGGCCGCTCAACGCGGGATTCAGTTTCGGGACAGGGAGTCCTCCGGGCTCTATTGCGCCGACATGGACCTCGGCCGGAAATTGGCACTGGGGATCGGGATCACCGAGCGCTCGTTCGCCAAATCAACCCTGAAACCGTTTCGGGCCGAGTCGGCCGTGAACGGGCGGCCCGCGCCATAACCGCCCGCTCCAGCGGGCTCGTCCGTCGCAGACGATTGCTCAAGAGAGACTTAAGCGGCGAATACCCGCCTCAGTCGGCATGCGGGTAAGCGGGCCCGGTTCCGAATCCCTATTGCCGCCGGGCAAACCTGAGGGCCTGTCCGTCGGAACCGGCGATGGTCAACTGAGAGCCGTCGATATCAAACTCTTCCGCGTCGACCAACAAATCAAGGTACAGAGACTCCTGCAGGTACGATTCATGGCTTGGACATCCTGATTCGGTCCAGCTGAGCGCTTCCGATTTGAAGGATGATCCGGAGGTTCTGTATCTCCCGTCGTAGGAGTTGCATCCGGTCCAGCCACTAATGCCGCCTTCATCGGAAAATTCGACCTCCACGTTTCCGATTGTCGGGTTCCCGCCAATAGATAGCAGCGTCCAGGATGTACCCGCCAGGGGTTGCTCACCGGCGTCGCAGGAAAGCACCAGCAATGTCGCAGCGCCGACGATCACCGCCACCAACGTCCTCTTGGCAAGCACCATGGTCGCACCCACGTTGAATAGGAGTCGGAAACCTATGCGCCATTGTGTCGCAGCCTGCAAATTGACGGCTCCGAAGGTGCGCGCGGTGCTCGGCCCGGCGAGAAACCGCAACCAGGCGACCTCGATTCCCGTCCGTGCCATCAGGCTCTGCGGTAGACGACAGAAGCAGCGAGGAAAACGACTGCGAGCGACGGATCCAATTGGCCGGGGAGCCCGGTCGACTACAAGTTGCCGCGGCCGGTCTCCCGCAAGGAGCGGATCGAGCGTCTGCATCAAGAGATGATCGTGATGGTCGCGTCGCTACGGCGAGATCACTTTTGGCGAAACCGACATCCGTATGACTTTGGACTACTGAGACGGACAATCCGCGCCGCCCGCAAGGAAGGCAAGGCGCTTAAAAATACACGTGAGGAAAGGACTTCACGCCCGGCTTGGCGCAGGGTCATCTAAAGCGGACGCGCGTTGCGGTCAACCACCTCGACCCGGACTGCTCGGCGGTGCTCGAGTACTTTCGCGCGTTCATCGACGCCAGCGCAACGCCAGTTGCCCACCTATCGTTCTTTGGGATCCGGTCAGCCCAGCTTGCCCCAGAGTCGCCATCCTGTGGTGGCCAGGACCAGCGGGATCAGAGCAGCGATCAACATCCAGAGCACGTCCGAATGGACACTGACCGATTCGCCCTCCTCCAGGGCCAGCAAGTGGACCCAGTTGCGGAGGAACCAGATGGCGACGGCGGAGTTTGCGTAAAAGAGGACGTAAGCGCCCAGCCGCGACACGCTGGCCGGCCCCGAACGCGGCTGCGACCGCGCGTGGGCGATATTGAATGCCAGGGCGGTGACTATGCCCACCGCGGAGATGACGTTGAATACGGCCCAGACGGGCTGGGCGTCGTAAAGGGTGTCGAAGATGAAGTGGGCGGTGTAGAGCGCCGAATAAGCCAGCATCGCTCCACCGACGATCCTTGCGGTCAGGGCCAAATCTGTACTCCTTCTGCCGGCAGCGAGGTCATGCGAACACCGGCGCCGAGATTCCCGCTCCTGCCGCTCATCGCCCCCGCATCGTCGTTTGGAAAAGACCGCCGAGGATCCCGCAGCGCAGCGGAAAACGCAGTTCAGGGTCGCTCCCAATTAAATCTTCCCGGGTTCCAGTTCCAAATTCCCTTGTCTATGGGGTGCTCCCACCTGAGGGGAGGGCCACTTCGCGTCAACGGATGCCCCGTGAATCGCGGCCAGGCGGTAGATGGTTATGCGAGCAGAACCCCGCGTATCGCGCGGCCGTACCGCTGGTAGAGGAACCCGCCGGCGATCAGCAGCAGGCCCAGACCGATGAAAGCGGCGACGCGGTACGCCTGAGCCAGCTCGAACGCGTCGTATAGGAAAAGCTTGGCCACCGGCACCGCCAAAAGCCCCAATCCGGACACTCGCAACCAGTAAGACCGAAGGGCAATGCCCAATACGATCAACATCGCGGCGTATGAGGCCCAGAGTCCGCTCAAGGAAAGGCTGATCACCTGCGCGGCGATATCGGGATCGACCGCAAAATATTCCCGTTCGAACGCGTCGAATATTTCCGCACTCAGCGCAAACAGGGTCAGGCCGTTTGCCGCAACCAGCAAGGTCCGGAGGAACCTTGCGTCAGACGGATGGGGATGGCGCTCACGCTTGTTTCCAATCAGCAAAGCCGATCTGTACATGCCGGCGATCGCAGGGACAAAGGCAAGGAAGTGCCAGTTGATGACCGGATGGTAGGAACGATCGCTGCCGAAATAGATATCGCGCCAATCGGCGGCGGCAAAGTCCAGGACGACGAGCTTGAGCACAACCAGGGCGAACAATGCGCCGGCCGCAAACCGCAGATGCGGGTTCGCCCTCATATAGGAAATCCGGACGAGCAGCGACGCTTTGACCGCCCAGATTGCTGTTACCCAGGCGCCCTCGAACTGCACTGGGACCGCGATCGTCAGCAACACCAGCCCGATTGCCAGAAAGCCGCGAGCGAGCAGGACCCTGTTTGGGAAACGGAGCCTTACCCCGAATCCAATCAACCCGTACAGCACGGCCAGCGAAAGAGTGAACCCACCCATCCACGGCCGGTGGACGTCGAACATGAGCCCGAAGCTGATTGCGAAGTAGGCAATCGCATTCAGGACGATCAGTGTCCAGTCGAGTGGCCCGGGGCCCCTCGCCCCGCGCAGGCAAACCAGGACCGACGCGCCCAGAAAGATCAGGAAGATGACGGTGATCCCCGGCTGCGTCAAGGCCAGGCCCGGTTCGAATTCGGCGTGCCAGAACCCGAACAGCACCAGCGAGCCCGCAAAGGCCAGCATCAATATCCAGCGCCAGTCGCGGTAGAAAGCAAGGGCCAGGGCGCCCAGATCCAAGACCACGACGTACGACAGCAGCACCCATTGATCGGCGAGGCGATCGGCTATGAAAAGCGGCGTTGCAAAGCCGCCCAGCATCGCCAGGACGGCGACGGCACGCGAGTCGTAGCGAATCGACAAACCGGCCGCCGCCGCCGTCACGAGACTGGCAAGCCCTAGCGCCGGCACCGGGGCGAAAAGGTCGTAAAGGACGTAGCCGGCAAATACCGACAGGTAGAGGATTGCCAATCCGCCGCCGGTGACCGCCTGGGCCCAGGCCGGGTACCGGCGGGACCAGAACCCGCCGCCGCCCGTCAAAAGCACCCCAGCCGCAAATCCCAGTACGACCCGGCCCGTTTCGCCGATCCAGTCGTTGTCGAATGCCAGCTTGAGAAAGAAACCGACCCCGAATATGAGCGCCAGGATGCCGATCCGGGCGAGCCAGTTGCCGCCCAGCAGCCACTCCCAGTCTCTGGCGGAGACCCCTTCCTGGTTGGCCCGAAAAGAGTCCGGGGTTGCGCCGCGGGCCCGGTCCAAACCGGGCACTGTTGGTTCTCCAGCAGCCGATGTCGACGCGCCGATCAATCCCGTCGCCGACGCGGCTTCGGCAGCGTCCGGGCGCGTGTTTTCCAGCGCGAAAATGCGCTGGGTTTGGCGATTGACCTGCGACTGGAGCCGGGTCACCTGCAACTGAAGTTCGCCTACTACGAGCCGCAGGTTTTCGTCGCTGCCGGTCTCGGCAGACCTTTCGGTTGAGTCGGGCAGTTCGGTGCCGCAGTGCACGCAGAACTTGGCCCCGGGCGAGGATTCAATGCGCCCGCAGTTGGAGCAGTGCCTCTCCGTCAGCGCCGACTACCCATCTCCCGGCAGCATGAAACGGCCGAGGGAGTCTTCCTGCTTGGGAAGCGACAAATAATCATGGCCGTCTTGCCGCCGGAACGGCGGCGCCACAGCTTGCGCAGAACATTGCGTCCGGCGGCAGCTTTGACCCGCACCGGGCGCAGAACCGGAGTCCTTCAGTCTCTGGTGCAACCATGGGGGTGCGCGCCGCCGGGTCGCCTGAGGGCGTTTCGGGAGTATCGGATCCGGGCTGGCGGGCCAGTGGATCATTCCCGTATTGGTTGGGCCCGACTGTCCCCGGAAGGGCGCAAAGGATCAGGGGCAGTATTCCGCCGACTGCGCCGGCCGACAGACCGAGGAGTAGCAGCAGCGTAAAAGCCGCGATTTCGACGTCCGCAAAATCAAGCGTGAGGAAGAAATCACCACCCAATTCCTCCGCGAACGCCATCGCGAGAGCTGCCACCACCAAGACGGCAAACGCCAATCCCGCTAATGGATAAAAAGTCAGCCATACGGCCGAGCGGCCGGTGTCGTGCAGCCGGCGAGCGGATACTGCCAGGAATGGCAAGGCCAGGACCAGGAAAGCGATCCCGGGCAGCAATAATCCCAGCACCGCCTGGGCAACGAACGCGCACAAGGCGAACCACCAGAATTCGGGCCGCGACGCTCTTCCGCTGAAGTCGAAGTACTTTTGGAAGCACGTGCGAATCGAATCCACTAGCGTCACGACGGTTCGCCCCTGCCCATGCCATTCCCTTCCACCATATCCGGGCAATTGCCGGATCTGCGCTCGAACGGCGAACGCCAGCGTACGCACACAGATCGATGGCTTTGGCCATCGCAAGGTCAATGAACTACAAATCCGTTGCCGGCAAGTGACATTGCGGCCGTTGCAGTACCCTGGATTCCACTCCCGAATAATGTGGGCGTGATCGGCCTGTCGCTCGGCGCTCTCGGAATGGCGAAACGGCCAGGGGGCTCGTAGTGACGGTGCCAGCCAACCTAGACGCCCGACCAAATTCCTAAAGGCTCGGAGCTTGAGCGCTATGGAAAACCCCCATCAATTCGACAACCTAACCTGGCCGGAGGTCAATGACGCCGTCGAATAAGGACTCAACCCAGTCCTGCCGGTAGGAACCGTCGAACAAAACGGCCAGCACTTGCCTTCGAAAATGGCCCTCGTATCTCGTAGGGGACAACCCGGGTGCGGTAGACCGATTGGCACTCGGTCCCGGAATTCCGTACCAAAGCGAGGTCGCCGAACCCGGCGACCCGCCGCCTCAATCCGAACAATTGCTCGGGGCCGGTAAGAGCCCGTATTTGCGAGGAAGGATCTTCGGCGGCGGGCAGTTAAAGGGAGCTGGGCGAGCTGGCTGGCCGCCGCCTGCAACTGGTCAGCCAGCGCGGCGCCGAGCAGAACCGCCTGCGGCTTGTCCGCAACCGCCACGTCAGATCCGACATCAACCGCGCCATCGCCGGTCTGAAGCGCCGGGTAGAGCGACTGGACGGCAAGATTACCGAACTGATCGCGGCATCCCCGGAACTGCGGTCCAGGGACGCTCTGCTGCGATCGGTTCCCGGCGTCGGCCCCCAGCTCTCGGCCACGGTGATCGCGTTCTTGCCCGAACTTGGGGCCATCGGCAACAGGCAGATCTGGGCCCTGGTGGGGGTCGCGCCGCTCAACCGCGACAGGCATCCCGGCGGTTAAAGGCCCAGAAGGGTCAATGACCGTTTCCAGACACGGCTGCGCCGGAGACGTTTGCCGTTTATGCGGTTACTCTGCCGTCGCACCAACGTCGGTGCGATCCGGCCCTTCCCGCGGTCGCCCGACCGGTAGGCGGATTACAAAACGGCTGCCCCGCCCCGATTGGCTCCTGACCTCGATGGATCCCCCGTGGGATTCCACCAGCCCGCGGGCCACGGCGAGCCCGAGTCCGGTTCCTCCGGTAGCGCGGGAACGGGATGGGTCGGCGCGGTAGAAGCGGTCGAAGACGCGCGGCAGATCCGCGGGCGCAATCCCGGGTCCGCTGTCGGCCACCGCCACTTCCACCGAATCGGCCAACGCCCGGGCCGACACGGCCACCTTCCCGCCCTCCGATGCGTGTGTGAGGGCGTTGTCCAGCAGATTGCCGAGTACCTGGGCAATGCGAGCCGCGTCAAGATCCAGTATCGGCAGATCGGTGTCCGTCTCCAGGCTCAGCTCAACCCCTTTGGCTTCGGCCCGCGCCCGGACCGCCGCCACGCAGGATTGCAGCAGGGCGGGGACGGATGTCGGCGCCCTGAGGAGCGTCAACCCACCGGCGTTGACCTGAGCCAGCAAGCGCAGGTCTTCGACCAGCCGCGCTAGGAGGAGCGTCTGGCGGTGAAGCACGTCCACTGTCTCCGGCGTTGGCGGGAAGACTCCATCCTTGATGGCCTCCACGTAACCCTGGATGTTGGAGATCGGCGTCCGCAGTTCGTGGGCGATGTCGGCCGTGAGGCGGCGGCGGCGGCGCTCGGCCTCTTGCAGCTCGGCGGCCATGGTGTTGAAGCTCTGGGCCAGCTCGCGTATCTCGGACGGCCCGGTAGTCCCGGCCCGCTGCGACAGATCCCCACCGCCCAGCCGCCGGGCCTTCTCGCCCAGGCTCTGCAGAGGGGCCAGGGTACGCTGCGACAGCGCCCATGTCAGGCCCGTGCCCAGGATCGCGGCGCCGATTCCGGCCAACAGCAAATAGCGGTTGACGAGTTCGGAAATGCGGGATGCCTCCGGATCGGCAAGAACCTGATGATCCGGTGCCGGATCGGTCGGCACTTGATTTGACGCGGCGAGAGAACCCAACACCTCCCCACCGTAGATTAGGGGCACGGCCCGCCCGCCGTCGCCCGCTTCCGGGTCCCGCCCAATCCGGTCCAGGTCACCCCTTCCGCCGGGCTGCTCTAAATTCACCAGATGGTTCGGCGAGGAACCGGCATCGGAGTCGGCGAGGATGTTGCCCTGGGAATCGAAAACGGTAAGTTGCAACCCGGAGATGTCGGCAGCCTGAGCCACGATCGACTGCAGATCCGGACCGGGTTCGGACCATGAGTCCTGCTCGACGTAGTGATTGGTGATGAAGTGGCTCACGCGCCCGGTCAGCGCCCGGTCATGGTCGCTTTCGAACCGCTCCGTCTGCATCCTGGTGGTGAGGCCGATGAAGACTCCCACCGCCACCAGGGCCGTGCTCAGGATCAGCATGAACCCCAGCACCAGCCTGAATTGCAGGCTGGATACCAGGTTGCGTGGCAGTCCGACGAGCAAGTCAGACCTCGGGTCGGCGCAGCTGGTAGCCGCTGCCGTAAACGGTCCTGATAAGACTGGCGCTCCCCGGACTTTGCGATTCGAGCTTGCGGCGCAGGCAGGATACGTGAGCGTCGATCGCTCGATCGCAACCGTCGAAATCGTAACTGAGCGCGCGGTTGATGATTTCGTTGCGGGAAAATATTCGTCCCGGTTCGCGCAGGAACAGCGTCAACAACCTCAACTCGGTCGGCGTCAGCAAGAGTTCGGCCCCGTCCACTGACGCACTTCTGGTCCGAAGGTTGACCCGGATATTGCCGAACGAAAGTTCCGGATAGGCGGCCACGGCGCCGTCACGGTCGACGCGCCGCAGGACGGCTCCCACGCGGGCCGCGAGCTCCCGGGGACTGAAAGGTTTGACGACGTAATCGTCGGCGCCCAGGCCCAGGCCGCGCAGTCGGTCGACCTCGTCAACTCGCGCTGTAAGCATGATGACCGGCACCATCGTCTCCACCTGCAGTCTGCGGCATACCTCGAATCCATCCAGGCCGGGCAGCATTACGTCGAGCACGACAAGGCCGGGCCGAGTATTGCGGGCCATCTCCAGCGCGTCGATTCCGTCGCCGGCCGTGGCCACCCGGTAGCCGGCGCGTTCCAGGTAACCGCGCGCCAGTGCGACCGTGCCGGGGTCGTCGTCCACCACCAGCACCAGGGGCTTTTGGCCGCACTCTCCGCCTTCCATCCTCCGGTCCGCCATCGCCATTCTGATCTTTTCGGTCATGCTAACTGAACTCCGCGGCGCCCGACCGGGCGGGGCGTCCCGCCCGGTCGATCTTCAAACGACTTCAGTTCATCCGTCGGTGTCGCTCCCGGCGTCGTGCTTGTCGGGACGCTCCTTGTCCTCCAGGTCCCATCCGCTGCCGGTGTCGTCGATGCCTCGCTCCACTGCATACAACTCTTCGTGAGCCTGCGCAATTGCGCGAGCGACGTCCTGGCCGTCCAGGCCCATAATCGCGCCCATCCGGTCCCCGTATGCGCGGAAGGAGGGTGCTTCGGCCATCACCTCTGCAGAATCGGCGTCCTGCCCCCCGTCGAGCCCTTCGCGCGGTGGGAGCGCACGGGTCAGCGCCGCGTCGGCCTCGGCCATGGCGGAGGCCGTGACTTTGGGATCGGCCCCAAGGATCTCGGCGATCCGGACGGCCAGATCATCCGGCCCTTCGGCCGTTTCCGGGTCCTGATTCTCGATCGTCTCGGTAGACACGTCCGCATCGGTGGCGACTATTTCGCGGGGTGCGTTATCGGCGGGCTCGAGAGCGTCGCCGTCCGAGGCGAATGCCGCTCCGCCGACAACGACCGCCATCAACAGACCCACAACCAGGCTCACCGTCAAGCTCACCGGCAGGGTCTTCCGCATTTCCAAATTCATCTTCTCGCCTCCAATTTCGGCTCGGATTGCATGGCCGCGGCGGCCTTGCGTTGCGGCAAAGGTAGCAACAAATGTTTAGGAAACATTGAGGGGCGTGTCCCTTGGACCGGTGACAATTTCGTCCGGCATCCTTGCTGAGGGGCGGAGGATGCGTCCCGAGATCGGCGACCGCCTGGTTGAGTTCGGGGCGGTGGATGGGGCTGAGGACGAAGCATGCGATCCCTCGAATTGCGGCGTCGAATCGCCCTCCGAGCTTCGCCACCGGGAATGCCTTGAGACGATCCGACTGGACGGGCAATCTCGTGCAAAAGCAGTGCCGCCGGCATTGGAAACGCGTCCGTCGACCCGGGCAGGATCGCCCCGGGGGACCGGGGCGATCCTGCAAGCGCCCCTACGGCGTACCTGACCCGAAAGCCCAAAAGAAACCCGCCGGCAATGCGGGCATCAACGCAAAAATCTCCGCGGAGCGCTTCCAGCCGGCCCGCGAAGCTCAGGCGGCGACGGAATCTAATTCACACCTGATTGTGGGCGCCGGCGTAAGCGCCAGCCCCTCCGACAAGCCGTGCATGAGTGTTCGTCCACGGGATTTTGCCGGGCGGTTATTCCAGGGCCATGGTGCGGAAGAGCTGGACGGAGTCCCGGCGAGCGTAGCGGGCACGCCAAATCCTTCGATCACTCGTGCGCGCCCGCATCCTCTCGAAACCACGCGATTCTTTATTGGCGCCGCACCCTGGCGCGCACTCAATGTTTTCGGGCGCATCTGCCGCATCGAGAACGACAAGCACCCGGCAGTCAATCGTCGGGCCCTTGTTTCAGCGGGAGTTCGATCGTGAATCGACACCCTGACTTCTCCTCGTTCTCGGCCCATATACGCCCACCGTGCGCCTGCACGATGCCCCTGGCTATGGTCAGGCCCAGTCCAAAACCTCCGCTGGCGCGCGACCGCGAGGGGTCTACGCGGTAGAACCGCTCGAAGATGTTTTCCAGCTCCCCCGCCGGAATATTGGAGCCTGTATTGGCGACTGAAACCTGAATCCTCTCGTCCGAGACTGAAGTTGCAAGCCGGACGCTGCCCCCGAACGGGGGTCCGCTGAAGCGCGTTTTCGATGAGTATCCCTAACACCTGGGTGATCCTCGTCACATCGACGTCGACCGCCGGCAAGTTTGTCGGCATTGACGATTCCAGCGCCACCGCCCGGGCTAACGCGCGCGGCCGAAACGGTTCAACCGCCGAACGCACTATCGGCGCCAGCGACTCGGTTCGCAGTTCAAGGGCCAAGTCGCCGGAATCGACCAGGGTGATAAGTTGCAGGTCCTCGATCAGGCGGTCCAGCAACTTGACCTGGCCGACAGCCGCCGTCGTGGCGGGCGGCAACGGTTCGATCACACCGTCTTCGAATGCTTCGAGATAGCCTTGGATGTTTGAGAGTGGTGTCCGCAGTTCGTGCGCTATGTCCGAGACCATCCTCCTGCGTTGTGTTTCGGCGCGTTGCAGGTCCCGGGCCATCGCATTGAAGCTTCGCCCAAGATCGCCGATTTCGTCGTTGCCACGTGCCGTTACGCGCTGCTCGAGATCGCCCCGCCCGAGCCGGATTGCCGCGGTGCGCAATTGCCGCACAGGCCCCAGTATCCGGGCGGTGAGCAACGCGGCCGCGGAAATCCCACCTGCCAATCCAACTACGCCCGCAACTATCAGCGAGCGATTTACGGCACTGGCGATGTTCCCGGCCTCGGGTTCGCGCGCGCCGTGCAATGCCGCGTTGGAGATTTCGAGTATCGCGGCTCCTTCACCGCCGCTGGCCAATTCGATCCTCACCGCCGCGCTCTCGACCACATCTGCATCGCTTCCCGAATGTGAGTCCGCCAGCAGCGACCCGTCGCTGCCGTAAATTCGCAGCCGGCGTCCGTAAAAAACTGCAGCACGCTCCAGAGTCTGTTGCAATCTCGCGCCGCCGTCCCCAAGCCGCCCGGCGACGATTTCCTTCAATCGCGCAACGCGATAGGCGTCAGTTTCGCGGCCGAATCGGTCGGCCGCGTCCGCAGTGACGTTGTTCAGGAACAATCCTGCGATCAATAAGGTAACTGCCAGGACCGCGGCGAAAGCCGCCACCAACCTCAGCCGCAGCCCTCCGGGCACGTTCGGTATCATTTCCCGTTCGAATCGGTGGCAAAACGATAACCGACACCGTAAACAGTCTCAATCCGCCCGACGCCGTCGCCGGCGGCGCCCAGCTTGCGCCGCAGGTTTGCTATATGCGCATCGACGGTTCGGTCGAGACCATTGAACTCGTATCCGAAGACTCGGCTGATGATGCGGGCTCGACTGAATACCCGCCCGGGATCCCGGGCCAGGAGGGAGAGCAATCGGAACTCGGTCGGAGTCAGCGGCAATGTGATGCAGCCGGCCCGCGCGACGTGGGACTTGAAGACCAACGTGAGCCCGCCCCGCTCCAAACGTTCGGGTCCGGCTCGTCCTGCCTCCCTCTCCACGCGCCGCAACACCGCCCGGACTCGAGCCGCCAATTCGCGAGGGCTGAACGGCTTGGTCATATAGTCGTCGGCGCCCAGGTCAAGTCCGGCCAGCCTGTCGGGTTCGGCGGTCCGCGCCGTAAGCATGATCACGGGCACATTGGAGATTGCCCTTAGCCGCCGACAAACGCTGAATCCATCCAGACCCGGCAACATCAAGTCGAGCACAACCAAGTCGGGCGGGCAGGCGGCGGCGGCGCGTAGGCCAGCGGGCCCGTCCGCCACCGCCGTCACCGCGTGGCCGTCGCGACGCAGGTAAAGGCCGGCGATCCTGGCCACGTGTGGATCGTCCTCCACGATCAGGATGTTTGCGCCCACCCGAGGTTTTCAGCCTGTCCCGGGAGACTGCCCGGCCCGCAGGCGCTCCCCGAGCAGGTCTTGGCGGGCCTTGGCGATCGCGGCCTCCACGACCGCGGGATCCTCGTTGAGGTTTTCGGCCAGCAGCTCGGCCAGGTCCCGCTCGCCTGCCGCGCCAGAGTCCAGGTCCTGCTTGGCCTGGTCGACCGCGGAACGCACCAGCGCCGGGTCGCGGCCCAGATTGGCCACCACCTGTTCTGAGAAGCGGGTGGCGCTGCCGGAACCGTCCTCCCCGCCGCTGCGGGCCAGCGCCAGGCTGGCCAGGACGGTGAGCGTTAGCGCCAAAGCCAGGGCCGCGGCCGCCAGTCGTTTCCGTCGCGCAGTCAACGTCATCGCAGTTCTCCTTGGCAATTCTTCGCATGTTTGCGACGGAGAGATCCTGGCATTGGTTTGTGAAGATCCTGTGAAGGGCCGATTGCCATCTGCGAGGGGGCCGATTGTAGAGGCTTGAGCTTTAGCGATAGACCTTCGCGTGGGGGCTCCCACGATCTGGTTCCCAA
>CBDBBM010000007.1:0-77285 GCA_965203015.1 Chloroflexota bacterium
GAGCAACGGCGCAGGTTCGAAGACCAGTTTGGCGGCGATCCCGATGCCCAGCCCGTGGACGAGGAATTCATCGAAGCGCTCGAACAGGGAATGCCACCGACCGGCGGTCTGGGCGTGGGAATCGACCGCCTGGTGATGCTTGTGACCGGGGCCCGGCACTTTCGCGAGGTCGTCTTGTTCCCGCAACTTCGCTCCGATCCCAGGTAGGCCTTGTACTCGCTCCGCTACCTGCGCGAGAACTCCGAATCGGTAAGAGCCGGGGTCGTTGCGAAGGGCTACCCGGCCGAAAGCCTCGATCTGGTAATCGAACTGGACCGCAGGCGTCGTGGAATCCTGGTCGAACTCGAGCAGAAGCGCCACGAGGTCCGGTCGACCTCCCGTTCAATCGGATCGGTCAAGGAAAAGGCCGAACGCGACGCGCTCATCGCCCGGACGCGAGCCGCATCGGAAGCCTTGAAGCCGCTGGATGATCAGATCGCGAAGGTGGGCGAGGAGCTGGATGCGGCCCTGCTGGAACTCCCCAACGTGCCGCACGAGACAACCCCGATCGGGAGTGACGCGGCCGCCAACGTTCAGGTCCGTAGCGGCGGCCGGATGCCCGAATTCGATTTCGAGCCGCAAAATCACGTGGATCTTGCAGAAAACCTGGGCCTGATCGACTTTTCGCGGTCGGCCAAGCTCTCTGGATCAGGGTTCTGGCTCCACTTCGGCGTGTCGGCCCGGATGCAACGCGCGCTTTCGAACTGGATGCTGGACATCCAGACCGGCATTCACGGCTATACGGAGGTCTACCCCCCGGCGCTGGTTCGGGGCTCCGCGCTCGTCGGGACGGGGCAGCTGCCCAAATTTGCCGACGATCAGTACCGGATCGAAGCCGAGGACCTCTGGCTCATTCCGACCGCCGAAGTCCCGCTTACCAACATCTATGCCGACGAGATCATCGCCGAAGAGATGCTGCCGCTGAAATTTGCGGCCCTCACCCCCTGCTTCCGGCGCGAAGCCGGCGCCGCCGGGACCGAGACCAGGGGACTTTTGCGCGTACACCAGTTCGACAAGGTCGAGTTGGTCCGGGTAACGAGTCCCGAGACCGGCTACCGGGAACTTGAAGAAACCCTGGAGCATGCGCTTGCGCCGGTGAAGCTGCTCGGCCTGCCGTATCGCATCCTGGAGCTCTGCTCCGGTGATCTTTCGCTCGCCAGCGCCAAAACCTACGACATCGAGCTGTGGGCGCCTGGAACCGGCCGCTGGCTGGAGGTTTCCTCGGTGTCTTGTTTTGGCGAATTCCAGGCCCGGCGCATGAATATGCGCATTCGCAGCGCCGAGAACGGTCGGATCCGCCACCCCTTCACGATCAACGGATCGGGGCTGGCGCTGCCCCGCCTGACCGTGGCGATCATGGAGAACTTCCAGCAGGCAGACGGGTCGATCCGCTTGCCGGATGCCCTGGCTGAAGCGCTGGGTCAGGCCGAAATCACCGCTGCCGGTTAACCCGAAGAGTCGCCACCCCTCAATCCGCATTCAAGTTCGAGAACTCTGAAGGACCCCGTGTGTCGCGGGTCGAGCAACCGGGTTACCGCCTCGCGCTCTGCTTCGTAGCGCGCTCTGTCGGTGGAGGGCCCGGCTGCCAGCGAGGGAAGGTAAGCGCCGATGCCGAGTCCAATCAGATACTCAGCCTGGGTGGTCAGCTCGCGCGCTTTGAACCCGTGACGAACGGCGCTCTCTGACACCGAGTCGAAATTGACGTGCGCGGTCAGATCCTGCCGGCCGGGATCGGCGAGCAGGTCATCGGAAACCTTCATGTCACGGTAAGCAAGCGCGGTGCCGTCCGACAGGCGCTCTGAATGCACCTGGCCCGCGCTCCCTCCGTAATCGATAAAGATGGCAATCGAGAGTCCAGTTTTGGCTGCCAGCCCGGAAAACAATCCATCCAATTCCGTCCGGGCCTCGAGTTCGCCGCCGACCGGGATCGCACCACCCCAGCGCAAGCAGTAATCCTCCAGCGCCGGACCGGCCGGTTGCTCAACAAAAACGAATGACCCGGTTTCGGAGATTCCGACTCGTTTTTCGAGCCACCCCGATTCGCTGCGCCTGGCCAGTTTGAATGGCAGCGCGTCCAGGTACTCGTTGGCCAATATCACCCCGCGCGTAAATGATTCCACCTGCGCAAGGTCGGATACGAACGAGGCGTGCGTGCATTCGAGCTGGGCGGCCCGCCGGCGCGCGGGTCCGATTTCAACGCCAGTCCAGTTGAGCCTGCTCCCCCAGGGCAATTCGCGGGCGACGCGGTATACCGAGGCCGCCATTGATCCTGTTCCGGAACCGAGTTCCAAGACGCTGAGCGGTTTCGGGTAACCGAGCTCCCGCCAGGCCCTGTCCAGCCTCCGCGCGAGCGTGGCCGCAAAGAGCGGATGCGTTTCGACCGCGGTCCGAAAGTCCTGTTCTGGATTCCCCGTACCCATGTAGTAGCCAAATTCGGGATCGTAAAGGGCGGCATCCATGAACCGGTCGAATCCGATCGGGCCGCCGGATCCGATCTCGGCGGCCAGCCTGGCGGCCAGTGGGCTGGGCAAGGTCAGTCCCGGCGTGACATCACCAGCGTGCCTGATTCAACGACAAGGGCCTGCCAGCCGGGAGACACCACCGAGGTGCAGTCGTCCTGGGTGATGATTGCCGGCCCCGGAATCAGGCGCCCCGAGCCGAGTGCTGCCCGCTCGAACACGGGCGCGGCAACTGCTCCGTGTTCGAAATGCGTGGTGACTGTTGCCTCCGGATCCGGATCACCGATAGCTTTTCCAACGGGAACCAGCGCCGGCGCTTCGGTGGGAACTACCCCATCAAGTCGAATTGAAACGATCTGCACCGGGTGTTCCGGCAGCGAGTAGGAATAGCGACGGTCGTGGGCGCGGTGGAACAGATCGATCGATCGAGGGATTGATTCAGAGTCCCAGGGCACGGTCAGTTCAAACGACTGACCTTCGTAGCGAAGATCCAGGCCGAAGCGAAGCTGCGGATCGCCGTCGGCGGCAAGGTCCCGCCTGGCGATTGCGGCAAGTTCTCCGGCGACCACTCGCAGCCTGTCCATCGAACCGGAATCCCCCGACAGCATCACGGTCCGCGAATAAGAACGGACGCGGTCGGCGACCAGGGCTCCGAGCGCCGAAAGAACTCCCGGATGCGGCGGAACTACCACGGATTCGATGCGCAGCCGCTTAGCCAGTTCGCAGGCGTGCAGCGGACCGGCCCCGCCGAACGCGACCAGTGCGAAGTCGCGCGGGTCGAATCCGCGTTCGATGGTTATCAGCCGCAGCGCGCTTTCCATGTTGGCGTCGGCCAGATCGATGATGGCGGACGCGATCGACTCGGGCTCGATTTCGGGCCCGGGAAGCATGTCGTTCAATTCCTGAATTGCCGAAACCGCTCTGGCCCGGTCCAGCTCCATTCGCCCGCCCAGCCTTACGCCGGCCGGCAGGCGCCCCAGTACCAGGTTGGCGTCGGACACCGTCGGCAGCACTCCGCCCCGGCCGTAACAGGCCGGGCCCGGTTCGGAGCCCGCCGACTGCGGTCCGACCTTGAGGGCTCCGCCATCGTCCACCCAGGCGATGGAACCGCCTCCGGCGCCCACGGTGTGGATGTCGATCATGTCGATCGAAATCGGGACTTGGCCGACAACGCCCGAATTGGTGTGCAGCGGCCCGCCAGGGCAGAGCGAGACATCGGTGGAAGTCCCACCCATATCGAAGGTGACCACCTCGGAGAACCCGGCCGCCGCGGCGGCCCAGACCGCTCCGGTCACGCCCCCGGCGGGACCGGAGAGCACCGTTCGCACCGGGAATCGGTCGGTCTCACCGGTCGTAAGCAGCCCCCCGTTGGACTGGACTATCCAGAGCGGCCCTGGGGCGTCCCGCTGGAGAGTCTGCAGGTAGCGTTCCACCGGCGGGGAAAGGTAGGCATTGGCGGCAACGGTCGCGGTCCGTTCGTATTCGCGAAATTCCGGCAGAACATCTGACGAAATCGACACCCGCGGCAACCCGGCGTTCCTGAGCGCTGCGGCGGCGGCCCTTTCGTTCTCGGGATTTGCATAGGAATGGAGAAAACAGATCGCGACCGCTTCGACGTCGGCATCAATAAGGCTCCGGGCGAGCTGCTCCAACTCTCCGGCACCGGGCCGCACCAACACGGTCCCGTCCGAGGCGGTGCGTTCGGACAGTTCGAATCGCAGCTCTCTGGGGATCAGCGGTTCGGGCTTCTGTGGTTCGATTTCGTACAGCCTCGGCCTGTTCTGGCGGCCGATCTCCAACACGTCCCCGAATCCACTGGTCGTAACCAGTCCCACCCGGGCCCCCTTGCGCTCCAGCAGCGCGTTCGTGGCGACGGTTGAGCCGTGCAGGATCGCCTCGGGCGAACCAATTCCAAGGTCGGCAACGCCCCGGATCACCCCGACGCTCGGGTCCGGGGTGGCGGTGGGCACCTTTCCGATCCGCGGGCCGTCTTCACCGAACGTGATCAGGTCGGTGAAGGTGCCGCCCACGTCGACGCCTATCCGCAGCGTCGCGCCTCCTTGGCCTGCAAGGGATTTCCCTTATATGGGTAGATGGTCAACGCCTACCGAGAAAGGTTCCCCGAACCGGGCTTGCAAATCCCTCATGGGAAAGAATCGCAATCGGGTCTGGGAATAGAATTTCGGGCGCTTTCAACCGAATATTTTCCGCAACCGACTTATGCAGCGAAAGCCGGGAGCTGATTGCCAAATTACCTAGGGCCGGCCGTCATGGCCGCCGTGATCACCGTGTTCGCGTTGGCCAGCCTGGTTGGAACGGCTGTGCTGAAGCCCCACCGGGACGTCGGGGCCAAGCTCGAAGCCTACGAATCGGGCATGCCCGCCACCGGCGATACCCGCGGCCAGCATCAGGTCAAGTTCTATATGGTTGCGATGCTATTTGTCGCGTTCGACCTTGAGTTGGTATTCCTTTATCCATGGGCGGTGCACTTTGCCTCGCTCACCGAATTGGGCGAAAAACTTTACATGGCCGGCCTGATGACCCTGTTCGTGGTCTTTCTGGCGGTGGCCGACCTGGTGGCGTGGAAGATGGGAGTGTTTGACTGGGCGGTTCAAGAGGCCTGATCCTTGTCGTCCGCTGAGATCCTCCTCCCCACCGCCCGCACGCCGCAGTTATCAGGCGAAGAGCTTGATGCGGCCGTCCGGGGCGCTCTGCCGGGGCTGTCCGATGACGCCATGTGGCGGGACCGCGGCGACCTGAACGTGCGGGTTGGCATAGAGGACCTGCACGGGTCCATCCAATCCCTGCGCGACGACCCCACCCTTGAATTCAAGCTGCTGGTGTCGATCACCGTCGTTCACTGGCCGGAGCGCGAGATGGAGTTCGAGCTCGTCTATCACCTGCGCTCGCTGAGCAGGAACGTCTTCATGGCGCTGAAAACCGACGTTGCGATGGGCCAGAACGCCCCGACCGTGTCGGACCTCTACCTGACCGCCGACTGGCAGGAGCGCGAGTGCTACGACATGTTCGGGATCGAGTTCGACGGCCACCCGGACCTTCGCCGCATCCTGATGCCGCAGCCGTATCCGTGGTTTCCTATGCGCAAGGACTTCCCGCTCGAGGGACCGGATTTCCCGATCGACGCCTACCAGACCGACGCCCTGGGAAAGGTCGACCCCGACGACTTCTGGGGCGAGGGCCAATGAGCATGCAGATGAGGGGCACCCATCAGCCGCTGCCGGCGCGGATGTCAGACCCCCCGCCCGACCGGATGATGATCAACATCGGACCCCAGCACCCCTCGACCCACGGTGTCCTGCGGGTCGCGGCCCAGATCGCCGGCGAGACGATCGAGAAGGCCGACTGCGACATCGGCTACCTGCACCGCGGCGTCGAAAAACTGATCGAATCGCGCCTCTACTACCAGGGCATGGTCTACACCGACCGCACCGACTACACCGCCGCCCCGGCCAACAACCTGGGTTACCTGATGGCGGTCGAAAAGCTGCTCGGAATCGAGGACCAGGTCCCCGAGCGCGCCCACTACCTGCGCATGATCGTGATGGAACTGGCCCGGATCTACGGGCATATGATCTGGATCGGCACCCACAGCCTGGACATGGGCGCGATGTCGATGTTCCTCTATGCGTTCCGAGAGCGCGAGAAGATCTCGGGACTGTTTGAGGAAGGCTGCGGCGCGCGCCTGACCACGAACTACATGCGGGCGGGCGGGGTCGGACGTCACGACGACCCGCCCGGCTGGCTCGATCACGTCGAGGAATTTGCCAACGGGTTCACGGTCGAGGAATTTGACACGATCCTGACCGGCAACGAGATCTACCAGATGCGCACCCAGGGTGTTGGCATCATCGAACCCGAAAAGGCGATCAGCTACGGGGTGACGGGGCCGTCGCTGCGCGGATCCGGAGTCGACTGGGATCTGCGCCGCAACCAGCCTTACGCCCGCTACGACCAGATCGACTTCGAGGTTCCGGTGTTCAACGGCTGCGACGTTTGGTCGCGCTACCTGGTCCGACTCAATGAACTGTTCCAGTCGCGGGCAATCATCCTCCAGTCCGTCGAACGGGCCCGCGAACTGGCCGGCCAGCCCGTGAACGCCAACAACGCCAACGTCGTCTGGCCGGAGATCGAACGAGTTTCGGGCTGGGAACCGGCCGGCATGCGCGGCGACATGGAAGCGATGATCAATCACTTCAAACTTGTGATCGAGGGTTACTCGCCCCCGCCCGGGGACACCTATTTCGGGGTTGAATCGCCCAAGGGCGAGCTTGGCTTCTACTTCGTTTCCGACGGGTCGGGAGTCCCCTACCGCTGCCACATCCGGTCGCCGTCGTTCGTGAATTTATCCTCGCTCTCGGAAATGGTCGAAGGCGAACTGATCGCCGACCTGGTCGCCTGCATCGGCAGCATCGATATCGTTCTCGGCGAAGTGGACCGCTGAACATGGCCGTAAACGCCCCCGCCGACACCGTCACCCTGACCATCGACGGCCGGGAAGTCACCGTACCCAAGGGGTTGACGGTGCTCCAGGCCGCCGAGTCGGTCGGGATCGACGTCCCGACGCTGTGCAACCACGAGATCCTCGAACCAGTCGGGGCCTGCCGGATGTGCGTGGTCGAGATCTCGCCCGGGCCGCCGCGCCCGATGGCCTCCTGCACCACTCCCGCCGCCGACGGCATGACGGTCAAGACCGACACCGACGAGATGCAGCAGATCCGGCGCCAGACGATCGAGCTGCTGCTCCAGCACCACCCGCTCGACTGTCCCTACTGCGACCAGTCGGGGACCTGCGAGCTCCAGGACGAGACGTTCGGCCTGAACATCTGGAGCAGCCCCTTCGAGACCGTCTCCAAGGCGTTCCCGGAGGAAAACCTCAACGAAGTGATCATGATCAACCACAACCGGTGCATCCTCTGCTACCGGTGCGTGCGGGTCTGCGACGAGCAGATGGGGGTTCACGCCCTCGACGTTTCGGACCGCGGGTCCAAGTCCTTCATCGTCACCGCCCAGCACAAGTTCATGGACTGCGAGCGCTGCGGCATGTGCGTCGAGGTCTGCCCGGTAGGGGCGGTCCTTAGCCGGCCGTTCAAGCACCAGGCAAGGGCTTGGCAGACGGTCCAGACCCAGACGACCTGCCCGCACTGCTCGGTCGGCTGCCAGCTGCAGCTCGAATCGCGCAAGGGCACGGTACTGCGGGCAAGGGCCCGCCCGGTCACCGAGCCCAACCGCGGGATCCTCTGCGGCAAGGGGTTCTTCGGCTGGGAACACGTCAACGACCCCCAACGCATCACCGCGCCGATGATCCGGCGCGGCGGAGAGCTGGCCGAAGTCGGCTGGCCTGAGGCGATCGAGCACGTCGGCGACTCGCTGCTCGAAATTGCCCGTCGCGAGGGACCCGAATCGATCGCCGTGGTGGCCGGCAACGAGCTTTCGGTCGAGGACGGCTACGCGTTCGCGCGGCTGGCCCGCGGAGCGCTGGGCACTGCCAACATCTACCAGGCCGAATCCGGGTTCGCCAGGGCCGCCGACGCGATCGAGGCGCACCTTGGCAGCGCGGCGCTGTTCCCCGACCAGGACGCGGTGCTGAGTTCGGACTTCGCGCTCGTTTTCGGGGCGGACGTCAACGGGACCCACAACGTCCTGGCCGCGCACATGAAAGCGGCCGCGCGCGAGGGCCGGATGTCCTATGCCACCGCGACCCGCGTGGGCTCCGGGCTGGACGTTTTCGCCAGCTCTTCGCTGCGCTTAAAGCCGGGCGATGAGATTTCATTCCTCGACGCCCTGGCCTCACCGTCCGCAGAATCTGCCGCCGAACTTGGAATCGAGAACGGACAGCTCTCCGACCTGGCCGAAAAACTCTCCGGCGCCGAGCGGGCGTTCCTGATCTGGGACACCGGCGCCTGGACCCGCGGGCGGGAGGCCGAGATCGCCGCCGCCGCCTGCCGCCTGGCCTCAGCGACCGGGGCAACGCTCTGTCCGCTGCCGGAGACTGGGAATTCGGCCGGGATCTGGCGGGCCGGTGTCGGGCCGGACATCCTGCCCGGGCGCCTGCCGGCCGGCGACGCCGAATCCCAGACCGCGCTCGGCACGGCCTGGAACAGTCCGCCGACCGGTCGGGGCCGCGACTTTGGGGAACTTTCTTCCTCGGGCGAACTCGCCGCCCTCTTCCTGGCCGGAATCGAAGACTCCAGCCAGCTGCCCGGCGGTTCGGTCAATGCCTCAGCGCTTGACGACGTTCGTCTGCTGATCGTGCAGGCCACCCATGCCGGACCGTTGACCGAGCTGGCCGACGTGGTCCTGCCCGGCGCCGCCTCGGCTGAAAAGGACGGACACCTGATTTCGTTCGAGGGCCGCGCCAACCGCCTCGAGGTCTCGGTCCCGCCGCCCGGCCACGCCCGCGCCGACTGGGAAATCGCGGCCCGGCTGGCCGCCTACGTAGGGTTCGGGTTCGGCCACCGCTCAAGTTCCGGGCTCTGGCAGGAACTGGGTTCCTTCGGTATCGCCCAGCGCCAGCCGGGCGAACCGCCCGCGCTCCAGCCCAACGGCCAGGTCCGCCAGCCGACCGCCGACCTCCCGCTGGTCCTGGCCAACGAGACCAACCTCTTCTCCGGCAACCGCAATCTGCGCCGCGGCGAGGTCCTCTCCGGCATCTACTCCGAGTGCGTCGAGATCGGAACCTCGGATGCCGACTGGCTCGGGCTCTCGGGCGGCGAGCGCGCCGTCCTGCGCTCGGCGTTTGGATCAGTGGATGTCGAAGTCCTCATCGACGACCGGGTCCCGGCCGGGGTCGTGTACCTGGCCGACGGGTTGACCGGCGCCGCCGGTGAACAGCTCTACCCGGGCGGGGCGGACGGACGTCCGGTCTCGCTGAGGAAGGCGGGATCGGCGTAGATGGACGCCTGGGATGTGCTCATCTTCGCGCTCAAGATCCTGGTCTTCTTTGTCGTGTTCTTCACCTCCCCGATGATCTGGGTCCTGGCCGAAAGAAAGTACCTGGGCCGGGTCCAGGCCCGCTACGGACCCAACCGGGTCGGTCCCTGGGGAGTGCTGCAGACGCTCGTTGACGGGCTGAAGCTTGGTATCAAGGAAGACATCATCCCGCCCTGGGGCGACAAGGTCGTTTTTTGGATGGCGCCGCTGTTCATGCTGGTCCCGGCCGCCACCGCCTGGGCGGTGATCCCGCTGGGCCCGAGCGTCGAGCTTGGGCGCGAAATCGAACTCTGGATCGTGGACCTGAATGTCGCCCTGCTGTTCGTGCTGGCGCTGGGTTCGCTGAACGCCTACGGCCCGGTGATGTCGGGCTGGTCGTCGAACTCAAAGTACGCGCACTTCGGATCGCTGCGCTCCTCGGCCCAGGTGATTTCCTACGAGATCTCGCTCGGCCTGGCGATCCTGGGCGTCCTGATGTACGCGGGCTCGTTCTCGCTGATCGACATCGTCGAGTCCCAGAAGCACATGTGGCACATCGTCCCGCAGTTGCTCGGTTTCCTGATCTTCCTGATCTCGGTCGTGGCCGAGACCAACCGGGTACCGTTCGACCTGCCGGAAGCCGAGACCGAAATCGTGGCCGGCTACCACGTCGAATACTCCGGTATGCGCTGGGCCTTCTTCTTCATGGCCGAATACGCCAACATGCTGCTTTCCTCGTTCCTGGTCGCGATCCTTTTCCTGGGCGGCTGGAACGGGTGGACGATCCCCGGCGCCGAGGGACTTTCCGGGATCCTCTGGGTCGTGGGCAAGGCCCTGGTGGTGATGTTCCTCTACATACTCCTGCGCGGGACCCTGCCGCGGCTGCGCTACGACCAACTGATGGGGTTCTGCTGGAAGATCCTGCTGCCGGCCGGGGTCGTCAACCTGGCGCTGGCCACCGTCATGCGAATCATCTGGAGCTAGGGCGGGCAAATGTTCGGCAAAGGACTACTGACCGGCCTGGCCAAGGTCTTCTCGATCGGGTTCCGGAAACCAATCACCTACCTCTACCCGGAAGAGCCGCGCCCGGTGGCCGAGCGCTTCCGCGGCATGGTCGGGATGCGGCGCGACGAGGTGACCGGCCTCCTCTCTTGCGTTGGCTGCGGACTGTGCGAGACCGCCTGTCCCAACGACGTGATCCGGATCGACACCTCCGAAGCCGAAGACGGGACGCGCTGGGTGGAGCGCTACGAGTTCGACCTGGGCCGCTGCATCTACTGTTACCTGTGCATCGAGGCCTGCCCGGTTGACGCGCTGCAGGTCACGCCCGCCTACCACACCGTGACCCCGGACCGCTCCGAACTGGTGATCGACGCCGACACGATGATGCAGATGTGGGAAGACTCCGACCAGCAGCTCTTCAAGCACCACTGGAACAAGTAACCAGGTGACCGAAGCCGCATTCGTCTATCTGTCGGTTGTCGCCGTCATCAGCGGGCTGGCCGTGGTGCTACTGCGCAGTCCCATTCACTGCGCGCTGGCGCTGGTGCTGGTGGTTTTCCACGTCGCCGGGATGCTGGTGATCATGGGCTCCGGGTTCCTGGCGGTCCTCAACGTCCTGGTCTACGCCGGGGCGATCATCGTCCTCTTCCTGTTCACGATGATGCTTCTGAACCTCCACCAGCACGAGGAGACCAGGTACCTGCACCGCTACCAGACTTGGCTGGGGATCCCGCTCGGGGCGCTGCTCCTGATCGAGGCCGTCTGGGTGGCGGCGGCCCAGCCCAATCCCAGCGGCGAGCAGCTGGGGGACTACTCGCCAGCGGTCATCGACGCCGCCGGCGGCTCGGCGATAGCCGCCGCCGACGTGATCTTTTCCCAGTACGCGCTGCCGTTCGAGGTGGCCGGGGTCCTGCTCATGGCGGCCTCGATCGCCGGTCTTGTCCTGGCGCGGCGGGCGTCCGACGAGGAAGAGATCGAGGACGAAGTCGACCCGGTGACCGACGCCGCCGGGGCCGAATACGTCGCCGCGCTCGAGGGCGATTCGCACGGGGACGCGCATTGACCCTGCCGCTCTCGGCCTTCCTGATAGTCGGGGCGATCCTCTTCTCGCTCGGCGCGGTCGGGGTGCTGATCCGCCGCAACATCATCGTGGTCTTTCTCTCAGTCGAACTCATGCTCCAGGGCGCGATCCTGAACCTGGGCGCGTTCGCGGTCTACAACTACGACCTGGCCGGTTACATGCTGGTGCTGCTGACGCTCACCGTCGCGGCCGCCGAGGCGGTCGTGGGCCTGGCAATCCTGGTCGCGCTCTCGCGCCAGATCTCCGGGTTCTTCGTCGACCGGCTCCAGTCGCTGCGCGGCTAGGTTGTAGGGCGATCTGATGGCCGAATATTCCTGGGCGATCCCGGCGCTGCCGCTGGCCGCCTTCCTGTTCAACGGGCTTTTCGGGCCACGCTACCTGGGCCGCATCGCCGGGGTGATCGCCTCGCTGGCGATCGGCGGGGCTTTCGTCGCTTCGGCCTTGCTCTGGTTCGACCTTCCAGCCGAAGGGTCGGCAGACCGCCAGCAGGAGCTCTACCGCTGGGTCGCGTCTGGCGACCTGACGATCAGCATCGGTTTCCTGCTCGACGAGCTGGCGGTGGTGATGCTGCTGGTCGTGACCGGGGTCTCGTTCCTTGTCCACGTCTACTCGACCGCCTACATGGCCCACGACCCCTCCCATGCCCGCTTCTTCGTCTGGCTGCCGCTGTTCGTCTTCTCGATGATCCTGCTGGTGATGGCCGACAACTTCCTGCTGCTGTTCGTCTTCTGGGAAATGGTCGGGGTCTGTTCCTACCTGCTGATCGGGTTCTGGCACCGTCGCAACAGCGCCAACGATGCGGCGATAAAGGCATTCGTTACCAACCGAATCGGTGACTTCGGTTTCGCAGGAGGAGTCTTCCTGGTGTTCTGGACCTTCGGGACGCTCGACTACCTCACGGTGCACGAGCAGGTCGAACGCGCCTCGACCGGCGTCCTGCTGGCGATCGCGCTGCTCCTGTTCGTGGGGGCGATGGGGAAATCCGCCCAGTTCCCGCTGCACGTCTGGCTCCCCGACGCGATGGAGGGCCCCACCCCGGTCTCGGCGTTGATCCACGCGGCGACGATGGTCACCGCCGGGGTCTACATGGTCGCCCGGCACTCGGTGATCTTCGAGGCCTCCGGCGACGCCCTGCTGATCGTGGGCGGCTTCGGGGCGTTCACGGCGCTGCTGGCGGCCACGATCGGCTGCGTACAGACCGACATCAAGCGGGTCCTGGCCTATTCGACGGTCTCGCAGCTGGGCCTGATGTTCATGGGGCTCGGCGCCGGCGCGTATATCGCGGCGATCTTCCACCTAGTCACGCACGCGTTCTTCAAGGCCCTGCTCTTTCTCGGCTCCGGCTCGGTCATCCATGCGATGGGCGACGAGCAGGACATGCGCCGCTACGGCGGCCTGGCCAGGAAACTCCCCTGGACCTACGTCACGTTCCTGCTCGGCGGAATCGCGCTGGCGGCGGTCTTCCCGCTGGCCGGTTTCTGGAGCAAGGACGAGCTGATCGCGTCCACGTACGCCGCCGGCGCCTCAAGCGACGGCAACTGGGGCTTCCTCATCTACTTTGCCGCCGGACTCTTAACTTCGCTCCTGACCGCCTTCTACACGATCCGGATGATCGTCATGACCTTCCACGGCTCCCCGCGCGACAAGGAGCTCCACGACCACGCCCACGAATCGCCCTTGGCGATGGTCTCCCCGCTGGTGATTCTGGCCGCGCTTTCGGTGGTGGCGGGCGTGGTGCTCGGCATCCCGCCCGAGCACGGAATCTTCCACGACTACCTGGGCCACGTCCTGCACTCGATCCACTACAAGCTCACCGGAGATGAGACCCTGACCGTGGTCATGGCGCTTGTATCGACCGCCGTCGCACTGGGCGGAGTGGCCCTGGCCTGGGCGGCCTACTCGCGCAGGGTGGTCTCGGTCCGGATGCTGCGGAAGCTGGCGCCGGGTTTCTACAAGCTGGCGGGCGAGAAGTACTACATGGACCACCTAGGCGACGGCCTTATCACCGGTGGGACCCGGACCAGCGCCTTCTTCCTGTGGGGAGTGGATGCCCGCCTGGTCGACGGGGTAGTCAACCTGATCGGCTGGCTGGTGCGCGCGGTCGCCGCGGTCGCCCGGCGCCTGCAGACCGGCCAGGTCCAGAACTACACCCTGCTGGTCGTGCTGGGGATAGCCGTGGTCGTCGGATCGCTGCTGCTGGCGTGATGGATTAAAGATGCCTGAAACCACCGGTCCACCCCTGCTCACGCTCTGCGTCTGGCTACCGCTGGCCGGGGCGGTCGCGACCTGGTTCATGCGCTCGCGCCAGGCCGCCACCGCGACGGCGCTGCTTTTCTCGCTGCTGACGCTGGGCGCGGTCCTATCAGTCGTGTTCGGGTTCGACTCCGAGGTCGCCGGCTACCAGTACCTGGAGCAGCGCGACTGGATCCCGCAGTTCGGCCTGCAGTACAAGCTCGGCGTCGACGGCATCTCAATCCTCATGGTGCTCTTGACCGGGTTGTTGACCCCGATCGTGATCGGCACATCCTGGCTGTCCATATCGGACCGCACGCGCGAGTACATGGCCGCGATGCTGCTGCTGGAGACCGGGATGATCGGGGTCTTTGTCGCCCTGGACCTAGTCCTCTTCTACGTGTTCTGGGAAGTGGTCCTGATCCCGATGTACCTGATCATCGGCGTCTGGGGCGGCCCGCGCCGTATCTACGCGGCGGTCAAGTTCTTCCTGTTCACCTTCATCGGATCGGTCCTGATGCTGGTGGCGATCATCGCCATAGGTCTGGATGCCGGGTCGTTCGACATCCAAATGCTCCCCGAGATTGGCCTGACCCAGTCGCTGCAGTTCTGGGTGTTCGGGGCCTTCTTTGCCGCGTTCGCGATCAAGATCCCGATGTTCCCGTTCCACACCTGGCTCCCCGACGCCCACGTTGAGGCGCCCACCGGCGGCAGCGTGATCCTGGCCGGGGTCCTGCTAAAGATGGGTGGTTACGGATTCCTGCGCCTGGTCCTGCCGCTCTCCCCGCAGGCGGTGGACGAATTCCGGGTGGCGGTGATCGTGCTCTCGGTTGTAGCGATCATCTACGGCGCCCTGGTGGCGATGGCCCAGCGCGACGTCAAGAAACTGATCGCCTACTCGTCCGTCTCGCACATGGGATTCGTGACCCTGGGCATCTTCTCCGGCAACCAGCAGGCGCTCGACGGGGCGATCATCCAGATGTTCTCGCACGGCCTGATCACCGGCGCCCTGTTCCTCTGCGTCGGGGTTGTCTACGACCGGACCCACACAAGGCTCTTCTCGGACCTTGGCGGCCTGGCCGAACGGATCCCGGTGTTCGCGGTGGTGCTCGGGTTCTTCACGCTCGCATCGCTCGGTCTTCCGACGATGAGCGGATTCGTGGGTGAATTCCTGGTGCTGATCGGGGCGTTCGGGTATTCGTACGTGGCCGGTTTCGCAGCCCTGGTCGGAGTCATCCTGGCCGCGGCCTACATGCTCTGGATGTACAAGAAGCTCATGCTCGGCAGGGTCAACGAGGGTTACGTAGGAATCACCGACCTGAACCGGGTCGAAGGCGCGGCGCTTCTCCCACTTGCCGGAATGGTCATGTGGGTCGGGATCGCCCCCGATCCCTTCGTCGCGATGCTCTCGCTTGCCACCGGGCAGCTGGTGGGGATCTAGATGCCCTACGAGTGGTCCGAGATCGGACAGATCGGCCCGGAGATGATCCTGGTGGCGGTCGCCAGCACCACGCCGCTGATGTGGGTGTTCTCCAAGCGCGACAACCGCTGGGCCTACCTTGCGCTCACGCTGGTCGGGACGGTCCTGGCCGCCGGGATCCTGGTTGGGCAGTGGCCGCAGGATTCCGAGGCGATTCTTTCCGGCCAGCTGGTTATCGACCAGTTTTCGGTGTTCCTGCGGATGGTGCTCCTGGCGGTCGCGGCCGCGGCAGTGGTACTCGGCCTGGGCAATCTGCCGAAGGTGCGGTTCGGAGCTTACGCGGCCATCCTTCTCTTCTCCACGACCGGGATGATGCTGCTGGTCGGGGCGAACGACCTGATCGTCATGTTCGTGGCCCTGGAACTGATGTCGATCCCGATCTACGCCCTGGTGGCGATCACCCGCTGGCGTCAGCGCTCCACCGAGGGCGCGATCAAGTACTTCACGATGGGCGCGCTTTCGACCGCGGTTACCGCTTACGGAGTCGGATGGCTATACGGCGTGACCGGCCAAACATCTTTCGGCGAAATTGGAGCGGTGTTCGCCCAACGTGAAATCGGCCCGCCTGAGTTCCTGGCGATCGGCCTGATCATCGCCGCGCTTTCGTTTAAGATCGCGCTCGTACCGTTCCACGCCTGGACTCCGGACGCCTACGACGGCGCCCCCACCGCGGTTACCGCGTTCATTTCGGTTGCCCCCAAGATTGCGGCGCTGGGACTGCTGCTCAGGCTCTTGGAAGCATCGTTCGAACCCTACGCTGTCGACCTGGAAATCCTGCTCGGGGTATTGGCAGCAATCACGATCGTCGCCGGCAATTTGATCGCGGTCGCCCAGACAAATGTCAAGCGGATGCTGGCGTATTCGAGCATTGCCCATTCCGGGTACATGCTCGCCGGGCTGGTTGCTACGCAATCCCAGGTCGGCGGCGGCCTAAGTTACGCCGGCACGCACACTTTGCTTTATTACGCGGTAGCCTACGCACTCATGAACACTGGTGCGTTTGTGGTCGTGATGCTGGTGGAGCGGTATCGCTCCGCGGTCGACCTCGAGGCCTATCGAGGCTTGGGCAGAAGTTCTCCGGCCCTGGCCCTGGCGATGGCGGTCTTCATGCTCTCCCTAATCGGGGTTCCGCCCACGGCGGGTTTCTTCGGAAAACTCCTGATCATCGACGTCTTGGTCAACGGAGGCGCTACTTGGCTCGCGATCCTGCTGGTTTTGGCGGCAGTGGTTTCGGCCTTTTACTACCTGCGGGTCGTGGTCAACATGTACATGCGATCTTCGGACCCAGACTCCGAAACCGTGCCTACCCCGGACGCTGTTGGGGCGGTTCTAGCAACGACCGCAATAGGAACCGTGGTCGTAGGGATCTGGTCAGGTTGGCTGCTTGAATTGGCCAACGCCGGTTCGATTGTGGCTGCAGCTTAATGCAAAGCAAAGCATGGCGTAGAGAGAGTTTTACGCGTTCGCCAATAACGGTGGCGAGAATTTTCGCGTTTTAACTATTGATTGAAGGCGATAAGGGCGGTTTTCATAACGGCACAAGCACTCACGGGCAATGGTCCGTCAGTGTGGCCTCTCAAGATGTTAGATGGCACGCATATAATGGCGAGTCAATCTGCGCTTGGCGGGTTTGCTGTATGCAAGGCTGAGCCAAGTCGTTATCCGATGAAGCGAACTCACGGAAGGTTTCCACCGGAGAAATCCGGCCGACCGTGCCGAATAGAAGTCAGAAGGAGGACGTTTTGACTTCGTCCAAATACCTGAGAAGCGGGCTCAAATCGAGCGTTGCTTTTCCAATCATGCTTGCGGCGGTCGGGCTATTGCTTGCCTCGCTGGTGCTTGGGCTGGGCACGAATTTGGCCCGTGCGCTAGGACCTCAGAACGACGCCGGTGATGCCGGTGCCGGTATCTGCGGTTACAGCGATCTGATGCGCGAGGCTATCCTCGCCAACAATGGGCACCAGTCCTTCCACTGCAACAACCCTGGATACACCACTGAAACCCCCGCCGATGTAGATGAGTGGGGTGGAGTGAAATCCGCCACAGATGATGCGCCGAACGACCTGGATTTAAGCGATAAAGGCCTTAGCGCTTTTGCGCCAAAGAAGGGCGAACTCGACGGCTTCGATCGTGGTGCTCGCGTAGACCTTCGCGGCAATGGGCTGACCGTTGCGGATCTGAATGTTAAAGATGCCTTGGGCACCTACAGCGATGGCTCATTCGCTCGGGCTACCACCACTGCAACCGGCCGTAACTATGCCGTGTTTGGTGATTCGGTCAGCGGAACCATTAACGCAGCAGCTGACGACGCGACGCCTACCGTGAACGCCGCAGCCAACGTTGGCCTCACTTTCCTGCTGGACGGCGGTTCAACAACTGCCAACGGGCTCGCGCTTGCCGAGTACGAAGGGACTGAGGGTGAGATCCTTTGGGTTACTTTCCAATACGGAAGCCCGCACAAAGATTTCGTTTACCCAGGTGACCGCGACAAGAGCGTCTGGATGAGGGTCGACCTTGACATTAGTCACGACGACCAGAATGGTGCAACCGTTGGCGGCAAGTCGAGTGCTGTATCAATCCTGATAAATTCCAGCGATCCCGAGGGAACGCTCTACGCGGTTCCATTCATGCTTCCAGAAGACTCGGAAATCGAACGAAAACCCGACAGCGAAGACATTGACGTCAGATTCGTTCACACCGGATCCTTCGCTGATGTAGTCGCTGGAGATGGGACTGCGCTGACAACTGCACTTGCAGCATTGACTCCCGCTCGGACGTTTGCGTTCACTGAGGCGAAATTCAGCGACGGTCTGACCCGAAACGCCGACGATGCGGAGCTTTCCATCGTGGACGAAGACACTCCGGCCGTTCCGGTTGGCGACCGCCAGGAAGTGATCGAGGATTACATAACCGCTTACTTCGGCATTAGCGCCAAGAATGTCGGCGTGGACCACTTGGCCGGCAAAGTGGACGGCAATGGTGACTCCGGCGAATACGACGAGGGCCCTCTGTTGGTCTTGCCGGTCGGAGCAGCGCCGCCTGCCGAAGGCGTTGATGCGCAAGGCGACCCGAATGCTGGCGCCCCTGCACCTGAGGATCCAATCTCCTCCATATCCGTCGCGGACTTGGCAGGCCTTACTGGGCTGACGAAATTGGATCTGTCCGGTAACGAAATCACTGAATTGCCCAGCGGTCTCTTCTCAGAGGTTGGAACCGCCGGCAAAGGCGATCTCTCGACGGAAATCATCCTTACGGGCGACAAAATGGGCCCGACCGGCGACGGATTCACACTTGAGAATCTTGGACCGGTAGGCGATGAGCTGGTCGCTGGCCAGTTTCTGGTCGTAACGGCTCCCTACAAGGACAAAAGAGTCGGATTCCTCCAGACCTCCTATGAGGCGACGGAAGGCGGAGCGTGGGTCTTCGACGTGAACATCACGGGTGACGATGCGGAGGACGCTAACGCTGCGATCCAAATCCTCAAAATTGGATCCGACACCGGTGACTTGGCCAAAGACGTAGCTGGCGAGTACGTGGACCTCCGGCGATTGGCTGCGGGCAACTACCGCATCGCGATCGGAATTCCTGAGAACAAGGACGACGACGACGACAATACACTGTCCGCCGCATTCGGTTATGTAGACAACGCCACGCTCACTGAAGACTTAAATGACGATGACACTACCGTCAACATGACCACGATCTTGGACATTGTTCCGCTGACGATCCGCGATGTCTCATACGAGGCTCCGGCTCCGACCCCGGACGTTCCTGAATCCAGCTTCGAATCCGTTGTAGTCACTCAGAATGAGTTCGTCGAAGCCCCCGGCAACGAGGACCTCAAGCACAACATCTCCAACTTCACCGTCACTATTGGCGGCGAGGCAGTCAGCGCCAACTTCCTGGACGTTTACAACGCCACAGGCGGTCTGGAGCGCTGGGGTTACCCGACTTCCGAAGTCGTTGAGATCCCTGGAATCGGACTGACTCAGTTCTTCCAGCGCGGTGCCCTGCACCTTGAGAGCAACGCGACAGTAACGCGCTTGCTGGCCTGGGACTACGTAGGAGGCGGCAAAGGTGGCAGCGAAGACCAGGGTGTCGAAGCTGCTCCTGACGCCGGGCCTGAGGGCGGAGAGCAGATTGGCGCGTTTGACCACTACGTGGCTAACGTGGACGCTGATGGCGCCACCACCGGCTTCCTTGACTTCTTCAACCGCCTCGGCGGGGTGGCCGCTTTCGGGTTCCCCAAGACTGAGGCCCGCGCTGACACCGGCGACGAAGGAACGCTGATGGAGCCTGGCACTACCGCCGGATTCACCCGTCAGTACTTCCAGGCTGCGGTGTTCCAGCTTGCCGAGGATGGCACCGTGGAGTTGACGCTGCTTGGTGACACCCTGCGTGGCATCCTGGTTCCCAACTTCGCAGACATTGACGCGTTCGGCGCTGCCGCCGCACTGTCGGTGGGCGACGAAGTTTCACCCCCGGTGATTGACTCATAAATCGCTGGGCGTCCTAGCTAATAGCTGGGCGGGTCCGAAAGGGCCCGCCCAGTTGCTTTTTACGGGTGTTGGCACGCAAATGCATCGGGACATGGAATCAAGCACGTGAACAACGAGGATCCGGTGGTCCATGTGGCCTTGCGCACCGGACCGCTTGACAGTGGTGCGATCGAACGGGTGGTCGAGAGCCCCGCCAACGGGGCTCAGTGCGTCTTCAAGGGAGTGGTCCGGCGCGATTCCGATCTGGACCCGGTCGAATCGCTCGAGTACGACGCCTACACCGAGATGGCGGCCAGTCAGCTCCTGGCTATTGCCCGGGATGCGAGCGTGAAGTGGCCGGGCGCCAAGATCGCGATCGAGCACCGCCTGGGTTCGGTGCCGCTGGGCGAAGCCAGCGTGATCATCGCGGTAGGAACCCCGCACCGGGCCGAGGCATTCGCCTGCTGCCGCTTCCTGATCGAGGAGCTAAAGCACCGCGTGCCGATCTGGAAGAAAGAGGTCGGCGCCTCCGGCGCGCGCTGGGTCGGGGGCGCCTCCGCGTCCGACGAGCCGTCTGGATGATCGGTATTGCGAAGGCCGAATACGGCGGCCACTAGACATAAAAGCAAATATAGTTAGTGCTCACTACGGCCGAAATGCAGTCCACTGATCGCAAATGCGACAGTTAATGCGACTCACATCGGTAAGCGTGATTGACCAAAGTGAGACGGATTAGTCGTGCGGCAACGTACTTCGACTTTGCTTCCACAGATCATATTACCTGTGATGGGGCCAGATGATTCGTGTCGAGAAGCGTTAACAGCGATTACCAATTGAGTAATTTCACTCAATTGAATAAACCATCTGGCTCATCGAGTTTTATGCGCCCTGCGACGCTCAAGAGCTTCATACTCAATTCCTCGAACACCGTCGACGGTCCCTCAATGAAAAACGCTGCGCCGGCCCGGGCGTAGGCTTGATCGAGGTTTGTCCATTTAGGTCATTGATTGCGGGCGAGTCATCCGAAAGCCCATTCAGAAATTCGAGCGCACGCAGGGGTGCGGTCGTTTCGGGTGCTGATTGTTCAACGCGTGGCATGGTCAAAGTTCGTGCTCTGGGCGCCGCAGTCAATTCTGGAAATTCAATTCATGACCTCGGCTTGGTTTTCCCCGACCCTGGCAATTGTTCTACGTGTTCATGCAACCAAGTTGTGATTTGGTCGAATCTGAACGAATTTGACTCGAACAATTGGATGAAATGCCCGTACGTGGCATCACTTTCGCAATTTATGAAGGCACCGTTGGACCTTAGAAACACGTCTGTCGCGGCGAACGAAACGCGTTTGTTGCCGTCCACGAATGGATGGTTGTTCGCCAGGCTTTCCAACAAAGCCGCGGCTTGTTCAATCAGTCCGTCGTAGTACCCAAGCTGTGGCCGCAGCAGGGCGGAGATCAACGCTCCTTCATCACGAATACCCGGCGACCCCCCAAATTCGGCAATAAGAGCGTCATGAAGCGCCACAATCTCGGCGATTGATGGAAATTCGCGGCTCACCTAGCCAGCAGTTCGTAAAGCCTGCGATTCCGTTCGAGACTTGCATAGAAATGCGCCATGATCTCAGGTCGAACTGATTCCTGATTACGCCGGGACACGTACTGACGCATTGCATCCTCGAGGACAGATTGAAAGTGACGGCCTTCGAGCTGGGCAATCGATCGCAATTCAGCAAGCAATTCGGGAGACGCTTGGCTCGAAAATTTCTGCATTGCCATCGCGTTTCGTCCCTCTATTGCCACGTCTGCTGGATTATCAAAGGCTGAGTTGGATACGTCAAGAACTATCTTGACATCCCTCAATGGGCAGTTTGCTACTGACAGCACGACCCGTTCCGAAATTCGAGTCCTGACAAATCAATCAATCACGCGCCTGGATCGCGGGATCGGCGTATCACCGTGCCGGCGCCGACTGCGACTGGCCCGATCATCAGCATCCACATTGAGATCCCAAGCCCCCATTTGGCCGCCGCCACCGTCAGCCCTAGCGGCAGTGCCGCGGCAATAAGCCCGAATATGTTTCCCAGCGCGACGACGGTTCCACTGCGCTCGGGTAGCGACGCATAAGCCCGTGCTTGAAGAATCGGGTACCAGCCGGCGGTCGCAAATCCAAGCGCGCTGACCGTCATCAACCTAAGCGCCAGGCTGGGGGCTAATAGAAACGCCGGGTAAATGAGCAGCACGGCGATCACGCTTATCCGCAAATAGCGCAGCGGTCGAACCCGCTCCAGTAGCGGGACGAGAATCAGGTCTCCGAGCAACCCGGTGCCGATCCAAACGGCCAGCACCAACGCGGCCCTGGTCTCGGTTAGTCCAGTCACGTCGACCAGGTAGAGCGTCAAGAAGCTCTTGAAAAGATCGAGCATCAGATCCGATGCCTGGAGCAGCACCTGCCATCTGGCGACATCGAACCGCCGCAGAGCGCAGAGCGCCGTCGACGCCGCTTGTGCGACGGATTGGGCATCGTAGGCCGGGTTGGGGCGAAATGCGCGCGCAGGCGTGCGAATTGCAACCGCAAGCGCCAGTACCCCAATCAGGGTACATCCCAACAACGCGCCGCGCCATCCGACCGCGAGGGCGACCGAAGCCGCTAGCAAGAGGGGACCGGCGACGTTTCCCACCGAGCCTGAAAAATTCCACCTGGCCATGTTTTGCGCGCGTCGCTTCAGGTCAATATCCATGAACGACGCCTGCGAGAGGCTTACGAATGCGCCAGAGGCGGGAAAGAAGATGAGCCAGGCGATCAGCAGGGTGGGGAAACCCTGGCTGATCGCAAACAGCGCAAGTGATATCGCGTAAAGGATGCCTCCGGCGATCAACAGGCGCCGGCGGTGCCCCGCGTCACCCAGGATCCCGATCGCCGGCTCGATGGCAACCGACGCCAGCCCCGGAACGCTCAATATCAAGCCGATCTGGACATAGTCCAGGCTCAGCTCGGTCCTGATTTGCGGCCACGCCGCGCTGACAAGCCCGTCTACGAGCTCGTCGAGGAAGGCGACGGCAAGGAAAAGCGCAATCGCGCCGGCCCGTGCCCGGTTGCGGCGAACGTGCACCAATCAGGATCCCTTCAGGCTGGGCGGGCGGGATCGGGGATGGGTTCGGTGCCGCGCCGGGACCGGGTTCAGATCAGGGCCCGGAATCGTTGACCTCCCCGCCCGGCCTGCGCACGGTTGGCGATTGCCAGGGTTTGCGAATCCGGGTGGGGACATCAACGTCCGTCGACGGTCTCGTTGGGTTGACCGGCAGCCGGCGAGGACGTTCCACGCGGACGGCCGTAGCCCTGCAATGAGTGGGAAATGAGCTGGAAACGAAATAGCAGGAAAGGCGTTAGGCTAAGAGAAGAATTTGGAAATAAACGCGAAAAGAATGCGAAACCGGAATGCGATCAGGGACCGCGGTCAGCAGGTATTTGCCACCGCGGAATTGGATCGATTACCGCGTACTGGACGTGGCCAACGCGCTTGTTCAAGCAAGAACGGCATCGGGAATATTGAACCAATTGCCGCACCTGCCTTCGTGGATTGAGAAGGCCCTTGAAGAGCAGTTGCGACTGGAGGCTGCCGGAACGACGCGGATTGAGGGCGCCGTGTTTTCTCCCCAGGAAGAAGAAGATGCCTTAGCCGCCGATATTGAATCCGTGGCCGGGATGACTCATTCGCAGCGGCAGTTGCGGGCGGCCGACGGTGCCTGCAGGTGGATCGGCTCACTTCCGGCGGACCGCCCCGTCGATGCGGATCTGATCCTGGCGATTCACCGTCGAATCGTAACCGGATGCGATGACGACCACTGCGAACCAGGGGCGCTGCGCGGGACCGGTTTCGAAGCCAATTTCGGCTCTCCGGCATGCCGGGGTGCGGAAAGCGGCTCCGAGCTGACCGCCGCGTTCGCTGCACTTGTTTCGGCAATTGAGCACGAATATCGGGGCCACGACCGCATCGTCCAGGCAATCGCCGCGCATTACCACCTGGGGGCGATGCACCCGTTCGGCGACGGCAATGGCCGGACCGCGCGGGCCGTGGAGGCCTACATGCTTCGCGCCGCCGGCGTCAATGAAATGGTGATGGTCAGCGTGTCCAACTACTACTACGAGCACCAGGACAGGTATATGGCGGCGCTTTACCAATCACGTCGTCAAGGCCATGATCTGACGCCATTCCTCAAATTTGCGTTGGGCGCGGTGGAAGCGGTTTGCCGCACGCTCGCTGACAAGATCCTGACTCACAACCGGAGGGTCCTGTGCTCGGAATTTGCCCAATCGCTGTTCGCGAAACTGCGGAGCCCGCGCCGCCGCGCGTTGGGGGAGCGGCAACTTCACATCATCCGCGCTTTGCTGGAATCGGACTTTCTGGCTTGGGATGAATTTGCAAAACGCGTGTGGGAACACTACGACGGCCTCAAATTTCCTCGCAAGGCAGTATTGCGTGACCTTGCCGACCTGTGGTCAGTCGGCGCGATAAGGGTGGGCGAAGACGAGATTTCGATGGATCTGGACTGGCCGCGCAAATTTACCGAGTCGGACCTCCTGGCCAGGTACGAAAAACTGCCCACGGTTTCACCGGCGACGAATCCAATCCCGGTCGACCTTTCGCGGCTGCTGGGCAGGTCCCGATGAACAAAGACTTGGATTTCCACGCAACCGTTCCGGGAAAGGGCAAATGGCCCGTTGCGCAGTGGCTGACTCGAACTTGAATCTGCGCGCGGGGAAATCGCAGCAGCTCGGCGCTACGCTGGGCCAACTCCCAGTACCCAAATAAAATCGGCTGGGCCGCCTTCGGGGCCCAGGCGTCAAAGAGCAAACGGACAGCTTCATTGGGCCAACCAATCGCGATCACCGGCATCGGCCTGGTGACCCCCTTGGGCAACGACCCGGACACGCTGATGGGCAATTTGATGTCGGGCAAGTGCGCGATCGATCGGATCGATTATTTCGATCCCTCGCCCTACTCCTGCCAGCTGGCCGCCCAGGTACGCGATTTCGATGCCAGGGAGGTGATGGGGCGCGATTACCGGCGTACCGACCAGTTCGTTCATTTCGCGGTCGGCGCGGCCAGGTCCGCGATTGCCGATTCCGGCCTGGAGCTGGACGGGAATGATGAGCTCCGCGAGTCCACCGGCGTGTTCGTCGGTTCCGGCATCGGCGGGATAGCCACCCTGTTTGCCCAGACCAAGGTTCACGAGGACCGCGGCACAAGGCGCGTGACGCCGTTCCTGGTGCCGATGATGATCGCCAACATGGCCGCCGGCCAGATCGCGATCGATCTTGGCCTGAAGGGCCCCAACATGGCCCACGTCACCGCCTGCGCGACGTCGGCAAATTCGATCGGCGAAGCCGTGCGCGCCCTTGCGGCGGGTTCCTGCGAGGTGATCCTGGCCGGCGGCAGCGAAGCCGCGATCACCCCGATCGGGCTTTCCGGCTTCACCCAGGGCCGCGCGATGTCGACGCACTTTAACGATTGCCCGCACCGCGCCTCGCGCCCGTTCGACCGCCTGCGCGACGGGTTCGTGGCGGCCGAGGGCGCCGGGATTTTCGTGCTTGAGACGATGGAGCACGCCCGGAAACGCGGCGCGCGCATCTACGCCACCGTCGACGGCTACGGGGCCTCGGCCGACGCGTTCCACATCACCGCTCCGCCCGAAGACGGCGAAGGGGCCGCGCTCTCGATGAAGCGGGCCCTCAAGGACGCCCGTCTGAACCCCGGAGACATCGGTTACATCAACGCGCACGGAACTTCGACCCCGATAGGGGACGTGGCCGAAACCCGCGCCATCCACCAGGTATTCGGCGAGCACGCCCGCACGCTGGTGGTCAATTCGACCAAGTCGATGATCGGCCACATGATCGGCGCGGCCGGCGCGGTCGAAGCGGCCGTCGGCGTCCTTTCGATGCGCACCGGGGCGGTCCACGCCACCATCAACCAGGAAGAGCCCGACCCCGAATGCGACCTTGACTACGTGCCCAACGAACCGCGCGACCTAGAGTTTTCACACTTCTTGTCCAATTCCTTCGGGTTCGGCGGCCACAACGTCTCGCTGGTCATCAGCCGGGCTTAAGCAACCCCGACCTCCCGAGACCGACCCGATGTCGCAGATGAAGCTCCTGCTGGCCGACCTGCTGGAGAAGATCCAGGGGACGAAGATCTCGGAAATCGAGGTAACCCTGGGGGACCTGACGCTGGGCGTCAAGCGCCGCTCAGCGGCGGCGGCCAATCCGACCGTGACCGCCGCTGCCCCCGGGCCGGCGGCCGCACCCAGCAACACGCTGGCCGTCGATTCGCCGATCGCCGGCGTCTTCTACGCCTCGCCTTCGCCGACCGAACCGGCCTACGTGAACGTCGGCGACCACGTCAGCGCCGGGCAGGTCGTCGGACTGGTTGAAGCCATGAAGGTGTTCAACGAGGTTCTGTCCGCTCATTCGGGTACCGTCGTTAGCGTTGTTGATACCGGCACCGAGGTTCAAAAAGGCGCCTCGCTGGTTGAAATCGATCCGGATTGAACACGCCCCGGCGGTATCGGACTCATTCGGCCGGCACAGCTTTTCAGACTGCTCCAAGGAAGTACCAATGATCTCCAAGCAACCACTGTTCGTTGGTGCTCGGCCGCTGGTCGTGCGCGTGCTTCCGTTCGGCGGATTGCTGCGCGACGGGGTAGCCATTGTCGCGGCAACGATCCTGCTGGCCGCCTGCGCGCAGATTGCGATACCGTTGCCGTTCACGCCGGTGCCCATCACCGGGCAGACGTTCGCGGTGCTGTTGATCGGGGCCACCCTCGGGTCGACCCGTGGCGCGGCGGCAATCGTGCTCTACCTGCTTGAAGGGGCGGCCGGGCTGCCGTTCTTTGCCCCGACCGGCGGGATGTTCACGTACGGGTACCTTGCCGGGTTTGTTCCCGCTGCATTCGTGGCCGGCTGGCTGTGCGAGCGTGGCTGGGACCGCGACTTCCGCCTGTCCCTGGTTGCGCTGCTGATCGCAAATGCCGTCATCTACGTGGTTGGGTTGCCCTGGTTGGCTTCGGCGTATGCGCTGTTGTGGTCCGGGGCTGACATATCCGCGTCAACGCCGCAGTTCTGGCAGGACGTGTTCGCCAGCGGGCAGCTGGGATTCCTGCGCGGCGATGCCGCCGCCACGGCCGTGACGACCGGCCTGCTGCCGTTCATCCCTGGCGATCTTCTCAAAGCGATCCTGGCCGCCGCGATACTGCCCGGCGCCTCCACGCTGGTGGCGAGGTGGCGGAGCGAGGAACAACTCATTCGACACCTGGGTGGCCGCGGCGGATAGGTAGAACGCACCGCGGTCAAGCGAGCGTATTCGGTCGCCGCAGCCGGCATCGCTCACCGAGCGGCCCAACCACCCTAGCGCGGTCCCCAACAGGACCGAACGCCATCTGGCCGATGGCGCCAGGTCCGGTCCGAAATTGACCGGAAACAGGCGGACGTGGCCCTGCGGGCGGCTCGAACGGCGACTCCGACCGGCGTTGGATGGGCAAGACCGGGATTCTGTTCGCGCCCGGCAAGGCGCGTTCGGGTACGCGCCGCAAACCCGGCGTATTGCCCGAGAGCCCCAGAGTTTTCAAACAAGGCGGCGTTCTGCCCGCCGGCGTCCGCGTCCGCCGATGCACTTTTAGCCGAAGCATCTGGCGATCGCAGACTGGGCCGGCCGCCGCAATCGTTTTGCCCGGTCAAGCTTTTGCGGTCCGCTCCCGGCCCCGCTCGTTTCAGCCCGTACGCGATTGAGGTAATCTGCCGCCAATCATGCCTGCGTCGCCGAACCGGCCGCAGCATCATCGAGCGGGGCGGCCCCCGACAGGGCCCCTTGGCGGCCCTTTCCGGATCGGGCGGTTGACCGTTCCGGTCACATGGCGAGCGGACGGTCCGGGGCGAGAACTTCCGGATCCCGCCGTGGCGGGCAGGCGCCGATATGGAGAAGGCGCCGGCTCATACGCACATCTGCGAACTGGTTTGCCCGCCCGGCGCCGACAGGGTGGCGAAGTTCCGTTCGCCCCAAACCAGGCTGGCTCCCCACGGCCGGATGTCGCCTTCCGCGGCCCCGGATGCCACGAGCAGGGTCCCGGATTCAGGGATCTGCGTGCCGGGCGCAAAGACGTGACTGATGTTCCGGTCTTCGTTTGCAAGGCTCCAGCCGCCCAATCTGAATCCCGCGGGGCCCTCGATCCGCACCAATTCGGCGTCGGCCTGACAGCGAATCACGGACGGCAGTCCGGGTTGTTGGAATCCGCCGAATCCCTGCTTGGCAAATGAAAGCAGCCAGGCGCTTCCGGCCTGAACTTCAACCAGCACGTCGCCGGGGGGCATGTCGCTGGACGGCCCCTCGCCGACGCGGAGAGGGATTTCGCCGGTCCACCGACCGGGCGGTGCTTCGGCAAAGAGCGGTGTGATGGCGCCGGAGTCCAGCTCGTGCAGCCTGGCAACGAAAATCCAGTTTGATTCGTAGTTGACCGAGGCCTTGACCGTCCACAGCCCTGCGGTGAGGCGGATCGGGGTCGCCGACTGGCCGGTGCCGGCGAGGACGATCGGACCGGGCGGCGGCTTTCGCACCAAAAAGCCCAGATCGCGCAATCCGCGGATCGCCGATTCACGCTGGTCCTCGGCCCATTTCTGGCATGGATCGAGCTGGTTGGCGGCCGCGAACCCCAGATAGTTGTCCACGTGGATTTGGTGCATCTGGCCCAGATATGACCCGCCGGGCCAGGCCGGGTGATCCCTGCAGAACTGCTCGCCGTCGTAGTTGTCGGCGAACGCGACCGAACTCGACGCGAGCGCCAGTGCAAGAACAATCAGGGCGGTCGCCAACGACCGCCTAATCGGGGATTTCGGCATGGAACCAGCCTTCCATGTCGGTTCTGCAGACGGGCCGCACCAAACCGGCCGAAAGCTGAACGGATGAACTGCAATCATTGTGCGTTGGCGGGCATCGAGATTGGGCCGGCGGCGGACTGCAAACGGGACTGGTCAGCCGGGTCTGGCCGCCATGGAACCGGGTCTTGGGAGCCCGTCAATCTGCCTTCCCCTGGCGGCGGCGATGGCCCGATAGGATGGCATTAGTCAATTGCCGGCGCACGCATCCGATCGGACGGGCAGATTAATCAACCGTTTGGTCACCCCTTTGGCGAATCCGTCGCAGGCCGGGCCGGCATCGCCCCCGCGCACCGCATCGGCCCTTCGGGGGCGGTTATTGGAAGCCAGCGCTGCCGATGATTGATCGCCCCCGGTGCTCGACCGGCGCCGCGTTCTGGCCCCAAGGATGTCCGGCCGCGCAGCGCCGGGCGCTCCCAGGTGGGCCTATGACTCCGTTCCCGGGAGCGCGCCGCGCCAGGAGTTCCCCTGAACGGTCCGCGCCAGGTTGGTCGGCGGTACCGCCGGTGCCTGGTCCGGGGGCCCGGTCACCCTCCGGCGAAGCGGAGGGGCGGCCGTGAACGCTGTGTTGATCGTGGCCGTGGTGGCGCTCAAGTACCTGCTGCCGCTGCTGCTGATCCCGTTCCCGTTTTTTGCCGGCTGGGGCAATTTCATACTCGACAGCGTTGACGGCGACATCCTGATCCCGCTCGGGCTCTCCGACCAGATTTACCAGCTGATCGACAAGTCGGCGGACTACGTCACCTACGCCTGTATGGTGGTCGCCGCCTGGCGCTGGCCGCTGCGCCGCGCCGTGATCGCGCTCTTTGCGCTGCGAACGGTGGGCCAGCTGCTTTTCTTTGTTACCGGCAACGAGATCGTTTTCTTCTTCTTCCCCAACTTCCTGGAGCCGCTGTTCCTCGTCTACGCCACGATCCTGTTCTGGAAACGGGGCGACGCACCGGCTTTCTTCGCGCGCCACGCGGTCTTGATCTGGGTTCTCGTCATCGCCTACAAGCTGCAGGACGAATTCATCACCCACGTTGCCAACATCGACCGCTCCGAGTTGATAGGCCGCCTGTTCGGCGGCTGATTGCGTCCACGACCGGCTCCGGCGGCGGCGATGGTCCGGGCCGGCCGGGGAAGGCCGGGCGCGTCGATTGCCGGCGTGGGGGACGCCGGCCGGCGCGTTTTCTTCGACGCTGCCCGTGCCGGCCTGAATGGGGAGGGCGGCCGGGGGTCTGGGAGCACCCAATATCCTTAGTAATAGGCGCTTTGGTACGGATCCAATACCCCGTGCGCCATTGATGAGGCGGAACGTTTCCATGCACCTAGCCCATGTGACGAACCGGTTGCGCGCGCCGCTCGCCGCGGCGTCCGTGTTGGTGCTGGCGCTGGCCGCGGCCTGGGGCATTGCCTTCTCCGAAAGCGCCCGCGGACAGACAGCCGACCTGGGCGCCTGCGAACTCTCACCCTGGCTGCTCGACGCGCTGCTGGATGACGCCAATTACGACCTGCCGTCGTACCGGTGCGACGAACTGGAACTGAGTGGTCTGGCCATCTGGGACTTCTCGACGCTGCCTTCGTCGCTGGAGCGCAGATTGCCGGGGAGGTTCGCGTTCTCGGATGCCGATTACAAGCTGCTGCTGGAACTTAGCAACCGCAATGCGGGCGACCTGCCGAAGGACCTTATCGGGTTTGGCGAGGGAAGTTCGCTGGTCCGCTTGATTGATCTGACCGGGACCGGTTATCGAATCTCGGATATTGATTTCCGCAACATACCGATCGGCACCGGGGTCGCGCTCTCGGTCAGCGGATCGGCCCGGACCGGATTCCAGACCGACGGTTACACGACCAAGGAAAACAGCATGGGGTATGTTTCGGTCGCGTTCCCCGGGGTGCTCGAATCGGACCAGGATTCTCTGGTGGTGAGCATCGTCGACCTCGATTCGGACGTGCGCAGACTGGTCCACATCGGCCAGAACATGCTCCTTAACGGGGACGCGCGCAACGTGGTCTACTACTGGCCGGTCTACGTCGACTCCGACAACGACAACGACCCGGACTGGGACTTTGACCTTGAGATCAACGCCGACGCCGACGCCTACCGCGAACCCGACGGGACCGGTCGGCGCGAATCGCTGGACCTGTCCGACTTTCTGGACATCTCTGAAGCCGAAGTCGTGGTCCGCGACGCCGACGCGCCGCAGGTCCTGGTCTCCGACCGCAGCCGCCTGGTGGAAGAGGCGATCGAGGCTGCCCTCGCGGCAGGTACTTCGATATCCCACCGCGGCGACGACATCACGCTCAAGGACCTGTCCGCGATCACGACCCTGAATCTGGTCGATGCGGAAGACGGCCGGACGTTCGCGCTCGGCAGCGGCGACCTGGAGGGCCTGAGCGGGCTGACCGCGCTGCACCTTAAGGGCGCCAGCCGGCTCCCGCGCGGGATCTTCGACGGGGTCGGCGACACCGAGGACGGAGTCGTGATCGACTTTTCGCGGAACTCGCCCCAGGAGAGCGGTGACGCCCGGGGCGGTGACTACGACCTTGACAGCATCCCCGCCCACATCCTCTCCGACATCGAACCGCACCAGACCCTGGTCCTGACCGGGCAGGTCGACAGGAGCGGCGATCCGCTGGTCACCGGGCTGGACCAGGACAGCTACCGGGCCCGGCCGGGCGAATCGTTCGCGGTCACCCTGCCGGTCTTCTTCAGCGGCGATGCGGACGAATCGGAAACCTATTTCGCCGTGGCCCAGATTCCCTATGACTTTGCGGAAAACACTTCACCCATCGTGGAGAAAGACACCGACCCGATCATCTCCCTGCGCGACGACGACGTGGTCCGGACCGTGATCACGGTGCCCGAGGACGTGGACAAGGAGAAGGGCCGGTGGGTCCTGTTCGTATTCGAGGGCAGTGACGAGGACCTCGCCGCCCTGGTCGACTGGGCCCTGATCAACCCCTGACCGCTGCGGCCCCCGGCCGCTTCGGCGCGGGTGCCCCCGCTAGCGGGTTCTCAGCAGCGTGCCGGCCCAGGAAAGCCCGGCCCCGAACGCGACCAGCATGACCAGGTTCGATTCTGCGAGGCGCCCGCTGGCGTCCGATTCGGCCAGGGCGATCGGGATCGAGGCCGCCGAGGTGTTACCGTAGCGCTCGACGTTCACGACGAACCTGTCCATCGGCAGGCCCAGCTGATCGGCGGCCGATTTGATGATCCGGATGTTGGCCTGGTGGGGAATGATCAGGTCCAGGTCCTCGATCGCCACGCCGGCTTTTGCGGCGGTCGCAACAACCGTATCGGTCAACGCCCTGGTCGCGAACTTGTAGACCTCGCGGCCGTCCATCTGCAGATCGAGTGATCCGTTGGCGCCGGAGAACTGGTCAAGCAGCCCGTAGCTGTTGGCGCGGTAGAGCGACTCGGCGCCGCCGCCGTCCGAGCCAAGCGAGAACGCCAGGAACGAGCGGTCCGTGCCTTCTCCGTCGACCACCGCCGCGCCGGCCCCGTCGCCGAACAGGACGCAGGTGGCCCTGTCCGACCAGTCCAGGATGCGCGACATTGTCTCGGACCCGATAACCAGGGCATTGCCCACCTGGCCGGTGTCGACCATCGCGGTGGCCAGCGAGAGCCCGTAGATAAAACCGGTGCAGGCGGTGTTGATGTCTATCGCCCCGGCCGCGCGCGCCCCCAGCGAGTCCTGGACCAGGTTGGCGACCGCCGGGGACCCAAGGTCCGGGGTCATGGTGGCGACGATGACTAGTTCGACCTGTTCGGGCGCCAGCCCGGCCTGCTTGAGGGCGGCGCGGCCCGCGTCGAGCCCCAGGCTGAACGTGGATTCGTCGTCTGCGGCGATGCGGCGCTCGCGGATGCCGGTGCGACTCCAGATCCACTCGTCGGACGTGTCCACGATCTTGGCCAGCGCATGGTTGGTGCGCACCTGCTTGGGTAGGGCCATGCCCAGGCCGGCTATTCGGGCGGGCATTTCAGGTACGCGCGTACTTTCCGTCGAAGAACACCAGCGAAGCCCGGACGTCGGCCTCGCGGGCGTACTCGACCCGGCCGACGAAGACGGTATGGTCGGCGACCTCGAATTCTTCCTGGATCCGGCAGTCCAGGTGGGCTACCGCGCCATCAAGCAGCGGCGCGCCGGTCGGACCCCGCTCAAAGCCGTGGTGCCGGAACTCGTGGATGGGCTGGGCCGCCGGGTCGGTGTTGGCAAAGCCGGACGATATTTCGGCCTGGTCGTGACCTAGGATGCTCACCGCGAAGCACCCCGCGTTCTTGATCATCTGGTTGCAGTGCGCCGAGTGGGCGATGCAGACCAGCACCAGCGGCGGTTCAAGCGAGACGGATGTGAACGAATTGACCGTCATGCCGTGCAGATTGCCCCCGTCTGAGGTGCTCACGATCGTCACCCCGGTCGGGTAGTGTCGCATGACCGCGCGCAGGCGGGCGCCGATTTCGGATGTTTCGCTCAACTGCCCACCTTACCGCGACTGCATCCGCCCGGCATCGGCGCCTGGTGCGGCGACGCCGGACGTGAGGGTTCAGGGCCACGCGCCGGTGGCGCTCAGCGCCCCGACACTTGGCGGATTGACTATTTGTGTTCTTCGATGTAGCGGACGGCGTCGCCGATCGAGGCGATCTCCTGGGCATCTTCGTCCGGGATCGAAAGATCGTAGTGTTCCTCGAGCTCCATGATCAACTCGACTAGGTCAAGCGAATCGGCGTTTAGGTCGCCCTGGAACGTGGTGTCCATGGAAAGGGTTTCTTTATCGACGCTGGGGAGCGTGTTGCTGATTACTTCCGCCACGTCGTCAAACGTCGAGGCCATTTGCAGTGGGGCTCCTTAAAACCGGCTGCGACCATGCCCAATTGTGCAGTCAGGGCCCGCTCGAGCATCCGGCGAAAATTCTAATTTGCAAGGATGCGGAGCCACTCCAGTGTCCGCAATAAGGGCAACGAGTTGTTGGTAATACTCCTGGATCGAATCGATCCAGTCGCAAATTGACTAAATCGGAGGGTGTATGCAAGGGTCAAAAAATACACTTGCAATCCAAGAATCGGACGACCCTGCCAATTTTTAGGAGAATCCGAAAATAGATTAGGCAAATAGCGAATGGCTTGGGTCATGTCAGAGATAACTGAGATCCAGCGAGCCGTAATTGCTTTGACCGAGGCTCAATATTCTCAGTTCGCGCGTTGGTTTATTGAGTACGACTGGGAGCAATGGGACAGGCAAATAGAAACCGATTCCAATTCAGGCAAATTAGATTTCCTTTCCTCGCGGGCCTCTGATTCAATACGGGGCGGCACCCTGACGGACCTTTAGTGCACAAGGCTGCACCAGAGTTTTGGGAACTGTACGAACAACTGCCTGAATCAGCCAAAAAAGTCGCGGACGAAAACTTCGAACTTCTCAAAGCGAATCCTCGCCATCCGTCTCTGAGATTCAAGAAAGTAGGCGATTTCTGGTCGGTCCGTGCCGGGATTAGATACCGGGCGTTGGCAGTTAGACGTGGGACCGATTTCATCTGGGTTTGGATCGGCACTCACAGCGCTTACGATCACCTCGTGAATGCATGAATCCAAATTCCGGACGTATTCGCTAGCAGTGGCGCAGGATTGCAATCCGCCGGTCTGGACTTGTCGTGACTGACCGGGCCCGGCACGGAGTTGTGTGTGCAGCGAATTGCCCGATTAGAGAACCCAAGAATCCTACGGGTTCCAATTACCGGTTGCAGATGGCCACCATGTGCGCCACGGCGGCATCGCCAGATTAAGCAATTGGACGCGGACCACCCTTCATCTGCTCGTTACGAAATCCGGACACATTGCAACGCCGGACAACGGTAACCCTCGCTGCGAATCTCGCAATGATCCAGTCAAACAATTCAGGGCTTGTGCGCACTTTGCGAATCAGGGCCCCCCGGGAACGCGACGGCGACACGCCCCGACTTGAGCCCCGGCAGGCGATAACCGGATACACCCAGCGGTTTTGGCCCACCGCACCGGGACCATTCAGCCAACTGGCCTTCCGTCAGGTAAAGGACCACCACCCCCTGCTCGTGCACCAGTCCGCGGCACGCCGCGAGGGCTTTTGGGGGCGGCGCCAGGGCGCGCGAAACGGTCGCATCAAATAACCCGGTCTGCCGGGCGGCGTCGCCTTTTCGGGCCTGGGCGTTTTCAAGTTCGAGCTCGCCGAGAAACCGTTCCAGCAGCCGGACTTTCCCGCGACGCTCCTCCAAAAGGGTCAATCGCCAGCTGGGGCGGGCGATCGCCAGTGGGATTCCGGGCAGGCCGGCGCCCGATCCCACGTCGCCGATTCGGGGCGCCGCGCCCTCGTTCAGAAGGGCGTCAAGGAGCGGGACCGCGGCCAGCGAGTCGAGGACGTGCGATTGCCAGCTCGACTGCTGCGGGGAGCGGGCAATGTAGCCGCGCACGGCGGCGTCGGTAGCCAGCATCCGGTCAAAGCGTTCGAGCCGGCGGCGGGACGCGGCCGGCAGGGCGGCGCAGAGTTCTTCCAGGTCCGGGGCGAACTCGATCATCGGATCGCCCGGCCGGCCGCCTGATGGGTGGAGGACCGGAGACATAATCGAAAACAGCGGCGATTGCGGGGAGAGAACTTGGAGAGGCTGTGGAGCCCGTGGCGGATGCAGTTCATTAAGGATTCAGCGCCAAGGGGCTGCCCTTTCTGCATCGACCCCAATCCGCGGGCCGCACCCGAGGGGCTGGTTGTGGCCAGGGGGAGCGAAGTGTTCGCGGTGCTGAACCGGTACCCCTACAACACCGGGCACGTGCTGGTCCTGCCCTACCGCCACGTTGGCGATCTGGAGGACCTGAGCGATTCGGAGCTGGACGAACTGGGCCAGTTCACGCGCGCCACGGTTACCGCGCTGCGGGCTGCCTACAACCCGGCCGGATTCAACATCGGGGCCAACCTGGGCGGCACGGCCGGCGGCAGCATCCCCGACCACCTTCATTACCATGTCGTGCCGCGTTTCCCCGGAGACACCAATTTCATGGCTGTCCTGGGCGAGACCAAGGTCCTGCCGGAGGAACTGCCGGTCACGGTAGCCAAATTGCGTCGCAGCTGGCCCCTGGCGCCGCGGGCCGGCGGCTAGGCCGCAAGCTCCAGGATCGGATCGGGCACCGTCCGGGCCTGGCCGACCGGCCAGTACACGAGCACCACCTTGCCGACGATCGCTTCGCGCGGGACCGGCCCGAAACTGCGCGAATCCTGGCTGACCGAGCGGTTGTCGCCCAGCACGAAATAGGCCCCGGCCGGCACCGTGGTCGAAGACAGGTTGCCGGTCTCGAGATCACCCAGGTACTGGCTCTCGTCCAGTTCGCGGCCGTTGACCAGGACCCGGCCGTCGCGGACCGCAATCTCCTCGCCGGGGAGTCCGATCACGCGCTTTAGCAGCTCCTCGGTGGGTTTGCCGGGCCGATAGAGGACCACTACGTCGCCGCGCTGCGGTGAGCCCAAGCCGTAGGAGGCCTTGCTGACCAGGGCGTACTCGCCGGGCTCGAAACTGGCCTGCATGGAACGCCCGTCGATCGAGAACGTCTGCACGAAAAGACGCGCCCCGAAAAAGATGACCAGCGCCAGCAGGATGGTCTCGGCGACCTCGAACATCACCGGCCGGCGGTCGGCCAGGGGACCGATCATACCGGTCTCCGGCGGGATAATCGGTCGCTACCGGTTGTGAGAGGCAGAACAAAGGTCCCGACCCTGGCCAAACCGATCGACCCAACCATTGAACAGGTCCCGCGGATAGGGTGGCGGGCGTACCTGCCCACCCTGGCGGTGGTGCCGGTAGTTGCGGCTCTGGACCAACTGAGCAAGGTCTTTATCGCGGACCTGCTGGACGAACGCCCCGGTCAGGCGCTCTGGGTGCTGGAGCCGTTGCTGCGACTCCGCCTGGTGCACAACGACGGTATCGTTTTCGGCATCTTTTCGGGCGCGCTTTCGTCCTGGGTGACGATCTTGTTCGTGCTCGCCGCGCTTGCCGCGGTCGTTGCCATTTTTCTCAGATACCTGCGCCAGCCCACCCTGCTGGCACGTATCGTTCTTGGATGCATTATCGGCGGTGCGGCCGGCAACCTCATCGACCGCTTCCGGCTGGGGCACGTAATCGACTTCGTCGATCTCGGGTGGTGGCCGGTCTTCAATCTGGCCGATTCGGCGATCAACGTCTCGATGGTGGTCCTGGTCGTGCTGGTCATGTTCGGCAAGCTGGAGCGCGATCCGCAGGCCCTGCCGCCGGACGCATGAACCCGGCGCAGGGGCCGACGCTGCGCTTTACGGCAACCGACGCCGAGAACGGGGAAAGGCTCGACCGGGCGTTGACCGCCCGCCTGCCCGGTCAGAGCCGCTCGGCCATCCAGACCCAGTTGCGCGCCGGCGCCGGCACCGTGAACGGGCAGACCGCGCGGCCGGCGCGGCGAATCTCGTCCGGCGACGAAGTCGAATTCATCGGGGTCCCGCCGGATGTGATCGAAATCGTCGCCCAGGACGTCGGATTTGAGGAGCTGGAACGGTGCCAGGGCGTGCTGGCCCTGGTCAAGCCGGCCGGGCTCTCGGTCCACCCCGGTCCCGGCCATCCCGATCAGACCCTGGTAAACGGTCTGCTTTACCGCTACCCGCAGGTTGCGGCCGTCGGCGGATCGGTTCGGCCCGGCATCGTGCACCGCCTCGACCTCCAGACCTCGGGGGTGATGCTGGCCGCGCTCACGGACAGGGCTTTCCTGCACCTTCAGGCCGAATTCGCGGCGCGGCGGGTGGCCAAGACCTACCTGGCGATCTGCCGCGGGGTCCCCGAGCACGCCCGGGCGCTGATCGAAGCGCCCATCGGGCGTTCGGAGCGGGACCGTCGGGCGCAGTCGGTCCATTCGGCCCGCGGTCGCCCGGCCTCGACCGCCTACCGGGTGCTTGCAGCGGCCGACGGCGCCGCGCTATTGGAGATCGACCTGATCACCGGCCGCACCCACCAGGCGCGGGTGCACCTGGCGGCGCTGGGCCATCCGCTGCTGGGCGATTCGCTCTACGGCGACGGAACCGGCGCTAAGCGGCACATGCTGCATTCGCACTCGGTCGAAGTTGCTCTGCCGGGCGGGGAAAGTCGGCGTTGGCGGTCCGATCCACCGGCCGATTTCACGGACACCCTGGAGCGGATCGGGATAGGTAGCCAGGCACTCCAAAGAAGCAAGTCTCCGGGGCAGCCCAACTGAGCGTCAACCTTGTTTGAACCGGCGTTGGAGCTTCAGCAGTCCGGGGCATGGTGAGTGAATGGACTGACGACTTTCACGGATCCGAATTCCTGACCGTCAATAATGTCGTCCCAGAGCAGCGCGTTGCAATTGGCGCGTTGCGCGGCGGCAAGGATCAAAGCGCCCCATTGCGGGACCCGGCCGGTATTGACGGCTGCCGGTCGGCGGATCGGTAACGCTATCTTTGGAATCTGGCCGCATCGAAACCGACCGAAGTTTCAGTGAGCACCAAACCGATGATCGAGCAGTTCAACATCAGTGTCCAAAACGCGGTGCTCGCGGATCTGCGCGAGCGCCTGGCGCGGACCCGCTGGCCGGGGGAGATCGAAGGCGCCGGGTGGGAATACGGTTCCCCGCTCGGGTACGTGCGCGAACTCTGCCACTATTGGCAGCACGACTTCGACTGGCGCGCCCAGGAACAGCGTCTCAACCAGTACCCGCATTTCAGGGCCGAGATCGACGGACTGAAGGTCCATTTCATCCACGTCCGCGGCAAGGGCCCGGACCCAAAGCCCATGGTGCTCACGCACGGCTGGCCTTCCACGTTCGTCGAACTCGAGAATGTCATCGCCCCGCTGACGGACCCGGCCGCATTTGGAGCCGATCCGAACGCTTCTTTCGACGTGGTCGTGCCCTCGCTGCCCGGATACGGCTTCTCCGACCAGCCGCGCCAGCGCGGCATGGACCCATTCCGGATCGCGGCCATATGGCGCAAGCTGATGACTGAAATCCTGGGCTACGAACGGTTCCTTGCCCACGGCGGCGACTGGGGCGCGATGATATCGGCCGCGCTGGGCCGCGACCACGCCGACGTCGTGGAAGGGCTGCACCTGCACTTCCTGGCCGCCGCCGGCGAATTCCCGGGACTGGACGAGAGCTCGCTGTCGTCTGACGAGCGCCAGTTCCTGGCCGGTCGGACGCGCTGGCAGGCCTCCGAGGGTGCCTACTCCCACCAGCACGGCACCCGCCCGCAGTCGCTTTGCTATGGGCTCACAGACTCCCCGGCCGGTCTGGCGGGCTGGATCGTGGAGAAGTGGCGCGCCTGGAGCGACTGCGGCGGGGACATCGAATCGCGGTTTTCAAAGGACGAGCTGCTCACGCACCTGACGATCTACTGGGCCACCAATACGATCGCCTCCTCGATCCGGCTCTATTACGAGCGCCAGCAGGCCCCGGCGCTGCTCGACCCCGCCCGCCCGATTGCCGTGCCCACCGCCTTCGCGCGCTTCCCGGTGGAGATCTCCCACCCGCCGCGCGAATGGGTGGCCAGGTTCTTCAACCTGTTTCGCTTCACCGAGATGCCGCGCGGCGGGCACTTTGCCGCCACCGAGGAACCGGAACTGCTGGCGGCAGACATCCGAGCCGCGTTCGGCGGCGACTGACCGACCGCCCCGGCGGCGCCCGGATTGGCTCGCTAACCGCCCCGCCCCCGTTCGCTGAACCAGATCCCCAACCCGGCGCCGGCAAGACCGGCAACCGGCAATCTGCCGCGCATCCTGCGCCCGGACAGGGACCCAGAATAGTCCCGGTCCCATCGTCCGGTCGATCAGGAACAGGCCGGACGCTGCCAATCGCATAGAAAAACGCCAAAGGAAACCAAGCGTGACGATCGAACCCTTCCGGATCGACATCGCCGAGGAAGTGCTGTCGGACCTGCGCGAGCGACTGAATCGCACGCGCTGGCCGGGCGAACTTGAGGCGGCGGGCTGGGACCTTGGGACCCCGCAGGGTTACCTGCGCGAGCTCTGCCACTACTGGGCCAGCGAATTCGACTGGCGCGCCCAGGAACGGCGCCTTAACCGGTACCCGCACTTCAGGGCCGAAATCGACGGGCTGCGAATCCACTTCGTTCACGTCCGCGGCAAGGGTCCGGACCCCAGGCCAATGGTGCTCACGCACGGTTGGCCTTCCACCTTCGTCGAGCTCGAGAAGGTCATCGCCCCGTTATCTGACCCAGTCTCGGCCGGTGCCCCCGCGGAGGCCTCGTTCGACCTCGTCATACCCTCGATGCCCGGCTACGGCTTCTCCGACCAGCCCCGCCGCCGCGGCATGGACGTGGGCGGCATCGCCGCAATCTGGCGCAAGCTCATGACCGGCGTCCTTGGATACGACCGGTTCCTGGCCCACGGCGGCGACTGGGGGGCGGGGGTGTCGACCGCGCTGGGGCGCGATCACGCCGACGTCGTCGAGGGGCTGCACCTGCACTTTGTGGCCGCCGGCGGGGATGCGCCGGCGGTGGATGAAACCACGCTCAGCGCCGCCGAACGAACCTACCTCTCCAAGCGCACCCAATGGCAGTGGGCGGAAGGGTCCTACGGACACCAGCAGGGCACCAAGCCGCAGTCGCTGGGCTACGGGCTGAACGACTCCCCGGCCGGCCTGGCAGGCTGGATCGTGGAGAAATGGCGGGCCTGGAGCGACTGCGGCGGGGACGTCGAATCCAGGTTTTCAAAGGACGAGCTGCTCACCCATCTGACCATCTACTGGGCGACGCAGACGATCTCCTCATCGCTGCGCATCTACTTTGAGCGCCAGCAGGCCCCGCAGCTCCTGCCGGTCGAGCGGCCGATCACGGTGCCGACCGCGTTCGCGCGATTTCCCGGCGAGGCGCTTGACCCGCCGCGCGAGTGGATCGCCCGCTTCTACAACCTGCAGCGCTTCACCGACATGGAGCGCGGCGGGCATTTTGCCGCTGCCGAGGAACCGGAACTTATCGCGGCCGACATCCGGGACTCGTTCTACGGCGACCAGGCGATCGCCTAGGATGTCCCGGGCTCCGGTCAGGGAGCCGGGTCGCTAGCTGCCGCTGGCCGGCTCGGAGCCCGGCGGCGGGGCGTCGGTCCGCGCCAGGCCGGCCAGCAGCACCCCCAGCTCGTACAGGGCGTACATCGGGATCGCCACCGCCATCTGCGTGAAGGGGTCCGGGGTCGGGGTAATGACCGCGGCCAGGATGACGATGACCACGATCGCGTAGCGCCTGAAACCCTTGAGGCGCTGGGCCGAGACGATGCGGAACCTGGCCAGCAGGAATATCGCGAACGGGGTCTCGAACACCAGTCCGACCACCAGCAGCATCCGGGCAACGAAGCTCACGTAGGAATCGATGCTCAGCTCGGTGTTGATGTCCTCGGGCGCAAAACCGGTCAGGAAATTCAGGGTGAACCGCAGGATCACGAACCAGCAGAACATCACCCCGACGAAGAACATCGCCAGCATCGCCGGGATCGAGGCGTAGAAGATCCTTTTCTCGTTCGGATAGAGGCCGGGTGAAACATAGGCCATGATCTGGTAGAGCACGACCGGGGAAGCGATTCCGATTCCGCCCAGGACCGCGACCTTGAAGAACGAGAAGAATGCCTCGGTCGGTTCGATCTGCTGCAGGCGCACGTCCTGGCCCAGCGGCGACTGCAGAATCTCGAAGATGAAGTCCTTGAACGGCCAGAAGGCCAGCGAACAGACCAGGACCGCCACCACCGAGATCGTCAGCCGCCAGCGGAACTCGACCAGGTGTTCGCGAAGGGTCATCATCCCTTCGTCGCCCGGGTTCTGGGCGGAAGGGTCGATCGGTTGCGAGGTTGCCATCAGTTGTCCGGATGCGGGGGCCCGCCGGCGGGAGCGTTACGCTCGGCAATTGTCCGCAACATCCCGTTGATGTAGCCGGACGCGGCCGGCGAGGCGTAGAGCTTGGCCAGTTCCACCGCCTCGTTGATCACTACCGCCGGCGGGGTCTGGCCCGAGATCAGCTCGGCCGCGGCCAGCCCCAGGATCGAGAGCTCGACCGGCGATTCATGCACCAGCTCCCACTCGGTGGCCTCGCTGATCTGCTCGTAGATCGAATCGGCGTGATCGGCGTGGGCAGACAGCAGCGAGCGGGCAAACTCCAGGCCGGCCGCGTTGAGCAGGTCCCCGCCGTCGACCCCGGCCAGGATCGCCAGCGGGTCTTCATCGGAAACGCTGGCCGCATACAGGGCCTGGAAGGCGCAGCGACGCGCGTCGTAGCGCTCGTGGCGGTACCGCGCCGGTCCCGCCATTTATGCCCCGGCCGGTTCGGGCGCCGCCTGGCCGGGCATCTCGTCAAGCGTGTGCCGGCCGGCGACGAATTCCGGGTCGTCCATGACCCGCTTCAGGTACGGCAGGTTGGTGGCGATGCCGCCGACCTCCACCTCGGCCAGGGCGGTGCGGGTTGCCGCGATCGCGGCGGCCCGGTCGCGGCCGTGGCAGATGATCTTGGCCAGGAGCGAGTCGTACTGGGTCGGGACCTGGTAACCGGCGTATACGTGCGAATCGACCCGCACTCCGGGACCGCCCGGCAGGCTCAGCTTGGACACCAGGCCGGCCGAGGGCACCCAGTCGTTCTCCGAATCCTCGGCGATCAGCCGGCACTCGATCGCATGGCCGCTGGGTTTGACGTCGCCCTGCTTGAAGTTGATCCGCTCGCCGGCCGCGATCCGGATCTGCCACTGCACCAAATCGATTCCGGTCAGGGCCTCCGAAACCGGGTGCTCGACCTGGATGCGCGCGTTCAGTTCGATGAAATAGTGCCGGTCGTCCTTGTCGACCAGGAATTCGACCGTACCGGCGCTCTCGTACTTGAGCGAGCGCGCGAGCTTGGTGGCGGCCCTGGCGATGCGGCGGCGCAGCTTGTCGTTGAGCGACGGCGACGGCGCCTCCTCGATGACCTTCTGATGGCGGCGCTGGACCGAGCAGTCGCGCTCGCCCAGGTGCCGCACGTTGCGGCCGTCGCCCAGGATCTGGATCTCGACATGGCGGGCGCCCTCGACCAGGCGCTCAAGGTAGAGGTCGCCGCTGTCGAACGCCGCCGCGGCCTCGGACTGGGCCTGCGGGAACGCGGTCATCAGCTGCGAGAAATTGCGGATCTGGCGCATCCCGCGCCCGCCGCCGCCGGCGGCGGCCTTGAGCATCGCCGGGGTGCCGAGCTCGGCCAGGGCGTCGCGCGCGGTGCGCAGGTCGCGCAGCGGCTCGGACGAGGATTCCAGGATCGGCAGGCCGGCGTCGCGGGCGGCCTCGATCGCGGCTGACTTGTTGCCGGCGGCGGCCAGCTGCTCGGGGGTGGGCCCTATGTTGGCGATTTCGTACTCGCGGCATACCTCGGCGAACATCGCGCTCTCGGCCAGGAAACCGGCCCCCGGGTGGATGGCCTCGGCGCCGACGTTGCGGGCCGCGGCGATGATGTTGGGCACGTGCAGGTAGCTCTCGGCGGCGGCCGCCGGCCCGATGCAGACCGACTCGTCGGCCAGCCGCACGTGCATGCTGGCCGCGTCGGCCTCCGAGTAGACCGCGGCCGTATTGATTCCCATCTCGCGGCAGGCGCGGATGATGCGGACCGCGATCTCGCCGCGATTGGCGATCAGGATTTTTTCAAACATCGACAACCGCCCTCACATTGCCAGCCCGCCGTCGACCACCAGGACCTGGCCGGTGATGTAGGAAGCCTTCTCCGAAGCTAGGAACCGGACCGCGGCGGCGACCTCGGCCGGCTCGCCCAGGCGACCCAGCGGGATCATCTCGCGGACGCGTTCGAGCACCCGTTCGCCGACCGCGGCCGCCATCGGGGATTCGATGAACCCCGGCGCCACCGCGTTGACCGTGATCGACCGCGCCGCAACCTCGCGCGCCAGGGCGCGGGTGAACCCGATCAGGCCGGCCTTGGCGGCCGAGTAGTTGGTCTGGCCGGGGTTGCCCGAGATCCCGGCGACCGAGGAGATGTTGATGATCCGGCCCCAGCGCCCGCGCACCATCGGCCGCAGGGCCGCGCGCGAAGCCCGGTAGGCCGACGACAGGTTCGTCTCCAGCACCGCCTGCCAGGCGTCCTCGTTCATCCGCGCCAGCAGGCCGTCGCGGGTTATCCCGGCGTTGTTGACCAGGATCTGCACGCCGTGGCCGGCGGCGGCGATTTCCTTGAAAAGATCGCCGGCCCCGGACTCGGTCGACAGGTCGGCCGGGAATGCCTGCGCGACCGCGCCCAGCGACTCGATCTCGGCGCACAGGGCTTGCGCGGCGGCCGCGTTGGAGTTGTAGTGGACCAGCACCGTGGCGCCGGCCGCGCCCAGGGCGCGGGCGATTTCGGACCCGATCGCCCCCGAGGCTCCGGTTACGAGTGCGGTCTTGCCGTTAAGTTCTGGGTCATCCATCTCTGGTGCCATTTAGCGAATCGGCCAGCCAGCGCAGCTGCTCAGGCTCGCCGACCGGTATCCCCCTGGCGGAGGGAATGATCCGGCGCAGCAGGCCGGAGAGTACGTTGCCCGGCCCGACTTCAAAGAACGATGTTATCCCCTCCGAGGAGAGCCGCCGCATGGACGCTGACCAGAGCACCGGGGCGGTGACCTGGGCGCAGATCTCCTCGCGGACTGACGCCGCGTCCCGGAGCAGGTCGCCGGAAACGTTGGATACGACCGGGACCCGGGGGTCCTGGACCGGCAACGCCCCGACCACTTCGGCCAGACGGTCCCGGGCCGGTTCCATGAACGGGGTGTGGAAGGCGGCGCTGACCGGCAGCTTAAGGGCCCGCCGGAATCCCCGCGCGCGGGCCATTCCGGCCGCTTCTTCCAGGGCGTCGACTTCCCCGGCCACGATGGTCTGACCGGGAGCGTTCAGGTTGGCGACCCCCAGGCAGAATCCGGGACTCCGCTCGTCGACCTGCTCGCACAGGGAATAGGCGCCTTCCAGGTCGCCGCCGATGAGGGCCAGCATCCCGCCGGGATTGGCCTCACCGGCCTCGGCCATCGACCGGGCGCGCTCGGCAACGATCGTGAAAGCGTCGGGTAGGGTCAGCGCTCCGGCGGCCGCCAGGGCCGGAATCTCGCCCACCGAATGCCCGGCCAGGGCCCGCGGCGGGTGGGGGACCGATGCAACGTCCACCGGGGCGTCCGGGTCCTGCGCGCCGCTTTCCTCCAGCGCCGCCGCCAGGGCCGCCAGGCTGGTGGCGGCCAGGCAGGGCTGCAGGAATTGGGTCTGGACCAGCTCCCGGTCCGGACCCTCGAAACAGAGCCTTCGGATCGGGAGCCCGGATACATCTTCGGCGAGTGCGAAGACAGACGCCGCGCTCGCAGATTGCTCGGCCAGGGCCCGGCCCATCCCGACCTTCTGCGAGGCCTGGCCGGGAAAGAGGATTGCGTACGGTGCCGGCATGGGCGCGACGGGCCGGTCAGCGGGTCGCGCGACCCCGGGTTGCTTTGGCTAGCGGTACTTGACGTTGGGGCGGTCGAGGGCGACCACGTTGGTTCCGCGGTAGTATCCGCAGGCTTGGCAGACCACGTGCGAGGGCACCAGGTAGTCGCAGTCGCTGCACGGCTGCAGCTGCGGCACCTTGAGGGATTGGTGGGCGCGGCGATTGCCGCGACGCCGGCGCGTGATCTTTTGCTTTGGCAGTGCGCCCATCTATGCGTCCTCGGATGGCGGCTTCTCGGAGATCATCTCGGCCAGCAGGTTTTTGAACGGCGCCAGGCGCGGGTCGGTGGCGGCTGGGTCCGATGGGGCCGTGAAGGCAGATTTTACTTGGCTGTAGCGCTCGCAGGCGCCGGCGCAGTCGGGAAACGGGTTCAGCGACCCCAGAACCGTCTGCGCCACGAGGTCGGCCAGGTCGATGTGTCCGTCTTCGGCGATGCCCCCGACGTCGGGGTCGAATCCGGCGGCGTTGGGGTCCAGCTCGGCCCGCCCCGCCCGCACGAACCTCCCCGAGACGTCAAGCGCCAGGCTGCGCGGGAGAAATTCCAGGCAGAGACGGCATTCCTCGTTCACCTGCGCCCGCAACCGGCCGGCGACCAGGATTTCGGCCTCGGACCGGTAGGCCCGGACCTGGCCGCTGACCGGACCGTCCAGCTCGGGGACTTCCTCCCCGAGGTCGATCTCAAAGGTCTTTGCCACGTGCTCTCCGGCCCCGGCCCCGGAAAGCGGGTTGACGTCGATCAGGATGGCCGCCACTACCGGCCGACATCTTTCGCGGGCCGCGCTCGCCCGGCCCGGGGCGGTCCGGGCAATGCCCGTGCGGCCCGGGCGCCGGCGGACCTGCTGCCGGTCGGTGTCCCTGCCGGCGGGGCCAACGGCTGCGCGGCTTCCGGCCCCCGGATCGAACGGTTCGGGGGCACCGGACTTCCTTGGCGGGCTGCGGAAATCATCCCTCGTAGATTCGCAATTCGGTGTGGCGTTCAAGCACGGTGAAATCGGCGTCGCTGTGCAGTATCGGGGCTCCGGCGCGAATTGCGATCGCGGCTATTAGGCAGTCGATCAACTTTCGCACCGTTTCGCCGCGACGTCTGCATTGACGGTAGAGGGCGGCAGCGGTTTCATAGTCGGTCGACTGGGCCTGGATCAATGCCGCCCGGGCCAGCAGTTTGCGCAGCAGCAGCAGGTGCGACTCGCCGCGAGCACCGGCCAGAACCTCCATCCGGACCGGGTCGCACACCGCTATCTCCTCCTCCAGCGCTTCGTCAACGAGCTGGCAAACCGGCGACCCGGTGTCGCGCAGGAATTCGATCCACGCCGACGTGTCGATCAGGATCAAGGCCGGCGATCGGATCGCATCGACTCCAGATCGCCTTCCCATCCGCTGCCGCGCAGGGCGCGAGCCTCATCGATTGAAGCCGGTTCGGCCGCAAGCGTGCGCAATGCGAAATTTATGGCCGCCCGCTTTGTTGTAAACCGGAAGCGGCGCATTACTTCAGCGCACGCTTCATCGTCAATATCGATGTTGGTACGTGACATACACCAAGAGTACACCAAGCAGTGGAGGGCATTTTCCGACCCTGCCGACGCGCCCGGTTCAGAGGCGGCCAATGGTCTGGACGCATTCACCCCAGCTTGCTCGCAAGAGTACCGGGACAAGATTGCTACCCGCGCTGCTCAAATTCAACTCGTAGACTGCGCCTCGATCTGCGCCGCCCCGTGCGGCGTGCGCGATGCCCCGATCCGGGTTGCTGGCTAGTAAGGGGGCTCCAGGCCGGGAAACATCGGGAAGCGCCGCACGTTGAGAGTCCAAAGTTCAGCGTTCAGCAAATGTGTCGTGGCGGCGATGACGTAGTCGACAACGTCTATATCGGGGTGCGATCGCAGGTATTGATGGGCGAACATGCCGGCCCGCCCCGCCAACTGATCATCGACCTCGGCCCACCGGAGGGTTTCCATCAAGACGCGCGTCGCGGGCTGTTCCGAAGATCGCATACCTGCCAACAACTCAGTCTTCGTCAGGACCGAAGAAACAAGCGTTTGGCCGGACTCGATCGCCTCCCGAATTACCGCGCGGGCGCGTTCGTCGCCGCGCAAGTGATCGATCAGCACGGTTGTGTCGACGACGTAGATCATCAACGGGTCAGGCGAATCCTCAGGCCGCGTTGCAGTTTGCCGACATATTCCTTGCCATCGAAGTCGCGACCCTGCCAGGCACCGAAGCTTTTTTCCAGCGCAATCAGCGCATCTTCCCTGGCGGGACCCCCGTAAACGCTGTCAATCGCCTGTCGCACGAGCGCGGCGAGCGAGCGTCCAGTCCTGGACGATTCATCCTGCAGCCGGGCGTATTGATCGTCGGAAAGGGTTATCTGCGTTCGGAGACTCATGATGTAACGCCACATCACTTTTGTCGATGGGCCGCCATTTTCAGTCAATTGAGGATCGACCCATTGCGGGCGCGACAGCGGCGGCCCGCCCGGGCTGGCGGCGAAAGCTGCTGATGTATCCCGCACCGCACAAGGTGTCCAATCCTGAAAATAGACCGTGAATCCGCTCCCAACTCCGCGCAAGGAAATTGATTGGACGCTCTTTCGCCGGGCCGGCTCTTCGTTCTGACCGGGTCTTCGGGTTCGGGCAAGGACGCGGTGATTGAGCAGCTGCTGGAGCAAACGCCCAATCTGCGGCGGGCGGTGACCGCGATCACGCGTCCGCCGCGCGCCAACGAGCGCGAGGGCGTCAATCATTACTTCATCAGCGACGCCGAATTCGACCGCTGGCTGGCCGAGGACCGGTTCCTGGAGTGGGCGCGGGTGTTCGGGCGCCGCTACGGGACCCCGCGGGCCGAGGTCGATCGCCTGCTGGAGGCCGGCCACGACGTGATCCTGCGGATCGATCCGCAGGGCGCGGCGGCGGTGCGCGAGCAGGTGCCCGGGGTCCCGGTGATATTCCTGCGGGCCGAGAGCGCGGCCGAGCTGGAGCGCCGGCTGCGCGACCGCGGCGAGGACGAGCGCTCGCTGCGGTCGCGTCAGGCGCAGCTGTCTAATGACGACGAATTCGGACGGACCTGCCAGCACCAGGTCATAAACCGGCGCGACCGGCTGGAACAGGCGGTGGCCGAAGTGGCCGCGATCATCGGCGGCGCCGGTTGAGCCAGGTCGACGGCTCCCCCCGCAGCGAGCCGGTCCGCTACGCCGAGGTGGCGGTGCTGGGTTCGCCGATCCGCGGCTCGCAGCTGTTCAGTTACCAGGCGCGCGCCCAGCTTTCCCGGCAGATTGCCCCGGGCCAGCTGGTATTGGTCGAATTCGGACGCCGCGAGCTGCTGGGCGTGGTATTCGGGGTCAGCGAGGAACCCCCGCCGCTGCGCACCAAGCCGATCCTGTACATATTGGAGCTGGCGCCGCTGGTGCCGCAGGTCCAGCTGCGCCTGGCGGCCTGGACGGCCGAGCGGTTTGCGACCCCGATCGGTTCGGTCCTGGAGGCGATGCTGCCGCCGCGGATCGCAAAGTACGTGAGCCACCGCTTCGCGCCGGCGCCGGCGGGCGATGCCGAAGGGCTGAGCCGGCACCGCCGCTCGATCCTGGCCGCCCTGGAGGAGCTGCGGGTGGGCACCCGCGCCCAGATCGCAGCCCAGGTCGGTCGACCGGTTTCGGACAAGGTGCTCAGGGACCTGGTCAAGTCCGGGCAGCTGATCCGCTGGAGCCAGCTGGAGCTGCCCGAGACCGGCACCCCGGTGGCCGAGCTGGCCATTCCGCCGGCCGAGGCCCTGGCCCGCATCCAGGACCTGGCCCGGGCCCCGGCGCAGCGCCGCCTGCTGATGCGGCTGATCGCGGCCGGCGAGCCGGTGGCGGTGCGTGAACTGCTCGCAGCGGGCGGATCGCGGGACTCGCTGAAGAACCTGGCCCGCACCGGCTGGGTGGACCTGCGCAAACGCTTCGCCCTGCCGGAACTGGGCAAGTACCCCGGCCAGGACATGGAGGATCTGGCCGCCCAGAACGCCCTGGAGGGATTCCTGGAGCGTCCCGGCTACGGTTCCCTGCTGCTGCAGGGCCGGCTGGCCGAGCGCCTGCCCGCCTACCTGCGCGTGATCAACCGGATGCTGGACGCCGACCGCCAGGTCCTGCTGCTGGCCCCCAGCCAGGCCGAGGCGGCGGCGCTGGGGCGGGCCCTTACCCCGGAGCTTTCGGGCCGCTCGGTGGTCCTCTCCGACGCCGCCACGCCCGGCCAGCGGGTCGGGTTGTGGCGCGCCCTGCGGGCCGGCGAGGTGGACGTGCTGATCGGACACCCGCCGGCGGTCTGGGCACCGCTTACGAACCTGGGCCTGGTGATCGTGGACCGCGAGGAGGACCGCCTTTTCAAGGCGGCCCCGATGCGCACCGTCAGCGCCGCCCAGGCCGCCCGCGAGCTGGCCCGGATCGCCGACGTTCCGATAGTCCTGGGGACCGCCACGCCGCTGGTTTCGACCTTCAACGAAGTCGAACACGAGACCATCCGGTTCGTCCTGCTGCGGTCGGCCCGCCTGTTGCGCCAGCTGCGGATGAAGGTGGGCCGCGGCTGGGGCAACGCTGCCGGTTCCGGGGTGGCCCAGATCGTCGACATGCGCTCGGCGACCCTGATGGGACCGGGCGGAATGATCTCCGAGGAGCTCTATGAGGCGCTGGAGACCGCGTTCGCCGACGGGCAGCGCGCGGTCGTGCACGTTGCGACCCGCGGATCGGCCACCGCGACGGCCTGCCGCGAATGCGGATTCCGCTGCACCTGCCGCTACTGCTCGGCCTCGCTCTTCTGGCACGAGGACCGCGACGCCCTGGTCTGTCACATCTGCGGCGATTCCAGCCCGCCGCCCGAGGCCTGCCCGGAATGCGGCTCGCCGGCGCTAAGGACCTACGGTTACGGCACCCAATCGGTGGTGCGGGCCCTGCGCGCGCTGATGCCCCGGGCGCGAATCGACCGGATCGATTCGGACCTTAGCCCGCAGGCCTGCCAGCGCAACGCGCTCAGGTTCGCGCGCGGGGTGATCAACATCCTGGTCGGCACAACCCGCCTGCTGGCCTTCGCCGAGCAGCTGCGCGCCGACCTGCTGGGCGTCGTCCAGGCCGATTTCGGGCTCAATTTCCCCGACTACCAGGCCCCCGAAAGGGTCTACCAGACGCTCTCGCGGCTGCGCGACGTGACCCTGGCCGACAACATCGAGGGAACGATGCTGCTGCAGGCCCGCGACAGCGAAAACTACGTCCTGGAGGCGGTCCGCACCGGCAGTTACCTGAAGTTCTTCCGCTCCGAGATCGAACTGCGGCGGCGCTACCGGATGCCGCCGTTCCGCGAACTGACCCGCTTCGTAATCGGCAATCGCCAGCCCCAGCGGGCCGAATCCGAAGCCCTGGCGCTGCTTGACCAGATCGAGTCGAAACTGGTCGATTCGGAGGGCGGCCAGGAAGCGCCCCAGATTTGGGGACCGGCGCAGTGTCAGGTGTGGCGACAGAGGGGAATCTTCCGCTGGCATATGATTGTGCTATCTGGACCGGGCCAATTGCGCCCGGTTTTCGGCATCCCCCACGGTGGTTGGATGGTGGATGTCGATCCGGTCGATTTCTATTAACGATTGCGTTATGGCGGTATTGCCGATACTGCCGGCACAACACCCGATGCTGGGACGCGTGGCCGCGCGTGTCCCCAAAGTGGACGATTCTGTCCGGCGGCTGGCGAACGATATGCAAGAGACGATGCGATCGGCTTCCGGTGTGGGACTGGCTGCACCGCAGGTCGGACGCCCGCTGCGCTTGATCGTGTGTCAGGAAACCGAGGACGCCGAGACCCTTACGCTGTTCAATCCGCGCATCACCAGGGCCAGCGGATCCGAGGTGGCCGACGAGGCCTGCCTCTCGCTGCCGGGCTGGTCCGGTCCGGTCGAGCGCTACACCAAGATCCGGGTCAAGGCGCTCGACGAACGCGGGCGCGCCCTCTCGCTGGCCGCGGAGGGGTTCCTGGCCAGGATCATCCAACACGAAATCGACCACCTGGACGGGGTGATGTTCACCGAAAGAATCGTCGAGGGCGGCGAACTGCAGTTCGCCGAAGCCGCCCCGGCCGAGGAAGCGGCCGCGACGGCATGAGGGTCATCTTCTTCGGCACGGCCGAATTCGCCACGCCTTCGCTGCGGCTGCTGGTGAACCGCCACGACATCCCGCTGGTGGTCACCCGGCCGTCGCGTCCGGTCGGTCGGGCGCGGCTGGTGAAGCCCCCGCCGGTGGTGGCGGTGGCCCGGTCGCTGCGCCTGCCCGTGATCCAGCCCGATGACATCAACGCCGAGCCGGTGCTGGACCACCTGCGCTCGCTGCGGCCCGACGTCCTGGTCGCGGTCGCCTACGGGAAGAAGTTCAACAAGCCGATCCTCTCGCTGGCCCCGGCCGGCGTGCTCAACCTGCACCCCTCGCTGCTGCCGCTCTATCGCGGGGCCTCGCCGATCCAGAGCGCCATCGCGGCCGGCGAGGTCGTCACCGGCGTCACCGTCATCCGCATGGACACCGGGATCGATTCCGGCCCGATGCTGGCCCAGCGCGAAGTGGCCATCGAGGAGGACGAGACCGCCCCGCGTCTCTCGCGCCGGCTCGCCGTGGAAGGCGCCGAACTGCTGGCCCAGACGCTGGAGAAGCTGCAGGAAGGCTACGAGGACGCCCGCCCCCAGGACGAGGAGCGGGCAACTTTCGCGCCGATCCTCAAGCGCAACTTCGCCGACGTGGACTGGCAGCTGCCGGCGCGGCGCATATTCGACCAGTGGCGGGCCTACCTGGGCTGGCCCGGTCTGCGCACCCGGGTGGCCGGCAAGAGCATCAAGATCCTCGAGTGCCGCCTGGCCGACGAGATCAAACTCCGCGTCGCGCCCGGCAAGGCCAAAGTCCGCGACGGGAGAATCTTCGTAGGTACAGGTGAGGGGTTATTGGAAATAATCACCCTCCAACCGGCCGGCCGCAAACCGATGGCGGCCCAGGACTTCGTGCTGGGCTATGAGAACCTGCTTTCCCAGCCGTGGTCGGGGTCGGCGCGCAAATCAGCCAGTTAGGCTAAGGACCCAGGGCAAGAGCCGATGTTCTTTTTCGACCCCTTCTATCTCCTGTTCATGGCCCCGGCGATGATCCTGATGTTCTGGGCGCAGTCGCGGGTCAAGGGAACCTACGCCAAGTACTCGCAGGTGACCGCCTCCTCGGGCCTGCCGGGATACATGGTCGCCCAGCGCCTGCTGCGATCGGTCGGACTCGAATCCGTGCATAGCGCCCCCGGCCAGCCGGTGGACCCGCAGCGCCGCCAGGCGCTTGCCGACAGCGGGGTGGTGAGCATTGAGCGCGTCGGCGGCCAGCTCTCCGACCACTACGACCCGGCCAAGAAGACGCTGCGCCTCTCCGAGGGCGTCTACGATTCCAATTCGGTGGCGGCGATGGCGATCGTGGCCCACGAGACCGGCCACGCGATCCAGGACCAGGTCCGCTACCCGGCCCTGGTGCTGCGCTCCACGCTGGTCCCGGCGGTCCGAATCGGGTCCACGTTCGGGTACCTGGTCATCATCGGCGGGTTCGTGATGATGATGCTGGGCGCGGCCATCGGCGAGAGCATCGCCTGGCTCGGCGTCATGCTCTTCTCGCTGACCCTGGTCTTCTCGCTGGTGACCCTCCCGGTCGAGTTCGACGCCTCCAAGCGCGCGCTGGTTCTGCTGCAGAACAACGGCATCACCAACCAGCAGGAGCTGGACGCCTCAAGACGCGTCCTTAACGCGGCGGCCCTGACCTACGTGGCCGCGATGGCCGCATCGCTCATGCAGATCCTGTACTGGGTCTTCATCCTGCTGGGCCGACGCGACTGACTCCGGACCCCCAACCTGCGCGCGGCGCCGGATTGCGCCTGGGGGGCGGGGCATAAATGGCAAGGGTCGTGCTGGCGATCGCCGCCGTCGCGCCGGTCGTGCTGGCGCTGGTGATCAAGCAGTACGTGAACGCCGTGTACGCCGCCGCCCGCTCGATGCCGGTGGCCTCGCGCGTGACCGGCGGCGAGGCCGCGCGCCTGCTGCTCTATGCCACCGGCAGCCGCGAGATCGGCGTCGAGATCATCTCGGGCAGCCTGAACGACCACTTCGATCCCGCGGCCGGGGTGATCCGGATCACCCCGGAGACCAACTCCGAATCCTCGATCGCCGCGCTTGCGATCGTCGGACACGAGGTCGGGCATGTCGCCCAGCACAAGATCGGTTCCTGGTTGATCGTGGTCCGCAATCTCCTGCTGCGGGCGACCCAGATCGCCAGCTCGCTGGGGACCTTGCTGATGGTGATCGGGATCGCCGCGGCGGTACTGCGAATCGGGGTCGGTCCCTTCATGCTGGTGGCCGGGTTCCTATCGCTGCTGCTCTCGGCCGCGTTCGCGGTCGTCACCCTGCCACTGGAATTTGACGCCTCGCGCCGCGCCCTGCGGCTTCTGGTTGCCGCCAACGTGCTCTCGGTGGACGAGCTGCCGGCGGTCCGCCGGGTCCTGACCGCGGCGGCCCTCTCCTACGCCGCCTCAGCGGTCATGGCGATGTCGCGCGTGCCCTTCCTGCTGGGGCGATTGGGCCGATGATGCCCCTGTAAATTGAGCGGACTCCAACCTCGCTCAATCACGATGTGCCAGGGGCAGTCGCCAGGCCTGCTTCGAATCCGTTACCTGCCGTGCGCAGCCTTCCGAAACCGCGACGGTCACCAATCCGGACCACCCAGGCGGCGTGCTCGGAATCGCTGACCCGGGTCCGGCCGAGGCTCCCATTTCAATCCTGAAAAGCGATATTCCGGCGCAGGAACCGATCGAACATCGGCACGGCAAACGCGGTGATGCCGCGCTGCGGACTCCAGATCATTCCCTTCGCGATTAAGCTCCGTCGGGTCGGGGCGATCGCCGACACGGGCCGGCCCAGCACCCTGGCCACTTCACCTGAACCGTGCGGACCCGGTCCGATCTCTGCCATCGCCCTGAGATAGGCACGCTCGGCCATGGTTACTCTTTCCAGCCGAATTCGAAAGAATCCCGCCTCCAACCTTTCCAAAGCCAGCGCGGTCGCTCGATCAACGTCATGCGCGGTTATCGGCGATGCGGGGGCGGTGTCCCAGGCATGCTTTCCCCATTCCTGCAGGAAATAGGGATACCGTTCGGTTCTGCTGACGATCTCGGCCAACGCGCCGTTCTCAATTTGCACCCCCGCGTCGCCCAATGGCTTCGAAATCGCCACTCGCGCGTGGTCCCTGCTCAACTGTCCGATCTGAAGAAATTCGAATAGTCGCTCCGAATAGGACACCGTCCGCCCGAAGATGCCGGTTGCCTGGGGGAGCCCGGCCGCGAAAACGATGATCGGAAGCTGTCGCTGCGAGACCCGGTGCAAGGCAACGATCAACGCCCGCAGCTCTCCTTCTTCGACCGCTTGGATTTCATCCAGGAATATCGCCAGGCAGGTGTTGGCCTGCCTGGCCGCTTCACCGACCGACTCCAGCAAATCAGGCAGGTCGTCGATCAGGTTGCCAGAATCGGCGAACCCGGGTTCGGGTGCAAGCTCCAATCCGATTTCGATATCTTCATAGCGGACCTTTAGGGCGTTGGCGAAACTCGCGAGTCCTCGCAGGGCGCGCCGGGCTGCATCCGCAGCTGATTCGCGGCGCGACATACCAAGCAACGAAGATCGCAGCGGCGGAGCAAGCATCGCCGGAAGCGACCGCGAATCCTCGACCTCAATCCAAACCGTTGGTGCGCCAAGCTGTTCGGCGCTGTTACGAATCCGCCCCAGGAGGACCGTTTTGCCGACTCCTCGCAGACCCACCAGCAGATAGCTCCTGCTGGACCTGCCCAATATCGTGCGCCGCAGCGAAACGCTCGAACTTTCGAGGACTTCGCCGCGCCCGGCCAGTTCGGGCGGCTGTGATCCGGCGCCGGGCGCGAAAGGGTTCAGGGTTGGATTCAAGGCGTTAGTGCGGTAAAGCTGGCTAATTTGATAACAATTATAATTTTCAAGTCGAATCAGGCCGATCAGTGAGATCGGCCCGGCTTTGAATTGGCGATTGCCGCAATTGCTTGCGGAGCGCCGCAGGGTTGAATCGAAATGAACGCAATGGGGCGCCCGGGGGACGCAGATCAATACCGGCGGCCGACCCTGCTCGTGACCGAAGCGGTCGATCAATTCCGGCTGCGCTGGAATCGCGCTGACGATATCAAACCGGACGTGCTGCCCGAATTCGAGGCGTTGCAGGCCTGGCACTGGATCCCCAACTGTTACTCGCTGGTCGAGCAGGCATTCAAATTGCTGTGGGCGGTTCGGAATGAAGCGCCGGTCGACGGCTTCCGGAAATCAATCGACGGGGTCGGCGCGAAACCAGGCCTTGCGCATGATCTGGGCTACATTTTTTCGAGATTGGATCCGGGCGACCAAGGCGAAATCGCCTCAGCCTATCGGGCGTACCGGGATCTGCACGACTACATTCGGCTACGCTCTGCCCCGGAATTGCTGGACCAAATCGGCGACGGCTACACGCCCTGGCGCTATTTCCTGTTGGAGGGCGCGGAAGGTGTGCCGACGGCCGATGTTGGGATCATGATCGAGATCGCTTTCATTGCGGCCGGATTGACCGATCACCTGTTGACCGGCGCGAGCCGCTTGCGGACGGTCGACGTCCGGATCAGCGAGGCGCTCCGGCTGGGGTATTTCGCCGAACTGAATTACCACCTGGCCGGACTTCAGGCGGATCCTGAATTCGACAGCTCGGCGTTCGAACCCGAGTGGCAGCGGCACTGGACCCGGGTGGACGGGTTGACCGATGACTCGCCGGGGTTGTTCTTCCTGGCCCTCGATGGCAATCGGCCGTCCGGCCAAATCGGCGAACCGGGCGATTTTGAAATCGTGAAGAGACTGTGTTCGCGGCTTCCTGCGAAGGAGCGCAAGAATCTCCGGCGGCACTTCTTCAAGCAAGCGAACGCCAGCGCATCGGCCGGGTCCGAAACTGACCTGTATTTCCTGCAATTGCAACGCGAAGGCGCGCTCTACCACCTGCGGGCGTTCACCCAGGTGGCGACAGCTGTCGACATTGTCAACGTGAGCAGGGCTACCGATCGGCTCAGCCGAATTGCCAGTGCCAGGGACCTGGCCAGCCTGCCGGTCGAAGTCAAAGCGGCAATGGAGACAATCACCGAGCGTGGCTTGCCGGACCAACCACCGTTGACCGGTGAATTCGCGTCCGCCGTGGCGATCATTGCGGCCCCTGAATCCGTCGCTGAAACGGCGCAGCCCGTATCGCCGGCGACTACCTCCGAGTTGGATTGAATGCCGTCATCTGGGCCAGGAGGCTCCGCACCCAATTCCTGCAACCGAATCGAAACCGAATTCCGTGGCGCGACAGTCGGCAGCTCGCACGCCTGGCTGTGGCCGGCGCGCCTTGGCGGAAGTTGGGTGCGGCTCGAATCAGGTGCGGGCCGGAGGTCGTTTTCGCCACGCGTGAAAAGTACCTTCATCGCCCGACCCGGCCGGGAAGCGAAACTTCCAACGGCCTGCCGATCAGAGTGCGACGCCGATGAGCTTGCGATCAATTCCGGGGGATGGCTGGCCAGGTTTATCGCCCCCCGGCCGCGGCCAGCGGAATCCAATTCGAGGCAGGACCATTGCCACCGAAATCAGCCCCCGCGGTGACCCTCCGGACTAGCCCCTTGATTGCGCCTTCACTGCTCGGGGCCGACTTTGCCCGCCTTGGACCGGCGGTCCAGGATTGCGCGGAAGCCGGTGCAGACCTGATTCACTGCGACGTGATGGACGGTCATTTCGTGCCGGCCATAAGCTTCGGGTCCGATGTCTGCGCCGTGGCGGGGCAGGCGAGCGATGTCCCGCTCGACATCCATCTGATGGTCGAAGACGTTCCCGGGCAGGTCGCGCAGATCCTGCCGATCGGCCCCGCCTTCGTGAGTTTTCACATTGAAGCGGTTGCCGACCCGCTGGCGGTCGCCGACCAGATCCGCGCCGCCGGTTCGCGGGCGGGGCTGGCGATCAAGCCCGGCACGCCGATTTCGGCGATTTCAGACATCGCTCCACGGTTCGACCTGGTGCTGATCATGACCGTCGAACCGGGCGCCGGCGGGCAGGCGTTCATGCCCGAGTGCCTGCCCAAGGTCGCCGCCGCCGCCGAACTCCGGAAAGCGACCGGGTCCTCCTACCTGATCGAGGTTGACGGAGGGGTTGCGGCCGCAACGATCGGAGACTGCGCCCGCAGCGGCGCCGACGTGTTCGTGGCCGGTTCGGCGGTATTTGGACACCGCTCCGGGGTCGAGGCGGCGGTGGCCGAACTAAGGGCCCTGGCCTCGCCGGCTTAGGACGACGCGGTCAGGAACGCTGGCAGCCGGCAATAGCCCGATGTGCGGGGGAGCGCGACCCTCGACGCGCTGATAAGCGTCATACTTCTTGAGGCTTCCGGCGCGCTGCGCAACTCCGGGATAGGGGCGATTGATAACCGAGATATTGCGCTTGACGCTCTGGGAGTGGCGCAAACTACGGCGGCGCTGGATGCCGTGGATTCTGCTGGCCATCATCCTCGTCCTGATGCAGGCCGCGCAGTGGTTCACCTATGCCGTCTACCACAACGAATCGTTGCAGGAATTTACTGCCGCCGGTACGCAGAGCTTTTCGGCAACCGAAGAGGTCGATGGCGAATTGGTCCGGATCGAGGCCACCTGCACGAGCCTTGCCAGCGAAGGCCCGCCCCCGCAGATCGAAGAGCTTGCCGAGGAACGGCGCGCCCAGGTCCTGGGCGAATTGGCCGAGTGGCAGGCAGCCAGTTGCACCACCAACGCCCCGGGCGACCTTCGCGCAGCATTCACGATGCCGCAGTCGATCGTCGGGGCGGTTACCGGATTGGCCGGGCTCGCACCGATTTTTCTCGTCATACTCGCGGCTTCGCACATGGGGACCGAGTACGGATGGGGTACCCTGCGCCCGGTGCTGACGCGCGGCGCGGGGCGATGGCAGTTCCTGGCTTCGAAGCTGCTGCTTCTCCTGCTGGCCTCCATCGCGGTGGTGCTGGTCGTCGCGCTCGCCACCGGCGTCGCCAGCCTGCTGGCGGCGGTCGTCCCGCCCGAAGAGACCGGCACGTTGGCCGATACCGGCAATTGGTCTGAGGTTTTCATCGGTTCGGGCAAAGCGATTTATGCGTTCGCCCCCTACATCGCATTGAGCGTCTGTCTGGCGGTCCTGACCCAGTCGGCCGCCGCGGGCACCGCGATCGCGCTGGGATACTACGTGATTGAGCTCATCGCCGCACCGGTCCTGAATCTCACCTCCTGGGGACAGCGGGTGGCCGATTTCCTCCTCGGCAACAACGCGAATGTATGGATCGAAACCGCGGCCGTGAGCGTTGAGGTAAACGGGGTGAGCCCTGCTGCCAACCAGACCGATACGCTGCAGGCGTTCCTGGTGCTGCTTGCCTACACGGCCATTCTCGGCGCGGTCGCTTTCCTGGTTTTTCTGCGTCGCGACATCGCCGGCGCTAAAGGCGAATGATCGGGCTCGGAAGCGGGGTGCGATCCGCGTTGAGCGCCAAGTGGCCCGGACGATTTGTCGGCCTTTCCCGCCAAAGGAACTGAATTGGAAGACCTCGTAATTCGCACCGAGGGACTGACCAAGCGGTACGGCGACATCCTGGCCGTGGACAACCTGTCGCTGGAGGTGCCGCGCGGCCGCATTTTCGGACTGCTCGGACCCAACGGATCCGGCAAGACGACTACGATGGGAATGCTGCTCGGGCTGGTGAAGCCGACCTCGGGCAGTTTCGAGTTGTTCGGATCGGAACGCCCGCACGTCGAATCACTGCGCCGGCTCGGCGCCATCGTCGAGACGCCGGCGTTCTACCCCTACCTGTCCGGACGCGAAAACCTCGCCTATTTCCAGGGGATAGCAGGCAGGTCAAATGCCGCCGAGCTGGACGAATTGCTGGCAAAGGTAGGCCTGGCCGATCGCGCCGATAGCCGTTTCCGCACCTATTCGCTGGGAATGAAGCAGCGACTGGGCCTGGCCTATTCGCTCCTGGGCGACCCGGAACTGCTCTTCCTGGACGAACCCACCAACGGAATGGATCCCGCGGGCATGGCCGAAGTGCGGGACCTGATACCGAGCCTGGGCAGCGGCGGCCGCACGGTCCTGCTATCGAGCCATTTGCTGCACGAAGTCGAACAGGTCTGCGACAGCGTCGCCATCCTCTCGAAGGGCAGGCTCATAACCCAGGGCGACGTGGCCGACCTGGTGCGTTCCCCGGATGGCGAGAGAATTCGCCTGCGGACGACTGATAACGCCAAAGCGGTTGACGTTTTGACCGCGCTGGACTGGGTGTCGGGCGTGGAATCCGAAGACGGCTCGCTGCTGGTTTCGGCGGCTGCCGACAGATCGCCGGAGATTGGCGCCGCGCTCGGGCGAGCGGAGATTTACGTCACCGAAATGTCGGCCGAGAAGACCTCCCTGGAGCGGTTTTTCCTGGAGGTCACCGAGGAAGAGCCGACGGACTGACGACCGCCCCTGGGTGACCGCGGTCGCACCGCCCGCTCACCGGCGGCCATTTGCCTCCTCGACCCGGCAGGCAAACTCCCGAGCGGCTGTAGCGGAACGACCGGCGAAGCCATCGCCGCCCCGGGTGTCGCCGCGGGGCCGGGGCCACAGGGCGCGGCGTCGCCTGCCGCCTGCTGCAAGCGGGGCAAACCCTCGATCCTTGGCGGCGCCGTTGCGTGGGCTTGGCCCGGCGGCGCCCGGTATGCGGCCCGGTGGGCTCAGCCGGTTCCCATCGCAAATACCTCGAGCACGTGCCCGTCGGGGTCCTGCACGGCCCGCACGTACATCCCGCCCATGTCCATGGTCTCGCGGTAGGGGCTTCCGCCCGCTGCCAGCGCGGCGGCGATGAAAGCGTCGACGCCGGCGCGGTCGGGGAGATTGAAGGACACGATCGCCTCGGTCGTGGCGGTAGCGTCGGCGATTTCCTTCTCCGGGATCAGGTTGGCGAAGAATCCGCTCGACATAAGCATGAGGCGGGTCCCCTCGCCGACCACAACGCAGGCCGAGTTGTCGCCGCTGAACATTTCGTCGAATTCAAAGCCGAGCCCGGCGTAGAAGCCCCGCGAACGACCCACGTCGCCGACCGGCAGCTGAACGAAGGCGGTGTTTATCTCGGGCATGGGTGTTGTCCGATCGACTGGAAACGCGGAATATTGGCGCCCGGAAAAGGGTCAGGCGCGGCCCGGTCGAAATTGCCTAGAGGCCGCTGACGCCCAGCCGCTCGGTGGTCTTGGCGGTGTTGCGGATGCAGCGGGTGCAGATATTGACCCGCTTGCGGACGCCGCCTATCACCATGCGGCGCCGCTGGACGTTGGCTTTCCAGCTGCGCGGCTTCTTGGGGGCGCGGTATTTCCACTGCCCGGACGCCTTGTGCCGGATGTACCGGCCAAACAGGCGTCCTTTGCCGCAGACGTCACACTTTGCCAAGAAGAATCCCTTGTGTTCGCGATGCGGATGCCGCTGAATTCGGGGAGCGCATCGGCAGTGGGCGGAATACTCGAACCTTCGCCCGCCGGGCGCTGGCACCACAGGAAATAATAGGCGATCTTGGTAACTGGCGATGCGCATGGCTTCACAAAATTCCTCCCCCGGCCCTTCGGGCAAGAACGATGGACGGGACCTGTTGGCGGCCCTGGAATTGGCCCTGGCCTGGCTCAAGGCCAACATCACTCCCATCAACCGCCTGAACGTGTTCCCGGTCCCCGACGGGGACACCGGGACCAACATGTTCCTGACGATGCAGTCCGGGGTGGAATCGGCCCGCGAATCGGGTTCGGAATCGGCCGCCGCGGTCGCCCGCGCGGCCTATGAGGGGGCCCTGGTTGGCGCGCGCGGGAACTCCGGGGTGATCCTTTCCCAGATCATCCGCGGCATATCGGTCGGCTTGGCGGCATCGGACGTGATCGGCAATCGCGCCCTCGCCAAGGCGTTTAACGAGGCCGCCCTGGCCGGCTACGACGCCGTCGCCGAACCGGTCGAGGGGACGATGCTGACGGTCGCCCGCCGGGCCGGCGAGACCGCGCTGGAAAGCGGTCTTCCCGAGTCCGACCTGGCGGGGTTGCTGGGCGAGGTCAGCCGGGCCGCCCGCCAGGCGGTCATCGAGACGCCGCAGCAGCTGGCGGTGCTCGCCGAGGCCAACGTGGTCGACGCCGGCGGCGAGGGAGTGGCCGTGATCTACGAAGGCCTGCGCATGTTCTTCGCCGGCGAGGAGCTGCCGGAGGGCGCCACCGACGAACGCGACGAGGAGGCGTTCGCCCAGTTCGCGGCCGAACACGCCGGCGACGAGCACGGGTTCTGCACCCAGTTTCTGCTCGACGGGGAGGGCATGGACCTTGAGGAGATGCGCAGCTGGATGACGGCCAACGCCGATTCGGCGGTCGTGGTCGGCGACCCGTCGCGGATCCGGGTTCACGTGCACACCGGCATGCCCGGCCAGATCCTGAATTACGCGGTCCCGCTGGGCACCGTGTCGCGGATTTCGATCGAGAACATGGACCTGCAGCAGGCCGACCAGTTCGCCGCCGTGAAGGCTCCCGAGCCGGACCTGATCGCCCCGCCCCCGGCCGGGCTGGTCGCGGTTGCCGCCGGCGACGGGTTCGCGCGCCTGTTCGCCGACTTCGGAGCAACCGTGGTCAAGGGCGGACAGACGATGAATCCCTCGGTTGCCGAGATCGCGGCGGCGATAGCCGACGCGCCCACCGATGAGGTCATGGTGCTGCCCAACAACAAGAACATAATCCTGGCCGCCGAAGGCGCCGCCGAGGTCTCGGACAAGGCCGTCTACGTGCTGGCGTCCAAGTCGGTCCCGCAGGGCCTGGCGGCGGCCCTGGCCTACGTGCCGACGCTGGCGGCCGAGCGAAATCTGGCCGCGATGGAGGGGGCAATCCGCCAGACGACCTCGATCGAAGTCACCCGCGCGGTGCGCGACGCCCGGGTCAACGATGTCGAGGTCGGGCAGGGCCAGTACATGGTCCTGGTCGACGGCGACGTGGTCTCCGCCAACGATGACCGCGGCGAGGCGCTGGCGCAGGGACTGTCCGGGCTGGGCGACCTTGACCCGGAGTTCGTCAGCGTCTACTGGGGCGCGGAAGCGACCGAGTCCGACGCGGCCGCGCTGGAGGATGATTTCCTGGGCCAGTGGCCGGAAGCAGAATTTGAAACGCTGGCCGGTGGACAGGACCACTACGACTTCGTAATTGGCATCGAATAGGCAACTGGAACCCGGCGCGCTGGCGCGGATCCTGCGCGCCGAACTGGAAGACGGCTGCCGCGACCAACTGGTGACCGGCGGCCTGGGCGAACTGCTGCGGCGCCAGCTGGGCGGCCCGCTGGCTACCAAACTGGCGCCCCTGGTCGACTACGACCGGCTCTCCCGGGAGCAGCGCCGCACCGGCCTGCAGAACGCTTTAAAGGGACTGCCCCGGGAGGGCGCGCAGCCGGGCCGGGCGCCGCGCAAACCCAGTCGACGGCGCGCCCAGATACGGCTCGATGATTCGGTCTCGCAGCTGCCACGGGCCAACTCCAAGCAGGTTGACGCGCTAGTCGAACGCGGATTGACAAACTGCCTCAAGCTGCTCGGGAATCTGCCCCGAAACCACGTGGATCGCCGGATATACGACAAGATCTTGATGCTGCCTTCGGATCGGGAAGTCGCATTGCTGGCTGATGTCGTGCGGATTTCGACCGGCCGTCCGCGCCGCGGACTCAGCGTGACCACTGCCACCTTGAGCGATGGCTCAGGCCGGATCCAGGCAACCTGGTTCAATCAGCCCTACATGGCCGATACCCTGCGCGGGCGCAGCGGCGTGGCGTTCTTCGGTGCCATCCGGCAGGGAAAGCTGAACAGCCCCGAATACGAACTCAACCCGGAGGGCTCGCCCAACGCCGGGCGGATCGTGCCGATCTATTCGCAGGTCCCTGGGATCACCCAGAAGCAGCGGCGGGCGTGGAACATCCGAATCATCAATGATGCGCTTTCGGAACTGGACGAACCGATTCCGCCCAATATCCTGACGGCCGCGGGGCTTCCCGGCAGACGTCGGGCAGTCGCCGACATGCATTTCCCTCCGGATTTTGAGTCGCTCGAACTTGCAAAGGTGCGGGTCAATTTCGGACAGCTTCTTATCTACCATCTGGCGGCGGCGGCGCGGCGGCGGCGCTGGCGCGAGCAGTCTTCGAGCCAGGCCATTACGGGCGTTGAGTCAAGGGTTGACGAGTTTGTCTCGAGACTTCCGTTTGAGCTCACCGACGATCAGAAGCAGGCCAAAAACGAAATCCTGGGCGATCTGGGTCAACCCTATGCGATGCAACGTTTATTGCAGGGCGATGTTGGGTCCGGTAAAACAGTCGTGGCAGCCTGTGCGCTGCTGGCAGCCGCCAGCGCCGGGTTCCAGGGCGCGCTGATGGCCCCGACCCAGATCCTGGCCAACCAGCACCACCAGACGCTCCTGGAACTGCTCGGTCCGGCCGGGGTCCGGGTCGAGCTCCTCACGGCGGCGCTTACGCCCGGCGAACAGCAGCGCACATGGCAACGAGTAGCTGATGGGGATTCCGATGTGGTAGTCGGTACCCAGGCGCTGGTCTCGGAAGCGGCCCGGTTCGCGAAACTGAACCTGGTGATCGTCGACGAGCAGCACCGTTTCGGGGTCCGCCAACGGGCGACCCTTCGAGCCAAGGGTGGAGGTAACCCGCACACCCTGATCATGAGCGCCACTCCGATACCCAGGACCCTGGCGGGGTCAATCAGCAGTGAAATCGACGTTTCCCAGATCCTCAAACCACCGGCCGGCCGGAGCGTGATAAAGACCATCCTGGCCTCCCCCCGGGAGCGCCAGCGCGCCTACGACACATTGCTTTCAGAAGTTGCCAGCGGCGCCCAGGCCTACATCGTCTGCCCGCTGGTGGGGGCGTCCGAGTCGGTCCCGGCGCGCGCCGTCGAGGACGAGTACATGCGCCTGCGCGGCGGCCCGCTGGCCAGCCTGGGCGATGGGCTGGGGCTTCTGCACGGCCAGCTTCCGCCGGCGCTTAAGCAGGAGCAGATGGACGCCTTCAGTTCCGGCCGCACGAAGGTGCTGGTGACCACCTCGGTTGTGGAAGTGGGGGTGGACGTCCCCAACGCCACGGTGATGATGATCGAGGGCGCGGAGCGGTTCGGCCTGGCCCAGCTGCACCAGCTGCGCGGGCGGGTCGGGCGCGGACGGCGCGAGAGCCTGTGCCTTTTGATGTCGGACAGCCAGGACGCGGGTGAGAACAAGCGGCTCCGGGCTATGACCGCAACCAACAGCGGGTTCGTGCTGGCCGAGGAGGACTTAAAAATCCGTGGAGCCGGCGAGCTGTTGGGGACCCGGCAGAGCGGGTTTGACCAGGCCCTGAAAACGGCCCGGCAGAATCCAGCCGCCAACGACTTGGCGATGTTGTGGGCCAAAAGGATTTCGGCCGAGGACCCCGGGCTGGATCGGCGCGAACACCGGGAGCTGAAACAGAGAGTGCGCCGGCGACAGGATCCGGGCGATTGAGCATCCCTGTCGGTGCGGCCTTGTAATTGGCCGGTCCCAGCCTGCGCATAACCGGCGGCCAACTGCGCGGCCGGGTCCTGCGCTCTGCCCGCGGTGCCAGCATCCGGCCGACCTCGGCCAAGGTCCGGGAAGCGCTGTTTAACGTGACCGGACCGGTCGAGGGCCTGCGCGTCGCCGATCTCTACTGCGGCAGCGGGGCGCTCGGCATCGAGGCGCTGAGCCGCGGCGCCGCCGAGGTGATCGCGGTCGACCGTTCGCGCCAGGCCCGAAAGCTGGTCCTGGGCAACCTGGCCCAGCTCGATGACGCCGTGGCCGGCAGGTGCCGCTTCATCCGTTCCAGCGTCGAAAGGTGGATCAAGGAGAACGCGGGCGGTTCCCCGTTCGACCTGGTGCTCATGGACCCCCCGTACGCGGAGCTGGACGCGGCCGTGGACGTCCTGGCCGCGATCTTTGCGCGCGGTCTGCTCGGCGATAGCGGACTGGCAGTCTGCGAGCATTCGGCGCGGGCAACGATCGAACCGCCCGGTGCAGGTTTCCGGATCCGCGGCAACTATCGATACGGGGACAGCGCGCTGACGCTGATGGTTGATTCCGGACCGGACCCCGATAAAGAAAATGGAACCGGGATTTGAGCCGCCCGGGGCCACAGCTCCGGTCGCCCGCCACCGGTCCCTGAAAGGAATTTGATTTGCACGCCCTCGTCCCAGGCACGTTCGACCCGGTCACCAACGGCCACCTGGGTCTGATCAGCCGGGCGGCGCGCATGTTCGAACGTCTCACCGTCGGGGTGTACGGGGGTGCCGACCAGCCGACGCTCTTTAGCGCCGCCGAGCGCCTGGAGCTGATGGCGGAGGCCCTGGCGGGCCTGGCCAATGTTTCCGCCCGTCTCTACGAAGGCACCACGGTAGGGTTCGCCCACCAGATCGGCGCCGGCGTGCTGGTGCGCGGTATCCGGGTTCCAACCGACTTTGATTACGAGCTCTCGCTGGCCCACATGAACGAGGCCCTTGACGGCTCGATCGACACGATCTGCCTGATCAGCGCACTGAGCGATGCGTTCATAAGCTCGTCGCTCATCCGTGAAGTTGCGCTGCTGGACCAGGACGTTTCGATGTGGGTTCCGGACAATGTTGCAAAGGCCCTAGCGGATAAAATTTCGAACCGCCGATGATTGACGAAGCTACCCCTGTGTCCAGCCCCCAGAGCGATCTGGTGGGCCTGATCCAGCGACTTGAGGAAACGGTTCTTGAAGCCCAGCGCATCCCGTTCGGCAACAAGATCCTGCTGGTCGAGTCCGATCTGCTGGAAATAATCGACCAGATGCGGATCAACATTCCCGAGGAGATCCGCGACGCGCGCCGGATCATGCGTGAACGCGAGGCGATCCCGCGCGATGCCCAGCGCGAAGCCGAGCAGATCCTGGCCCACGCCCGCGAACAGGCCAACCGGATGATCTCCGACGAGGCCATCGTACGCGAAGCCGAGGCCCGCGCCGAGCAGATGATCGAGGACGCCCAGAACGCGGTAGTGCAGGCGCGGCGCGAGATGGACGATTATTCGATGAACATGTTGCGCGACGTCGAGCATCGGCTCAACACCCATCTTTCCAGCATCCACCGCGCCATAAATTTGCTGGACGAATCGTCCCAGGATCCGAGCCTGCACCGGGAATAGGCGCCGTGGCCGGCCAGGGCCGGCTTCCACCCGGGCAAGACGGAGTGCGCGTGCCGTTGCTAGACTTTTTCCCGCCACGAACGGTTCGCCGTGGCACGTATGGTGGCCGTAGCTCAGTTGGTCAGAGCGCTTGGTTGTGGCCCAAGAGGTCGCGGGTTCAATCCCCGTCGGTCACCCCACCATGAGCAGGGCGCGGCGTAGTCGGAGCGCCAATGTGCGACTGCTTGCATTTCCGGCGCTGGTCCTGGTCCTGGCCCTGCTTGGGGCCGCCGCCGGCTACGGGCTGGGCACCTGGTGGGTCGCGGACGGATCATCGCCCGTGACCCCGATCCCGGCCGAGATCGAGCCGGTCGTCACTTCCCCGGCGCTGCCGCCGCGCGCGGCGGCGACTTCCGAGTACGAAGACGTCGATCTGGGCGTGCCGCTGGTCCAGATCCCGGCGCCGCCACCGCCGCGCCGCCCCACCGAGGCGGCCTCGGATGAACTCGAACACGTCGTGCAGGCGGGCGAGACGCTTTCGCTCATCGCGGCCCGCTACGGAGTCAGCGTGGGCGAGATCGCCGCCGCCAACAACATCGCCGATGTGTCGGTGATCAACGTCGGGCAGATACTGGTCATCCCCGGCTAGCGCCAAAGGCCGACCGGCCCGGTCAACCCGGACTGACCGGGAACGCTCCGGCGCCGGTTCGTTTATCGTGAAGGCGACCGGCTTGGGCCGGGACCGCCGGGGCCGCGTGCGCCCCCAGCTTCAGTACGGATGGGCAATGGCCAGTACCGACCCGCAAACACCGAATCTGCTCTTTATCCTCAGCGACGATCAGGGCGCCTGGGCGATGGGTTGCGCCGGCAACGAGGAAGTGCGCACCCCGAATCTGGACCGGCTGGCCGAAACCGGGATACGATTCACAAATTTTTTCTGTGCTTCACCGGTCTGCTCGCCGGCGCGGGCCTCGATCCTGACCGGACAGATTCCCTCCCAGCACGGGGTGCAGGACTTCCTGCGGGCCGGGAATTCGGCCGAGCTGGCCCAGGACGGGCTGGAAATCGAATACCTGGCCGGGCGCCGGTCCTACGTGCAGTCCCTGTCCGCCGCCGGTTACGACTGCGGGCTCAGCGGCAAGTGGCACATCGGGGTCTCGCCGCAGGCCCAGCTGGGGTTCGACTACTGGAGCGCCCACGCCGGCGGGGCCGGCGACTACTTCAGCCCGCCGATGATCTCGGACGGCAAGCTGCACCGGCCGGAAGGGTATGTTTCCGACCTGATTACCGACAACGCGCTCGCCTACCTGGAACAGCAGCGTTCCGCCGACGCCCCCTTTTCGCTGAACGTCCACTACACCGCCCCGCACGCGCCCTGGACCCGCGAGCACCATCCGGCCGACGTGTTCGGCGACTACTACGACAACTGCGCGTTCGATTCGGTCCCCTGCGAGCCGGTCCACCGCAACCAGATCTGGAAGGAAGAGAGCGCCGCGACCATCGGCGATACGCCCGAGAACCGTCGCATCGCGCTCAGCGGCTACTTTGCCGCGATCGAGGAGATGGACCGAAACATCGGGCGCCTGCTGGACTGGCTCGAGGAAAGCGGCCTGCGCGAGAACACGCTGGTGGTCTTTAACGCCGACAACGGCATGAACATGGGCCACCACGGCATCTGGGGCAAGGGCAACGGCACCTATCCGTTCTGCATGTACGACACCGCGGTCAAGGTCCCCTCGCTGATGTCGCGCCCGGGCCATGTTCCGCAGGGGTTGATCTGCGAGCACCTTTTGAGCCAGTACGACTACGCCCCCACGCTGCTCGGGTACCTGGGCGTCGATCCGGACTGGGACCGGCCCCTGCCGGGACGCGATTTCTCGGGACTGCTTCAGGGTTCCGGAATCGGCGGCGGGCAAAGCGTATTCGTGGTCGACGAATACGGCCCCACCCGCATGGTCCGCGAGAGCCGCTGGAAGTTCATCCACCACTACCAGCTGGGCGAAAGCGAACTGTACGACCTGCTCAACGACCCCGGGGAGCTCCAAAACCTGGCCGATTCGCCCGACCACGCCGATGTCTGCGGTCGGCTGCGCGAGGACCTGGAATCCTGGTGCGAGCGCTACGTGGACCCGCGCATCGACGGCCTGGGCAGCGCCAACGTGGGACGCGGACAGATTGGACTGGTCGGGTCAGACGACTACGCGAAACCTTTCGAGGACGATCTGCGCATGTGGTGGGACGTGTCCGGATCCTGAGCGATCCGGGTTCAAGAGCGGAGTCTGCCTGCCCGGATTCGTTCCCGGTCAGTTGACGGACACGATTCGGCTGGGCACAGCCGATCACTGGATGCCCATGCAGGCAAGCTGCGAGCTCGCCACAGCCCGGGGCCGACGGCAGGGCACCAAGGCGCGCGAATCAATCGCACGTTGATTGCGGACCGCTCCACTGCACGGCATTTACTCGATCGAACGCATGTTGAAATGCTTGCAATCAAGTGCCTACAGGAAATCCGAGCGATTGAAGTTCTTCGCGCAAAGCAACATGCATGCTTCTCCGGCATGCAGATTGGCGCGGCGTCGAAATCGCGATGGCAACGCATCAACGGCGGATCGGCCCGTTCGGGGATTCAGCCCGATCCGGGTACTGCAGCGAGATTGCAATCGAGGGCGAATCTTGCGCCGGCGCTGGTGGGGCTTCTTGCCACCTACAACCCCAATCTCAATCACGCGCGGCGCTCGCGCGATTCCGGCCCCGTTAGGGGATACCGCAGATCGGATCGAGCGCCTGCCGGCCACGCCGCCCTGAGGCTGGTTTCACCTCCGGTTCGGTCTGCGATGGGTGGCAAATTGCTGATATGAAGTACTCCCTCCAGACTTTCCGCGGCGACGTCTTTGGCGGAGTCACGTCGGCGGTGGTCGGGCTTCCGGTGGCGCTCGCCTTCGGGGTTGCATCCGGACTCGGGCCCGTGGCCGGACTCTACGGGGCGATCGCGGTCGGTTTTTTCGCAGCCGTGTTTGGAGGTACCCGATCGCAGATCTCCGGACCAACCGGACCGATGTCGGTGGCGATGGCGGTCATCGTCACCAGCCACGCAAGCAGCCTGGCCGAGGCGTTCACGGTCGTGATCATGGCCGGATTGATCCAGGCGATGCTGGGGTTCTTGCGAATCGGTCGCTTCGTCTCCTACACTCCCTATTCGGTGATTTCCGGGTTCATGACCGGGATCGGGATCATCGTGATGCTCGTGCACACCCTGCCGTTCATGGGTGCGCCGGTCGCCACCGGGGGCCCCAACGGCGCGCTGGCGGCCTGGCCCGAGGCGATCGCCAATTTCAATTCCTCGGCGTTTGCGATCGCCGCGGTCACGCTGGCGGTCGGAATCGGCTGGCCGGCCAAGTTCCGCAGATACCTTCCACCCACCCTGGCCGCGCTCATCGCCGGGACCCTGATGGGCGTGACCTGGCTCACCGACGCCCCGGTGATCGGCGACGTGCCGAGCGGATTGCCGAGCCTGCAGCTGCCCGATTACTCCGCCGACGTTCTGGTCAGGGCGGTTCAGCCGGCCGTAACCATCGCCCTGCTGGGTTCGATCGACAGCCTGCTGACCTCGCTGATCGCAGATACGATGACGCGCACCCGCCACAATCCGAACCGGGAGCTGGTGGGCCAGGGAATCGGCAATCTGATCGCCGGCTTCATCGGGGGCCTGCCCGGCGCCGGAGCGACTCTGGGTACGGTTGTAAACATCCGCGCCGGCGGCAGGACGCCGGTGTCGGGCGCAATCAGGGCGGCGATCCTGCTGGCCCTCGTGCTGGGCGTGGGCAGGTACGTGGAGGCGATTCCCCATGCCGCCCTGGCCGGAATACTGATGAAAGTCGGCTGGGACATCGTCGACTGGCGGTTCGTAACGCGCATCCACAGGGTCCAGCGCGAGCATCTCCTGGTGATGGCCATCACCCTGGGCCTGACCGTATTCCTGGATCTGGTCACGGCGGTGGCGATCGGACTCATCGCCGCCGGCATGGCCAGCGCCCGGCAGTTCGAGCGCCTGGAATTAGACAGCGTGGTCTCGCTGCCCCTGCTGGATTCGAGCTTTCTGCCCGATGAGGGAAACGCACGGCCGGCGGATGCGTACTCGGCCCGGGTGGGGCTGGTTGCCCTGCGGGGCAGTTTCACGGTCGCCTCATCGAGCAAGCTGATCAACACCATAAGCGCCGACATACGCGACCATGAAGTCGTCATCCTCGACTTCTCCCAGACCGTCTACATCGACGACAGCGCCGCGCTGGTGGTCGAACAATTAATCGATGTGGCCAACGCGCAGGACACCGACTGCCTGGTCGTGGGGCTCTCCGGCGGACCGGCCGCCACGCTCGCATCGCTCAGGGTGCTCAAGGAAATCCCCGCCGACCGATTCGCCGCCGACATCGGCCAGGCGCAGTCGATCGCGGTCGGCTTGCTGAACCGATAGCGGCAGCGCGTGGGCGCGGAAGCCCGGCGACACCGAGAACACCCCGTCCCACCGGACAGGACGCCTTGAGCCGACGGCCACGACCCGCAGCGGGCGCCGGCCGTGCCCAACCGGGGCGGGGCGGACGGCGCCGAGTCGGCACCCGGGCCCCGCCCCCGATCCGCCGCACCAATCCGCGCGGTGCCGCGCGCCCCGGTGGTTGACAGGCAAGCAGATACTTGCATATCATCGGGTCATGGCAGCGAACGCACACCTGAGACTTCTGTGTGGACATTTACCGCGCAATTGCAGATCCGACCCGGCGAGCCATATTGGATGAGCTCGTCGACCGGTCGGGTCAATCGCTCTTCGAGCTCTGTTCGCGCCTGACGATGAAGCACGGCATCAACTCCTCGCGGCAGGCGATCTCGCAGCACTTGGGCGTTCTGGAAGCCGCCGGGCTCATTCGCACGCGGCGCGAGGGGAGGTCCAAGCTCCACTGGTTCGTGGGCGACCCCTTAAAGGAAATCGGGGAGCGCTGGCCGGCCTCGCCGGACGACCGCAGTTCCAACTCACCAGCAAAGGACACCGAGTAATGAAAATTCGCCATACCAGCGTCGTCGTGGACGACCAGCAGAAGGCGCTGCGCTTCTACACCGAGACGCTCGGTTTCCGTTTGAAGCACAACATTCCGTTGGGCGAATACGCCTGGATCACCGTCGTATCCGAGCAAGAGCCGGAAGGGACGGAGTTGGTGCTGGAGCCTGCCGGGCATCCCGCGGTCGTTCCGTATAGGAAGGCGCTTGTAGAGGACGGGATCCCTTTTACAGCCTTCACGGTCGACGATGTCGAGGCCGAGCACGAGCGTCTCGTGGCCAAGGGCGTGCGATTCGTCCAGCCGCCGACGGATCTCGGGACCGTCGTTACCGCGGTTTTCGACGACACCTGCGGCAACCTGATCCAGATCATGCAGGAGAAGGGTCAACCGTAAAGTTCGCACCGACCCGGTTGACCGGCCTGCCCAATCGCCCGGAAAATTTACCGGCGGCGGTGCAATTTGCCCTACGGTCGGGGGCTGGCCCCCGCACTGAGGCATATAGCGCCGGGTGTCGGGCACCTGCGGCGCCGATCAAGCAGGATGCGGACCTGCTGACGGTTCGGGCCGGCCAGCTCCGATCCCACTGCGGTAACCGAAGCGGCGCGGCTGCAGGTCGCCGGGCCGAATCCGCCGAACGTGCCGCAGCGTTCGCCGCCGACGGTCGCGAGCGGGTTCTGAATCGGTGGCCGCGGCGTTTTCCACCGGCGACCCGGCGGCGCCGGGGAGGGCCTGCTTCGCAAACGGGACCCGGTCAGTCGATGACCACGACCCGGCAGGGGGCGCTGGCGGTGCCCAGCAGGGCCAGCGGCAGGGCCATTACGGCGACCCGGCGGCCGGAGGTGCGGTCCAGGTTCACCAGGTTGTGGATCACGCCGATTCCGGCGCCCAGCAGCTGGCGGTGATTGGCCTGCGAGCCGCGCCGCTCGATGCCGAACGAATCGTCGAACCCGACGAGCTTTATGCCCTGGTTGATGATCCATTGCGTCGCGCCGGCGCTCAGCTGCGGGGCGCCCGCGCGGTCGCCGATGTTGGCCATCAGAAGAATGTCGCCGGACCTGACAATCTGCCCGACCCCGGTCTGCAGGTGCTCTTCGGTGACCATGCCGGTTCCGGCGAAATTGAATTTGGCCACCACTCCCTCACCGAAGAAGCTGGCAACGTCCAGCTCTGACAGTGACGCTCCGTCAATGTCGGCGAACGCCTGGCCGACTATGTAGGTGCCGCTGCCGGCCGGAAGGCGCAGCGCGGTGCGGCGGGCGGTGTCGCCGCGCGAATCGCCGGTCTCGAAGTCGAGGAATTCGGCCTCATCGGACTTGCCATCGCCGCGCAGCCAGCGGGTGCAGTCGATGATGTTGCGGGGCAACGTTCAGGTTCCGGGTCGGCGGAACTGGGAATCTTGACCGGCAATCCGGTCCGGGGGCGCCGACCTGGTCGTGCGGGCGCGTCGCAGCAGGCCGCGCAACAGGGGGTAGCCCGCGCCGATTGCGATGAGGGCCAGGCCGAGGCCGACCGCCAGCCAGTGGGCCAGGCCGAAATCGAATGTGATCACTGTGGGTGCTCGACTGCTACCGTGCTCTGCTGATCCAGGGTGTGGATCCAGGTGTTTCCGGGTTTGAAGCTGACCGGCCGGCCGTCCTGGTCCAGGAACTGGGTCCGCTCGGCGGGGCCGGACCGCGACCAGCGTCCCCCGGTCAGGCGACCGCCCTTAAATATCATCGCCCGTCCGCTGCCGGTTAGCGGGATTATCTTGCTCAAGGCCCCCAGGTGGTCTTCGACGATCTGCGAATCGTGGATGTTGGTCCATTGGACTACCACATTTTCGACCCTGATCTGATCGCCGCTGGCCATATCGACATGCGGCCGGCCGGCCAGGAACCGCAGATAGTTGGCCTGGCCCGGGTCGTAGCTGTAGAAGCTGCGGAAGAGTTCGGGGTGCTCGGGCTGGGACGGCAGCGACAGCGTCTGCAACTCGGGGGAATATTCGGCCCCGTCGCGGTCGAATTGCCAGGATTCGATGTCGACCTGGGTTGGCAGCCCGCGGGCGCGGCCCTCCAGCGACAGGTTCTGGGCGTCGATGAAGGTGTTGTTGGGCGGCGGGGCGTCGGTGGTCCGGTAAAAGACCCGCCCGAGCGGGAAGTAGAGCCCCTCCACATCCAGCGGTCCCAGGGCCTTCAGGCTTTCCAGCACGCCGGGGCTCCCGCCGACATGGGCCAGCAGGCACTGGTATTCGCGGGCGATTTCGACGTCGATCAGGCGCGCCGAGCGGGACGGCCCGATGCGGTTGGGCAGGAGCGACTGGAAGATGGCGGTGTAGCGCGTGATCTGGGCCTCGGTCGGATGCACGTACACGATGTCGGCGGCCTGCAGACCCCACTGCGGGCGGGCCTCCGGATTGTTGGCGACCTTGACCGCGACCGGCCGTCGCCGGATGACGTGTTCGTTTAAGGGACGTCCGCTGAGGATGCCGCGCGGTCCGGGATCGGGATCGGGTTCCGGCTCCGGCGTTGGGGTCGGTGTGGGAGGGACGGTGGCGGTCGGCTCCGGCACCGGCTCGGGCGTGGGGCTGGGGCTGGGGGTCGGGGCGGTGGTGACCAGCCTGGGTGGTTCCGGCGTCGCCGCAACGGTCGGGGCGGGGGCCGGGCTGGGGGTAGTGGCGACTGACCGGGGAGCCTCGACCTCCACGTCGCGGAGGATCGCGTAAAGGCCGGAACCGACTCCCAGGATTCCGGCCAGGGCCAGCCCGCCAAACAGGAGCTGGCGGCGGGAGCTGACCGGAGGCGGATTCAAGCTCGGGCTGTTGCGCCGTGGATGCGCCTGGGCGAGGCTATCCGAGCGCGGCCGCGATCACGGCCGCCGACTTCTCGCGGGCCTCGCGCGAGACCTCCACCGGATCGCCAAGACGGATGGTGGGGTTGAACAGCTCAACTTCGATCGAGCCGCTGTACCCGGCCGCCACGGTGTGGCGGCAGAAGGCGGTCAGGTCGATGATCCCGTCGCCGGGCATTATCCGGTCGTCGTCGATGAGCACGTCGGGGTCGCCGTCCGGGAAATCATCAAAGTGGGCCGCAAAGACCCTCCCCGAGGCGAGCCGTTCGATGTCGGCCATCGACTGGCGGGCGCCCCACATGTGTACCGGGTCAACCAGGATTCCGATGTTGGACTGGCCGCTGGCGTCGGCCAGGTCGAGCGCCATCTTGATCCCGGACCGGAATGGATAGGGCAGATCCTCCAGCTGTTTTGGCCCCAGCCATTCGATCGCAAGCTTGAGATCGTAATCGGCCAGGACCGCCCCGATGTCGGAGAGGCGGGCTACGGTAAGCGCCTCGAATTCGGCCTCCGGCAGGCTCGATCGGTTGGGGACAAAGTGCATGATGTTGGAACCGCCCAGCGACCGGGCCATTTCGCAGCGCTCGGGCAGGGCCGCCAGGTCGCGGGCGTATTCCTCGGAGTCGGCGGTGGAGGCGGGAACGCCGCTCATGCCCCCGGCGCTGAGGCCGTGGCCTTCCAGAAGGGACGCGAAAGCGCCGGCTCCCTTCGCGCGGTCGAGATCAACCGCCTCCTTCAGGTTCACCATCGTGAAGCTGAAGCCGGCCTCTTCGGCTATCCGGCAGCGCTCTTCCAGCGAGAGGCCCTGGCGGATGGTGGCCGGGTGAAACGAAGGGATTAAAGGGAGGTCCATGGGCCGCATCGATCTTCAAATGCCCGCGCGCCGGGCTGCCGAACGGAGTCATTCTAAGGGCGCTGGCGGCACTGTTTGGCCGGGCAAATCCTAAACTTGACAGGTTCGGTTTACACCTTCGGGCCCCCAGATCCTCCTGGCGGCTCGATTTCTTATGCGGGGCACATTGGCAACATCTGACGACGACACCCGGAACCGCCTGGATGCGGCCACGATCGATCATGTGGCGCGGCTGGCGCGGCTGGAACTGGGCGATGACGAAAAAAAACGTCTGCAGGCCGAGCTGGGCCAGATCCTGGCCCACTTTGCAGACCTCGAACAGCTGGCCACCGACCAGATCGCCCCGACCGCGATGGTGGTCAGAACCGAGCTGCCGTTGCGCGAAGACGAGGCCGGGCCCTCGCTGCCGCGCGCCGAAGCGCTCGCCAACGCCCCCGAATCCCGGGCCGGATTCTTCGCCGTGCCGGCGGTACTGGATCAGTGAGCCAGCTCTGCTCGCTCTCGCTTGCCGATGCCCGCGCCGGGCTGGCGGCGGGACAGTTCTCATCGCTTGAACTCACCGGCTCCTACCTGGAGCGGATCGAGGCCCTAAACCCCCAGCTCGGGGCGTACCTGCTGGTGACCGATGAGCTGGCGCTGGAGCAGGCGCGCTCCGCCGATGAGCGCATCGCCGCCGGGACCGCCGGACCGCTGACCGGCATCCCGATCGCCCTCAAAGACGTCCTGGCCACGCGTGGAATCCGGACCACCTGCGCCAGCCGAATGCTCTCCGAGTTCGTACCGCCCTACGACGCGTTCGTGGTCCAGCGGCTGCGCGAGGCCGGCGCGGTCTTTCTCGGCAAGGCCAACATGGACGAGTTTGCGATGGGTTCTTCGAACGAAAACTCGGCCTTCTACCCGGTCCGCAACCCCTGGGACCTGGATCGCGTGCCCGGTGGATCCTCGGGCGGATCGGCCGCCGCGGTGGCGGCCGACCTGGCGGTCGCCGCGCTGGGATCTGACACCGGCGGGTCCATCCGCCAGCCGGCCGCGCTGTGCGGGACGGTCGGGCTCAAGCCCACCTACGGGCGGGTGTCGCGCTACGGGCTGGTGGCGTTCGCCTCCTCGCTGGACCAGATCGGACCGATCACCAGGACCGTCCGCGACGCGGCCATCCTGCTCGGCGCGATCGCCGGTCACGATGCGCGCGATTCGACCAGCCTTTCACTGGCGCCGGAGGATTTCGAGGAGGGCTTTGGCCAAAACATCGCCGGCCTGCGGATCGGGGTCCCGGTGGAGTACTTTGCGGCCGGTCTTGACCCGCGCGTAGAAACCGCGGTGATGGATGCGATCGCCCTTTTCGCCGACCTGGGCGCCGAGCCGGTCAGGGTATCGCTGCCGCACACCCGCTACGCGCTTTCCACCTATTACCTGCTGGCGCCGGCCGAGGCGTCCTCGAACCTGGCCCGTTTCCACGGCGTGCGCTACGGCCTGCGGGTGGAGGGCGAGGACGTCGACGCGATGATGTCGCGCACCCGGGGGGCCGGGTTCGGCGCCGAAGTCAAGCGCCGCATCATGCTCGGCACCTACGCCCTGTCGGCCGGTTATTACGACGCCTTCTACCTGAAGGCGCAGAAGGCGCGAACCCTGATCCGGGGCGATTTCGACCAGGCTTTTGAGCAGTGCGATCTGCTCCTGGCCGCCACCAGTCCGACGACCGCGTTCGCGCTCGGCGAGCGCTCCGACGATCCGCTTGCGATGTACCTCTCCGACGTGCTGACCATCCCGGCCAACATCGCCGGCCTGCCGGCCATGTCGGTCCCCTGCGGGTTCGCCGAGGGCCTGCCGGTGGGACTGCAGCTTATCGGCGGCGAACTCCAGGAAAAGACCCTGCTGCAGGCGGCGCACGCCTTCGAGCGCGCCGCCCACGTCGCGCACCGGGCTCCGGCGCGGGCGGTCTAGGCGATGGCTTCCGACTACTACACCGTCATCGGGCTCGAGGTCCACGCCCAGCTGCTGACGGCCTCGAAGATGTTCTGCAGCTGCCGCGCCGACGTGGCCGATCTGGAGCCCAACAGCGCGGTCTGCCCGGTCTGCCTCGGACTGCCGGGGGTCCTGCCGGTGGCCAACCGGTCCGCGATCGAGATGACCCTGCGTACCGGCCTGGCGCTGGACTGCCAGATCGCCGAGGCGACCAAGTGGGACCGCAAGAACTACTCGTATCCGGACCTGGTCAAGTGGTATCAGATCTCCCAGTACGACCTCCCGCTCTGTC
>CBDBBM010000008.1:0-15617 GCA_965203015.1 Chloroflexota bacterium
CAGCTGAACAGCGCCTGCGGAAGGTCGTGCAGCGACGCGCGCAGGGGCGAGACGTCCGGATCGGTGCGGTCGGCGGACCCGAAATATCCGCCCTGCATCAACGCCATCGACTCGGGGCGCAGCACCAGACTGTTTTCGCCGATGATCCGGCGCGCGGGAGTGCCCCCGGCGAACTCGTAGGCACCGTACATCAGGTCGGCGCCAGCCCAGCCGGCATACCCGTGCCGGTCGCGTAGCCGCAGGATGGTCACCGCGGTAAGATTGGCCCCGGCCGATTCGCCGCCGATGAGCAGCCGTTCGGTGCCGAAGCGCCGGGCCGAGTTTTCGATCAGCCACCGCGCGGCGGCCTCACAGTCGTCGGGTGCGGCGGGGTAGGGGTGCTCGGGTGCGAGCCGGTATTCCACGCTTACCACCGCCACGCCGCACTCCTGCGCGCGTCGCCAGTGGTGCTCGTCCTCGAGATCGGCGCCACCGAACACCCACCCTCCGCCGTGAATGTGCAGGTAGACCGCTTCACAGCGATCGGGCACGAAGACGCGCAGCGGGATCGGTCCGGCCGGTCCGGGACAATGCTCGTCGGTACCGGCATTCAAGCGACGCTGGGCCTCCTGCCAGGGACTTCCTTCACGACGACGTCGGCGCAGATAGGCGGGGGTGATTTCCTTGCCTTGTTCATGGTCCATCAGTTCCTTCAGGCGGGCGTTGAAGGCGCGCATTTCGGGGCTGACCGCCGCGGGGCGAAACAGGGGCCGGATCGATTTGCACCGGATTTCCTCTCCTCATGCGGTGTCGATGTCGGAATTGCCGCATTGCGGCTTCGGGCAGGGCCTGACCGAAGCGAGTCGTTCCGGACCGGTGATCATTTTCACCGCCGTCGAATTCCCCACCCGCGCCCAATGCCGGCCACAGCCGTATCCGGCCAATAATCTAGTCGCCAGCAAGATCCGCCCCCTGGCCGGGGCGCAGGGAGCTTTGCCGACCCTATGTTGGGAATAGAGAGCGCCGTCCTCCACGGTTACCAAGAGGCAATCGCGGTCGAGGCGCTGGAACTTGGCGATCCCGGTCGCGGGGAGGTCCTGGTCGAACTCAAGGCCAGCGGCGTGTGCCACTCCGACTGGCACGTGGTCAAGGGCGACTGGTCGGACGTTGCCCCGCCGGTGATCCTGGGGCACGAGGGTGCGGGAATCGTCAGGGCAATCGGGCCGGGAGTGGGAAGCGTCCGCGAAGGCGATCACGTGATCCTCTCCTGGATGCCGAACTGCGGTCGCTGCGAGGCCTGCCAGCAGGGCCACCCCAACGTCTGCTACGCCCCGCCGCCCAGCACGGCGTCGGCCCGATGTCCGCGGACCGGCCGGGATGTGCCGTTCCTCTACGGGGTCGGCTCGATGTCGACGCATTCGCTCGTTAACGAGAACGTGGCCATTCCGGTCGAAAAGTCAATGCCATTCGCGCAGGCCTCGCTGATCGGCTGCGGCGTCACGACCGGGGTCGGCGCGGTCATAAACACGGCGCGGGTTAAGCCGGGTTCGACGGTTGCGGTGTTCGGGGCCGGCGGCGTCGGCCTCTGCGTCATGCAGGGGGCCGTGATCGCCGGTGCGACCACCATCATCGCGGTCGACCTGCTCGAGGGCAAGCTCGAACGGGCCAGGCGGATGGGCGCGACCCATACCGTCAACGCCGCCGACTGCGAACCGGTCGAGGCGATCCGCGACCTGACCGGCGGGCTTGGGGTCCATTACGCATTCGAAGTCATCGGCCTGGCGGGGGAACCGTTCGTCCAGGCAATCCGCGCGACCAGGACCCGCGGATTGACCGTCTGGGTCGGTCACGCCCCGGAAAACACGCCGGTCACCCTCGACGCCCACGACCTGATGTATGAAAAGACGGTAGTCGGATCGATGTACGGCAGCGCCCGCCCGCGCATCGACTTTCCGCGGATGGTCGCCCTGTATCAATCCGGCAGATTGAATCTGGACGAACTTATTACCTGCAGCTTTCCGCTTGAACAGGTCAACGACGCCTTTCGGTTGCTGTCCGAGGGCAAGGTCGGGCGCAGCGTTCTGACCCTTTAAGTACGGCCGCCGCCGCCGGAATCGGCGCCCCGGCGGGCGGTCGGCCCGGCCCGCAGCTCCGGTGGGAGCGATCGCGGCGCCGCGCCCGGCACCGGTTCAGCCGGCCGTTGGTTCCCCGCCGTCACCCCCGGGTTCGACGGTCTCGGGCCCGGGTGGCGCGTCGCGCTCGGTCGGTACGTAGAACTCCGAGCCCCGCAATGCGTCGGGGAGATGCTCCTGCCCGGGAGCCAGGGCGCCGTCAAAATCGTGCGCATAGAGATAGCCGCGGCCATACCCGTGCTCGGCCATCAGTCCGGTCGCGGCGTTGCGCAGCTGCAGCGGGACCGGAACCGCGCCCAGATCGCGGACCGCACGGGCGGCCGCCGAGTAGGCCTTCATCGCCGAATTGCTCTTGGGGGCGCGGGCCAGGTAGATCGCGGCCTCAGACAGCACCAGCGTGCACTCGGGCATCCCGATCAGGTGCGTTGCCTGCTGGGCGGCGACCGCGATCGGCAGGGCCTGCGGGTCGGCCAGGCCGACGTCCTCGGCGGCCAGGATGACGATGCGGCGGGCCACGAACATGGGGTCCTCGCCGGCTTCGAGCATGCGGGCCAGCCAGTAGACCGCCGCCTGGGGGTCGGAGCCGCGGACCGACTTGATGAAGGCCGAGATGGTGTCGTAATGGGCGTCGCCCCCCTTGTCATGGGAAAGGGCCCGCTGGGCGACCGCGCTGACGGTTGCGGGATCGACCGGGCGGCCCCGGGCCGCGGCGTCGTGGGCGGCGGCCTCGAGCGCATTCAGGGCCACCCGCGCGTCGCCGGCGCCGAGGGCGGCCAGCGCTGCGATCGCCTCGTCGGTGACCCGGGGCGGATCGGATCCCAGTCCGCGCTTTCGATCGGCGATGGCCCGGCGCAGCAGCTCCTCGATCTCGCCGGCCTGGAGCGGTTCCAGCTTGTATACCCGGGCGCGGCTGAGCAGCGGGGCGACCACCTCGAAGGACGGGTTCTCGGTGGTGGCGCCGATCAGGGTTACCGTGCCGTCTTCGACGGCGGGCAGAACGGCGTCCTGCTGGGCCTTGTTGAATCGATGGATCTCATCGATGAAAAGCAGCGTCGGGACCTTGAACATCCCGCGCTCGGCTGCCGCTCCGGCGATGATCTTGCGCAGATCGGCAACGCCGCCGGATACGGCCGAGAGGGTGGCGAAACGGGCATCGCTGCAGTGGGCGATCGCCCGCGCGATCGATGTCTTGCCGCTGCCGGGCGGGCCCCAGAGGATGCAGGAGGAAAGCCGCCCGGCCTCAATGGCGCGCCGCAGGGGTGCGTCCGGACCCACAAGGTGGGCCTGACCGATAACTTCGTCAAGGTCGCGCGGCCGCATTCGCGCGGCCAGCGGCGCCGAACGGTCGGTTTCGTCCGGGCTATCGAACATGCCGTGCATCGCCGGTTGGGGTCGGGATCGGGATCGGGCCATGGGTCAGGATAGTCCTCGGGGCCCGGGCCCGGCCGTACGAAGGGTCGGTCGGGGCCCGCGGGCCCGCGAGCGCCGCATCACGGAACCGTGCGGCGGTCCGGCAATACACTAAAAAATTCGTGGACCGGTCCGGGCAGGCCAAGGACCGGCGGCAGCGGGAGTAACGGGATATGCGGCTCAGTGGCAAATCGGTTATCGTGACCGGCGCAGGCCGCGGGATCGGCCGTTCGATCGCGGTTGGATTTGCGCGCGAGGGGGCCAGCGTCTGCTTGGCGGCCAGGACCGAATCGCAGGTCCGGTCGGCGGCCGCAGAGATCGAGTCCTTTGGCGGCCGGGCAATCGCCGCGGCCACCGATGTGACCGACTGGGATTCGGTCCGGGCGATGGTGGACGCCGCGGTAGGCGAATTCGGGGGCCTGGATATCGCGGTGCTCAACGCCGGGGTGCTGCTCGACGGCGGCCGCACGCTGGAAGAGAGCGTGATCGACGACTGGCGCCGCACCATTGAGGTCAATCTGATCGGCGCCTACCTGTGCGCCAAGGCGGTCATCCCGCCGCTCAAGGCGCGCGGACAGGGCAAGATCATCGTCACCGGCTCGGGCAACGGTCACCACGGCCGGGTGCGGGGCTCATCCTACGGGGCCTCGAAGGCCGGACTGTGGATGGTCACCCGGATCCTTTCCGAGGAACTGCTGGAATATGGGATCGACGTGAACGAAATCGTTCCCGGACCCGTCTACACCGAGCTGACCCGCGAACTGCAGCACGACCCGGCGACGCGGTTCGCGGCCGCCGGCGAGTGGGCCAAGCAGCCCGATGAGCTACTGGACGTGGCCATGTTCCTGGCCACCCAGCCCAATCCCGGTCCGACCGGCCAGTCGTTCAGCCTGTTGCGGCGCGAACTCTAACCGCGCCGCGCCGGGGCGGGAATTCTGAGCGGACCGGCTCAGCCGTCACCGTGCAGGTCCTCGCCGCGCAGCAGGCGGGCGGCAATGTCGTAGGTCTGTCCGAGCGCCCTGACGGTCGGGGAGTGCGCTGACAGGTACCGTGCCGCGGCGATGAGGAAATGTCCGCCGCAACCGGCATGCGCGAACTGGCGGTACTGGCGCACCGCGGCCTCATACATCTGGAACGAGTGGAAGCCGGCGTCCTCGCGCAGCAGCGCATGGCCAAGCACCGAGACCGCCTCCTCGGCGCGCCCGGCGGCGACCATGTCGGCAACGATCTGGCCGGCCGCGTCCTCATGGCCCTGGGCGTCGAACGCCGCCAGCAGATCCTCCCCAGACGCACCGGCCGCTCCGGGGACCGGGATCGCCTGCCTGGGGACGTTCAGGAACCGGTCCAGGTGCACCGACATCGCCCCGTCGAATATCCCCCGCGCCAGCAGCCTGGACGGGGCGCGCCGCAGCGCCTGGTCGACCGCGTTGGCGTAGGTGAAGGTGTGCAGAACCGTCTCCCAGTCGCCAAATTCGTTGCTGACCCCGAAATGGATCAGCCGGCGGGCGGCGGCGTAGGCCACCGTCGCGGACAGATCGGTCAGGCCAACTCCGGCGCCGACCAGCCGGCACAGCTCGTCGAGGACGGATTGGGGTTCCCCGTCCAGCATCAATTCGGCCAGCTCTGATTGCCCGTCCCAGGTCTGCGCCCGACCGTTGGCCTGGACCCCGTCGGCGACGAGTTGGTCTAGCTCCGCGTGGACCGCAAAAAGCATGCCGGCCAGATCTTCCGGCATGCGCCAGCTGGCGCTCTCCTCCATGCGGGCGGCGTTGACCAGGATGCCGTCGGGCACCAGCGCCGGGAGGATCTCGCCGGCCTGGTCCCAGCCGACGTGGTCGAGCAGTTCAAACGATTTGTTGGCAAAGTCCAGCGAGTGGCCCCCGGCCATGTACAGGTGATCGGTGCCCGCGGCCCCGACTATCGCGGCCAGCACGGTCGGCTCGAATCCCAGGTAGGCCGCGGTGCGGATCACCCGTTCGGCGGCGTTTTCAGACCGCAGGTCGACGAAACGGCGGAACCAGTCCAGATACCGCTCGTCGGACCGTTCGCTGGTCTCGAGCGGCTCGAGGAAGAAATTCGGAGCCTGGCCGGTGGTGTCGGACGCAACCGCGACGACGCCTTGATACAGGGCCAGAGGCCGATCCGATTCCGACAATTCGGGCAGCACGTTGGCCATCGCCGCCAGGATGGTAAGTCCCGGCGACCAGCCGTGCGAACGGTTGCGGATCCCGAAAGAGGCGGTACGGGCGATCACCTCGCCGGAACTTGCGGCGTTGCAGAGACCGATCACCGACTTGGCCAGGACCAGGCGGATGTTCTGCTCCAAGCCTTCGGTCAGCTTGCGGCCCCAACGGTCGCGCGGGTCTTCCTCGATCGGTACCGGATCCAGCCACACCGCCTCGTCCGCCACCCGGGTCCTAAAAGGGGTGACGTCGTCGGCGAAGGGGTCGAAGGTGCAACCGCCGGCCAGATCGAACTTGGCGTGGTGCCAGTGGCAGGTCAGGATCCCGTCGCTGACGGTTCCGCGCGATAACGGGAACCCCATGTGGGGGCAGCGGTTATCGACCGCGTACACGGTCCCCTCCGACTCCAGCACCAGGACCGTGCGCCCATCGGCCGCAACCACCCGGTGGCCGTCGCGCTGAAGCTCACTGAGCGGGCAGACGCTGATCCATCCCGCTTGGCCCCGCCCGTTTCCCATCACCGATCACCTCCCCGCCCGGCCGGAGCACTGGCCCACTCAGCCGACGGCGGTCCTCAGGCCGCGCCCGAATATTCGCCGCCGGCCTAGCCCTTCTGGTTCTTTATACGGGAAACCGCCGGGTCCGGTTTCCGGGGCCGTCCGGCCGTCGGGCGCCCAAGCCGCTAGTAGGAGATCTCGTACTCGAGCAGCTTGGTGTTGATCAGGGTGATTATTCCGATCACCACGAACAGCAGGAACGAAAGCGCGGCGGCAAAGCCCATCCGCAGGTTGGTGAAGGCTTCCTCGTATATGAGCAGCACGATGGTCACGGTCGAATCGACCGGCCCGCCGCAGCCGGCGGTGGCGTCCTGGCAGGCCATGATGAAGACCTGCACGAACATCTGCAGGGCGCCGATGAAGTAGACGATGACCACGAAATAGGTGGTCGGGGCCAGCAGCGGAATCGTGATCCGGAATAGCTTCGAGATCCGCCCCGCCCCGTCGATCTCGGCCGCCTCGTAGAGGTGCGGCGGGATCCCCTGCAGGCCGGCCAGGTAGATGACCATGTTCAGGCCCATGTTCTTCCAGATGCTCATGATGATGATCGCCAGCAGGGCGGTTTCCGGTCCGCGCAGCCACTTCGAGGTCGGAAGATCGACGGCCTTGAGGAACTCGTTGGCCAGCCCGAACTGGGGCTCGTACATCCAGAGCCAGATCAATGAGACCGAGACGAAGGAGGAGACCACCGGCATGTAGAACATGGCCCGGAAGAAGTAGATTCCGCGGATCGCGCGGTTAACCAGCACCGCTAAAAGCAGCGAGGTGATCACCCCGGCCGGGACGGTCCCGAACGCGAAGAATATCGTGTTGCGGATCGCCGGAAACAGGCGTGGCTCCTTGCCCAGCAGCCGATAGTTCTTCAGGCCTTCGAATTCGGGCGCGGTCAGGAGGTCGTAGTCGTTGAACGAGTAGTAGAAAGCCCCGATGATGGGGATGATCACGAATACGCTGATGAACATGATCGACGGTAGGACGAAAAGGTACGAGGTGGCCCCGCCGCGGTAGGTCAGCCCCAGCTGGTGGCGCAGGTTGGCCTGCCAGGATCGCTGGACCGTTTCCGCCGTTTGCATCGTCATGCACCGCCCGGACTGTGCGTCTTGCCGACCCGCCGAATAGTTCAGTCGCCCGCTCTGGGGATGGCGCAGGCCGGTTTCCGAATTGATGCAGTCTAAGGTGGTGGTCCGGCAGCAGGGCTTGTCTAGTAAAAAATCGCCTTGCCGACTCCCCCGCCGGCCGAAACCACTTCGCCGGTGATCGCAGAAGCCTTTTCCGAGGCCAGGAATGCGGCAAGGTAGCCCACTTCATCGGCTTCGATCATCCGGCCGACGGCGTTGCCGGTTTCAGCTCCCGGGGCGAACTGGCGTCGTTCGAATTCCTGCGGCGATATTCCCATCTCGGCAGCCTGCGCTGCCAGCAATCCGGGCGTACGCTCGGTGCGGGTGGCGCCGGGGTGGATGCAGTTGACGGTTATGCCGTGCGGCCCAAGGTCTATCGACAGCGTCTTGGTCAGATGAACCAGTGCGACGTTGCGCGCCCCGCCGCTGAGGTTGCCGGCGCTCCGGGCGTTTCCGCCGGAGATGTTTATGATGCGTCCCCAGCCGGCGCTTTTCAGGTGCGGGATCGCGGCCCGGCTGAGCCGGAGCGCCCCGACGTATTTGACGTCGAAATCCCTGAGCAGCGAATCCTCATTGACGGTCTCAATGTATCCGACCGCGTCGGCGGCGCCGCCCGGGTGGGAAGCGCTGTTGACCAGGATTTGCAGCCCGCCCAGCTCCTCGGCGGTCGCAGCTACGGTGCGGTTCACTTGCTCGGTGCTCAGGGCGTCCATGACCATCGGGATCACGCGCGCACCGGTTTGCTCGGCAATCTCGCCGGCCGATTCCTCGACCTGGCGGCGGGTCCGCGCCGCGACCGCCACCTCGCACCCCTCGCTGGCCAATGCGCGGGCGATCGCCTTGCCGATGCCGCGTCCGCCCCCCGCCACCAGGGCCTTGCGGCCCGCGATTCCAAAATTCATATCCGTCTCCGGTTGCTGGCCGGCGGGCGCGTTGCACCGTCCGGCGCGTAAATTTTCAGGCCGAAGGGTGCCGGGTTCCTTACCGGAGCCGGCTCGGCCGCCGGCGTCTGCCTGGCCAACCCGCGGCCCGACGATTTGACCTTAACGGGGTGACCGCGGGGCCTGGTCGGCGCCGGCCGGGCCTCCCGTTCGGATGACCGGACCCAGCAGGACCGAGTCGGACCATTCACCGATGCCGGCGCTGCCTGCCGACCTTACCTGTACGGCGTACCCAAGACCCGGTTCCAGCCCGGTTATCACCTGCACCGGCGAAATGTCGCGGTGGGCCCGCCCGGAGATGGTCCAGTAGTGGTCGGCCAGTCCGGCGGCGCCGGCCCAGATGTACCGGACGTGATAGCCATCGATCGCCGGCCCGCCCGGACCGGACGGGGGTGCCCACTCGATCAGCAACGAATCGGCCGAGCGGGCGGCCGAGGTGATGGTGGGGGGCTGGGGCCTGTCGGGGGCGCGCACGATGACCAGGACGTAGTCGCGCTGCTCTGTCCCGTCGGCGGAGGTGCTGCGCGCGATCAGGATGTTGGGTCCCACGCGCAGCGGGACATCCCCGCTTGCGGGCGGGGTCTGCCAGCTCCCGTCGGTACCCAGGCGGGCGAGCAGGCGGGCCGATGCCGCCGGATTGGTCGGGATCATCCCGATCGATATCGCCGCGGTCTCGAACGCGACCCGGCGGCGGAGCACGTTGCCCGCGGCCGGAATCGATGAAATCTCCCCGGAGAACGCCACCGAATGCAGTCCGGCATCGCCGGGGCGGGCGCGCTCGATCCAGAGCGTGTAGGTCTGCAGGAACGTCCGGCTCCTTGCCCGGACCCGCAGGACCCTGGGCGGGGCGTCTGCCGCCAGGTCGGCCAGGTCGAACTGGAAACCGGCCCGCCCGGGATCGGCGTCCGCCAGCGGCTCGAATTCGGCGTCCAGGAACTGGACCCGGGAATCCGGATCGAAGGCGGCGGCATTTACGGTGATCAGGTCAATTGGCGGATCGGCGAAGGGAACGCTCAGCCGGTACCTGGTGCGCGCCGGGTCAAACGCCGGAATCACCTGGGCCGGACCGGCGTCCAGCCGCAGCAGGCCGATATCGCAGTAGGGCAGGCCCAGATCGGAAAAGTCGTTGAACCGGAGCGTGTTGTTGCGCAGTCCCGCCGGCAGGCACCCGGTCAGTTGGTTCCCGCCCAGATGCAGCACCTCCAGCCGGTCCAGTCGCTGCAGCTGTTCGGGGACCGGGCCGGCAAGCCGGTTTCGGGAAAGATCCAGTGCGACCAGTCCTCTCAGCTCGGCCAGCTCGCCCGGTATGGGTCCGGCAAAGCGGTTTCGGTCAAGCCCGAGCACGGTGAGATTGGGCAGCCCGGCCAGTGCGACCGGCACCGGTCCGGCGAAACGGTTCCCGGCCAGATCGAGTTCCAGCAGTTCGGACAGCCCGGACAGCGATCCAGGAATCGCCCCGCCCAGGCGGTTGTCGGGGAGGACCAGTCGCCGCAGTTGCGCCAGACCGGCGATTGACTCCGGCAACTCCCCCTCGAGCCCGTTCCCGGCAAGATCGAGTTCGATCACCCGGCCGGACCGGTCGGTCTTGACGCCATGCCAGTCTTCAAGCGGGGCGGCGGTGAGCCAGCCGTCCGACTCCCGCCAGAGGGGACCGCCGGCGGAGCGGAACAGTTCGCCCAGCACCTGGCGTTCGTCGGGCAGGCGCTCGATGGTGAGCGCGACCGTGCGCTCTGCGGAACGATCAGGCGAAACCGTGTGGATCAACCAGCGGTTCAGGCCCACCGCCAGCGGAAGGTGAGCGCTGCCGCCCGGATCGATCTGGGCCGGGCCGCCGGAAAACCTCGTCGAGGCGGCCGGGTTGGCGGGCAACGGACGGACCTCCAGCGCCCCGGTCCCAAAACCTGCCCGGTGCGCAAATTCCCCCTCGGCGATGATCGGCCGGCGGCCGATGAGGATCCCGAACAGCCCTGCGTCGTCGGGCCGGCGACGGTCCACTTCGAACCGGTATTCGGACGACCGCCCGGAGGCGTTCAGGCGGATCCGCAGCAGGAGCGGATATTCGCCGGCGTCCATGTCCCCCAGCGCGAACTGGAACCCTTCCAGTTCGGGGTCGGCGTCATCGCCGGGATCCCCGTCCCGGTCCAGGAACTCCAGGCCGGCGCCGGGCGAGAAACCCTCGGCCAGGAATGTCAGCGACGCCGGAGGGCCCCCGGCCGGACCGATCGTGACCCGGTAGCTGAAGCGGTCGCTTGAAAACCCGGGCACGAGCGCGCCGCCCCGGACGACGAGTTCGCGCAGGGCCACATCGCAGGCGGGGAGCCCGACCCGGCCAAGGTCCGAATTTCCAATCTCCAGGGCCAGGACCTGGGCCGGAACGCAGCCCGAGAACAGGTTGCCGGCCACGTACAGCTCGGTCAGTTCGGCAAGGTTTCCGATTCCGGCCGGCAGTCGGCCGGAGAGGTCGTTGTGGGAAAGGTCCAGCGAGTACATCCGGGCAAGTTCGCCGATCCCGGCCGGTATCTCTCCATCGAGAAAGTTGTGCTGCAGGTGCAGCCGGGTCAGCGCCTGCAGCCGGCCAAGATCCTGCGGCAGCGGTCCGGCCAGGTCGTTGCCGTTTGCGCGCAGGTCAGACAGCAGGGCCAGGTCGGCCAGCGATTCGGGGAGCTGCCCGCCCAGGCGGTTGTGTTCGAGCCGCAGCCGCGCCAGGCGCTCCAGGCTGCCGATTTCGACCGGGATCGGGCCGGACAGCCCGTTGCGGGCAAGGTTCAGATAGGTCAGTTCGGAGAGGCCGGCCGTCCATGCCGGGATCGGGCCGGACAGCCCGTTGCGGTCCAGGCGCAGCACCCGGAGCTGGCGCAGGTCGGCCCAATCGGCCGGCAGCGGGCCGGTAAACCGGTTGGACTGCAGTTCCAGCTCGCGCAATTGCCCCAAGCTCCCCAGGTGGGCCGGCAGCGGTCCGGCGAACCGGTTTTCGCCCAGGTGCAGGCGCCGGAGGCCGGTGATGGCTGCCAATTCGGAGGGAATCTGCCCGCTGAGGAGGTTGCCGGACAGCAGCAGCCAGCGCAGCTGGCCGAGCTCGCCAAGTTCGGGCGGTATCGGCCCGCTCAGACGGTTGTCGGACAGGTCGAGGCGCCGCAGTCGGGAAAGCCGGGCGATTGACTCGGGGATCGGACCGGTCAGGTCGCAGTTGCCCAGGAAGAGCCACTCGAGACGCTCCAGGTCGCCGAGCCAGGACGGAATCGTTCCGTTCAGGCGGTTCCCGCCCAGCTCCAGGCGCCGCAGCTGCGAAAGTCCGGCCAGCTGCGCGGGAACCGGACCCGACAGCGAGTTGTCGCTCAGGTCGATCCACTCAAGCCTTTCCATGCCGGCCAGCCACACCGGAATCTGCCCGGCGAAGTGGTTGCCGCCCAGGACCAGCTCGCGGAGGCCGGCGAGGTTGAGCAGTTCGGCCGGAATCGCCCCCATGAGCACGTTGCGATCCAGGTGCAGTAGCTCGAGGCCGGCGAGCTCGTCGATCCAGGCCGGCAGCGCCCCCTGGAAACGGTTGCCGCCCAACCGCAGGATCCGAAGGCCGGCCAGCCCGCGCAACGCGGCCGGGAACGGGCCGGCGAGGGAGTTTTCGGACAGATCCAGTTCCCGCAGCCGGCCCAATTCGCCGAGCGCGGCCGGGACCGGACCGGCAAGCTGGTTGCGGGCCGCCCGGAAAACCACCAGCCGGCTCTGCCGCGGAATCTGATCCGGAAGCGGGCCGGACAGACCGTTCCCGGAAAGATCGAGGCGCTCGAGGGCGGGCAGCGTGAGCAACCCGGCCGGAATCGGGCCCTCCAGCCGGTTGCCGCCCAGGTCGAGCTCGACAAGCAGCGCCAGCCCCGTCAGGGATTCCGGGACCGGACCGGTCAGCCGGTTTCCCTCCAGGCGCAGACTGGTCAGGGCGTTCAGATCGCCGAGGTCGGCCGGAATCGGGCCGTCGAGCATGTTGCCGGACAGGTCGATCCGGCGCAGGCCGGCGATGGACGAGAGGCCGGGCGGGATGCGGTCCAGCAGGCGGTTGCCGGAGAGATCCAGGGTCTGCAGCGCTGCCAGATCGGCAATCTCGTCCGGCAGCCGGCCGACCAGTCGGTTGGCGGAAAGATCCAGCCGCGTCAGGCTGCGCGCCGATCCCAGCGCGCGCGGAATCGATCCGCCGAGCCGGTTGCCGCGCAGGGACAGCGACCGCAGCTGCGCCAGTTCGCCCAGCCGCACCGGAACCGCCCCGCTCAGGGCGTTGCCCGACAGGTCGAGCACCGCGAGGCGTTCCAGCTCGCCCAGTTCGGGAGAAATCCTGCCGTAAAGCCCGTTGCCGGCAAGTTCGATTCCGGTGACGTGGCCATCCCCGTCGGTTGTGACTCCGTGCCAGTCGGAGAGCCGGTCCGCGGTCAGCCACCCGGTCGAATCTGCCCAGTCGGGGCCGCCGGCGAGCCGGAAAAAGTCCTCCAGGATGTCTCTTTCAGCCGGCTCGGCGCTGCCCGCCGGTCCGGCTTCGAGCTGGCCGCGGACCGGATCGGACGGGCCCCGGCCTTCCCCGGCGATGGGCGCCATCGTCAGCGTCGCCAGGGCCAGAAGGGCGATTACCGGTTCACGCACGCCGGGCCGCCGCCTTCATAACCTGCATTGCCGGGCCGCCAGTTTCACATCGCCGGGCCGGCGTCCCCGGGTCCGGCGGCAGCGGGCCGGGTCAAACCAGCTTGCCGGCCCGGATGATGGCCGCGCCGCGCTCGCCGATCATGTAAGTCGCGGCCTGGGTGTTGCCGCTGACAAGGCGCGGCATCACCGAGGCGTCGATGACCCGCAGGCCGTCCAGGCCGCGTACCCGCAGCTGGGTGTCGACGACCGCCATCTCGTCATTGCCCATCGCGCAGGATCCCACCGGGTGGTGGCCGGTCTTGGCCCACCCGCGGACGTATTCGCGGATCTGGTCGTCGCCCGCAACGCCCGGCCCCGGAAGGCGCTCGCCCAGGACCAGGCCGGAGAGGGCGCGCGACCCGAGCAGCCGGCGGCCCCACTTGATCCCTTCGACCGCGATCCTCAGGTCGTACCCGTCCGGGTCCGAGCAAAACCCCGGATCGATCAGCGGCGGGTCGTCCGGATCGGGCGAGGCCAGGGTCAGCGAACCCCTGCTCCGGGGACGGGTGTTGAGGATGAACAGGCTCATCCCGTGCCCGTCCAGCAGCACCGGGCCGTCCTTGACCACCACGAACGACGGCAGGCAGTGGATCTGGATGTCGGGCCCTTGGACGGTTTCATCCGAGCGGATGAACGCGCCGGCCTCGGCGATCGCGGCAGCCATCGGGCCGGTCCCAAAGAGCCGGTAGCGAAGCATGTGGCGCAGCCGGTTGTGGACCTGGTTCATGCGGCTGTAGGAGACCGGCCGGGTCTCGGCGGCGACGAACACGTCCATGTGGTCCTGGTAGTTCTTGCCCACCCCGGGCAGATCGCAAACAACGTCGATGCCGAGTCGTGAAAGCTCGTCGGCGGGGCCTATTCCGGAAAGCAGCAACAGCCGCGGCGAGTTGATCGTACCGCCGCTGACGATAACCTCGCGGTCGGCGTATGCGGTCCTGGCCTGGCCATCCTGGCGGTACCGCACGCCCGTCGCGCGACCGCCCTCCACCAGGACGCGGGTTGCCCGCGCGCCGGTGCGGACGGTGAGGTTCTTGCGGCCGCCGACCGGATGCAGAAAGGCGGTGGCGGCGCTTTCGCGGCGCCCGTCGCGCCGGGTCAGGTCGTAGAACGTGACCCCGTCCTGGCTGGCCCCGTTCACGTCGTCGTTGTACTCGAGGCCCAGCTCCTGGCCGGCCTTCACGAATGCGCGCGTCAGCGGGTTGTACTGGGCCTGCCGGTCCACTCCGAGTTCGCCCTCGCTGCCGTGGAACCGATTGCGCAGCCGCGCATGCCGTTCCGAGCGCCGGAACCAGGGCAGCACGTCGGCGTATCCCCATCCGGTGTTGCCGAGCGCTTCCCAGCGGTCGTAGTCGCGCGGTTGTCCGCGCACGTAGATCATCGCGTTTACCGAGGTCGATCCGCCGAGCGTCCGGCCCTGCGGGTACCAGAGCCGCCGGTTGTTCAGCTGCGCCTGCGGAGCGCTGCAAAAGCCCCAGTCGAACTCCGGGTCGGCCAGCCGGGTCACGCCGGCCGGGATGTGGATGAGCGGGTTCGAATCGGGCGGCCCCGCTTCCAGCAGCGCGACGTCGTTGGCCGGGTCCCGGCTGAGCCGGTTGGCCAGCACGCAGCCGGCCGCCCCGGCGCCCACGATCACGTGCGTGTGGCGCACCGGTCACCGAAATGCTCTGGCATATGCGTTCCCCGCGTTCGTCGATTCCGGGCCGGCCTCCCGAAGCGGCGGGTCAGCGCCCCGCCGCGGGCGCCGGCGCGGCCTGCTTCAGTATCGGGGCAGCATCCCCTACTGGTACATGATCAGGTCCGGACGCCGATCGATCGCCTGGACCTGCTCCGGCGTCATTACCGGAGTGTCCTGGTCGAAGAAGATCTTGAACGCCGGTCGCTCCGATGGCGCGGTCAACGCGAACCAGTCGTAATGCTGCAGCTTGCTGCCGATTCCGCCGAATCCATCCATGTCGATCGAAAGCTCGACATCCGCGACGCTCTCGATGGCGGCGCGGTCCTCGATCATGTGCGAGGTGAACTGGTGCACCATCAGGATCTTGGGCGGAATGCCCTCCTGGCGGGCGATTCCGGCCAGGTAATGCTGCACCGCGTTGATCTGGGCCGCGTTGATGCCGCCGATCGCCAGTCCGGGCCGGAGACCCCACGGCTCGGTTGCGAACTCGGGGTCGAGGGCCATGTGCACGAACGGCTCGCGCAGGAACTCCTCGAGGAGCTGCACCTCGCGCAGCGGGTCGCTCCAGCGATCTGGACGTCCAGAAACAGCAGCATGCCGCGTTCGCGGGCCGCTTCCACGTAGGGGGCTATCCCGGCGCGGGGCAGGCGATAGAGCCACGTTCCGTCGGCGGTCGGATGGGCCTGGGCCACGCCGGTGATCAGGTGGTAGGCCGGAATCACCGCCTGCGGTCCGTTCAGGGCGTCGTAGCGCGCCGCCCAGACCGCGATCTCGTCGGCCACCTCGGCCGGTGAACCGTGCCCCAGCACGCCCATCACCGGCACGTTCGGGTGCCCGTAGAACGAGACCACCTGGGCGTCCTCAAAGACCGAGCGCCGCGAAGGCGGCTGCGGGAACGTCCAGGCGCGGTCCCGGTCGGATACGAACAGGTAGCTGCGGCCCGGCACCAGGTGCGAGAGG
>CBDBBM010000009.1:0-21479 GCA_965203015.1 Chloroflexota bacterium
CGTAAACCCCGGTAAGGCTTTCCCTTAGTCCCTCCGGATCGATGCCCGCGTCTTCGAGCGCTCTCCAGCTGGTTTCCAGGACCAGGCGCTGCTGCGGGTCCAGCAGGTTCGCCTCCACCGGCGAAATGCGGAAAAAGGCGGCGTCGAACCGGTCGAGATCGTCAAGGTAGGCCCCGAACCGGCAGGCTTCGATCTGTCCTGTTTCGTCGGGGAAGAGCGCGCCCACGCGTCCGACCCCGGATCCCGGAACACCTTCCTGCACCGCGTTCCGGCCGGACTCGAGCAACTGCCAGTAGGCGTCAAGGTCATCGGCCCCGGGAAACCGGCAGGCCATACCGACGATCGCGATGCGCGTTGAGTCGGTCATGCTTCTCTCGCACCGCCTTGAACCTTCGCCCGGTCCGTCAATTCACCCGTTCCACGATTCTTGTATGACAACCCGCGCACCCCGGTTGGCAACACCCCTGGATCGATGCTTCATTCTCGGCGGGCGAACCGGTTGGAGTCCATCCGGCGACCGGAGGTCCGACCCGGGCGCATTTGGCCTGGCGAGGTTGGGGACGGTGCCCGCCCGGCGGGCGTGCGCCCGGCCCGGGGGTCCGGCCAATACCGCCCGGCGTTCCGATGCCCGTATGAAGGAGTCCATCGCTGGTTGGCCGGCACAGCGGCCGGTTTTCGTATATCGTCTAATTGGCACGCACAGCGCGAATGTCACCCCTGCCATGGACGCAAGGAGATCGAGCATGGCCTCAACCGCTGAACGACTGCACGTTCTGGTGAGCGACAACATTGAAATCGACGGGAAGCCGGCCGACATCCCGGCCGACCTGAACGTCAGTCTGGCCGATCTTGGCGTCTCGTCATTGGATCGGGTCGCGCTGGCAAAACTGGTCGCCAAGGAGTTCTCGATCACGTTTGCGATCGAGGACTGCACGAGCATTGAAAACCTTTCCCAGCTGGTGGAGTTCATCGACGCCAAGGCGGCGTAACTTCTCTCGCCCGGCAACGGGCCGGAAGGCCGGACCGATCCGGTAGAACTCCTCAAGGGGCCGTGACGATCGGCCGCGGCGCCTGATCCGCGCCGGCGGCCGCGTTCCCGAATTGACGCCCGCCGCGCCGGCGCGGTGATCGGCAAAATAACCCTGACCCCTCCGAACCCGGCGCGGCCCGCGCCGGGCCCACGGTTCTGGGGCTCCGTTCACCTAGCAAAGACTTCGCCCCAGTATTGAATTCGACCCCTCGTCGGATATGGCTGCCCCCCAAGCCGCACGCGACCGCCGAGATCCAGGTAAGCGGTGGCTCCGCGATTGTTCTGCGGCGCCACGGAAACCCCGGGGGGCCGCGCCTCTTGCTCAGCCACGGGAACGGGCTGGCGACCGACCTCTACTATCCGTTCTGGTCGCTGCTCGAGGAGGAATTCGACCTTGTCGCCTTCGACCTTCGCAACCACGGATGGAACCGGGTCGGGGAGGTCGGGGAGCACAACATCCCGAACATGGTGGCCGACCATGACCGGGTCCTGGAAGCGGTCGGTTCGCACTTTGGCGCCAAGCCCTTCATCGGCGTCTATCACTCCGTGTCCGCGCTCGTGGCGCTGCTCTCGCCCGGGCTCGGTTCGCAGTACAAGGCGCTGGTGCTCTTCGATCCGCCCGTCACCAAGCCGGGCCGCGACTATGAGGAATTCGAGGCGGCGGCCAATCGGGCCGCGTCCCTGGCCCGCAGCCGGGCCGACAACATTCCGACCAAACTGGCCCTGGTCGAGGTCCTCACCATGGCTCCCATCTACCAGCGGCTGGTTCCGGGCGCCCACCAGCTGATCGCCGATACGACGCTGCACGCCAGGGGCCCGGACCAGGGGTTCACGCTGCGCTGCCCCAAGGAATACGAAGCGCGCATCATGGAATACGCCGGCGCGTTCGCGGTCGCGGTCAACGTCGACGCCATCAGCTGTCCGGTGAAGGTAATCGGCGCCGACCCGACGATTCCCTACTCCTACCTGCCGAGCCTTGACCTGGATTCAATCGCCCGCGTCAACTACGATTTCCTGCCGGAGGCGACGCACTTCCTGCAGATCGAGCAGCCCGCCGAGTGCGTGGGAATAATGCTCGACTTCCTGCGCACAAACCGGCTGGTTTAGCTGCCGAGCCGATCCGGGCTTTCGCCACGCGCCGGGTCCGGCGTCGCCGCGCCTGCCGGACCGGGCATCGGTGGCAAGGTTTCAGCACCGACCGTCCCGACTCGACCGGGGCGGTTCACCGGGTCCGGGATAGGGCGCCGCCGGCGCGCTCGGCGAGAGGATGGTCTCTGCTTTGAACGCTCACTTTGATCCCGAACTCTTCGAGTTTTTGCGCCAGCTGCGGCAGAACAACAACCGTCCCTGGTTCCAGGCCAACAAGCACCGCTACGAGGAACACGTCAAGCGGCCGCTGCAGCGATTCATCGAGGATTTCGGCCCCGCGCTGGAATCGATCAGTCCGCATTTTGTGGCCGATCCGCGCGGGAACGGCGGTTCGATGTTCCGGATTTACCGGGACGTGCGGTTTTCCAGGGACAAGTCCCCCTACAAGACGCAGGCGGCGGCCCAGTTCCGCCACGAATTCGGCAGGTCGGCGCACGCGCCCGGCTTCTACCTGCATCTGGCCCCGGACGAGGTGTTCGCCGGAATCGGCCTGTGGGCACCCGACACCGCCACCCTTGCCAAGATCCGGGCGGCGATAGTGGCCGATCCCGGCAGATGGCGGCGGGTCGTCTCGGAGCCGGGATTCGCCGCAGCGTTCAGCCGCGGCGGGCGATCGCTGAAGCGCCCGCCCAGGGGGTTTCCGCAGGACCACCCGCTGCTGGATGACCTCAAGCTCAAGGACCACATCGCCGCGCTGCCGTTCAGCCACGAGCAGACGTATCGGCCCGATTTCATCGAGGTGTACGCCGACGCCTGCCGCCGCGCCTCTTCCTACATGCAGTTCCTGACCCGCGCCGTCGAGTTACCGTACTGACCGGGCAGGGCGCCCGAAGGAGCCTGGGAAGCGCTCAGTCGGGCGCTGCGGAAGGACCCTTGAAAAAATCGATCCGGCAGCGCAATGGACCGTCCGCGATCAGGCGGTGCGGGGAACGCGGACGAATCACCTGGCGGCCGGGGGCGACTATTTCCCGGATATGACCGGTCCCCAGGTCCTCGAACTTGACGCTCCCGGCCAACACCCGCAGCACACCCCAGAAATCATCGGCCAGGGCGTGTTCCCGCTGCAGCGCGGACGGCAGGCTTTCGCGCTCAAAGACGGGCGATGTACCGGACGGCGTCAGCCCTTCCGGCAGCCGGTCCCCGGCCAATCCCTCACCCATCCCGCAGACTCTCCCGCCCGGGCATGACCCGGCAATGCTGCATCGGTGCCGAATTGTCGATGACGGCCGCCGCAGAATTTGCAGCCGTCCGCAACCGCCGGAAACCCTTCCCGAGGTCGGCGGCAGATTCGGCGCCCGGCAAAGCGGAAGTGCCCACCTTCCGGCCCCGGGTCAGCGGTGGAGTGCGGCCCCCGCCTTCGGACCGGCCGGGCGATCCCGCTCCGGCCCGGGGCCTGCCGCGTCCCGAAGTTGCAAATTGCCGGACCGCCCAACCGGCCTGTCGATACGCTTATTCCAAACCGCACTGACTGATCAAGAGGGGTAGCAGATGGCCGAATCCAAACCAACGGTTGCTTTCGTGGGGGTGGGCCGCATGGGTTCGAACATGGCCCTGCGCCTTAACGATTGCGGGTACACCGTCGCCAGCGTTATAGATACCAACCAGCACATGGCGATGGTCGTGGCCAACGAGGTCGGCTGCCAGGTCGCCGAAAGCCTGGCTGCCGCTGCCGCCAGCGCCGACGTGATCATCACCGTGGTTACCAACGACCAGTCGATGCGCGACATCTACATGGCCGAAGGCGACAACCTCCTGGAGGGCGCCGCCGGCAAGCTGTTCATCAACTGCGCCACCCTTTCGCCGGCGATCCACCGCGAGGTCGACGCCGCGGTCTCGGCCGCCGGGGCCGAGGCGCTCGAGGCCTGCATGGCCTCCTCGATTACCCAGGCGCGCGACGGCACGCTTTACCTGATGACGGCCGGTTCCGACGCCGCCCAGGACCGCGCCGCCGGCCTGCTTGCGGACCTGGGCGAGGTACGCCGCATCGGCTCGGTCGGCCAGGCCGCCGAGGTCAAGGCGCTGGTGAACATGGTCATGAACATCAACACCGCCGGCCTGGCGGAGGGCCTGGGCCTGGCCGACGCGCTGGATCTGGACCTGGACATGGTGATGGAGGTCTTCTCCCAGACCGGCGCCAACTCGCGCGTGCTGGAGACCGACGGCGAGGACATGCGCGACCGCGACCACGAGGTCTATTTCTCGGCCGACCACGCCGCCAAGGACTCCGGGATTGCCCTCGACCTGGCCGCCGAGGAGGGGCTGGAGCTGCCGCTGGCGGCCGCCACCAAGGCCCAGTTCGTGCGCCTGATGGACGCCGGCAAGGGCGAGCTGGACAAGAGCGCCGTGGCCGAACTGACCTTCAAGGGCCGCAACTAGACGATCGAGTCTCCCGGCACCTGCGTGCCGGCCCCGATCGCCGGGCGCTTGACCGTTCCGGGCGGGCGGGCGGTAGCGGCCGCGGCCCGCAAGCGGCCCGACCGGGGGCTGGATGTGGCGTGGCGCCGCGATCCCCGCCTATCGCGGCGGCGGCCGTCCGGCCTCCCCGGAAAGAGCGTCGTTCCGGCTTTCCGGAACCAAAGTTCGGTCGGCTGCAGAGGGATTGGGGGCCGGGGGCTGACCACCGGCGGGTTCTGAGCCCTCCCCGCAGAGGACCGCCAGGAACTGCTCGCCGTAGCGGTCCAGTTTGGCAGCGCCCACCCCCCGCAGGTCTGCAAATTCGGCCAGGCTGCGGGGCCGCCGCAGGACCATTTCCTGCAGGGTCGAGTCGTGAAATATCGTAAACGCCGGCACCTTTTGGGCGCGGGCCAGTTCCAGCCGCAGCGCCCGCAGCGCCTCCCAGAGCGGCCCCTGGCCCGCGCCCGGAGCGGGCGCCGGCGCAACGAGCCGGGACCGGCCGGGGGCTGACGCGGTTGGGGCCCGCAGGTCTTGGCGCATGCGGACCGGTTCATCCCCGCGCAGGACCGCCGCGCTGGCTTCGGTCAACCGCAGCGAGCCGTAGCCGTCCAGGTCGACGCTCAACAGGCCCTGGGCCACCAGCTGGCGGAAGATCGACCGCCACTGCCCGGCGCCCAGGTCGGCGCCGACTCCAAAGGTCGGAATCTGGTCGTGGCCGAAACTGCGGATTCGGTCGTTGACCCTTCCCCGCAGCACGTCGGCCAGATAGGCCGCGCCGAAGCGCTGGCCGGTCCGGCGCACGCACGAGAGCGCCATCCGGCTGGGCCGGGTCGCATCCCAGGTGTCAACCGGCTCAAGGCAGTTGTCACAGTTGCCGCAGGGCGCATCGGTCCGGCCGCCGAAATACCCCAGCAGCACGCTGCGGCGGCAGGTGGCCGTCTCGCAGAACCCGAGCAGCGAGCCCAGCCGGCGCGATTCGAGTTGCTTGCGCTCCAGTTCGGCGCCCGACTGCGCGATCATCCGCTGGTGCCTGGCCAGGTCCCCCAGACCAAAAACCATCCAGGCTTCGGCCGGCTGGCCGTCACGCCCGGCCCGGCCGGTTTCCTGGTAGTAGGCTTCGATGCTCTTTGGCATGTCCAGGTGGGCGACGAATCGCACATCCGGCTTGTCGATCCCCATTCCGAACGCGATCGTTGCCGCGATCACGATTCCATCCTCGCGCTGGAACCGGTCCTGGTTGCGTTGCCGCACCTCGGGGTCGAGGCCGGCGTGATAGGGAAGCGCATCCACGCCGATGCCGCGCAGCCATTCGGCGGTCTCCTCGGCGGACCGCCGGGCCAGGCAATAGACGATGCCGGACTGGCCGCGATGGGCCCGCAGGAACTGCTGAAGCTGCTGGCGGGGTCGGTTCTTGGGCTCCACCAGATAGCGAATGTTGGGCCGGTCGAATCCGCTGGCAAAGACAACCGCGCGGTCCAGTCCGAGGCGTTCTGATATCTCGCGCCGGGTGGGCGCGTCGGCGGTCGCGGTGAGCGCTATCCGGGGAACGCCCGGGAACCGTTCGAGCGCCTCGGCCAGTTGCAGGTAGTCGGGCCGGAAGTCGTGCCCCCATTGCGAGACGCAGTGCGCCTCGTCGATGGCGAACAGGGCCAGCCGGCTGCGCTCGAGGAGCCCCAGCGTGCGCTCCCCCAAAAGGCGTTCGGGCGCCACGTACAGAAGGTCGACCTGCCCGTCCCGCACCGCCGCCTCCACGTCGAGCACTTCCGGGAAGGAAAGGGTCGAATTCAGATACGCCGCCCGCACTCCGGCCTGGCGCAGGCCCGCCACCTGGTCGCGCATGAGCGCGATCAGCGGCGAGACCACCACCCCGACGCCGTCGCGCACGATCGCGGGAATCTGGTAGCAGAGCGATTTGCCGCCCCCGGTCGGCATCAGGACCAGGCAGTCGCCGCCTGAGATCGTCCGGTCGATCACCGCTTCCTGCTGGTCCCGGAACCGGCTGAATCCGAACACTTCGCGCAGGACGTCGTATTTGTCGCCGCTCAAGGTCATGGCGCCGATTGCGGCAGGGTTTCCGGTCTCCGGGTCCGGCCCGGCCGTTTCGCGTGAGGTCCGGCGGCGGCGACCCCCGGCGATGATCCCGGCCCAGGGCCGGTCAGCTCGTACCGCGCCGCCCGGGAGGGCCTCCTCAACGGCGCCCGCCGGCCTGGGCCGGCACGAAGTAAACGATCGAGTCCGGCGGCACCTTGGTGCGCACCCCGGTCGCCAGGTCGTGCCCATCGAGCCAGATGGCCAGGCCCGGCCGCAGTCCGTGCCTGGTCTCGTCGGAGACCAGACGCGCCTTTACCCCCGGGTGGCGCTCCTCCAGGGCGTCGATGAGCTCCCCGACCGTCCGGCCGGGGAGCTCGATTTCAACTTGGCCGCCGGTATGCTCGCGCAGGGCGCGCGGCACGTGTACCCGCGGCATCGTCTGGGGCGATCCCCCTAGGAGGCCCCGTTGGCCAGCGCCGCCTGTACGGTCGGCGGAGACATCGGCAGTTCCTGCAGGCGCTTGCCGGTGGCGGCAAAGATCGCGTTGGCGATCGTCGCCGGCGGCGGAACGATGCTGGATTCCCCGACCCCGCGCACGCCGTAGGGGTGACCGGGGTTGGGCACTTCGACGATGATCGTCTCGATCATCGGCAGGTCCAGCGAGGTCGGCAGGCGGTAGTCGAGCAGGCTGTGGTTGCGCAGCCGGCCCTCGCCGTCGTACCAGTAGCCCTCGTTCAGAGCCCAGCCGATGCCCTGGACGACACCGCCCTGCATCTGGCCTTCCACGTACGGCGGATAGACCGCCTTGCCGGCGTCCTGGGCAATCGTGTAGCGCAGGATTTCGACCTTGCCGGTCTCCAGGTCAACTTCCACGTCGGCGGCGTGGGTCGTAAACGAGGCCCCGCGCTGGGTGGGATTGACGGTGGCGTTGCCGACGATTTCAAGCTCGTGCTCGCCCAGCAGCGCGGCCGCTTCGCCAAACGAGAGCTCGTTGCCGGCCCCGATGAAGTAGCCGTCGACGGCTTCGACCGCCGAGGCCTCCACGTCCCAGAGCCCGGCCAGCGCAACGCGCATCTTGACCAGGATCTCGCGGGCCGCCTCATAGGCCGCATAGCCGGTGGCAAATGTCACCCGCGAACCGCCGGTCACGGCGGTGAAGGCGATTTCGTCGGTGTGCCCCACGATCGGGATGATGTCCTGCTCGGAAATCCCCAGCGCCTCGGCCATCTGCATGGCGACCGAGGTCCGGGTGCCGCCGATGTCGGTCGAACCCTCGATCAGGGTCACGGTGCCGTCGGCGTTGACCCGCCCCGAAGCCGAGGAGGTCATTCCGGCGTTGAACCAGAACCCGGAGGCGACCCCGCGGCCGCGCGCCTTGTTCGGGCCCGAGGGCTCGCCCAGGTCGCTCTGCCAGTGGTCGGAGTCGCGGATCGCCTCGACGCACTCGATGTTGCCCACGCGCGGGAACGGCGGGCCGTCGGCGCGCCAGTCGCCTTCCTTGGAAGCGTTCTGGAGGCGGAACTCGATCGGGTCGAAGCCGAGCTTTTCGCAGATCTCGTCGACGGTGGTCTCGACCGCGAACTCGCTCATCGTCGCACCCGGCGCCCTATAGGCGTGCGAGTGCGGCTTGTTAACCAGGACGTCGTAGCCGTCGACCCGGACGTTGGTGGTCGAATAGGGTGCGAACGCGCACACGCAGCCGGGGTGGATCGGCGAGCCCGGATAGGGTCCGGCCTCGAACCAGAATTCGCCCTGCACGGCGGTGATCTTGCCGGCGCTGGTGACGCCGATCTTTACCCGCATCCAGGTGCCCGGGGTCGGCCCGGTGGCGCGGATTACCTCGTTGCGGTCCATCGCCATCTTGACCGGGCGGCCGCTCTTGCGCGACATCACCGCGGCCAGCAGCTCGAGGTAGGAGGTGGTCTTGCCGCCGAACCCGCCCCCGATCTCCATCGGGACCACCTTGATCTTGGAGACCGGCATCTGCAGCAGGTCCTGGAGCTCGTTGCGGATCGCAAAGGCGCCCTGCGAGGAGCACCAGACCTCCAGGTGGCCGTCCTCGTGCCAGAGCGCGGAGGCGTTGTGGGTCTCGATGTACCCCTGGTGGACGGTCGCGGTCTCGTAAACGTTCTCGAAGATGTGGTCGGCGGCGGCAAATCCGGCCGCGACGTCGCCTTCCTCGTAGATGCGGTGCTCGGCCACGTTCGAGGGTTCCTCGCCGGCCTCGCCCTCGGTCATGGTCCGGATCTCGTCCAGGATGACCGGGCCGTCGCCGTCGCGCACCTGGCGCGCGGTCATGACCGGGTCGAGCACCTCGTATTCGACCTTGATCAGGCGGGCCGCTTCCTCGGCGGTGTGCGGGTCGGAAGCCGCCACGGCCGCGATCGCGTGCCCGTCGTAGAGGGCCTTCTCGGTGGCCAGCATGTTCATGGCCTTGAACTTGGTCGACTGCAGGCCGCCCTCGCCGATGTCGGTCAGGCCCGCCTTGGGCTTGGGCAGGTCGGCGCTGGTGATGACCGAGTGCACGCCCGGGTAGGCCTCGGCCGCCGAGGTGTCGATCGAGAGGATGTTGGCGTGGGCGTGCGGGGAGCGCAGCACCTTGCCGTAAAGCTGGCCGGTGAGCCAGATGTCGGATCCGTAGGCGGCGCGCCCGGTTACCTTGTCGACGCCGTCATGGCGGACCGGCGATTTGCCCAGGACCTTGAAGTCCCCGGTCTTGACCAGGTGTGTTTCAGTTGCCATCGTCAGGCTTCCTCCCGCATTCGCGCGGCCGCGTCCTGGACCGCACGGATGATCTTGTCGTAGCCGGTGCAGCGGCAGAGGTTGCCAGCCAGCCACCAGCGGATTTCGTGTTCGCTTGGGTCCGGGTTCTGCTCCAGCAGGGCCTTGGCCGCGACGATGAAGCCCGGGGTGCAGATCCCGCACTGCAGGGCGGCGTTCTCAAGGAACGCCTGCTGCAGCGGATGGAGCTTGTCGGGCTCGCCGACCCCCTCGATGGTCTCGATCTGGGCGCCGGCCGACTCGACCGCCAGCACGCAGCAGCTGTTGACCAGGCGGCCGTCCATGAGCACGTTGCAGGCGCCGCAGTTGCCGTTGTTGCAGCCTTCCTTGGCCCCGTAGAGGTGCAGGTTCTCGCGCAGCACGTCCAGCAGCGAATCGCGCGGCTCGCACAGGAAGTCGGAGCGCTCGCCGTTGATCGTGGTGGTTACGTGGGTCTTGCCCGCGATCAGGTCAGTGGGCACTGTGGGACTCTCCTTTGGCGCGGGCGACGGCGCCGCGCAGGGCGCGCTTGGTCAAGACGCCGCTGAGGTGTTTGCGGTACTCGATGGTCCCGCGCATGTCGGTGATCGGCGACGCCGCCTCGACCGAGTGCGCGGCGGCAGCCTCGTAGGCTTCCTCGCCGGCGCTCTGCCCGACGAGCGCCGCGCCGGCGGCCTCGACGAACAGCGGGGTCGGCGCGACCGCCCCCAGGGCGATCCGCGCGGCGGTGATGGTGTCACCGTCGAGCTGGACCCAGGCGCCGGCCGAGACCACCGCGATGTCCATCTCGTTGCGCGGAATAAAGCGCAGGTAGTGGGCGCCCGTTCCGGCCGGTTGCGGCGGGAGCGAGAGCGAAACCAGCAGTTCGTTTTCGGCCAATACGTTCTGGCCCGGACCGGTGCAGAAGTCCTCGGCCGCAACCTGGCGGGTGCCGCCGGGCCCGGCTATGTTGCAGACCGCCGAGTAGATGATCAGCGGCGGGGTCGAATCGGCCGCCGGCCCCGAGTTGCAGAGGTTCCCGCCCATCGACGCGCGGCCCTGGATGCCGGTACCGCCGATGATGGTCGCGGCGTCCACGATCCCCTGGAAGGATTCGGTGATCGCCGCATTGGCATAGATCTGATAACAAGGAGCAGCCGCCCCCAGCGTCACCCCGCCATCGGCGGCGACCGCGATCTCGGTCAGCTCGGGAATGTGCTTGGCGTCGACGAAAACGTCAACGTCTCGCACCCATTCCCGCACCTGCACGATCAGGTCGGTGCCGCCAGCCAGCATGCGGGCCTTGGCGCCGTACTGATCGAGGATTTCGACCGCGTCGGTAATGCTGGTGGGCGCCGCGTACTTGATCGCTTGCACAAGCAAACTCCAATTAACGTAGCGCCAACAAAGCGCCTGCCCACCCCGCCGTTGAAACCCATAAAGGTGCGCGGACGCCAATAAAAGAATAAGGAAAGGGCCGGGCACGGCCACCCCGCCGCGGCGGCGTCCCTATTCTTAGACCAACATCGCCGCCGACTCTGCCGCCGGACTGTCTGTATTGACCAACGATCGCCCCAACATCGTGCTGATCATCACCGACCAGCAGCGTTTCGACACGATCGCCGCCCTGGGCTGTCCCTGGATGGACACCCCGAACCTTGACCGGCTGGTCAACGAGGGGGTGGTCCTCTCGAACGTATTCGTGAACGCACCGGTCTGCGGGCCGGCGCGTTCGGCGCTCTTTTCGGGGATGACGCCGCACAACACCGGGGTCCTGCGCAACGATTCGATCTGGCGCGAGTGCTGGGTCGAGGACCTGGCCCAGTCCGGCTACCACTGCGTCAACATCGGCAAGATGCACACCGGTCCCTACGACGCCCCGGCCGGATTCCACGAACGCTACGTGGTCGAGAACAAGGACCGCTTCCACGCCCCCTTGAAGTTCTTCGACGAGCTCGACAAGGCGATCCTGGCCCACGACCTGGAAAAGCCCGGCCGCCATACCTACCGGAAGCAGGTACCCGATTACGGCGAGCGCCTCGGGGCGTTCGAATGGCCGCTGCCCGACCACCTGCACCCGGACGAATTCGTCGGCGACTCGGTGGTGCGCTGGCTGGACGCGACCGCGGCCTCGCGGCCGTTGCCGCAGCCGCTTTTTCTGGAGATCGGATTCCCCGGACCGCACCCGCCGTTCGACCCGCTCTCGGAAGTGGCCGAGAAATACATGCGGCGCGAGATCCCGGTGCTCGAGGTCTCAGAGGCCGAGATGGAGGCCCAGCCCGAGGGTCTGAAGAAGCTGCGCGCGTTTTTCGAGGAGTACGACATCGATGCGGTCGTTCACGATTCGCGGGCCTCGCTCGAGAGGCGTCACCGCCAGCGCGCCTATTACATGGCCAACTGCGAGATGATCGACACCAAGGTCGGCCAGATACTGGATGGGCTCGAGCGTCACGACCTGCTTTCGAATTCGATCGTGATCTTCACCTCCGACCACGGCGAATCGCTGGGCGACCACGGCATGTACGCCAAATGGAACATGTACGACTGCGTGACCCGGGTGCCGACCATCGTCTGGGCGCCGCAGCGGTTCGCCGGCGGGCGCACCATCGACGACCTCTACAGCTGGTTCGACCTGGGCCCGACGGTCCTGGAATGCGCAGGCCTTCAGACTCCCGGGCATTTCGAGGCGCTGAGCATCCTGCCCCGGCTCGAGGGGCGCGCCGGCGCCGCCGGTCGAACCGAGGTGTTCTCCGAACTGGCCCGCGACACCGTCATGAACGCCATCGAGTACCAGATCATGCTGCGTACCCGCGACTACAAATGCGTGGAATTCCTGGGCGAGGAGCGCGGCTTGCTGTTCGACCTGAAGGCCGACCCCGACGAGCTGGTCAACCTCTGGGACGACCCCGCCCAGGCCGAGCGGCGCGACCAGATGCTGGCCCGGATTCACCACTGGTACGTTGGTTCGGTGGCGGCCGCGGCGCGGCGCAACGCCCAGTACTCCATCGGCGACTTCATCCGTCACCGTTTCGGCGAAGAAATAGTCGACGAGCGATGAGCAACAGCTTCGGTCAGGCTTTCCGGGTCACCACCTGGGGCGAGTCGCACGGCGAGGCGATCGGTGCGGTCATCGACGGCTGTCCGCCGCGGCTGGAACTTGAGGCCGAGGACATCCAGCCCGACCTTGACCGGCGCCGTCCCGGCCAGAGCCGGATTACCACCCAGCGGCGCGAGGACGACCGCGCCGAAATCCTCTCCGGGGTGTTCGACGGGCTGACCCTGGGCACGCCGATCTCGATCGTGGTCCGCAACCGGGACGCGCGCGGCAAGGACTACGAGTACATGCGGCGGATCTACCGTCCCTCGCACGCCGACTACACCTACCAGGCCAAGTACGGGATAAGGAACTGGCGCGGCGGCGGCCGGGCCTCGGCGCGCGAGACGATCGGGCGGGTGGCGGCCGGAGCGGTGGCCCGCAAGCTGCTGGCGATCAGGTACGGGATAGAGGTGGTCGCCTACGTCAGGCAGGTGGCCGACATCGAGTCCCCGGTGGATATGGCCAGCGTTTCGCGCCAGACGGTCGATCTGAGTCCGACGCGGGTCCCCGACGCGCGCGCGGCCGCCCTGATCTACGAGCGGATCGACAGGGCCCGCAAGGACGGCGACTCGCTCGGCGGGGTGGTGGAATTTGTCTGCCGCGGCGTCCCGGCCGGGCTGGGCGAGCCGGTGTTTGGAAAACTCGACGGCGAACTTGCCCGGGCGATGCTCTCCCTGCCGGCGGCCAAGGGGTTTGAGATCGGTTCGGGTTTTGCCGGCACCCGGCTGTCCGGGCAAACCCACAACGACGAGTTCTACATGCAGCAGCAGCGGGTAAGAACCCGCACCAACCGCTCCGGGGGAATCCAGGGCGGGATCTCCAACGGCGAGGACATCGTGGGAAGGGTGGCGTTCAAGCCGACCGCCACGATCCTCAAGGCCCAGCGCACCGTCGACGATGACGGCAACGAGGTCGAATTCGGCGGACGCGGCCGCCATGATCCCTGCGTCCTGCCGCGGGCGGTGCCGATCGTGGAGGCCATGTGCACCCTGGTCCTGATCGACCAGGCGCTGCGCCAGCAGGCCCAGTCAGGGTTTCTGGACTGATGTCGGTATCGCCGGCGGCCCTGGCCTACGCCTCGCGGCAGGCGCTCTCGCCGCTGATGCTGGTGCGCCTGAACATCTACTGGCTGGGCCTCTCGCTCCTCTGGGGCGGGTTCGCGATCGTCTACCTGCCCGACCGGGTCGAGCAGCTGGTCGGGCCCGACATCAAGGGCACCATGCTGGGGGTCATCACCGCGGTCGGGGTGACCGCGGCGATCGTCGTCCAGCCCCTGGCCGGCGGCATCTCGGACCGGGCCTGGTCGCGCTGGGGCCGGCGCCGGCCGATGCTGATCCTGGGCGCAATCGGCACGGCCGTGTTCGTGCTCCTGATGTCGCTGACGGCCACCTACCTGGCCCTTCTGGCGCTGATCCTCTGCCAGCAGATTTCGGAGAACTTCTCGCGCGCGGCGATCAAGGGCGTCCTGCCGGACCTGGTCGGGACCACCCAGATGGCGCGCGCCTCCTCGATCAACGGGATCCTGAACATCGGCGGCACCGTCATCGGGGCCACCATCGCCGGGATGTTCCTCGATGCGGGCAATCCGGGCGGTTTCGTGTTCGTGGGCGGGCTGACGGTGGCCTTGGCCGGACTGCTGGCGTTCCTGCTCATCCCCAAGGGCCCGGACGGGCCGCCGTCCCCGCAGCCCCCGCTGCGCAGCGAATTCGGGCAGGTGATTTCCTACCTGAAAGCCCAGCCGGCGTTCGTCCGCGTGGTCGCCTCGCGGCTGGTCTTTTTCGGGGCAATTCTGGCCGCCGACAACACCCTGCTCTTCAATCTGCGCGACCGCCTGCAGGTGGAGAACCCCGGCCAGTGGTCCTCGATCCTGCTCGGGCTCCTGCTGCTGGCCACGATCGCCTCGGCCTGGCCGGCGGGGGTGATCGGCGACCGCTTCGGGCGCAAGACGGTGGTCTACGTGGCCTGCACCTGCGGTTTCGTGGGCTCGGTCTGCGCCGCCTTCATAGTGCACATCGCGGGGCTGGGGTTCGGGGTGGTGATGCTGGGGTTCGCGCTGGGGGCGTTCTCGGCCGGCGACTGGGCGCTGCTGATCGACAAGATCCCCAACCCCAACAGCGCCGGTCTCTATCTGGGACTGGCCAATTTCGCCGGCGCCGGCGGCGACGCGGTCGGCACCCTCTGGGCCGGGATCGCACTCGACCTGGGCAACCGCGGCGGCCAGCTGCACGGATTCACGATCGTCTACCTGGTGATGGCGCTGCTGATGATCGCCGCCGCCTTTATCCTGCGGCCGCTGCAGGACGACGTGGCGCTGCTCAAATCCGTCTGACCGGCGCCGGTCGGCCGCCCTCCAGGAACCTGCCCCGGGTGGGTTGCCGGTGATCGGCCCGCTCGAGGTACTGGGCGCCGCCCTGGTGCTCTCCCTGGCCGGGTTCACGATCGGGGCGATCGGCTTCGGGTTCGCCCTGTCCACCACCCCGTTCCTGCTGCTGTTCCTGGACCCGCAGACGGTGGTGACGGTGGTCAACTCGGTGGCGGTGCTGGCGTTCGCGCTGGTCCTCTATGAGACCCGCGCGCGGCTGCGGTTCCGCGAACTTACCCCGATGGTCCTGGCCGGCGTGCTGGGCACCCCGATCGGGGTCTGGGCGCTGAGCGAACTGGATCCGACCTACCTGCGGATCGGGATTTCGCTGCTGGTGCTGGCGGTCACGGTGCTGATCGTCACCAACCCGCAAAGGCAGATTCCCAACCCCCGGATCACCGGCCCGCTGCTGGGGTTCCTGACCGGCGCGCTGGTCTCCGGCCTCTCGATCGGCGGGCCGATCATCGTGCTCTTCTTCCTGGGCAGCGGAATGGGCCGGCAGGACCTGCGGGCGGCGGTGGCCTACTTTTCGACCGTGGCCTACGGGGTGGCCCTGGCCGGCTATTACCTGGAGGGCCTGTTCACCGGCGAGCGCCTCCTGCTGGTGGTCGCGGCCGCCCCGATGGTGGCGATCGGCTACCTGCTGGCGGTGCGGCTTACCCGCCACATGAACGCCCGGCGCTTCCGCCAACTGGTGGTCGCGGTGATCGTGATCACCAGCATCCTGGTGCTGGCCCGCGAGCTAATCGCCCTTTAGAACGACCGCCCGGCGCCCGCGTCGGGGCACCTGGTTCAGGCCGTCGAATGCTCCAGGTACTCGAGCGCCTTGGCGTAGCTGTGCTTCTGCAGGAAGTGGCGCAGCTGGCGATCGCCGCACGCGGGGGCCTGCTCCGCCACCCTGGCCATCGCCGCCCGCAGCTCGGCGGCGGCCGGCACCGATCCGGCGGCCAGTTCGTCGGTGAGCCGCGCGATCGCGCGCAGATCGGAGATGAGCGCGCCGGCTGGTTCGGTCAACCTTCACCTTCCTCGCGGGCAAATGACCGGACCACATCTTCGTACAGCCCCACGCAGGCGGCGACCTCGGCGAGTTCCACGTATTCGCGGTTGGAGTGCGCCTGGGCGATATCGCCCGGTCCCAGGACCACGAAGTCGCACCCCAGCGGGGCGTAAGCGGCCGCATCGGTGCTGTAGGGAACCCCGATCAGCTCGGTCCGGCCCAGCCTGGCGCAGGCGGCCGCGGCGGCGCGCACGATCGGGGCCCGGGGGCCGGACTCGACCCCGGCCTCGGCCGCGTAAGGCTCCCCGACGGTGATGTCTTCCAGCCCGGAAAAAAGTTCAACGAACGCCGCCCAGACCGCCATGGGGTCCTCGCCGGGCAGCATGCGCCGATCGACCATCGCCCGGCAGCTGGCCGGGACCACGTTCACCTGGACCCCGCCGGAGATGGTCGAGACGGTGAGCTGGCCTTCGCCGCAGAGCGGGTGCGGGGCGGCCGGCATTACCTGCGCCGGTTGGGTCCGCAGCAGCGCGACCGCGTCCAGCATCGCATAGATCGCGTTGCGGCCCAGCTCGGGGTTCGCGGTGTGGGCCGATTTGCCGGCGGCCTCGAGCGCAAAACGCAGGATGCCCTTCTGGGCGATGACCGGTTGCAGCGAGGTCGGCTCGCCGACGACTACCGCGTCGGCTGCAAAATCGGCCGCCATCTGATGGGCCCCGCGCTTGCGGTACTCCTCGTCGACGGCCGCCGCCAGGGCCACGTTCAGCGGTGGCGGGTCATCTGCGAGTTGCTCCAGCATCAGCAGCGCCGACACCATCGAGCCCTTGACGTCGCAGGCGCCGCGCCCGTAGACGCGGTCCCCTTCGCGCACCGGCCGGGCGCTGCCCAGCTCGCCCTCCTGCGGAACGGTGTCCAGGTGGATGTCAAACAGCAGCGTGCGCTGGTGACCGCCGTCGAGTTCAAGCAATACGTTGGCGCGCCCGTCAACCACCTCCTGCCGCGAGACCGCAAGGCCCAGGTCGCGGCCGAATTGGGCCACGAAATCGCCGTAGTCGTTCTCCCCGGCCTTGCCGCCGGGCATGTCGGGGTTCACCGAATCAATCGCGACCAGCTGCTGGAGAAGATCGCCGACGCGCTCGATGTCTGGATTCATGGGACCGCCTTTGCACCGCCGCGGGCTGAATCGGCGCGCGATCGAGAACCGGGCCGGCGGCAGCGCCATACGGTCCGGTCATGGGAGAGCTTTTGCAGGATATCGCACCCCGGATCGGCGGCCCCGCCGCGCCCCGCCCAACCCTCTGCCGGGGCCGGGTTGCAGGGACCCCGCCCGGCTAGCGCGGCGGCTGCCGCGCGCGCCGGACGTAGGAGAGCACCTGGGACGGGTGCTCGGCCAGAAAGTCGGGTTCCTCGGCCCGCAGCCGCTCGGGGTCCAGCGAACCCCAGCCGGCCCCGACCGCATGACACCCGGCGGCGCGGGCCGCCTGGATGTCGGTCGGCACATCGCCCACGTAGGCGATCCCGCCCGGGTCCTCGATCCCCACGCGATGCATCGCCAGCAGCAGGGGATCGGGCGCCGGCTTGGGGCGTCCGCAATCGTCCCACCCAACGACCGTTGCAAAGCGCTCCAGCAGCCCCGCTCTTTCCAATTCGCCCTTCGCGCCCCAGGAGATCTTGGACGTGACGATGGCCAGCTCAAGGCCGTCGGACAGGAGCGCGTCCAGGGTCTCGACCACCCCGGGGTAGGGCTGGAGTGGTTCCTGGCTTCCGTAGTAGCGCTCCCGGAAGCGCTCGACGAAGCGCTGCCAGTCGCGGCCCATGAGCGCCTGCGCGAGCCCTTCAATCGTTGCGCCCAGGTGCATGCGCCAGAGTTCGCGGGCGTCCGGCCGCTCCCCGAAGATGTCTTCGTAGGTCCCCGACAGTGCCTCGATGCGTCCGGACAACGTGTCCAGGACCGTATCGTCAAGATCCCAGAATACGGCTTTCACCACGGCCGTCCCGAACGGGACGTTGCCGGAAGCCTGCCTACTGGCAGGCCTCGCATTCCTCGTCGAACGGGTCGCACACCAGCCCGTTGACGGTCGAGCGAACCTCGGTTGGGGCTTCGGCGCGCTTGACCGCGATGCGGGCCGAGGCCGACTCGGACTTCATCCAGCGCGGCTGGATGGCGCGGGTGTTGATGTCGATCGATGTCTTCTCGATCTGGGTGGGGGCGAACGAGCGCAGGTAATAGGTGGTCTTCAGGCCCCGCCGCCAGGCCAGGAAGTACATATCGTCGACGGCTTTCCCGGACGGGGTCGAGATGTAGAGGTTGAGCGACTGGCCCATGTCGATCCACTTCTGGCGACGGGCGGCGCATTCGATCAACCAGGCCGGCTCGATCTGGGTCGCGGCCAGGTAGAGGCGCCGCAGATCCTCGGGGATGCGCGAGATTTCGGCCAGAACCCCGTCGTAGTACTTCAGGTCTTCGATCATGCGCTGGTCCCAGAGGTCCAGGCGCTGCAGGTCGCGAACCAGATAAGGGTTCAGGATCGTGAAGTCCCCGGACAGGTTCGACTTGGCGAAGAGATTGCGGTAAATCGGCTCGATCGACTGCGACACCCCGGCGATGTTGGAAATCGTCGCCGTGGGGGCAATCGCCAGGACGTTGGAGTTGCGCATCCCGTCGCGGTTGATCCGCGAGCGCACCAGGCCCCAGTCCTGGGTCCGGTCGCGGTTCATCTCGACCGGTTCGCCGCGCTCCTGCTCCAGAAGGTCGACGGTGTCGATAGGCAGCAGGCCGCGGTCCCACTTCGATCCCTGGTAGCTGGGGTAGGGCCCGCGCTGGGCGGCCAGCTCGGACGAGGCCAGGATCGCGTGGTAGGAGATCAGCTCCATCGAAAGATCGGCAAATTCCACCGCCTCCTGCGAGGCGTAGGGAATGCGCTGGATGTAGAGCGCGTCCTGGAAGCCCATCACGCCCAGTCCGACCGGGCGGTGGGCGGTGTTGGAGCGCTTGGCTTCCGAGGTCGGGTAGAAGTTGATGTCGATGACGTTGTCGAGCATCCGCATCGCGGTGGCCACGGTCTTGGCCAGCAGCTCCTCGTCGATTCCCTCAGGTGTCGTGTGGGCGGGCAGGTTGAGCGAGCCGAGGTTGCAGACCGCGGTCTCGGTCGAGGAGGTGTTCAACAGAATCTCGGTGCACAGGTTGGAGCTGTGCACGACCCCAACGTGGTCCTGGGGCGAGCGGATGTTGGACGGGTCCTTGAACGTGATCCAGGGATGCCCGGTCTCAAAGAGCATCGAGAGCATCTGGCGCCAGAGGTCGCGCGCCTCGACTTCCTTGTAGCGCCGGATCTGGCCGCGCTGCGCCTGGCGCTCGTAGTGCTCGTAGCGCTCGGTGAAGGCCTTGCCGTAGAGGTCGTGCAGGTCCGACACCTCATCGGGCGAGAAAAGCGTCCAGCGCGCGTTCTGGGCCACCCGCTGCATGAACAGGTCCGGGACCCAGTTGGCGGTGTTCATGTCGTGGGTGCGGCGGCGCTCGTCGCCGGTGTTCTTGCGCAGTTCGACGAAGCTCTCGACGTCCAGGTGCCAGGTTTCAAGGTAGGCGCAGACCGCGCCCTTGCGCTTGCCGCCCTGGTTGACCGCCACCGCGGTGTCGTTGACGATCTTGAGGAACGGGATCACGCCCTGGCTCTCGCCGTTGGTTCCCTTGATGTGGGACCCGGTGGCGCGGATCGGGGTCCAGTCGTTGCCCAGGCCCCCGGCCCACTTGGAAAGCGCGGCGTTATCGGAGATGCACTTGAAGATTCCCTCCAGGTCGTCGCTGACGGTGGAGAGGTAGCAGGAGGAGAGCTGGGGGTGCGGCGTGCCGGAGTTAAAGAGGGTCGGCGTGGCCGACACGAACAGGCAGCGCGATAAGGACTTCATAGAACTCGATCGCCCGCGCTTCGCGGTCGTCCTCGTTCTGGGCCAGGCCCATCGCCACCCGCATCCAGAAGTACTGCGGGGTCTCGATCCGGCGCTGGTCGATGTGCAGCAGGTAGCGGTCGTACAGGGTCTGCAGGCCCAGGATCCGGAAGTTGTCGTCGCGGTCCACGCGCAGCGCCAGGCGCAGGCGCTCGAGATCGAATTCCAGCAGCCTGGCATCGATCCGGCCGGCCTCGACGCCGGCCTGCAGGTAGGGGACGAAGCCCTCGCGGTAGGGCACGTCGAGCTCGGTGATCGTCGGGGCCACGCCCAGGGCCTCGCGGTAGATCAGGCGCAGCAGCAGCCGGGTGGCGACGCGGTCGTAGGCCGGTTCGCGCTCCATGCACTGGCGGGCCACCAGGATGAGGGCGCGCTGGATGTCGGCCGAGGAGATCCCGTCGTGGAGGGAGAGGAATACCTCGTCCTCGATGTCGTCGATCGTGCAGCGGCCGTCCAGGCCCCGGAATACCTCGAAAAGCTCGGCGCGGATGCGCGCGACCTGCAGCGGCTGAACCGACTGGTCACCTTTGACCACGTGGATCGGTTCGCGGATCTGGTCGGCCGGCTGGACGATCCGCCGGATCGAGCGCAGGCGGGTGCGTTCGGCCCGATAGAGGATGTAAGAGCGCGCGATCGTGAAGTGACCGCGCCGCATCAGTTCTTCCTCGACGTTGTTCTGGATGAACTCGACGTCGGCGCCCTGGTCGGTTAGGGCCTTGGCCGAAACCCCGTCCACGACCGCGCGCGTGATGCCATCCACCTCGGCTTCCAGCGCGTCGGGCAGCGGCAGGTCGACCGGTATCCCGAGATCGGCGCGGAACGCTTTGGCCATGGCGTCGCGGATGCGCTTTACATCGAATTGCGACGACCCGGCCATCGCGCTTGCGCACCACCATGGCACCTACATCAAGCGCCATAGCCCTTGCGTCGCTCTCAAGAACTGTCCCATTTTGTGCCCAATTAAGGCGTGGAAACCCTCTAACGCACACACTACCGTGTGTGCGTTAGAGGTTTTCAGTCTACTAACAAATTGTAGGGAGAAGGCGGAAATTCAGAGCTCATGCCCCCTACATAGTGCGCGTTCCTTGAAAAGGATTGTTGACGACAAAAGCCGACAATAGCTGCCCAAAATCCGTGACCTGTAGAGCCATTTGGTGTGAAGTAAACGGAATGCCCAACTTGAGTCATTCAGTACTGAACTTGCGCATTGCGAATGATTCAATTTCGCAGTCATTTACATGGGTGGCAAATTCGTGATGGCGACACTAACAATCTTTGCCACGCATTCCATCAAGCGAAGTCGGCGGCCCAAAATGTTGGGGCCTGTCACCTGTTCAAACCCGACAAATTCCTACATATTGGGCCGATTCCGGCCCGGCCGCGGTCGTCCGTCAGGGGTCCTCGGCGACCGGTTTGCGGCCGGCGAAGCCCTCGTCGGGGCGGTGCCAGTACAGGATGTCGGGTTCGCCGAGCCGGTAGCACCAGCACAGCGGTCCCTCGGCGTCGCGGCCCGGGAAATCGATGATCCCACTGCGCAGGTCGCGAACCAGGATCCCGTCGTCTGCCAGTTCGCGCAACCGGGCATTCAGCGACGCGAGCAACTCGCCCAGCGCGGGCGTGCCGTCGTCGGTCGGCGCCATCCCCTCGGCGGCGCTCCCCCAGGCCCGCATCTGGCGGCGCAGCTCGGCGATCTGCTCCAGCCGGCGGACCGTCGCCGGCAGCATTGCGCGCGCCT
>CBDBBM010000010.1:0-8571 GCA_965203015.1 Chloroflexota bacterium
CGGCGGACGGGTGCGCGAATGCGGGTCATCGGCTCCGATCCGAAGCGGGCGCATGGGCTGGCTCCGCGCTTGCTGATCCTGGATGAGCCAGCGCAATGGCCGATGAATACCAGCGAGCGGATGTATGCGGCGCTCGCTACCTCCATGGGGAAGATCGACGGGTCGCTTATCCTGGCGATTGGCACTCGCGCCCCGACCGCCGGGCACTGGTTCCAGCGATTGCTCGATACCAGGGAACCCGCCGCCTACTCGCAAGCCCATACGGTGAGCGACCCCGACGACTTGACGATCCGCAACATCATGCGGGCCAACCCGGCGTTGAAGCTGATGCCGGAGTTGAAGCGGATCATCCTGGAGGAACGGGAGGAAGCCAAGCGCGACTCCCAGGCGCTCCGCACGTTCCAGGCGCTCCGGCTCAATGCCGGTGTCTCCGAGGTTGATGACCGCGAACTGGTCATCGAGCCGGACGTTTGGCGGGCCTGCCTTGCTAAGCCGGTGCCGGAGCGGGCCGGGAGGCCGGTTTGGGGCGTCGATCTTGGCGGGTCGGCGGCAATGTCCGCCGTCGCCGCCATGTGGGAGAACGGGCGGCTCGAATCGCTCGCCATGTTCGGGCGGGAGCCGGACCTGGAGACGCGGGCGCTCCGGGATGGCGTCTCCGGCCTGTACGAGGATGCGCGGGATACCGGGGAGTTGGTTGTCAGCCGGAAGAATCATCCTGATGTTGATGACTTGTTCCTCCGCTTCCGCGATAGGACGGGAGAGCCGTCCAAGATCGTCTGCGACCGCTGGCGCTTCGATGAACTCAAAGACGCCTATGAGGTCTGCGGCTTCCACCCCTCCCGGACGGAAATCGTACTCCGGGGCCAGGGCTACAAAGACGGCGCTGAGGCCGTCCGCGCTTTTCGCCGCAACGCGGCGGAGCGCCTGATTCGACCGGCGCGGCCTTGCAAGCTGTTGACCTATACGCTTGGCGAGGCCGTGACGGTGTGCGACCCGGCTGGTAATCCGAAGCTGGCCAAAGGGACCGAAGGCGGGCGGCGGCTCCGCGCCAGGGATGACCTGGTCGCCGCCGCGTTGCTCGCGGACGAGTTCGGCCTGAATCCCATCAAGACGACTCCGAAACGGTGTTACGGCGGGATCATAGGGTGAAAGTGCAACCAAAAACGCGCCAGGCGCGCCCTGGCGAGCTGATGGAATGCAACCAAAATGGCTAGCGCGAAGGGAAAACGGGTCTACAACAGCGCCAGGTGGCGCAAGTTGCGCCTGGCGATCTTCGCCCGCGATGGTTGGCGTTGCACGGTGAACGTTCCGGGAGTGTGTACGGGTCGCGGGCGGCTGGAGTGTGACCATATCGAGCCGATAGCCAAAGGCGGCGATTGGTTCGACGCGGACAATCTGCGGACGGTCTGCCGATCCTGCCATATCCACATCACGGCGGCGGAGACGCGCAAGAAGCTGAGCGCGGATCGCCAGGCTTTCAGGGACATGGCGTATGCCGAAACTTAACCAGTTGGCCCGATTCATTCAGCCGCCCGTAACGGTCGAGAGCGGAACGTTCCGCTATATGCCGGACCTTCCGGCCCAGTTGGCCGTCGGCGCTCCGGCTGGATCGTATCCCGACATCATCAGCGGCTACGGCGGAGCCGTTCTGTACGCTTGGGGCCAGCCCGCGACCAGCCCGCTTACTCCGCCCGTCAACCTGGCCCGATCCGCCGCGACCGTCGCGCTCTGGAACGAGGGGATACCGGGAACGGTCGGGACGCTGGCTCAGTGGGGAATCTGGCTCCCCAATCGCCTGGCGAGCGGGCGCGACGTGACGGGCCTGCTACGCGGCGAGCCGTCCGCTGATTTCGTTTGCCGGTTCCTGTATGACGCGGACGGAGAGCCGCTGGCCGATACGTTCGATATTGGCTTCGCGCCGATCTTCTCCGCGTTCCGAAGCGGCGGCGCGTTCTTCTATCTCGAAGCCGCTAATGCGGTCGAACTGGACCCGCCCGGCCCGCTGGCGAGAGCGGAGTTCACCTTCGCGGGCGAACACGTCAACGCGGACTTGCTCGGTCATTTCTTCGCGCTCATTGTCGGCGGCGATCCGCTTGTTCCGCTCCCGCAAGGCGAGAATGCAACCATTGAGCCGTTCGACTTTTGGGCGGCTCCGGTCAGCCTGGCCGGACGGTTGCAGGATTTTGAATTGGACGCGGACGGAGTGATCCGCAACGTTCCCCAGGTGCAAGCGAGCATTGAGGCTTATGCGGATGAGCGGTTCTTCGCGGGCGGCGCGATCCAGTGGGATGACCGGACCTGGACCATCGTTAACGTGGTGTCCGCCGATGATCCGCGCCGGGTTTACCTGGACCTGACTTCCGGCCTGACGGGAGCCGCTACCGCTGCCGTGGGAACGGGCGGCGGGCCGGGCCAGCCAGGCGGCGGGCCGGGCCAGCCAGGCCAGCCGGACCCCGGCTCCGGTGCGCCGCAAAAGGTGGTGTTTCCGAAGTCGCCGCCCGCCGAGCATATGCCGGTTGACGGGATGCTCCAGGCCGTGGCGGGCTTTGTGGACCGGGATAGGGTGGTGGTCGATTTCGACCGCAACCTGGACGCGGATTCGGTGTTCGCCACCGTGCGCAACCTGATCGGGCGGAGCGAGTCTGGTCATGACGTTTTCGACTTCTATCTCCGCGATTGGGTGCTGACGCTCGACGGCGCTCCGCAACCCAATACCTTTGTGTTCGCGGAGGCCAACCGGATCGGCCTGTACTCGAAAGAGGTTGACGCGAGCCTGGCTCCGGTCATCAACGGGCGGCGGATCGAGTTTCAGATTCGGCGGGATGACGGGAGCATTCTCCCCGGCCAATCCCTGACGCGCTATCGAGGCCCGCACTATTTTGACGTAGGCGACCCGAACCCCTGCCTCGAATTGACGGAGGGCGGCGCGGATGCGCTGGCGAGCGCGGCGGATGCGATGGTTACCGCTTCCCGGTTCCTGGCGGAACTGCCGAACGTATCGACCGGGATTCCCGAGTTCCTTCCCGGCGACTCAAACGGCCTGGCCGGGCAAAAGGCCGTGTTGCTGAACGTGCTTCCGCCTGGCACTGATCCGGTAATCGCCCTGGAGTTTCCTGACCGGATGGACCTGGCGTTTGATTACCCGCTCCGCGTGGATCGCGTACCGGCAAAGGAAGCCTTCGCGGTGACGCTCGACGGCGTAGCGGCGGCGATTGAGAGCGTTTCCGTGTTGGTGGTGGACCCGAACGCGATCCGGTTATCGACCTATCTCCGCATAACTCTCGCGGAGAGCGTGAAAAGCGCCAACCTTGCGGCCCGCGTCTCCTACGTTCCGCCCGAAGTGAACTCCCTGCAACGCGCCATTGAGGGGCGCGACCTGTTTGTTCCCGCCTTCGCCAATGGCGTGGTTCCCGCTGATGCCGTCTACGGCCCGACCGTCCCTGTATTCGACGCGGTAAACCGTACTCTCTCGTTCGGCTGGCAAGGGAGCGGTACCGATTACCTGACGGAGAATTTCGTCAACCTGGCGAACGGTGTCCGCCGCCGCGTCGAGCCGTCGCCGGACTATTTCAAGATCGTTGTTGGCGAGGGTGCGGCGGCGGTCGAGCACGCGCCAAGCGCGGCGGCGCTGGTCTGGCCGAACGTGGTTCTGACGGTGCCTGACACGGTGCCAATCGGCAATGTCCGCGTGAAATACACCAGGCCAAACCTGGTCAGTTCGGCCAATCCGCTGGTAATCGACGGCGACAATTCCCGCGTTCCCGAACGGCGGGCGCGGGCGCTGCAAGCAACGTTCGGCCCTGGCCTGGCGATTGAGGCCGGAGCCAACCCCGCGTTGAACATTCAGCGCGGCTACATCCCCTCGTTTGAAACCGCCGCCGTCGCAATCGTCGCCAAGCCGAAGCCCGCGCCCGCGCCGGTTTCCGCGAGCGTTTCCGAATTCGGCGGCAATGTCGCCTACATCCGCTTTAACCGCCCGCTCAATAACCTGTTTGTCGGCTCCAGTCCGGCGAAGCCGCAATGGACCGCTCAGAATGCTGCCGGTCGCGCAATCCAGATTGAGGAAGTCCAGGCCGGTGTCGCGTCGAGTACGGGAACCATCCCGGACGGCGACGGTTACGTTCGGGTGCGGTGCGGGCCGGGGCAATCGTTCGGTACCCCTCAGTCCCAGGGGACCATAGGTTACCGGCCCGTTGACGGCCATGCGTCAAACCTGACGACTTCCGATGACGCAACGACCGTCCCCGCGTTCCAGGTGCAACTAAGCTATGGAGCACTGGATTGAGCCTCGCGGTTGCAGCGGAGTTCATTCGCGCCGTCCGCCGCTTGCGGGAGCGCGACCCGTCCGCCCTGGCGGGCTACTTCCCGTCGAACGTGACGGAGGCCGTATCCATTCATCGCCTGTATTTGCAGGCCATGAACAAGGCGGGCCAGGCTACGGCCCTGGCCGGGCCGATGGGCTGGTTGTGGGATACCGCCCGGCTCCGAATCGTCGGCGCGGCGGATGACGCGCTCGCGGAACGCCAGGTGTTACAGAATCTCAGGGCGGAGGCCGTCAGACTTGATGGGCGGCTCGCCCTCCCCGATCTATCCCAGGCCGGGGGGAGACAGTTTTGAAAGGCCCGGATTGGCCGGGCCTACTTAGGAGGCATTGTCTATGGACGGTGTGCAGAAAGCTCAAGTCAGGCTGAGCGAGGCCCGCTCCCGGCTCAACGCGGCGATCAAAAGGCGCAATGAGTTGACGGAGGGCCAGGAAGTGCCTGACGACCTGACGGAGGAATTGCGGGCGGCAACGGTTGCAATCGAGCCGCTGGAGGTCGATCTGAGGGCCGCGATTACCGCGAGTGAAACCGAAAACCGCAACCAGGACGAGAGCCAGGGGAGCGATCCCGATAAGGCGCAAAAAGAATGGTTGCAGTTACTCGGTGCGGCGTCGGTAATTCCGTTCCTCGCGGAGACGGTCGGCAGCGGGCGCGTCGAGGGCCGCGAGGCCGAAATCCGCAAGGAAATCTTCGGCGAATCGGATCGGCCCGGCTTGCTCCCGGTCGATATGCTGGTTCCGCAGTCCGAGTACCGGGCCGCTCTCCTGGAGCCGGACCCGGAGAAGCGGGCCGTTACCGGAATCGACCCGGCGGCGCTCGCGGACGGCTCCCAGGCTCCCATGCTGGACCGGGTGTTTACCCGTTCCATCGCGGCCAGGCTCCTGGTATCGATGCCCTCCGTTCCGGTGGGCGCGGCGAACTATCCGGTGATGACCCATGGCGTGGCGCCGGGCATGGTCGCGCCGGACGCTGACGCGGACCAGACTCCCGCGCAATTCACGGGCCACACGCTGGAGCCGATCCGCCTGTCCGCTCAGTACCTGTTCCGGGTCGAGGACATGGCGCGGCTTCGCGGTTACGAGGACACGCTCCGGCGCGACCTGGTGGCGGCCATGTCCGATGCGATGGACAACCAGGTAATCAACGGCGACGGCAACGCGCCGAACGTGCCTGGCTTCCTTTCGGAACTCGACGCGCCCGCTGCCGCAGACGCGGAGACAACCTGGCAGCAATACCTGGCGATCTTTACCGGCATGGTAGACGGCATCAACGCCTTCATGCTGAACGATCTCCGGGCCGTCATCGGGGCGCGGACATTCCAGTACGCGCATGGGCTTTTCCGTACCGGCGCACAAGACAACGGTCCCCGCGCAAGCGCGGCGGATTACGTTGGCTCCCGGCTCGGCGGCGCTTCGGTGTCCAGCCGGATTCCGGCTGCCTCCGGCGCGGGCGGGTTGGCGAAGTCCCAGGATGGCATTGTGGCCCTGACCAGCTATCCGGGCCGCAACGCGGTCGCTCCGGTCTGGCGCGGCGTGGAGATGATCCGCGACAACATCACGAAGGCCCGCCAGGGCCAGGTTGCCGTAACGGCGCTGATGCTGTGGAACTTCAAAATCCTTCGGGAGACGGGTTTCAAGCGGATTCGGGTGCGGATCGACAAGTGATCGAACGGCGAACTATCGCCTTCGATGGCGAGTCCATGGAACTCCGGGGGCGGGCCGTCTCCGGGGTTGCCATGCCCTACGGCGAGGAAGCGCGGATCGGCAAGTTCCGGGAGCGTTTCCTTGCCGGATCGCTGCGGGCGCACCCTGACGCGCTCGCCAACCTCTTTCACTCCGAGGCCCGCATTCTCGCCAGGAACGGCAAGGGCCTGGAGTTCAGGGACACGCCAGGCGCTCTCCGCGCCGTGGTGAATCTCCCGCGTACAGCGGAGGGCGATGACGCGCTCGAATTGCTCCGCACTGAGGTCATACGCGGCTTCTCCGTCGAGTTCCGGGCGGAGCGGGAGGATTGGACCGGGAACCTCCGAACGGTCGCCAGGGCGCTTCTGACGGGCCTGGCGCTGGTTCCCAATCCGGCCTATGCCGGAGCCGTGACAGAAGAACTCCGCCAGCGGCAATTGCTGGCCAGGCCGCAAGCCGGGAGGGCGCAGATATGGCCGTTACTGTAGAGCAACTGGCGCTGGAACTCCGGGTGATTCCGGCCTCCGACGCAACCATTCCAGCCGGGCCGCGTGAATCGCTGGCCCGGCTTCTCGCGTTTGCAACCGCACACGCGGAGACGCTGGTTCCTGGAACCCCGGAGGTCATCCTGGATCAAGCGGTCATCATGTACGCGGGCTATCTCTGGGATCGCCCGCTCTCGCCGCAGAATGCGGGCTATGCCAATGCCTGGCGGAACTCCGGCGCGGCCAGCGTGACGGAGCGTTACCGCGAGCGCCGGGCCGCTCCCATCGGCGGCGAAGCCCTCCCCGCAGTTGCTCCGCGCCCTGCCGGGCCTGGCGGCCTGGTCGCCGCTGTAGCGGGCTTCCGTTACGCGGCGATCCGGGCCGATGCCAATTTCACGGCGGCTGACTTCCTGGCCGGGTCGCGGTCTGAAGATGAGGATGTTTGGCGGAGTCCGGGCGGCGGGCGCTCGATCCTTGGGATCGCCTTCCCCGCCGTCATCATGGATTACTTCTGGCTCTCGACGGGCGGCAACCTGAACAACCGGCGAAGCTGGCTCCCGGCCTATGACGGCCCGGCTCCGCCCGAAATCAACATCGACGGCCAGGCCAGCCGCTACCTGGTCCAATCCGCACCCCGCCGCAACCAGGCAACCGACGTCTGGTACGGCTTCAATTTCGGAGGTTGATATGTGGCCGTTCACTCGCAAGCCGGAGAAGCGCCAGGGCTTTACCGATTCCTACATCCTGGCCGTGATCGCTCAGGCGGCGGGAACTGACCTGATCGTCGAGCCGGAGGCGCTTGGCTCGATCCAATCCGCCATGGGCTTTTGGGGCCGGAGCCTGGCGGTAGCGTCAGTCAGCCCGGAGCGGGCCGCAATGGCCCTGACCAGGCCCGTTCTGTACCAGATCGGGACGCGCGTTCTTATCGACGGCGAAGCCTGCTATGAGATTCAGGTTCGCGACGGCAAGCCGGTACTCCGGCCCGCGAGCGAGTGGGAGATTACCGGGGGAACCTGGCCCGGCAACTGGCAGTATCGCCTTACGAAGGCCGGGCCAACCGACCAGATAACCACACTGGTTCCGGCCTCCCGCGTGTTCCATGTCCGGCTGAACCCCAGCAGCAAGCAACCGCACCTTGGGCGCTCGCCGCTCCCCTCCGAAACCCTCCGCCTGGCGGCGGGCATTGAGTGGGCTTTAGCCAATGAGGCCGGAGCGCCCTCCGGTTACGTTCTCCCGGCTCCGATGGACGCCATAGGGGAGGCGGACCTGGAGCAACTGAAATCCGACCTGGCGTCCCTGAAAGGCCGGGCCAGCCTGGTTCCTTCCATGCGCGGCGGATGGGGAGACGGGCCGTCAGGCGCTCCCTCAGACTGGCGACCCGCCCGGATCGGCGCGGAGCCGCCCGAAATCCTCCGGGGATTGCGGGAGGATGTGGGGCTTGAATTGCTGGCGGCGGCTGGCATTCCGCCCGCCTTGCATGACACGAAGTCCGACGCGACCGGGCGGCGCGAAGCCTTGCGGCAGTTCCTCCATGTGACGCTCCAGCCGCTTGGCGACCTGATCGCGGCGGAGGCTCAGGACAAGCTGCACGACGAAACCGCGCTCTCGTTCGAGGGGCTGTTTGCGAGTGACGTACAGGGCCGGGCGCGGGCGTTTCAATCCATGGTTACGGGCGGGATGGACGTATCCAAAGCGGCCATGCTCTCCGGCCTTATGGCGGCGGACGATTGAGCAACGGAACGGGCCAGGCGCTTGGCGGTATCGTTCCGGACAACCCGAAGGATGCCGTGCAGGATTCCCACATTCTCAGATTGGAGGCGCGAATGCGCGAGGTTAACGAGCAATTGAAGCCGCTCAGCACTTTGGCGGCGCAAGTGAAACTGATAGCCTGGCTGGCGGGCCTGGCGTTTGCGAGCGCCTTTACGGCGGCGGCTATGGCCCTGGCCGGGAGGCTGGCCGGGTCATGATCTTTGCCCACATTCCAGACCGGGGGAGAATCCGGGATATGCAACCAAAAAAAATTGGATCGCGGGGATCGCAGGATCTAAAACCGGAATGCAACCAAACCGCCGCGGCCGCGGA
>CBDBBM010000011.1:0-34616 GCA_965203015.1 Chloroflexota bacterium
AGTGGGCGAAGTCGAGCAGGATGTGGAAGTTGTCCACGCCGAGCGATTCGATATAGCGGCGGGTCTGGCCGATAGTGCGCAGTCCGCGCGGCGGGGACGGTTCGACCGCCAACAGCAGGCCGCGCTGGCTGGCGCGGGCGGCCAGCTCGGGCACGCAGTCGGCGAACCACCCCATTGCCTGCCCGTCCGGGTTGGGAGCCCCCACGTATACGACTTCGGCCCCCAGCCGGGCGGCCTCGTCAATGGCCGCCAGCACATGGCGGCGGGCCGCGGCGCGGTCATCGGGGTCCGGGTCGTCCAGGCGGGTTCCGCCCGGGAAAAGATGACCGGCCGCAAGGCACGACACCGGCCGGACCGACTCCCAGCCGGCGACCGGTCCAAATCCCGGGTCGACGTCGATCGTGTCGAAACCGGCCCGATCGAAGGCGTCGGCCGCCTCCGCCTGCCCGCCGCGGAGCCCCCACGTGCATCCCGCAATCTGCATTAGCGCCTCGCCAACTGCTAGGTGAGCCGTCAAATGAATGAGTGTGCGCCCGCCCCGAGACCCCACAATAGGAGGTTCTGTGATCGGGCCCGAATCGGTCCGGTGAACGGCACCCAGCGATCAGAGCAACGCGCGCGGTATACGCCCATGCCCAAATCCGACCGACCCGACATTATTTTCTTCATGGTCGACCAGCTCGCGGCGTGCTGGCTCGAACTGGGCCTGTCCGGCGAGATCGTCGACCTTCCGAATTTTTCCGCCCTGGCCGGATCGGGCACCTGGTTCCGGCGCGCAATCTCCTCCAACCCGCTCTGCTGCCCGGCGCGGGCCACGCTCGCCACCGGCCTGACCACGCAGCAGCACGGCGTGTTGCAGAACGGCTACTTCCTGGACCCGCAGATTCCGACGTTCATGCGCGCCCTGCAGGAATCCGGATACCGGACCGGCGCCGCCGGCAAGGTGCACCTCCACCCCCACTACGAATCCCTCTACCCTGATTACCGCGAATACGGATTCGATGCCTGCTGGGTGACCGAGGATGCCCGCGGCGGGCCCTGGCTGGACTGGATCCTCAGCGAGCACCCCGAGCACGCCGACGCGGTCCTCTCGACCGTCTGGGCCCGTCAGATTGAAGAATTCGGTCGTTACGGTCCCCGGGGAATCGATCTGGCCGCGCGCATGGCCAAGATCCCGCCGCAGCCCGGCGCCTACGAGTTGCCCTTTCCGGCCGCACTGTCGCAGACCGAATGGATCACCGCCCGCGCGTTGGAATTCATGTCCGGCGCCGAAGACGACCGGCCGCTGTACATGCACATCTCCTACGTGCAACCGCACGGCCCGTTCGCCCCGCCGCAGGGGTATCTGGAGCGTGTGAACTCCGAGGCGATTCCGCCTCCGCTGGCGGCCGAATGGCGGGAGGATCCGGACGCGCCGAGTTGCCTGGAGCCGCTTTCCGGGGCGGCCGCCGGCAGGGACTGGCTCGAAGACCGGTGTCACTATTTCGCCGACCTGGTTCACCTTGACGAGCAGCTCGGCAGGATCCGGGCGGCGATCAGCCGGCGGGGACGGACCGAAAACACCTACCTGGTCTTTCTCTCCGATCACGGCGAAATGCTCGGCGACCACGGGCTGATGTCAAAGGGCGAGATGCACTACGACGCCTGCATCCGGGTCCCCCTGATGATTGCCGGCCCCGGAATCTCAGCGGGCCAGCAACGGCCCGAATTCGTCCAGCTCGAAGATATTTACCCGACCGTATTCGAAATGGCGGGACTTTCGGTGCCAAGTCCCAGCTCGCTCCGCCTGGGGCTGGAGTTCCCGGCCCTGCCGGGACGCTCACTGCTTCCGCTGGGCCGCGGCGCGCCGGCCGGCGCCTGGCGCCGGTGCGCTTACGCGGAGAGCTACAACAACATCGACTCGAATACGCTGGACCGCTGGGCGCGAACGGTCGTCGGAGACCGCTTCCGGTACACCTGGTACCCGGAAGGATCCGGCGAGCAGCTGTTCGACCTGGTCGCCGACCCGGGCGAGCAGACCAACCTGGCCGGCCGCCCCGAATACGAGGGCCAGCGCGGGCGATTGCGCGATCTGCTGCTCGAGCAGGTCGTTCTGCAGGCCTTTCCGGCTACGCCGCGCTCACGCTTTGCCTACGGGGTCCACTAGGCGCCACCGCCGGACCGGGACCCCTTTCAGTAGCCGATTTCGTAACTGAGGATGCGGGCGTTGGCGATCGTGACCAGTCCGATCACCATGAACAGGATGAACGACAGCGCGGCCGCAAATCCCATCCGCAGGTAGGCGAAGGCTTCCAGGTAGATGAGCATGACGATCGTGATCGTCGAGTCAAGCGGCCCGCCGCAGTTGATCTGCGTGTGCGGGCAGGCCATGATGAAGACCTGCACGAACATCTGCAGGGCGCCGATGAAGTAGACGATGACCACGAAGTAGGTTGTCGGGGCCAGCATCGGGATGGTGATGCGGAACATCTTCGACAGCCGGCCCGCCCCGTCGATCTCGGCCGCCTCGTAGAGGTGCGGCGGGATCCCCTGCAGGCCGGCCAGGTAGATGACCATGTTCAGGCCCATGTTCTTCCAGACGCTCATCAGGATGATCGCCAGCAGGGCGGTCTCGGGACCGGTGAGCCACTTCGAAGCGGGTAGCCCCATGAATCGCAGGGCCGCGTTCGCCAGCCCGAACTGCGGTTCGTACATCCAGAGCCAGATCAGCGAGACGGTCACGAACGAGGAGACCACCGGCATGTAGAACATGGCCCGGAAGAAGTAGATCCCCCGGATCGCGCGGTTGACCAGCATCGCCAGCAGCAGCGATGTGATCACCCCGGCCGGCACCGTTCCAACCGCGAACATCAGCGTATTGCGCATCGCCGGTATGAACCGCGGCTCGCTCGCCACCAGGCGGTAGTTCTTGATTCCCGCCCATTCGGGCGCGGTCAGGAGGTCGTAGTTGTTGAAGCTGTAGTAGAGGGCCCCGACGATCGGGACGATGACGAATACGCCGATGAAGATAACCGACGGCAGAACGAACAGGTAGGCGGTCGCCCCGCCCCGGTAGGTGAGCCCCAGGCGGCGACGCAGTCCGAAACGCGCCCGCTGGGCCGTTGCCACCATCCCCATCTGGATCTCTCCGATTCCATTAACGCGCGACCGTTGCCACCGCGGCCAGGGGCACCCGAAAACGCGCGGCTGGGCAAGCGAAATTGAACCTGCCTATTCAGGATAGGGTCGGCGCTGCCGGGCGATTCGACTTAAGCGGCCGCCGAGGATCCCGGTTCAGTAACCGATCTCGTAGCTCAGGACCCGGGCGTTGAGGATGGTTACCAGCCCGATCAGGACGAAAAGTATGAATGAAAGGGCGGCCGCAAATCCCATGCGCAGGGCCAGAAACGCCTCCAGGTAGATGAGCATGACGATCGTGATCGTCGAGTCCAGCGGCCCGCCGCAGGACCCGGCCGGGTCGTTGCAGGACATGATGAAGACCTGCACGAACATCTGCAGGGCGCCGATGAAGTAGACGATGACCACGAAATAGGTGGTCGGGGCCAGCAGCGGAATCGTGATCCGGAACATTTGCGAAATCCGGCCCGCCCCGTCGATCTCGGCCGCCTCGTAGAGGTGCGGCGGGATCCCCTGCAGGCCGGCCAGGTAGATGACCATGTTCAGGCCCATGTTCTTCCAGATGCTCATCAGGATGATTGCAAACAGGGCGGTCTCGGGTCCGCGCAGCCACTTCGACGCCGGCAGGTCGGCCGCCCGCAGAAACGCGTTGGCCAGCCCGAACTGGGGCTCGTACATCCACAGGAAGATCAGCGAGACCGAGACGAAGGAGGAGACCACCGGCATGTAGAACATGGCCCGGAAGAAGTAGATCCCCCGGATCGCGCGGTTCACCAGCACCGCCAGCAGCAGCGAGGTGATCACCCCGGCGGGTACGGTGCCCAGCGCAAACAGCATTGTGTTGCGGACCGACGGCCAGAAGCGCGGCTCGTTGCCGATGGTCTGATAGTTCCTCAGGCCGATCCACTCCGGCGGGGTCAGCAGGTCGTAGTTGGTGAACGAGTAGTAGAGGGCCCCGACGATCGGGACGATGACGAACACGCCGATGAAGATAACCGACGGCAGAACGAACAGGTACGCGGTCGCCCCGCCCCGGTAGGTCAGTCTGAAGCGACGTCGCAACGCCATCTGCAGGCTGCTGCGGTTGGTCATATGGCCCCGCCCCCAGCCCCGGAGAAGCCGGCGCGACCGGTCAGGCCGGGATGGGCCACTCCGCCCGGGATTGTGCTAGGGGGCATGCTCCCTGGGATTTCCTGGCTGGCCATAGCGCCGTCGGGCGCATTCGAATCGGCTAGTAGCCGATCTCGTATTCGAGAAGCTTGGAATTGATGACCGTGATGACGGCGATGACCGTGAACAGGATGAACGACAGCGCGGCCGCAAAGCCCATCCGCAGGTTCGCGAACGCCTCAAGGTAGATCAGCAGCACGATCGTGATGGTCGAATCAAGCGGACCACCGCAGTTGCCCTGGGCGTCCTGGCAGGCCATGATGAAGACCTGCACGAACATCTGCAGGGCGCCGATGAAGTAGACGATGACCACGAAGTAGGTGGTCGGGGCCAGCAGCGGGACGGTTATCCGGAACATCTGCGAGATACGGCCCGCCCCGTCGATCTCGGCCGCCTCGTAGAGGTGCGGCGGGATCCCCTGCAGGCCGGCCAGGTAGATGACCATGTTCAGGCCCATGTTCTTCCAGATGCTCATCAGGACGATGGCCAGCATGGCGGTCTCGGGTCCGCGCAGCCACTTCGACGCCGGCAGGTCAACTGCCCGCAATATCTCGTTGGCCAGCCCGAACTGGGGCTCGTACATCCACAGGAAGATCAGCGAGACCGAGACGAAGGAGGAGACCACCGGCATGTAGAACATGGCCCGGAAGAAGTAGATCCCGCGGATCGCGCGGTTCACCAGCACCGCCAGCAGCAGCGAGGTGATCACCCCGGCCGGCACGGTCCCGAAGGCGAAGAATATCGTGTTGCGGATTGCCGGTATAAAGCGCGGCTCCTTGCCGATCAGCTGGTAATTCTTAAGGCCGCTCCACTCCGGCGCGGTCAGCAGGTCGTAATTGTTGAACGAGTAGTAGAAAGCCCCGACGATGGGGATGATGACGAAAATGCTGATGAAGATAACCGACGGAAGCACGAACAGATAGGAAGTGGCTCCGCCGCGGTAGGTCAGCCCCAGGCGCCGACGAATCGTCATGCGCGGCGCGGGGCCAATTGCTTGATCGGCCTGCATGGTTCTATGGACTCTCCAGGAAAAACGCTGCGGCGTCTTGATTGGTTTTTGGAAAAAAGCGCACGCAGCCGGCCAGCTTGGGCCAGCGATCGCTTGGCAATTTTAGAGTAGGGCCGCTGCGGGTCCTGTTTTCGCCGTGGGTGAATTCGCCGGGACCGACGGCTCCACGACCCGTCCGCGTGGCCCGATAGCCGATCTGCTACCCGGGCGGGATGGCGTTCCCTGTCGAAACCACGCCGCCGGCCGCGGACCGGCACGCGGCCGCGCCCGCGCGGTTCAAGTAATGCCTAATGTCCGCCGTCGGCCCCAAGGCCCTCCGCGGGGCCGGGATCGCGCCTTGGCCCGGATCGACCGCCACCAGATTGCCGCCCCGAACCGCTGTAGCCGGTTGGGCCACCGGCGGCGCGATGTGCTGCAAAGTTCCGGCCGGGCTTTTCCACGCCGGCTTGACCGGGATCGGGCGCGGGTCGGGCACCCAGTACCGAAAACGCCCGCGGGCCGCGCGGGGCAAGGCGCGCAGTCGTTGCGGCAGCGCCCGGCTCAGTAACCGATCTCGTACTGGAGCAATTTGGCGTTCACGATCGTAACCAGGCCGATTACCACGAACAGGATGAACGACAGCGCGGCCGCAAAGCCCATCCGCAGGTTGTTGAACGCCTCGAGGTAGATCAGGAGGACGATCGTTATGGTCGCATCGAGCGGTCCGCCGCAGTTACCTTGCGGTTCACAGGCCATGATGAAGACCTGCACGAACATCTGCAGGGCGCCGATGAAGTAGACGATGACCACGAAGTAGGTGGTCGGGGCCAGCAGCGGGATCGTGATCCGGAACATCTGCGCCAGCCGGCCCGCCCCGTCGATCTCGGCCGCCTCGTAAAGGTGCGGCGGGATCCCCTGCAGGCCGGCCAGGTAGATGACCATGTTCAGGCCCATGTTCTTCCAGATGCTCATCAGGACTATGGCCAGCAGGGCGGTCTCGGGCCCGCGCAGCCACTTGGATGGGGCTAAACCAAGGGCCCTGAGCACCTCGTTGGCCAGTCCGAACTGCGGCTCGTACATCCACAGGAAGATCAGCGAGACCGAGACGAACGAGGAGACCACCGGCATGTAGAACATGGCCCGGAAGAAGTAGATTCCGCGGATGGAGCGGTTGATCAATACGGCGAGCAGCAGCGAGGTGACGATGCCCGTCGGAACCGTGCCGAAGGCGAAGAAAACCGTGTTGCGGATCGACGGCCAAAAGCGCGGCTCTTTGCCGATTAGTTCGTAGTTCTTGAGGCCCACGAAATCGGGCGGGGTCAAGAGGTCGTAGTCGTTAAACGAGTAGAAAAGGGCCCCGAAGATTGGAACGATCACGAACACGCTGATGAAGATGACCGATGGGAGCACGAACAGGTACGCTGACGCGCCGCCGCGATAGGTAAGCCCCAGCCGCCTGCGCAGGGTCATTGTCGGGGCCAAGCCGCCCACTTCGCTGGCCACAGAACCACCACCACATCGAAAATCAACCCCTACCCGGTTCAACATCATAATCGCGCCAATCGCGGGCCGGGGTGGAACCCTCCGGCAACCGGCCGCCCAGTTTCTAAAATCTGGCGCCCCGGCGGGGGTAGCTCAACTGGTAGAGCGCTAGCCTTCCAAGCTGGATGTTGCGGGTTCGAGCCCCGTCCCCCGCTCCCGCAGAGGTTCTGGCTGTACCGTGACCGGACCCTCGCCGTCCTCCAGGACCGCCCCCCGGAAGGCCGGCCGCTTACGCCGCGCCCAAAAACACTTCGGTCAGGATGTCGGATTCGCGAACCGTTTGCGGGTCGCCATCATGGACCACCCGTCCGCGGTCGAGCACGTAGGCCCGGTCGACGATGTCGAGCACTCCCTTGATGTTGTGCTCCACGATCAGCGTGGTGGTCCCCAGGCGCCGGTTGATTTCGGAAACCTTGGCGAACACCTCCTTGACCACGATCGGAGCCAGCCCCAGGGTCGGCTCATCAAGCAGCAGCACCTGCGGGGCGGCCATGATCCCCGCGCCCCAGCGCCAGCATCTGCTGTTGCCCGCCCGACATCTGGCTGGCCAGGTCGCCCCGCTTTTGACCCAGAACCGGAAACAGTTCCAGCACTGAATCGAGCCGCCGCCGCCGTTCGCCCCGATCGCCCAGATAGAGGCAACCCATCTCTAGGTTTTCCTCCACCGTAAGGTGCGTGAACACCCGCCGCCCCTGCGGCACGAATGCGATTCCCTGCTTGACGATCTGGTGGGTGGCTGCCGCCAACGGCCGGCCGCGCCAGCGAATCGTTCCTTCGACCACCGGCGCCAATCCCATCACCGCTTTCAGGACGGTGGACTTGCCGGCCCCGTTGGGGCCCATCACCGCAACCATCTCGCCGCCGCCGGCGCGGATACGGGCCCCGGAAAGGGCCTCGACCGCCCCGTACCGGACGGAGACGTTTTCCAGTTCGAGCTGAATCATTCTTGAATCCGGTCAATCACCGAGGTAGGCCTCGATGACTTCCGGGCTCGCCAGCACCGGTCCGACCTGGCCCTCGGCCAGCAGCGCGCCACTTTCCATGACGATGATCCGGTCGGAAAGTTCGCGGCACGATTTCCATGTTGTGGGAAATGAACACGATGGTGCGCTTTTCGGCGCGCATCCGCCGCAGGATCGCTTTCACGCGTTCGACCATCTGCGGGAACAGGCCGGCAAAAGGCTCGTCCAGCAGATAGGTCTCGGCGCCCATCGCCAGGGCCCGGCCGATCTCGATCAATTTGCGCTGCCCGTAAGAGAGTTCGCCGGCCAGGGCGTCCCGTCTTCTCCCACATGCCGACCAATTCCAGAATCTCGCGCGCCTGCCGCTGCAGGCCCCGGTTGCGCCGCTGCAGCAGCGCGGGGAGCAGGCGCCGCTCGGTCAGGACCACCAGGATGTTGTCGTAGACCGTGATCTGGTCGAATAGGCGAACCTCCTGGAAGGTGCGCGTGAGTCCGCGTTGCGAGATCTCGTGCGCGCGCACGACCCGCAGCCGGGCCCCGTCCAGGACGACCAGCCCGCCGTCCAGCGGGAGAACCCCGCTGAGGACGTTGACCAGCGTGGATTTGCCGGATCCGTTGGGTCCGACGACGCTGGTGGTCACGCCCCGGCTGACGGCCAGCGAGAGTTCGTCGATCGCGCGGACCGCGCCGAAGTGCTTGGAAATGACCTCGGTTCGGATCGCGTGCGTACCCGCGCGGGGTTGCTCGGCCCCTTTCACAGCCGGTACCTTCCGACCAGGCCCTGCGGGCGGTAGAGCATCAGCAGGACCAGCATGATGCCCAGCACCACCTGGCGGCCCTGGCCGACGTACTCGGTGGGGATGAACGGCAGGAACCGCATCCCTTCCTCAAGCAGCACGAAAGCCATCGCGCCGAGCAGCGATCCCCGGATTGAGGCCAGCCCGCCCAGGATCACGATCGAGACCAGCAGGACCGATTCCAAAAGCAGGAACGAGTTTGGATCGATGAAGCTGGTCCAGCTGGCAAACAGCCCGCCTGACAGGCCCGCCATCATGGCCGAAATCACCCAGATCGAGAGCTTGAAGTGGGTCGCGCGGTAGCCGAATACCTCGATCGCCGTCTCGTCCTCGCGGATCGCGGTCAGCACCCTTCCGAAGGAGGAAGTGACCAGGAAGTAGGAAACCAGTGCGACCAGACCCAGGAAAGACAGCACCAGCAGCAGGAACTCGAGCTCGCCGTCGAGCACCCAGCCGCCTATGGCCGGGGTGGCGATTTCATGGATCCCGAATGCGCCGCGGGTCACGCCGCGCCAGTTCAGGAACACGTTGTAGGCGATGATGGCGAAGCCGAAAGAGACCAGCACGTAGATGTCGTCGCGGAACCGGTTGAAGGCGATTCCCACCGCCAGGGCCACCAGCCCGGCCGCCAGCACGCTGACCGGGAGGGCGGCGAAGAACGACCATCCGTAGGTCGGAATCGCCTCGGTTCGCAGCTGCTCGTAGGCGGGATCGGAGGTCAGGATCGCCACCGCGTAGGCGCCGACCCCGAAGAACCCGATGTGGCCGACCGAGAGCAGGCCGGTAAACCCGAGCACCAGGTTCAGGCTCAACGCCAGGATCGCCCAGATCCCGAACACGGTTCCGACCGTGATCGCAAAGCCGACCCCCTGCCAGAGCATGAACGCGAAGGCCCAGCCGATGACCACGGCGGTCGCCCACAGCTCGATGCTGCCCAGGTGGGCAACGCAGAACCCGCGCGGATCGTCCAGCAGGCGTCGCCATCCCGATTGCAGCGACGAACCCTCGAGCACGGCCTATTTCCGGGGCAGGAGGCCGTTTGGCCAGAAAGACAGGAACAGGATCAAAAGGACGAACGCAATCGCGTCGCGCCATTCGCCGGCCAGGTCCCAGATGCCGAACTGCTCGACCATTCCAAGCACGAACCCGCCCAGGATCGCCCCGTAGAGGTTGCCGATTCCGCCGACCACCGAGGCGATCCAGCCCTTGAGCAGCAGCAGCAGCCCCATGCGGGGCTGGATCGCGGTGTCGTGACCGCTGAGCACACCGGCCAGGGCGGCGTAAACGGCGCCGATGAAGAAGACGATCGATACGACCACGACCGTGTTGATACCGACCACCCTGGCCACCTGCTCGTCGTCGCCGATGGCCCGCACCGCCCGTCCGAAGGTCGTTTTTCGCAGCATCAACCACAGGGCCGCAAAGCCCAGCAGGGCGACCCCGATGGCGAACACGTTGAATCCCTTGATGTAGGCCCCAGCGATAGTGATCGATGCCGACCCGAACGTTGCCGGCAGCGGCCGCGGCGCGCTTTCAAAGGCGATCGAGATGAACGCCGTAAGGCTCAACAGGACCCCGAGCGAGGCGACGAGCATGATCAGCGGCGATTTGGCCCGTGCCCGCATGTGGATATACAGCCCGCGGTAAAGCGCCAGCCCGACCGAGCCGGCCAGCAGGCAGGACAGCAGCCAGCTCAGGTACAGGTCGGCCCCCTCGGCCCCGGCCAGCAGGTAACCGATGACCGCGCCGACGCCGGAGCCGGCCAGCGTCGCCGCGATCGCCCGGACCCCGGATCCGAGTCCGGCGGCCAGTCGCTCCAGCAGCCCAAAGAGGAACATCCCGACCACGATCGCCGCCGCCGCACCGATGGCCGGCGCCAGCAGGACGCGCAGGTGTTCGGGGAACGAGAGCACTGCGAGGGTGTAGCCGGCGGCCGCAATCCCCAGCAGGGATACCAGGGCGCGATATGCGTTATCCGGCAGCTTCGGCTGCAGCCGGGCCATCGGTCCGACATGCAGCAACCAGGCGACCACGCAGCCGGCGACCACGGCCAGGACCCCGTTGATGACGGGGTTGGCCACCTCGTAGCGGCTGTAGAGCGCGTCCGAGGACCGCAGGTAAAAGACCCCGTATGCGCCCAGGGTCGCGGCCGCGCCGTAATAGAGATCGAAGAACCAGACGGTGCTGTAGACGAGAGTGAATCCCATCGCCAGCAGCGCGTAAATCGCCCCCACCGCCAGCCCGTTGAATGCAAACTGCAGCGCCTGTTGCGGCGACTGCCCCACTTTCCAAGCCAGATAGGCGATCACCAGGAGCGACAGGCCGAGTGCGGCCAGCCGCCCCTGATCGCGCAGTGCTGCGAGCGCGTTCCCGATCATGTCCGCCCGGGCGGAACTGCGAATCTAGCGGCTATTCGGTCGGGGCCGGACCCAGCACGCGGTACCCGTAGTTTTCCTCTGTGCGCTCGGCCAGGGGCAGTACTTCGACGACCACGTTGGTCAGACCGACCACCTCGCCCTTTTCGTCGAAGCTGTAGTCGGTTCCGATGGCTCCGCTCCAGGTAATTTCGTACATGCAGTCGCGGAACCCGTCGGCGTCCTGGTCGTCGCCGGTCTGCTTGAGGCATTCGGCGGCGATGTAGACGTCGTCGTAGGCCGATCCCAGGTACCAGGGCAGGGTTACGTAGTCGTAGCGGGCCCTGAAGTTGCCGAGAACCTCCTGGCCCTTGGCGTTCGCCGGGTCAAGATCCACGAAGACCGCCTTCAGACCGGTTGCGGCCTCGCCGGCGATCTCCAGCGCGGTCGTACCGGCCGCCACTATTTCGGAGTAAAGCGGCCCTTCGTAACCAATCTCGCGAAGCTGCTTGACGACGGTCCCGCCGGAGAATTCGGCTTGCGCGGATATGTGAATGGCGTCGGGCTCGGCGGCCACGAGTTTGGTCAACTGGCTGCGGAAATCGGTCACGTCCGATGCGTATTGTTCGGCCGCCACGACTTCTCCGCCGCGTTTTTCGAACTGCTCGACGGTGGTGCGACGAACGCCTTCGGCGTAGTCGGTCGATTCGGTGATCGTGGCCAGTTTGCGAACCCCGTCGGCCCAGAGCGTGTTGCCGGTGTCGGTCCCGACCAGGATGTCGTTAAGCGAAGTGCGGAAGATGTAGTCGCCGGCCTCGGCGATGTCGGGATTGGTTGCCAGCCCCGAGAACATGATCACGCCTTCTTCCTCGGCCAGTGGAGCAGCGCCCAGCATGGCCCCGGAGCAGGACGTCCCGAGGATGATCTTGATTCCGTCAACGTCGGTCAGCTTGCGGTACGCGGTGATCGAGTCCTGGGCATTGCATTTGGAGTCCTCGACAACCAGCTCCAGCGGTCTTCCGTTGATGCCGCCGGCGGCGTTGATCTCGTCAACCGCCATCTGCTTGGCCTGGACCGCCACGGTTCCATAGGTCTCCCCAGCACCGGTCACCGATTCCATTACGCCCAGCCGGAACGGCTCGGCAGGGGCTTCCGGTTCGGGTTCGGGCGCCGGTTCGGCAGCCGGGGCCGGCGTGGCCGGCGCGGGCTCGGGCGCGGGCGTTGACTCGGGTTCGTCCCCGTTGCAGGCCGCCAGTACTGCCGCCAGTGCGGCAAGGACGATCACCGTAATGAAAACTGTGCCGATTTTCCTCATTTTTCCCCCACTGCCAGATTGCATTGATTGCGAACCGTCTATTGCGGCAACTGTTTCGATTATTCAATACATGGATGTCAAATTCGAATCGCGCAGGCGCTGGACCGGAAAAGCCGGTTTCAACCCGGTTGCGGGGTTTTGGATTGAAATCCGCCGGTTGACCGGATAATCCCCTCGCCCGTGCTCCGGCGCGATCGAGGGGGGTGCCCGTTTGCAACCAAGAACCAGCGGCGTTGCCGGACTGCCCGGGCTGGGGCGTTTGTCGGCGCGGCTGCTTTGCGAGCGCAGACCGCTGGCGTTGCTGCTCGACTTTGACGGGACGTTGGCCCGGATCCGCGATCGCCCCGGCGACGCCAGACCGGAACCGGCCGCGATCGCCGCCCTGCAGAGGCTCTCGGCGGACACCCCGATTGCCATCGTCAGCGGCCGCGGGCTCGATGACCTGCAGACCTTGATCAAAATTCCCGACGCTACCTTTTTCGGAAGTCACGGCCAGGAGGCCCGGTATCCCGGCGGTCCGACCCTCAAACCATTCGGCGAATGCGGCGCCGGGCTGGAGCGGCTGCGCGGTCCCGTCGCGGTCCTTGCCCGCGAATTTGAAGGAACCTGGGTCGAAGAAAAACCGCAGGCGCTGGTGCTGCACTACCGCAACCTGCGCGACCGGGCCAGGTTCCCGGAACTGCGCGACCGAATTGGGGCCCTGGCCGGGCATCACCCGGACCTGAGCATGATGTCGGGCCGCAGGGTGTTCGAATTCGTGCCCGCGACGGCGCCGGGCAAAGGCGGCGCGGTGGAGTGGTTCCTGGATCGGCTGGATCCGGGCGGCGGGGCCGACCGCCTGCCGGTGTATATCGGCGACGACGTGAGCGACGAGGGGCCGTTCGCGGCGCTGGCAGCCACCGGCATCGGCGTTCTGGTGGCGCGGCGGGCCCGTCCGACCGCGGCCCGCTATCGGCTAAGCGGCGTCAACGAGGTGGCGGCCGCGTTGACCCTGCTCGCCCGGGAAACACCGCGCTAACCGCCCGCCTGACCGCCCTTGCCGGCCTACCTGAAATCACTCACCGCGGCGAGCAGTTCCAGCGAAAGCCGGACGTTCCGTTCGGTCACGTGCCCGATCGAAACCCCCAGCGGCACCGCGGCTGCGGAGCCCGCCTCGAGCGTGGCCGCCAGCAGGTCTTTCAGATAGTCGACCGTTGCGGGCCCGACCGCCGCGGCGGGAATCGCGGCCGCCGGCTCGGGCAGGCGGCGGCCTGGATTTATGACCTTCCCCAGCAGACGGGCGGTGGGCGGGGATATTACCGGGACCAGGCTCAGGAACAGTCGCGCCGGCTTGGTTTGGGCCTCGCGGCAGGCGCGTCCGTAGGCGCCGACCGTGGCCGCCATGCTGTCGGCGTCGTAAAAGATCTGGGAGAGAAAGAACTCTGCTCCGGCCCCGATTTTGGCCAGCATCCGGGCCGGTTCGGCCTCGCGGGCATGAATCGCGATCGCCCCGGGCCGGATCCGCCGATCGCCGGCGCATCGGGCGATCGCGGCGGCGGTGGACGTGGGGTTGGCGCCGGCCTGGATACGGCTGGCCGGCCCGACCACCGCCAGTCCGTCAATCCCGGCGGCGGCGACCCGGTCCAGCAGCGCTCCGATCGCCGCATCCGGAAGGTGGGTCAGCGGCTGGGCGACGATCGCCGTGCGCGGTGCCGGGGCCCGCGCCAGCTCCAGATAACGGGCGACAAACGCGATCGCGTCGTCCTTTGCATGACGCTGCACCTCCAGGCCGCCGTCCGATTCGTCTTCGACCTGGGGCACCAAGAGCCCGTCCACGATGTCGCCAAATCCGCTCAGGGTTCGCGCCAGCGCCTCAGCCGCACGGGTCGTAGCGCCGGCCCCGCCCAGCGCCGGCGGCAATGATTCGTAGATCACCGGCAGGTCCCGGCCGCAGAGCAGGCTAGACATGGTTCAAATGAGGGTTCGCCCGTCCCGGATCCCCGACCCGCCGCGCGATTAGGCTGGGCCGCCGGCCGGCATCAACTTTTCATAATCGGCCACGCCGCCATCGTCGAGGGCGCATTCGATCACCTGGCGGCCGAGGGCGGCAAGTTCGGGGTGCGTGAAGTCGGAGCGCAGGGTCGCCTTGAAGAATTCGGTCAGTCGACCGGCGCCGATCATGTAGGCCTCCTCGCCGACCTCGGGCTGGGTGTCAACCTGCGTGAACCAGCGGTCGATGAGCTGGCCCTCGATGCGCATCTGGTCCATCGCGTAGCCGAGCAGCGAGCAGCGCGCCGGCGAGATCTGATCCTGTCGGAAATGGGCGCCACCGCGCCGCGCCAGGTACTCCCGGACCATCCATTGCGGCATGAATCCAACCCGCCAGGCCCCGATGTTCTGGTTGGGGGTGAGGGTATAGCGGGTGTTGGGCGCGGACACCATCTGGTCCAGCAGCAGATTTGCCTGATCGACCCGGCGCCCGGTCGCAAACGGCCAGTACGAGCCCACCCCTTCCGATTCGAGGCCCGACCCGCCGACGATGCTGGGGTTCAGATAGCCGCGCGGGGCCACCAGGCGCCAGAGCCACGCCAGCGCGGGAGGAAGGAAGTGCAGCATTCCCACGATCCCGTAGGTCGGGGCATTGCTGGTGCAGGGCGGTTGGCGCAGCCCGAAGTTGCGCACGTCAACGCTGACCGGGTCGTCAACTACCTGGGGGACGATTTCCCGCGGCAGAATCACGCGCGGATTCGGGCAGGGCTGCCCGGGCGCATCTTCGACCGGTTCCCAGATCAGCGCGGTGGCGTTGGGCACCGCATGGATGTTCAGGAACAGGATCGGCCGCGGCGGGGTCGTGCACAAGCGCTCCAGATACGGATCAACTCCGTAGGCGTGAATGTGGTCCACGCGGACGAACCAGGCCGCCTCGGCGTCGGTGACGGTAAGGCGCCCGGACTGGTCCTGGATCGAGGGATGGCAGAGCGCCATGTCGTCGGTGACCGGCTGAAGCTGGCAGAACTGGTTGATTGATAGATGCCGCATTTCGCCGGAGATCTGGTTGTGCCCGAGCAGCAGCCGGCCGTCCGTTTCCACGTGCGGGTATTCGAGCATCTCCGATTTGCCGCACCCCGACGGACCCTCGTGCATGATCGTGACGATGTTGTCGTAGGGCGTGATCGCCTGCACCACCGAACAGTGCGCGGTCACCCACTTTTCGGCTTCCCCGATCGACAGCAGGACTCCGTAGATCCCTTTTTTGGCGCTCGGACCCAGGTAAAGGTTCAGCGAGAAGATCTCGTGCATCGCCTCGCTGCGGCAGTGGACCACCACCTGACGGCCGTCGCAGTGCAGGTGGCGGAACGGCGGCGCCAGGTAGATGACCGCGCGCGGTTCGAATGCTTCACCCAGCTCGGATATCGGGACCATCTGTTGCAACTCGGCCAGTCCGGCCGCAAAGAACGCGGCGTTGCGCGGGGCCACCAGCAGCGCCGGATAACCGAGCCGATCACCGCCGGCCTGGATCGCCAGGACCAGCAGGTCCTGTTCGGCAAGCCAGCCGAACACCGCCTCGCGCAGCTCGTCCATACCCAGATCGAGCCGTTCGGAAATGTTCACCTTGTCCGAACCCAGGCGGTCGCCGATCACCATGCTGTCGGGATCGCGCCGGCGCATGTAGGGGTCGTGAAAATTGACCGCGACTCCGTTGCGGGTCCGCGTCACCGTCGCCTCCGGCACGCTGCCCTTTCCGGGTACTTCGTAGGCGACTTCGAAGACATCGGCTCCCTCACCGCCAAGGGAAAGGTCGCGCAGCTGGTCGCCGCTCTCGATCCAGACAACCGAGGGGGCCGATTCCAGGACGTTGCGAAGTTCCCGCGATAGCACCAGGCCCTGCGGCAGCAGATCGGTGTTCTCGGCGACCGCGGTCGATTTGGTTGGCATGGGCGCAGATCGAGGCAGTTTTGAAACGTGGTCAGAGGGCGAATGGCGGTCGCCTGATAGATTCTCGCAAGCCGGCCGCCGCTGGCGCGGGCGGCGGGTTCAGGCCCGGCCCTGTTTGAGGAGTCGCCTCAGGCGCGTTTCGCTCTCGCGCCGGGAGATGGCTTCGCGCTTGTCCCAGCGTTTGCGGCCGCGCGCAATCGCAAAGCGCAACTTCGCGAAACGGCCCTGGATGAGCAGCTCGAGCGGGACCGCCGTGTAGCCCTGCTGCTGGGTTCGGACCTGGATTCGCAACAGTTCGCGCCGCTTGAGCAGCAGTTTGCGGGGCCGGTCGGGTTCGTGGTTGCGGTCCGCGGCGGGGCGGTAACGGGCAATGTGCATGCCGTGGATCCACGCCTCACGCGCATCGACCCTTATGTAGGCGTTGGCGATCGATACGTTCCCCTGGCGCACCGCCTTGATCTCGGTGCCCGCCAGCACGAGCCCGGCCACGAACTGTTCGCCGAGCTCGTAGTCGTAGCCCGCCCGGCGGTTCCGGGCGATGCTGGCGCGGCGCTGGGGCGGACCGGAATCGACCGTCCCGCCGCGGCCGCGGCGCCCAGGCATCGCCCTACCCCGACCCGCGCCCGGGGCCGGGTCGGACCGGGTACGCGGCGACGCATTGAGCCTTCACCCTGAATCCGTAACCGTCAGTCGGAAACCGTCGCCTGGCCCCTGAAAATGCCCAGCCCGAGCACGAAGAGCAGCAACGTCCCCACCGAGAGAACCACGTTGTTGGTCTGCAGCATCATTCCCGGGTCGAATGAAGGGACGTGCAGCGCGGTATGGAATACGGCGAACGCAAGGACCCCGGCGATTGCCAGTCCCCAGGCCACGATCGCCTGCAGGCCTATCGATCTGAATCGCATCGCCAGGCCGATGCCGGTAAGGAATGTCGCTATCGGATAGACGGCCAGAAACGCCACCAGCACCGCCGTCATGGCAACGAAGACTCCGCCCGCCGCCGAGATCATCGATTCGGCGACCGCGGGTTCCTCGGCGGCACGCTGGGTCAGGTGGATCGCCATGTGCCGCATGCCCATCCCGGCCGCGAAAATCGCCCACCCGAACATGCTGGTTCCAATACCGGTCCGCAGGAGGGTTGCGGCAAGGCCCTGTTCGTTGCTGATCGATCGGTACAGGCCAAGAAATCCGCGCGCGTAGAGCAGCATCGAGACGATTGCCAGCAGCGTCGTCAGGTGTCCCAGATTCGGGTTATCGCCCAGCGAATCCAGCGCGTTGGGGAGATCGGTCTGGTCGACGGGATCGATCAGGGAGACCCCGGGGCTGACCATTGCCGCGATGACCATGACCACCACCGCCGCCATGATCGCCACGCCGGCGCCCCTGCCCGCCGTCGGCAAGCCGAGTCCTTCACTTTTCACGATCACGCTCCTATTGGCCCTGGCCGGCGGACCTGCGCCGCCGCTTCGTCCCTGCGCCGCAGGCGGTGCCCTGCGCGGGCGGCGCGCACGCGGCGACCATGAAAGCGCCCGACCGAATGCGGAATCGGCCGACCCCGCACGGGGGCTTGCTTCATCAAACTGTAATTGATCGGGCCGCCTCGACCTGGCCGAATCACCTGCGAGTTTCCCGGCGGAGTCGAATCGCTCCGGTACCGGTCCTGCCCGGCCCGGTGGTCAAGGACGATCACCCGGCGACCGTGTACTCCGGTAGCGAAAGCCCCGCCCGGGGCTTAGCGCGCCACGGCGGCTTTTGCGGCCGTTCAGACGCCGTTGTAGACGTGGGGGTACTTTAATCCGTTGCCGGTGGAGAGCAGCACGATCCGTTCGTCGGCGGCGATCACCCCGGAGCCGAGCAACGATTTGAGGGCCGGCAGCAGAGCCGCCGCCTCCGGGCAAAGCAACAGGCCTTCGCGTTCGGCCAGGGTGGCCACGGCCGCCGCGAGCTCCGAATCTTCGACCGATATCGCGGCGCCGTCGGTCTCGCTGATGATCCTGAGCACAAGGCGATGGCCGTAGGGCAGCGGTACCAGCAAACCGGCGGCCAGGGTATAGGGAGATTCGGGGGCCTCGGCCGTACTTTGGCCGGCCCGGTAGGCGGCCGCGATCGGGTCGCAGCCGCTGGCCTGGACGGCCACCAGGCGCGGCATTTTTCGCCCCGTGAGCCAACCCAGGCGGGCCATCTCGAGGGCCGCCTTCCATATCCCGATCAGGCCCACGCCGCCGCCGGTCGGATACAGGACGACGTCCGGCATCTGCCAGCCGAAGAATTCGGCCAGCTCGTACCCCATCGTCTTCTTGCCCTCGATCCGGTAGGGCTCCTTCAGGGTCGATCCTTCAAACCAACCGTTGGCGGCGGCCCGTTCCGACATCAGCTTGCCGGCGACTGAAATCGGGCCGTCAACCTCGACCACTTCGGCCCCGTAGGCCCGGCACTCGGCCTTGATCGGGTCGGGTGTGAACCCTGGCATCGCCACGTGGGCGGCGATACCGGCCGGCGCCGCATATGCGGCCAGGGCGCTGCCGGCGTTGCCGGCCGTCCCCATGGCGATGTCGCGAATCCCCAATTCGCGCGCCCGCGAATAGGCGGCGGCGGCTCCACGGGCCTTGAACGTCCCGGTGGGGTTGGCCCCCTCGTCCTTTAACCAGAGTTCGCGCAGGCCAAGGTCCCGCTCGATCCGGCGCAGGCGAAGGGTGGGGGTCGATCCCTCGCCGAGGTCGACGATGTTGGTCGCGTCGCGGACCGGCAGCACCTCGCGGTAGCGCCACATCCCGCGCGGCCGGCGCGCGACTTCAGTCCGGTCGAGCCCCGATCCTTCGAGGTCGTATTCGGCCAGCCAGGACCCGCCGCAGTCCGGACAGACCGTCTGCACGCGGTCGGCGTCGCCGCGGCGGCCGCATTCGCAGCAGACCAGGTGCGAGAGCAGCGATCCGGTAGTTATCGTCCCTGCTCCCTGAGGCTGGCCAGGACCGGTCCGGGGTTCGGATCGGCCCAGTCCTGGAAGAAAACGGCGCGGTCGGCCTCGAGATCGCCGGTCAAATCGGCGCCCTGCCCGAACCCGCGCACCAGGAGGTCGCGGCCGTCGAATTGCTCCTCGGCATAGGTTTGGAAAAAATCCTCCAGCATCCGCCGCATGGAGACTATGCGCGCCTGCTGGTCGGGATGGTAGAGCAGATTGCTGCGTTCGCCGGGATCCTCCCGCAGGTCGAACAGTTCGCAGGGACCAAAGTCGTAGCGGTGGATGTACTTCCACCTTTTGGTGCGAACCATGCGGGTGCCGCCGAATTCGTCGTAAACCACGACCGCGGCATGGTCGTCGGGCTCGGCGCCCCGCAGGGCGGCGGCCAGGCTTTTGCCCGGGAGGTTCACCCCCGCCGGGATCGGCAGGCCCAGGTATTCCAGCAGGGTCGGATACATGTCGTAATTGGAGTGGAGCCCGTCGAACACCCGACCGGGTTCGATCGTGCCCGGCTGCGAGAAGATGCAGGGCACCTTGACCGAGGTCTCGTACATGTTGAAGGGGAACGTCCCGTTGCCCTTGCCCCACACCCCGTGGTGCCCGAAATTGAACCCGTTGTCGGAGCAGAAGACCACCAGGGTGCTTTCGCGCAGACCCAGTTCCTCCAGCGTGTCGATGATCCTCCCCACGGCAAGGTCCATCGCGGTCACCGCGGCAAAGTAACCCTTGAGCATCTCGCGTCCGCCCTTGAATTCCGTCGGCGACCCGCCCATCCAGGGATGCGGCTCCTCCTGCGGGCAGGACTCGAACGGGCAGTCGTCGTATGAATCGACGATCTCCTGCGGATGCCCGTACCAGGGGCTGTGCGGGGCGGTGTAGTGCACCGACGCGTAGAAGGGGGCCTGGCCCTGCGCGCTTGCCCGGATGAACTCGATCGCATCGTCGGTGAAGATGTCGCTCGCGTAACCCGGCGCGACGTAACGTTCGCCGTCGCGCACCATCTCCGGGTCGATGTAGGTTCCCCCGCCGAATCGCCGGAAGTTGTGCCGCGCGAAACCGTGGCGGGAAAGTTCCTGTTCGCCCAGATGCCATTTGCCGGAGAGCGAGCAGGTGTAGCCGTTGGCCGCCATCACGTCCACGTACGTGGTGCGCCCGGCAAGCAGTGCCGGCGGCATCTCGTTGCGGTCGTCCCCCCGGACCCAGTCGTGCACGCCGTGCTGGGAGTTGATGAGGCCGGTCAGATAGGTCGCCCTCGAAGGCGAGCAAACCGGCGAGGCCACAAAGAAGTTCTCCAACCGCACGCCCGACGCCGCCAGGCGGTCGAGATTGGGAGTGCGGATCTCGTCGTTTCCATAGCATCCCAGCGCCCAGGTGGCCTGGTCGTCGGTGAGGATGAATACTACGTTGTCGTTGGCAGGCATGTTGACTCGGGGCCGTTTTCCAGTTCTCACCGAGATTTTTCCATAGTCCGGCGCCGGGTTTGAGCCGGTTGACAGTTAGCCCAGGCTAATTCGGCATCAGCTTTGGCTAAGCGCCCCGGCCGCAAAAGGAGCCAGCATCGAATAGCGGAAAAAAGCGGATGCTCGCCTCGAATCGGGTGGAACACCCGGGCGGACGAGCCGACAGACCAAGGGGTGCCGTGTGCGATCAACCAGCGGACACAAGCCGGCCGGGATCGGGCCATTTCCGGAGGCCGTTCTGGCGGGACTCAATCGGCAGATCTCGAATGAATTTGCAGCCGAGTTCACGTACCTGAACATGGCCGGATGGTTCGACAACCAGAGTTTGACCGGCTTTTCGGCGTACATGGAAAAGCAAGCGGCCGAAGAGCGCGATCATGCGCTGCGGATTTTCCAGTACGTGCTGGACCGCAACGGACGGGTCGGGATCGGTTCGGTCGACGGGGTCCCCAACGACTTTGACAGCGCCGCCGACGTATTCCACACCGCCCTGGCGAACGAGGAAGCGGTATCCGAATCGATAAAGAGCCTCTACGAACTGGCGGTCGAGGCACGCGATCGTCCGACCGCGATATTCCTGGAATGGTTCCTGACCGAACAGATCGAAGAAGAGAAGACCTTTGACGACATAGTCCGTCGGGTCGAGCTGGCGGCCGATGACCCCGGCGCCCTGCTGATGCTCGATATCGAGCTCGGTGGCAAAGCCGGCGGGGAGGGCTAGCCCGGACCGGCCGTGCCGCCCGGTTCGCCGGGCGGCGGCGAACTCGGATCGCGCATCAAGCGCACCGTCAGGATGCGCGGACCGGCGGTGCGGGTCACCATGACCAGCCAGCCGCGGTAGGAAAAGAACGCGCCCTCGTCGGGGATCGCCGAAAGCTGGTTGATGACGAACCCGGCTACGGTATCGAAGTCGCCGTCGGGCAATTCCAGATCCAGCGCCTCGGCAAGTTCGCTGGCGCGGGTTAGTCCGGTCGCGGTCCAATTGCCGTCGGCAAGTTGCCGCAGATCGGGCGAATCGTCGGCGGAATGATCGGCCAGATCGCCCACCAATGCGACCGCAAGGTCTTCGGTGGTAACCAGCCCGGCGGCATCGCCGTGCTCGTCGACCACGAGCAGCATTTCCGTCCTCGACGCGCGCATCAGCGTGGGAAGCTGCGCGACCGGCGCGTTCTCAAACACCGCCGGCAGCTGCGAGACCGCCGGCCGCGGCAGCGGAGCGCCCCAGTCGCGAGCGCTTAGCCGATAGAGGTCAACCACGTCGACCAATCCGACGATGTTGTCCCGGTCTCCTTCCCAGAGCGGGAAGCGCGAATAGCCGCTGCGCTGGGCCATGCGGGCCAGTTGCCTCGGCGTGGAGGAAACGTCCGCCGCGGCCATCTGCGGTCGCGGCGTCATCACCTCGCGCACCCGCAGCCCGGAAAAAGAAAGCGCCTGTTCGAGCATCGCCAGTTCCGGTGCGTCGAGCTGACCCTCGGCGCTCAGATCGGCCAAGATGAAATCCAGATCGTCGCGCGAATAGGCGATGTCGACTTCGTCCTCGGGCTCGATCCCGAACAGCCGCACGACCAGGTTGGCGGCGCCATTGAGCACCCAGATGATCGGGCGGACCGCATTGGCGAAGAAGCGGAACGCCACCGCCAGCGCCAGCGCCACTCCGGTCGGCCGGGTCAGCGCCAGGTTCTTGGGCAGTATCTCGCCGAACACCATGTGCAGCGCGGTTACCAGGACCAGCGCGGTCGGCAGCGCGATCAGGTGCAGGGTGGCCGGATCGAGCTCCCAGACCTGCCCGATCGCCAGCTCCAGCAGAAAGGCAACCGCCGGCTCGGCCACGAACCCCAGCGCGATCGAGGCGACGGTGATCCCCAGCTGGGCGCCGGCCAGCATCAGGGAGAGTTCCTTGGCCGACTTCTGGGCCATGCGTCCGGCGATTGAGCCGCCCTGGGCCAGCTCGGCCAGGCGCGGCCGATCGGCGGTCGTGACCGCGAATTCGGCCGCCACGTAGAACGCGTTCAGGCCCAGCAGCGCCGCCGCCAGAACCAGGGCCAGGATCGGGTCGATCATGGCGCAGCCGGCGGAGTCACCGCCACCCGGGTTATCTGCATGCCGTTGGTGGCCAGCACCTCGAAGCGCCAGGCACGGTATTCGAGGACGTCGCCGGCCGCGGGAATGCGCTGGAATTCCATGAGCAGGAAACCGGCCAGGGTCTCGTACGGACCGGGCGGCAGGATGAAACCGGCCGACTGTTCGCACTCCAGGGCAGTGGCCAGCCCGTCCAGCCGGACCGTTCGGCGGGCCAGTCCGTCCGAGGTGCCGGCCCGCCCGATGAGCAAAGGCAGGAGCGCGTCCTCGATCGTCAGCACGCCGGCCATGACGCCGTGTTCGTCCAGGGCCACCGCCATCGGGTTCTGCTGGCGACGCATCCGCAGCAGAACCGAGTAGATTGGTGCGGTCGGCGGGGTGGCCAGGATCGGCTGCATGTAGAGCCGGACCGGGAAGCTCGCCAGGTCGTGGCGGGCAATCGAAAGCAGCGCCCGCGCGGTTACGACTCCCAGCACTTCTTCGCTGCCCCGCAGCAGCACCGGCACGCGCGCGACGCCGTGCTGGCTAACGACCCGGGCCAGGTCGGCCATCGTGGCATCGTCGGGGAGCGAGATCACGTTGCCGCGGGGGGTGAAGACATCCCGCACCAGCAGCGAGTCAAATGCCACGACCGCCTCGGCGAAGCGAGACGTGCTCGAGGGCAGTGAGCCGGCCCGCGACGACCAGCGGATCGCCCGGAGCAGGTCGGAGGAATTTCGTACCCCGGCCAGCTCGTCGGAGGGCTCAATCCCGAAGACCCGGATACACAGGTTGGCCAGGTAGTTCAGCAGCCAGACCAGCGGCCGGGTCAGGCGGTTCGACAGGCCCAGCAGCGGCGCCAGCAGCAGAGTCATCTGCACCGGCCGGGCCAGGGCGAAGTTCTTCGGCACCAGTTCGCCCATGACCATCTGGATGAAGGAAAGCAGCACCAGGACCGCCAGCGACCCGATGGCGAACGTGGCCCCGGATCCGGCGCCGATTCCGGCGTCGCCCAGATATTCCTCGAGCGCCGGCGCAAAAAGCAGCTCGGCGACGAACCCCAGCGCCAGCGAAGTCACGGTGATGCCGAGCTGGGCGCCGGAGAGTTCGTAGGCCAGATTGCGCAGCCGCGCGGCGGCGCTGCCGGCGCGGCGGTCACCGGTTTCGGCGCGCTGCTCGATGCGGTAGCGGTTCACCGCTATGAGTGCGAACTGGGCTCCGGCGTATACGCCGTTGACGGCTATTAGCAGCAGCGCCAGGATGACGCCGACGATGATCTCGATTAACGAACCGCCCTGCTTGGGAGCCGAACCGGAAGTGGAAGCTGGGTTTGCTGGCCCAAATTCTCGCCTTGCCCCGAACCCTCCGGCTGGCAAAGCCAAAATCGGTTGCGACCCTGACCCCGATCGGTTTCCCGATGCCCAAGCGCCCCAACATCCTCTGGTATTGCTCTGACCAGCAGCGCTTCGACACCATCGAAGGCCTCAACAACGAACACATTCACACGCCGCGGCTGAAGCGTTTCATGGACACCGCGGTCACGTTCACGCACGCGCACTGCCAGACCCAGATCTGCACCCCCAGCCGGGCCAGTTTTCTCACCGGCATGTACCCGAGCGCCATCGGGGTTCTGGGGAACGGGAATCCCTACTTTCCGCCGGAGCAGTCCTCGCGCCTGATCACCCGGGTCCTGGCCGGGGAAGGCTTCGACGTCGGCAACGTCGGCAAGCTGCACCTGGCCGGGGCCGGGGGAGGTGCCGAGCAGCGCACCGACGACGGCTACCGCTACTTCCAGTACTCGCACTCGCACAAGGGCCCGGACCTGCCTTTTCACGACTACGCCGACTGGATCCGGCTGCAGGGAAGCGACCCGGCCGATCTGATTCCGGGCAGCTGGGGCGGTCAGGACAGCTACCGGCGCGGCGCCGAAGTCAAGTCGTTCGGCGGACTGTTCGAGCCGACCGCCGAATCCGACAACGTTCCCCCGCACCTGCACCAGACCCACTGGTGCACCGAGAAAGGGATCGAATTCATCAACGCCAACCGCAACGTCGACCAGCCGTGGATGCTGACGCTGAATCCGTTCGATCCGCACGCTCCGTTCGATGCTCCCTACGAGTACTACCGGCGCTACGATCCGGCCGAACTCCCGGGCGCCCACTTCCGTGATTCCGATATCGCCCACCAGCAGCGCCTGGTCGACGCCGGGATCGATTTCCAGTCCAAACCCAAGCATCCGCGCGAATGGGACCACCGCAAGGTCCAGGCCTCCTACTACGCCATGATCGAGCAGATCGACCATGAATTCGGGCGCCTGCTCGACCACCTGGAAGACATCGGCGAGCGCGAGAACACGATCGTGATCTTCACTTCCGATCACGGCGAAGCGCTCTGCGACCACGGGATGATACTCAAGGGCTGCCGGTTCTTCGAGGGCCTGGTCCGGGTTCCGCTGATGATCTCCTGGCCGGGCCGGTTCGCCGGCGGCAAGATCTGCGACGGCCTGGTCGAGCTGACCGATCTGGCGCCCACCCTCTACGAGGCGCTGGGGATGGAAATCCCCTACCACGTGCAGGGCAAGTCGCTCCTGCCGGTGCTCGAGGGCCCCGACGACGGAAACAATCACCGCGATTACGTTCGGACCGAGTTCTACGGGGCGATAAACCACGCCGACCAGACCCACGCGACCATGTACCGCAACCGCCGCTGGAAGCTGGTCACCTACCACGGCAAGGACGTGTTCGAGCTCTACGACCTGGAGACCGATCCCTGGGAGCACGAGGACCTCTCGCGCGATCCCGGCCATGCCGACGTCCTGCAGAAGCTCCTGCGCGAGGCCTACGATGCGCAGGCCTACGCCCGGACCAATCCGGTGCCGCGAACCTACTCCTTCTAGCCGGTCCCTCGGCGGCAGGCCGGCATGCTCAGGATCGAATACGCACACAAGCGATTCGGGCAGATCCGCGCCCTGCGCGGCGTTGACCTTGAGGCCGGCGCCGGGAGGGTGCTGGGCCTGCTGGGGCCCAACGGGTCCGGCAAAACAACTGCGATGCGCGCGATCTTCGACCTGGTGACCCTGGACCGCGGCCGGGTGACCTGGCAGGGACGACCGGTCGGCCGCCGGCAGCTGCAGCGCTTTGGCTACATGCCGGAGAACCGCGGACTCTATCCGCGCGCCAAGGTGGGCGAGCAGCTCATCTATCTGGGCCGGCTGCGCGGCATGGACCGCGAATCGGCCGCCGCCGCCGCCGGCGAATGGCTGGCGCGGCTGGGGTTGGCGGACCGGTCGGATACCCCGCTCGAGAACCTCTCCAACGGCAATCAGCAGCGGATTCAGCTGGCCGCGGCCCTGCTGCACGACCCCGAACTGGTGGTCCTGGACGAACCGTTCGCCGGGCTGGATCCGCTGGCCACCGAAACCCTGTCCGAACTCGTCCGCGATCGCGCCGCCGCCGGCGCGGTGGTGATTTTCTCCTCCCACCAGCTCGACCTGGTCCAGGACTTGGTCGACGACGTTGCCATCGTCGACGCCGGTCGGCTGCTCCGGTTCGGGCCGGTCGATCGGATCCGCTCCGATTCGTCTTACCGGCGCCTGCAGGTCGAGCTGGCCGGACCCTCCGCGCGCTGGTGGGGATCGCTCGAGGGGGCCGAACTGGTGGCCGCCGACGGGGGCGTGGTCAGCCTGCGGGTCGGCTCGGACCTTGACCTGGAGTCCGCGCTCGGGGCGGCGCTCCGGGCCGGGCGGGTGGTCGAATTCGCCTACACGCGGCCTTCGCTCTCCGAGGTCTTCATGGAAGCCGTGCGCGAACGGGTAACGGATGGTGAGTGACCTGCCCGGAATCTGGTACGGCGTGCGGGTGGTGGCCGCCTACGAGCTTTCGCAGCGCCTGCGGAGCCGGCGCAGGCTCGCAACGCTGGCGGTGCTCCTGGGGCTGCTGATCGGGGTGCCCTACGTCCTGGCCCGGGTCCTGGCTCCGGAAATTCCCGAAGAACTCGAAGTCGAGGAACTGGCGGTGGGCCTTTCGGGATCGTCGGCGGTGTTCATGTTCGTGGCCATCACCCTGTTTGCCAGCGACGTGCTCAATTCGGTCGTTGCCGACAAGAGCAACCGCGTGATCGAGGTCCTGCTGTCGAGCCTGCGTCCCTACCAGCTCATGGCCGGCAAGATCCTCGGCGTGGGGGCCTACGGGCTGATCAGTTTCTCGGTCCTGTTGGGGGCGGTCGCGATCACGGCCGGGGTGATCCTTCCCTCCAGCCTCGGCATCCGGCTGACCCTGGACGCCGGGTCTATCTGGGTCCTCCTGTTGACGATCTTCTGGTTCGTCGTCGGGTATTTCCTCTTCGCGGCCCTTTACGCCGCGCTGGGGGCCACCGTCTCAAGGATCGAGGACGTGAACCAGGCGGTGCTGCCGGTCACCCTGGTCTCGGTCGTGGTGTACCTTCTCGCCTACATGCTGGTGATCACCCCGCTGGGCGAGACGGGATGGGGTCAGGCGCTGGCGATGCTGCCGATGCTGGCCCAGTTCGCGGTTCCCGGACTCGTGCTGAGCGGGGCCCTTTCCTGGCCGCTGGCGCTCCTGGCCGGAGTTATCAACGTCGCCACCCTGCCGCCGGCGATCTGGTTCGCCGGGCGGATTTATTCGGGGTCGGCCCTGGCGGTCGGTGCCCGGGTGCCGCTGCTGCGGGCCTGGCGAGGGCAGTCCCGGCCGGATGGTGGCGACGGTGCGTGAAGTTGGCGCAGCGCCGCGGCAGTGAAACCGGTCCAGCGCAAACGGCGATTATGCGCCCTGGACAATTGCCGGTTGGACCAATCCGTGGGACGCAGCCAGCATGCCACTGGCCTCCGCGCCGAATCCCGATCACTTCCCGATTCGACCGGCCTTTACGCGAAACCAACCGTTTCCGCCCACAGGGGGACATTTGCGGCAAGTTCGGATTCCACGCCCGCGGCGGTTATCCGGCCATCCTCGTCGATTTGCCTTACGCCTTCGAGACCGAAAGCAGCCAGGATGTGCTCGCTGAAATGCTTTGCCGCAAGCAACAGTCGTGCGGGGTCGCGTTGCCACGCGTCAAGGTCTATCGCCGTTGCAATTGGCGGCAGATCGTTAATGACCGGCCTTACTCCGGGCGAGAGGGGCACAGTCCGGGGAGGCGGCCTCGAATACCCAAGCTCTACCCCACCAGGCGATGGATGGAATTGAACGCTCACCATCGCATCGCCCCGCAATCCACAGTACGCGCCTGCCCACTCGGATGCGGCTTTTAAGCCGACTGCGACGGCAAATACGATGTCGGTCGCGGTTACGTGCTTGCCCGTGTCTTGAATCCCGGGATCGCCTGCATACCCGAACGCGCTGATAGGCGAACGCCAAACGACTGATCCGTCCAAATTCAATTTCCCACAGATGTATTCGCGCTGGTCGGGCTCGACCTGGACAACCCGATAGCTGAGGAAATCGCGCTGAACCTTGATGTCGTCCAACTGGGGCGTCGCCGGCATTACGATTTCCACGAATCTTTGATGCAATTGCCGCAACGAATCAACTAGGAATTCGTTGTGCTGGCGAGGGAATTGCGGCTGCAGGTGAATCGTGACGGCTGACCCGTTCGGCCTTTCGCCGATATCGGAGGTTGCCTGCTCGTGAGTCGCGCGCCGCGCAGCGGTCATGATTGCCGGCGTGAGTGTTTGAGTTCTGGGCGCTGACCACAATTCCCGGACCGGGAGCGCACTAATCCGGTCCCCGAGCGGCAATCTGCGATCTCCCAGATGCAGCAAGAACCCGTGCACGAACTTGCCGCCGGCCCGGTCGACTTCGTCCCGCAAACTCGCCAGGCCCTTCGCCGACCTCCGGGGTGGCGACGTGCTGGCCTTGACCTCAATTCCAATGACACGCCCGTCGGAAGCTTCGATCACATAGTCGACCTCGGCTTTCTGCACGGTCCGCCAGTGATAGAGCCGGGCCCGCGAATTGCTCCAGCCGAGCTGCTTGAGCAATTCGGTTCCGACAAAAGTCTCCAGCGCCTGCCCTCGATAGACATCGCCGCCCTGCGACAGGGCAAACCCGTCCTTGCCGACCAGGTGGCAGGCCAGCCCCGGATCCGTAACCAGGACCTTTTGCGACTTTATTTGCCGCTGGGCCAGCGAACGCCGCCAGGCAGGTACCAAATGGACCAGATGGGCCGCCGTGAGCCAGCCAAGGTAGTGATTTGCCGTTTGGCGCGCGATTCCCGCGGCCCTCATCAGTGATTGCAGGTTCAATTCCTGCGAACTGAGAGCGGCGCATTGCGACAGCACCCGAAATACGCCTGCCTGATTCGAAATACCGCCAAGGTCTGAAATCTCGCGATTGATGGTTGTATCGACCAACTGGCTGAACCAGCCACTGCGAAATTCCGGTCCACGGGACTGGACCTCGGGGTAGCCGCCCGTGCAGATCATCTCCCAGTAATCGACCGGATTCAATCGCCCATAAGTGGGGGCCGAAAGAGCGTCCGGGTCGTCAAGGGCGGCATCTACAAAGGAATCCGAATCCGACCTGTCGCATTCGCCGCGCGAGTACGGGTAAAGAGTCGAAATTGCAATGCGTCCCTGGAGGGACTCGGAAATCCTGGGCAGCATTAGGTAGTTGGCCGAACCCGTCAACAGGAATTGCCCTCTGCGGTTAGTCCGGTCAATCGCCGCTTTAATCGACAGCAGCAACTCTTCGCCGCCCCGCTGGACTTCATCGATGACCATCAGTCCGTTGACGGCAGGGCCGATCAGGCGCCCCGGTTCACTTATCGCGGCCGCCCGCTGGTCGGGAAAGTCCAAATTCACATAAGGCGCATTCAAGGTGCGGCCCAGGTGCATGGCCAGCGTCGATTTGCCGGATTGGCGGGGCCCTTTCACCATTACGGCGCGGAATTCGGACAGCTGGCGCTTTATGATCGGTTGAAGATTGCGCGGCACAAAAGGATCAAAGTGATCCACGCCGCTGAAATTGAAAGATTCCCCGTGTAAACCTTCGGGACTTGCCGAAGCTGCCATTTCACCCGTCCGGTCTTTACGCATTAAGGTCGGTGGAACCTTCACTTTAGTGATGTTACCACTTGCGGTTTGGTAGATTTTCCTAGAGAACGCCCCACATTTCCGTCTGCAGGCCGCACTCCGGTCGCCCTGCAATTTGGGCGGAATGGGGGCACCGGCGGAAGTCGATTGCCGGAATCCTGGCGAAACCGGGGATCACCCTCAGGATTTGGGTATGCGCCTGGAGTGGGCGAGGGGTCGAATAAGCCGGTAATTGACCGGACAGATCTGGGCCAACCCCGGCCGCATTGAATTCAATCGGATCGCCAGCGGAAATCACGGGCCAGGCGAGCCACCCAACCGGCCCCAAAATCGGTGTCCTACCTTGGAGCCGTGCCTGCGCGCGCTGCCCGTCCGTTCAAATTCGCCGCGTAAGTCGGCCGGTTAGTTAGCCACCCCGACTAGGTCGCCGGCATCGTCGAAGGCAAAGCGCTCGGACGGACCGGTCCGCTCGGCGCGCCCTTCGGATTCGAGCTGGTCGGCGACCGGCTCGCTGACCCAGAACTCCTCTAGCTCCATCGTGTTGCGGATTCGGGCCATGCGCGGCGTTCCCCGGTTGGCCAGGCGCGAAGCCGCCCCGACGGCCACCTCCAGGGTCTCGGCGTCGGTGGGAAAGTTCATCGGGATCCGCGATCCCGAAACCACCAGCGAGGTGGTGCCGTTGATGTAGGTCTGGCCCGGATCCATCGCCTCCACCAGCTTGCCGGAGACGAAATCGGCCATGCCGATCCCGGTGGCATTGCCACCCGACTCCTCGGTCAGCCGCAGCGTCGCCAGGTAGTGGTAGTCGGGCAGTTTTTCGCCGAAACTCTGCAGCCGCCAGAGCCCTACGACGTTCGTATCCATCCCGGCACCGGAGATGTTCTTGCCCATCTCGTCGACGACCAGGAGCTGGAGCTGGTCGATCGGCAGGCGCGGCAGAAGGCGCTTGGCCTCGATCAGCAGCCGGCGGTCGGTGGCGTGAAACTGGTCGGGCGTTACCACCTCGCAGTGCGCCGGCTGGTCGTAGGCGTTCTCGACCAGGGCCACCCCCAGCAGCAGGCGGCCGTATTCGATCGCGACCTGCGCTCCCTCCGGGATGGTCTCTGCCAGTCCGGTCTCGTGTATTCGTTCGGCGCCGATCTGCTTGCCGAGTCCGACCGAGGTCATCTTGCAGAGACCGCTCTCGATCTGGCCCTTGAAGTCGGTGTGCGGCTTGACCCGGCCGATCACGACCACGTGATCGGCGCCGTAGGCGTTGGCGTCGCCGAAGAAGGTCTGACCGCTGGGGCCGCGTCCAAGCTCGATTACTTCCATGGTGGCGCGCACCGGCGCACCCACCGAATCCAGGGTTATCCCGTACTCGGCCAGCACCGCTTCCTGGCCGGCGGCGGTCGCCCCGCCGTGGCTGCCCATGGCCGGGACGATGAAGGGCTCCAGGCCGGCCCGGCCCAGTTCGTCAACGATCGTGCGGACTACTTTTACGATCGGGGAGACTCCCCGGCTGCCGACGCCGACGGCCACGGTCTGGCCGGGCGTGGCCCTGCCTTCGGCAAGCCGTGCGCGCAGCTGGTCGCGCAGACAGGTTTCCAGGTCGGCGATGTGGGCGCCGTCGAGCTGCTGGCGCATTCGGATCAACTGAGGCCATTGCATCGCGGTCAAACCGCCTTCTTTACTAGGTACCTGTCAATGGGGCCGGGGCGTCGCCGGAACCCGGACTACTGGGAGCCTTCGGCCAACACCCTTTCCGGTGGTTCACGCAGATCCCAGATTAGTCGCGTCCAGCTAAGGATCGTCAGCAGGTAGTGGGTGATGTCGATCTCGTACCAGTAGAAACCGTTGCGCTCGGCCCCGGGGTAGCGGTGGTGGTTGTTGTGCCAGCCTTCGCCAAGCGTCAGAAGGGCCAGAAACAGGTTGTTGCGCGAGTCGTCACCGGTCTTGAACCGCTGACTGCCCCACATGTGCGAGCCCGAATTGATCATGTAAGTGGTGTGCATCAGGGCAACCGTGCACCAGACGAACCCGAACACGAAGAACTGCGCCGCGGTCGCCCCGGACCCGGGGAACGCGTATTCGAACCAGAATCCGAATCCGATTACGAAGGCCGCGTAGAACAACGCTCCCAGCGGATAGGCGTTCTCAAGCCAGCGCAATTCGCGGAACTGGGAGAGGTCCTTGACCCGGTCCCAACGCGTGTCGTTGCGATCGTCTTCGGTCAACCAGCCCACTTGCGCCCACCAGAAACCGCCTTTGCGCGGGGAGTGGACGTCGGATTCGTCGTCCGAATGGGAGTGGTGATGGCGGTGGTGGCCGGCCCACCAGAGGGGCCCCTTCTGCATCGAAATTGTTCCCAGCAGCCCCATCGCGAACTGGAACGGGCGCGAAGTCTTGAAACTGCGGTGCGAGAAGTAGCGGTGATAGAAGCCGGTAATGAAGAAGACCCGGGCCCAGAAGGTGATCAGCGTGAACGCCACCACCGGCCAACTGATGCCGGTGAATACCGCGCTGAGCACGCTCACGTGCAGCAGGAAGAACGGGAAGTTGCGCTTCCAGTAGCCCTTCGGCTTGGGACGCGGCTTCCAGAAGAACTTGCGCTTTTGGTAACTGGCGGGCCCTGCGGCCAGCGATTCTTGCGCCATGTTTCCCCTTGAATTACGGCTCGGGAGCAACTCGCCTAAACGGTGCTGCGGGCGCTGCCCGATTCTAGGTCAGGTCGGCCGGCGAATCCTCTATTCAGGCTGGCGCTCGTTGTAGCAGCAGTTGAACGTCGCGAATCGAGCGTGCCTCGAACGCGCCCGCGCAGGAGGAGAGGTAGAAATCCCACATCCGAATGAAACGGTCATCGAAACCGATCGCGCGGACCTGCGGCAGCACGGAAAGGAACCGTTCGCGCCATTCGAGCAGGGTTCGCACGTAATGCGGTCCGATCTCGCGTTCGTGCTCGATGCTCAGGTCGCCGCCGGAGCGTTGCAGCGATTCGTCGATTTCGGCAACCGCCGGCAGGATCCCGCCCGGAAAAATGTACTTGGATATCCAGCCGGATGCGCGCAGGGCGTTGTCGCGCCCCGAATCCGGAATCGCGATAGTCTGCATGAGCATCTGTCCGCCGGGTCGCAGGGTGCGCGCGCAGACGGCGAAGAACTCGTCCCAGTACTCCTTGCCCACGGCTTCGAACATCTCAATCGAAACGATGTGGTCGAATTCGCCGGCAACGTCGCGGTAGTCACAGTACTCGATGGCGATCTGCCCGGTCAAACCGGCTGATTCGACCCTTTCGCGGGCCAGGCTCTGCTGCTCGTGCGAAATCGTGATTCCGGTTACGCGGCAGCCGCGGGTCCGCGCGGCGTGGATTGCAAATCCGCCCCAGCCGCATCCGATTTCCAGTACGTGATCGTCAGGGCCCAGCCCCAGCCGCTGGCAGATTGCTTCGAATTTGCGCGCCTGACCGGCCGCCAGGTCGTCGCCGGGCTCGAAGATCGCGCACGAATAGGCCAGGGTGTCGGCGTCCAGGAACAGCCGGAAAAAATCATTGCCCAGGTCGTAATGGGCGTGGATGTTTTTCTCGCTGCCGGCGCGCGAATTGGCGCGCCGCCGGTGCCGGGCCAGATCGATGACGCGTCGGCCCAGCGAAAGCGGTCCGTCGAGCCGCATCGCGGCGGTGTTTTGCAGGGCGGCCGCAACCAGCCCGGGCAGATCGTCGGTCGTCCAGTCCCCGTCCATGTAGGACTCGCCGGCGCCGGTGGTGCCGGCCTGGACGATGCGCAGGAAGGCCCTCCGGCGGTGCACGGTGATCGAGAACTCCCGCCCGTCGGCCGGCCCCGAACCGGCGCCGGCTGCCGTCGGGAAGCTCCAGCACCAGTTGCGAACCGCGCCAGCGCGCCAGGGCCCGGCACAGCAGCGATTGGGCCAGGGGATTCAAGCAGGGTCATGATTGCGACTCGGGCAGGTAGAGCGCCTCGAACTTGGACTCCAGGTATTCCAGCAATGGCTCGGCCGAGAGTTCCTGGCCGAGCACCGCCTGCGCCAACTGGGTGGCGTTCCATTTTGACCCGTGGCGGTGGACATGCTCGCGCATCCAGGCAAGCAGCGGGGAGTATTCGCCGCGTCGGCACGCGGACTCGATCCCGGGGTCGGAGGACAGCGCGGCCCGGTGCAGCTGGGCGGCGAGCAGGTTGCCGAGCGTATAGGTGGGGAAATATCCCATCGCGGCCTGCGACCAGTGAACGTCCTGGAGGCACCCGCGGGCATCGTCGGGCGGGGTGATTCCGAGCAGCTCCCGCGAAAGTTCGGCCCAGCGGTCGGGAACGTCGGCCACGGCCAGGCGCCCGGCGATCAGGTCCTGTTCGATCTCAAAGCGCAGGATCACGTGCAGGTTGTAGTGCAGCTCGTCGGCCTCGACCCGGATGTGTCCGGCCCCGACGCGGTTGACGTCGCGGTAGAGCCGGTCGGGGGTCACATCGTCGAACCGCCCCGGGAACTGCTCGCGCAAGTGCCGGAGCAGGTGGTCGCTGTAGGACCGCGAGCGCCCGACCAGGTTTTCCCAGAGGCGCGATTGCGACTCGCAGACCACCAGCGACTCGCAGTCGGCCAGCGCGGTGCGCGCCAGCGAAGCCGGGACCCCCTGCGAATGCATGGCGTGTCCGGCCTCGTGGATGGAGGCGAAAAGGGCCATGCCCAGGTAGTCGTCCTCGGTCCGCAGCGTCACCCGGACGTCACCGGCCCCAACCGAGACCGCGAACGGGTGCACCGTCAGGTCCTGGCGCCCGCGCCCGAAGTCGTATCCCAGCTCCTCGATAACCGCGCGGGTCAGCGCCACCTGCCGGTCGGGATCGAATTCCCCGTGCAGGACGGTGCGCGGGTCCGGTTCGAGGCCCGGCCCCGATCCGATCCAGGAGGGCGGCCAGGCGCCCGCGCAGCGGCGCGAAAAGTTCGTT
>CBDBBM010000012.1:0-213205 GCA_965203015.1 Chloroflexota bacterium
CCAAGCGGCTGATCGATCACGGGTTTCATCCGCCGACGGTCTACTTCCCGCTGGTGGTGCGCGAAGCGTTGATGATCGAACCTACCGAGACCGAGTCGCGCCAGACGCTGGATCGGTTCGTTGCCGCGATGCGGTCCATCGCCCGGGAAGCCGAAACCGATCCCCAGAAACTCCTGCAGGCTCCGACCAGCGCGCCGGTCGGCCGGCTGGACGAGGCCACCGCGGCGCGCCGCCCGGACCTGCGCTACCGGCGTGCCTGACCTCCGCGGCGTCCGGGGGCGCTGACCGCACGGTGCCCGGTGACCGGAGCCGCCCGCCGCGCCGGATCGCCCACTTCGACCTCGACCAGTTCTTCGTGGCCGTCGAGCGCGCCCGCGATCCGGACCTGGCCGGAAAACCGGTGATCGTAGGCTATCCCGGCCCGCGCGGCGTCGTCTCGACCGCATCGTACGAGGCCCGCGCGTTCGGGGCCCATTCCGCACAGCCCATGGCCGAGGCACTGCGGCTGTGTCCCCAGGCGGTGGTGATCGCCCCGCAGCGCCGGCGCTACCGGGCGGCTTCGGAGCAGTTCCACCGGATCCTTGCCGCGCATGCCCCGATCGTCGAGCCGGGCGGGCTGGATGAGGCCTACGCGGACCTGACCGGGGTGGAAGCGGGTGCTCCGGAGGGCCCGCGGAAGGTTGCCGAACGGGTCCGCGGCGACGTGGCCGACCAGATCCAGGTCAGGGTGTCGGTCTGCATCGCCGGCGGCCGCACCACCGCCAAGGTCGGTTCCGACAAAGTCAAGCCCGATGGCCTGCTGGAGATCCCTCCGGGCGGCGACGCGGCCTTCCTGGCCCCGCTGCCGATCCGCGATCTCCCCTCGGTGGGACCGCAGTTCGCCGGACAGCTGCGCAGGGCCGGAGTTGAGACCATCGGCGATGCGGCGGCCCTGTCCAAGCAGTGGCTGGGGGAGCGGTTCGGCCGCCGCGGGATCGTGCTCTCGGACCGCGCCCGCGGGGTGGACCCGACCCCGGTGCGGTCCGGCTCGGCGCCGGCCAAACAGGTCTCGCGCGAAACCACGTTCGACGCCGACATTACCGCCCGGTCGCACCTGCGCCGGGTGCTGGGCCAACTGGCCGAATCGGTCGCCGCCGACCTGCGCGACGGCGGCCGGCGGGCCCGGACCATAACCCTCAAGGTGCGCTGGTCGGACTTCTCCACCATCACCCGCTCCCAGACCCTCGCGCAGCCGGTCTATGACACCGAGGCGGTCGGTGCGGTCGCCAACCGTCTGCTGCGCCGGGTCATGTCCGGCGCGCCGGGACGGGCGGTGCGCCTGCTGGGGATATCGGCCGGGAACCTCGAGGCGCCGCTCCGTCAGCTGGCGATGGATTCGATTTCCGGGTCCGATGCGACCGATCGGCAGCGGCGGCGCGCCGAACGCCGCGACGCCGCCCTCGACGCCGTCCGGCGACGCTTCGGCCCCCGGGCCCTGCGGCGCGGGGTTGCCCGGGAGGAGGAGTGAGAGCTTGACGGAACCGGCGCCGGCGCGCGCGGTGCGGCTCTCCAAGTCGCGCTACATCGCCGGTCGGCAGTGCCCGCTGCAGCTCTGGTACCGGATCTATGAACCGCCCGCCGACGGTTTCGATCCGGTTTTCTGGGAGGGCGCCGAGGAAACCGCCCGCGGTTTATTCCCCGAGGGGCAGGTCGGCAGTCCGCCCGGCGCGGTGGGCGGCGCCGACATCGCAAGGACCGCGTCGCTGATGGCCGATCCCGGTTGCCCGGCGATCTTCGAGGCCGCGATCGCCGCCGGTCGCCTGCTGGCGGTGGTCGACGTGCTGCAGCGCCGCGGGGAGGGCTGGGACCTGATCGAGGTCAAGACCTCGACCGGCTACGACCCGACCCGCAGATCGGCCGCCGGCCAGCCGTACATCAGCTACGACGTGGCCTACCAGCGCGAAGTGCTGCGGCGGGCCGGGGTCCCGGTCCGCAAGGCGTGGGTCTATCACCTGGACTCCGAGTACGTGCGGGACGGCGAACTGGACCTTGACGCCCTTTTCCGACGGCGCGACGTTACCGAAATCTGCGAGGAACTGGCCCCGCAGGTCCAGGCCGAAATCGAGCAACTGCTGGAATTGAATTCCGCGGCGCAACCGACCGCCGAGCCGGGCAGCCGCTGCCGGACTCCCTTCGAGTGTGATTTCCAGGACCGGTGCTTCAAAAGAAAGCCAGCGCACTGGATCTTCACCCACCTCTACCGGCTCAACCATCACCACCGGCGCTGGCTGGGCGAGGCCGGGGTCGAATCGGTCCTCCAGCTCGACGCCACCAACACCGCCCGACTCCCGGACCGGGCGCGCCGCCGCCATCTGCAGTTCCGCGACGTCTACGCCACCGGCCGGCCGCACATCGACCCCGGGCTCGCGGGCGACCTGAAACCGCTGGGTCCGCCGTCGGCATACCTGGACTTTGAGACCATCAATCCGGCCATCCCGCGCTTTGACGGTACCTCGCCGTTTCAGCAGCTGCCGTTTCAGTATTCCCTGCACCTGTGGCCGGGCGGAGAAGACCTTGCCCACTTCGAATACCTGGCCCCCTCGGTCGGCGACCCGCGCCTGGGTCTTGCCCGGCATCTTGTCGAATCGCTGGCCAATTTCCCGGCCGGTCCGATCCTGGCCTACAACGCCAGTTTCGAGCGCGGCTGCGTGGAATCTCTGATTCGGTGGACGGGCCCATCCGATGCGGGCCTGGCCGAATCGCTAATGGACATCCGCGACCGCATCGACGACCTCCTGCCGGTCGTTTCGGCGAACGTCATCGCCACCGACTTTGCGGGCTCCTACTCGATGAAGGCGGTCGCCCCGGCGGTGCTGGGCGAGAGAAGCGGTTATGAAGACGCCGAAATCTCCGACGGCCTGGCCGCCCAGCGCGCGTTCGAGGATCTGGCGGCCGGCCGGATCCGGGGCGGTCGGGCCAAGCAGGTGCGGCGCTGGCTCCTTGACTACTGCGAGCTTGACACGCTCAACCTGCACCGGGTGCACCGGGCCCTGATGGACCCGCCGCAACTCGCGCTTGCCCTGGCCGCCGAACCGGCGCAGGAGTGATTGGAGGGAAGGTCAGCCCTGGGCCCGCAGCCCGTAGCGCTCGCTCACCAGGGTGGCCAGGTTGTGGGCCAGCACCTCGTTGGTCAGCGGACCGATTCCGCCCGGTACCGGGGTGATCGCCGATGCCACCTTGCTCACTCCGTCAAAATCCACGTCGCCGCGGACTTCCGATCCCACGAAGCTGAAGCCGGCGTCCAGCACGACCGCCCCGGGTCGGACCAGGTCGGCGGTGATCATGCCGGGATTGCCGGCGGCGGTGACCAGGATGTCGGCCGACCGGGTGAGCTGGCGGAGCTGCTCGGGGGTCGTCTTCGAGTGGCAGTAGGTGAGCGTGGCGTTGCGCTGCAGCAGCAGCCATCCGGCCGGCCGGCCGACGTTGCCGCTGCGCCCGATTACGACCACGCGCCTGCCGGAGATCGGAATCTGGTTGTGGTCCAGCATCCGCAGGATGGCGCCGGCGGTGGGCGGAGCCAGTTCGCTGTAGCCGAGCGCCAGGTCCATGATCCGGCGCGGGGAGATGCACTCCAGGTCCAGGTGGCTCCGCACCGCGGCCACGTAGGGCAGCGTGCGCGGACCGCTGAAGTCGACGGTGAAGGACTCGGGGAGCGGTTTCAGGATGATGACCCCGTGCAGATTCGGATCCGACTGCAGCTCCCCCAGGTCGTGGTAGAACTCGGCCGCGTCGGTGTCGGCAGGGTAATTGCGGGCCTGCACCGGGATCTGGTAGCGGCCGAAGGTGCGCTCGATGCTGCGCATGTAGGTGGCGGTGGACGGATGGTCCCCCACCGACAGCGCCGAGATCTCCATGTCGCCGTGGTCCCAGCGCACCCGGTCGAAAAACGTCCGCAGGTCCTGGCGCAAAGCGCGCGCCGGTCCGCGACCCGTCAATTCAAGGTGATCGGCCAATTGCCCCTCCGCTCGGTAACCGATTTTGCCCGTCTACAGCCTGCGGCGGGCTGAATCGGCGGTATCCCGCCAGCGCCGCCGGTCCGCGTCGGCGGGGCAGGACGGCAGGTTCGCCTCCAGGTTCGCCAGGGCGATCCGGGCCGCGGAACGGGCGAGCAGCGCCCCGCCCACGGCGTCGCTCGCCAGCCTGGGATTGCCAATCTCGGCGACCGTCCGTCCGGCCTCGACCACCGCCAGCGCCGCTTCCAGGATCGACACCGATGTCGCCGACGCCGCCTTGGCGGCATGCTGGATCTCGCGCCGCCGGAGTTCTTTCTGGCCCGCATCCGAACGGGGCATTCTGATTGCCCGCCGGTAGCTCATGTAGGCGTTGGAGTCGGCGTCCACGGCCGCGACTGCGTCGGCCTGGGCGCGGCGCGCGGCCGCGCGCGCGGCCTCGATCCGGTCCCGCCCCGCAGCATCAAGCGAATCCAGACTGGCGTAGTGCGAGGCCATCTGCACCAGGGCCGCGCCCATCGCCACCGCGGCGGCGGCGGCGGCCCCGCCGCCCGGAGCCGGGGCGTGCGCGGCCAGGGCGTCGGCGAACGCCCCGATGCGCGGGCCCTGCACTTCTGGAACGTCTGGGTTCAATGACCTTGCATCCTGGCCCGGCGCCGGGTGCGACCGGACTTGCGAATTCATCCAATATTGAGTTTGATGGAAATCGCTCGGGAAATTGCATGCGTGACGCCGGAAACCGTTGAGCCGCCGCTGGTGGCGATCGTCGGGCCGACCGCCACCGGCAAGACCGCGCTGGCGGTCGAGCTCTGCCGGGAGATTGGCGGCGCGGTGATCTCGGCCGATTCGCGCCAGGTCTACCGCGGCATGGATATCGGGACCGCCAAGCCCACCTCACCCGAACGCGGCGGGATCGACCATCACCTGCTGGACATCCGGACGGCGGACTGTCGGTATGTGCTCCCCGACTTCCTTGGCGACGCCAACGCCGCGATCGGCAGGATCCGGTCTGAGGGACGCGTCCCGGTGGTGGTCGGCGGGACCGCGCTGTACGTCCATGCGCTGCTGGACGGATTCGCCCCCGGGCCGGCCGATCCGGAGTTGCGCGCAGCGCTCGAAGAAGACCTCCGGCGCTGCGGCCTGGAGGCCCTGTCCGGGCGGCTCCAGACCCTGGATCCCGCGGCCGCCCGGACGGTCGACGCGAAGAACCCGCGGCGGGTGGTGCGGGCCCTGGAACGACGGCTCCTGTCGGCCCGCGGCGCCGCCGCGCGAAGCTGGCCGAAACACCGGGCGATCGTGCTGGGCCTCCACGACCGGCCCCTCCATCGGACCGAAAAAATCGCCCGGCGCACCCGGTCGATGCTGGAACTGGGGCTTACCGACGAGGTGCGCCGGCTGCTCGGCGCCTACGGCCAGGCGCCCGTATTGAAAACGACGATCGGCTATTCAGAATGCATCGATTACCTGCTGGGGCGCTGTGGCCTGGCGGTGGCCGAGCAGCGGATCCGGACCGCGACCAACCAGTACGCGCGCCGGCAGATGACCTACCTGAGAAATAAAATGCGCATTCAGTGGCTTGAACCCGACCGACCGCGATTTCAGCAGGCGATGGCGCGCATCGGCCGGGTCCAGTAACCGATCCCTCCAAGAGAATCCCATGCGATTTACCAAGCTGCACGGAGCCGGCAACGACTTCGTTCTCGTCGATACGCGCTCGGAGCCCGAGCGCGATTGGCCGCGGTTTGCGCGATCGGTATGCGACCGTCACTTCGGGGTCGGCGGGGATGGCGTGCTGCTGGTCCGGGGCAATCCGGGCGAGAACCTCGAGATGGTCATGCACAACCCGGACGGCTCTGCGGCCGAGATGTGCGGCAACGGTATTCGCTGCTTTGCCAAATACCTCTACGACCGGGGCGAGATCGGCCAGGACCGGACCGGCGTGCTGACCGGCGCCGGACCGCTCTGGGTCCAGGTCCTGGGCCGCGGACCGGATGGTCTCAGGGTGGCGACCTCGCTCGGCGTGCCGGACCTTGACGCGGCGGCGGTGCCGACCACGTTGGCCGACGACATGGCCGTCGAGGTGCCGCTGGCGGTCGGCGGCCAGGAGATCGAGTTGACTTGCGTGAGCATGGGCAACCCCCACGCGGTCGCCAGGGTCGAATCGCCGGAGGAGTTCGATCTCGAGCGGATTGGACCGCAGATCGAGCATCACCCGGCCTTCCCCGAACGCACCAATTTCGAGGTCTATGCGCCGGTCGATTCGCAGGACGGACCGACGCTGCGGATGCGGGTCTGGGAGCGCGGCGCCGGCATCACCCTGGCCTGCGGTTCGGGCGCGGGCGCCACGGTGGCGGCGGCGATGAAGACCGGTGCGGTCGAATTCGGGCGGGTCGGTCTCCAGGTCGATGGCGGCCGCCTCGAAGCCGAGTGGGACCACGAGCATGACGACCTGATCCTGGTCGGACCGGCAATGACCGTATTCGACGGCACCTGGAACCACTGAGCCGACTGGCACAAATCACTCAAAGGTTGGTCAATTGACCCTGGACACCAAGAACCTGATCGCGCGCCGTATCGCCGAGCTGCCGCCCTACCTGTTCGCGCGCCTGGACGCGCTGCGGGCCGAGAAAGCCGCCACCGGCGTCGACGTGATACCGGTCAGCATCGGAGACCCGGACCTGCCGACCCCGGAACCGGTGGTCGAACGCCTGCGCGAAGCGGCCGGCAACCCCGCCTACCACCGCTACAACGAGACTGCCATTCCGCAGTTCCGCCGCGCCATCGCCGATTGGTACCGGCGCCGCTTCGCGGTCGACCTGGACCCGGACCGCGAGATCGTCCCGCTCATCGGCTCCAAGGAAGGGATCGCGCACGCCCCGCTGGCGCTGGTCGATCCGGGCGACCTAGTGCTGGTCCCGGACCCGGGGTACCCGGTCTACTCGATCGGAACCGAACTGGTCGGCGGGCGGGTGTCCTACATGCCGCTGCTGGCCGAGCGCGGGTGGACCCCGGATCTGGCCGAAATCGATCCGATCGAGAGGTCCGCGGCCAAGTTGATGTGGCTCAACTATCCCAACAATCCGACCGCCGCCGCCGGTTCGGAGGAGTTTTTCGCCGAAGCGCTTGACTTTTGCCGACGGAACCAGATCCTGCTCTGCCAGGATGCGGCCTATTCCGAGGTCACGTTCGACGGGTTCCGCGCCTCAAGCGCCCTTTCCCTGCCGGGCGCACGCGATTACTGCGTCGAGTTCCACTCGCTTTCCAAGACTTACAACATGACCGGCTGGCGAATCGGCTGGGCCGCCGGCAACGCCGATGTCATCGAGGCGCTGGCGCGGGTCAAGAGCAACATGGATTCTGGGATGTTCGCCGCGGTCGAGGCGGCCGGGGTGGCCGCCCTGGAGATGCCCGAGGAGTGGATCAGCGGGCGCAACCGGGTCCTGCAGGCGCGCCGCGATCGCGTGGTGGCCGCGCTGCGGCGGATGGGGCTGGCGCCCGAAGTTCCCGCGGCCAGCCTCTACGTCTGGACGCCGGTGCCGGAAGGATTTGATTCCAGCTCCTTTGCAGCCCACGTCATCGACGAGGCCGGGGTCGTGGTGACCCCGGGACTGGGGTTCGGCCCCGGCGGGGACGGCTACTTCCGGATTTCGCTGACCACGCCGGACGAGCGCCTGGACGAGGCGATGGACCGACTGGCGCGACTTAACTTTTGAACCGCGATTCCGGGGAGCCGGTCTACCTCGTAGGACTGGAATTACCCGGGCGCGGCATCTGGACGCCGCAGGACAGCCTGGCCGAGCTCTGCGAACTGGCCGAGTCGGCCGGCGCCCGCATCTGCGGACAGACCCTGCTGCGGGTGCGTCGCGCCAGTCCAGCCCTGCTGATCGGGACCGGGCAGGCCGAGGAAGTTGTCGCCGAAGCCGCCCGCCTGAAAGCGCAGGCGATCGTGTTCGACGCCGAACTGCAGCCGCGCCAGCAACGCAACCTGGAACGGAGGGCGCGGCGCAAGATCCTCGACCGGACCGCCCTGATACTGGACGTCTTTGCCCGCCACGCCGGATCGGCCGAGGGCAAGCTGCAGGTCGCGCGGGCCCAGATCGACTATCTGCTGCCGCGGCTCTCCGACCTCTGGGTCCAGTTCTCGCGCACCGGCGGCGGGATCGGCACGCGGGGACCGGGCGAGACCCAGATCGAACGCGACCGCCGCGAACTGCGGGCGCGTCTGGCGGTCCTTGACCGACAGATAGAAAGGGTCCGTGCGCGGCGTTCGGTGGCCCGCGCCCAACGCGCCGACGCCGGTCTTGCCATCGCCCTGGTCGGCTACACCAACGCCGGCAAGACGAGCCTGCACGCAGCGCTCTGCGGCGATGCCGACCCGGGTGCGCCGCGCATGTTCGCCACCCTCGACCCCAAGGTCCGTCGAGCCGAGTTTCCGGGCGGGCAACTGGCCCTGCTGATCGACACCGTCGGATTCATCAACCGGCTGCCGCCGCGCCTGGTGACCGCGTTCCGGGCGACGCTGGAGGAAATCGAATCGGCCGACGCGATCGTCCATGTCGCCGACGTCGCCGCTCCGCATCTGGCGGAAAGGGTGGAAACCGTCGTGGCCACGCTCGAGGACATGGGTCTGGCCGACAAGCCCAGCGTCCTGGCGCTGAACAAGTCCGATCTCCTGCCCGGTGGGACCGGTGCGCCGCTGCCGGGCGGGATCCTGGTTTCGGCCCGGACCGGCGCCGGACTGGACGACCTTCAGGCCGCGATCGGGAACGTGGCCACCGCCAACTGGGGGCAGTTTGCGGTCCGCATTCCCTATCGCCAGACCGCTCTGCTCGAGGAGATCAGGACCGGCGGCCGAATCACTGACCTTGAGTACCGGGGCGACCGGGTGCTGGTGCGGGGCAGCGGCCCGCCGTCGCTGCTCGACCGGCTCGGACGTTTCGCCGAACCGGCGACCTCCACTCCTTGACGGATTCGGACTGACCCGGTCCGCACCCCTGCAGGTTCCGAGGAAGCGATTGCCGGGACGGGTCCGCCGGGACTGGCTGGTCACCCTGCGCCGGGATCGGCTTCCGGCCGGCCTTCGGGTTGCTGTGACCGGCCGCCTGGAAATTCCCGTCACGGGCTCGATTGCGCCGGTATCGCCGCGACGGCCGGGCCGGCGCGCCGGCTGGGAGAGGAGACCCGCCGGGGCGGCGGCCGGGGTGGCCGGACGAATCAGGCCATCAGGTGTGAAGAAGCGCGCGGTTGATCATTCGACCTTGCCGGCTTCGGTTCAGTCGATCGGGACCAGCGTTGAGATCTCGCGGGCCTGTTCGGCCCTGCGCGCGTTTTTCTGGTCGGCGGTCGCCGGTTGGTATCCGCCCACGAGCGCGGTGGTGGTGATTATCCGGTCGGCAGGATTGCCGAAACCGCCGCCAGGCGAATTCAGGGTCGGTCGGGGCCCGATTCCCGGACCGCGGCGGCGTCGGCGAGGGGCTGCGAATACCGGTCGAAGGCCGAGCGCAGATGCTGGATCGAATAGTGCGCGTAGATTGTCTTGGTGGTCTCGGGCGAAGCGTGGCCGAGAAGGTCCTGTACCTGGGACAGGTCGGCGCCGCGATCCAGCAGGGTGGTGGCCTTGAGGTGCCGGAAATCGTGCGTGGATGCGGCGACGCCGGCGATTCGGGCGTACCGTTTGACGGTCAGCCATATCGACTGCGGCGAAAGGCGCAGTTTTTCGCCCCGTGGACCGGGATTGCCGCGCGCCGGATGCCGCACGAACAATGGTGCGAACGCATCGCTGCGCAGTGCCAGATAGGCGGCGATGTGCCCGAGCGTGCTCTCGTCGAAGAAAACCACCCGCTGCTTGTTGCCCTTGCCGGTGATGATTGCTTCGCCGCGCCGCCCGGCCTCGATGTCGACCCGGTTGAGCGATGCCACTTCCGAGCGCCGCATTCCGGTGCTGTAGAGGGTGTTCAGGATGGCCCGGTCGCGCAGGATCCGTACGGCCAGATCAGGATCGGAGCGGTCCTCGGGCAGAGGCGTCCGGTTCGCCGCGTCCACGACCAGGGCAAGCGCCGAATCGATCTGCGGAGTCAGATAGTTCTTGCGGACCTTGACCCTGCGCAACTGTTCGCGCGAGCGTTCGATCGATATGTGCGGGATCGCCCCCTCGCCGGCCAGGTAGCGCAGCAGCCCGCGCAGGCCGGAAAGATAGGTCTCGACCGTGGACAGTCGGTCGCGCCCGTGCAAGTCGACCAACCAGAGATAAAACTGCTCCAGCGACCGCTCCGGGAGCAAATCGGTGCTAGCGGCCGCCGAATCGATGTCCAGTGCCTCCAGGTAGGCCCGGAAGGCCTTGAGCCCGGTGGCATAGGTGTTGCGGGTCGCCGGCGACTTGGCCCGATTGGCCAGCAGAAACCCGTCGATTGCCTGTTCAATCGTCATAGGGGTCTCACGTGGCAAAGCCATCCAAGCCGTTTGGCATGCATCCGCGCCTTGCCGGCCGCTGCGGGAAAAGCCCCGCCCGCGCAAGCCTTCTGCGGGAGGCTGAAGGATGCATTGAGATTGCGGCCCGGGTCAAGACCGTGATCGGGGGCCAACCATTGCTCCGCAGGGATCTTTGGGACCGTGGCTGAGCGGCCCGGGCAACGCCGGGTGGTGTTTCCGCGGCCGGCAGATTCAAGCCGCCGGCAAGCGCAGCCGCGCTGCTGAATGGTGTGGAAAGCGGCTGGCATCCGAGTTCGTATGTGCTCTGTTCTGAAAATGTGTTAAGGGCGTTAAGTATATGTGAACGCGCCCTGGGCCGTATTGGACGCGGAACGGCGCCGGCGATCCCGAAAATGCCGGCACATGTGACCGTGGACCGATTCCAGGCAGGGTGCATGCTCCCGCCGGGCTTGCCCAGGGCGGTGCAAACGGTTTCGGCGTGAACGCCCGGTCCGGTTGGCACGAATGACCCCGCCTCGCGCCGGGCGGGCCAGTTCACTTGCTTGCGGCTTTTTCATTGCACTTTACATAATAAGTAGCGATGCAAACCGGCGCGGTTCGGCGGCCGTATCCAAGGCCGAAGACTGAATCGATAATTGGGTGCTGTCGCGCAGCATCGAGGGGATCCATGCAACATCCAGAGCAGGACTCGAACGCCGGACTTGCGGCGCGGGCGTCGGCCGTCGTAGGCGCACCCTGGGCGATGGCCGGACTGACCGGCCTGCTCGCGGGCGGCCTGGTGACCTCCCTCTACTTCCCGCTTTTCGAACTGGGTTGGATGGCCAACCCGGCCTTTGACTTCGTCGACCTGCTGATCCGCTACTCGCCCGGCCAATTGGCGACCTGGTCGATTGAAACCCTGGGTCCGCTGGGCAAGACACTCCTCGAGGCCTCCGGGCTGGCGACCTGGATACTGGCCACCGGAGTGCTTTCCGCCCTGGTCTACCGCTTTGCGCCTCACACCGACTCACTGGCCCAGCGGTCGCTCCTGGCCGGCGCCCTCTACCTGGCGGCCCAGCTCTCGATCGAACTGCTGTCCGAACTCTCTTTCTACGGTCTGGGCGGGATCTTCTGGCTGGTCGCCGCGGCCGCCCTCTACGGATACCTGTCGCAGGCCTACGCCCCGATGCCCGAGTCCGCAGCCGATCCCGTCCCGACCTGGCCGCCGCGCCGCTCCGGCTGGCTGCAGCGGCGCTCGCGGCGCGAACTGCTGGCGCTTTCGGCCGCGACCGCGGTGGTGGGATCGTTCGGCGCCATCACCGCCCAGCGCGGGATCCTGGCCTCCCGGGCCGAACCGCCCAGCCCTGAGCCGGTCGCAATCGAGGGCTTTGATTCCGATTTCCGACCGGCCGCCAACACCCGTCCGCTGGTCACTTCCAACGAAGACTTTTACCGGATCGACATTTACACCCGCACGCCCACATTTGCCCGGTCCAACTGGTCGATGCAGGTTGGCGGAATGGTGGACCGGGAACTGAGTTTTTCGATCGACGAAATCGAAAGGCTTCCGATGCACGAGATGTACGGGACCCTGCAGTGCATCTCCAACGAGGTTGGCGGTGAACTGATCTCCACAACCCGCTGGACCGGCGTGCCGCTGGCCGAGGTCCTGGACCTGGCCGGGCTGCAGCCGGGAGCGCGCGACGTGGTATTCCACGCCCCGGGCGGTTATGACGATTCGATTCCGATCGAAAAAGCCCTGGAACCCACGACCCTTTTGACCTATGGAATGAACGGCGTGCCGCTGCCCGCAGCGCACGGGTTTCCGCTGCGCGCCTACATCCCCGACATCTACGGTATGAAGAACGTCAAGTGGATTACCCGGATCGAAGTCACCGACCGCGATCACGAGGGCTACTGGCAGCGCCGCGGTTGGTCGGACATCGCGATCATCAAGACCACCAGCGCCTGGGACCTGGTTGGTCGGCGACGAACCGGCCGGGTGACGATCGGCGAGGACATCATCGGTGGAATCGCATTTGCCGGAAACCGCGGAATCTCGGCGGTCGAATGGCGGCGCAACGATTCCGACGTGTGGACGCCGGCCGAACTCGAAGACCAGCTCAACGACACAACCTGGCGTCGCTGGAAAGCCAACCTTGGTCTGGAACCGGGCAGTTACTTTCTCGAGGTACGGGCGTTTGACGGGGCGGGTGATCCGCAACCCGAAAAGCGCACTCCGACCCACCCCGACGGGGCCGGCGGCTACCACCTGATCCAGCTCGCGGTCGTCGAGTAGCGCGGCCGCCGCGCGCCGGCGACCCGGTCCTAACCTCGCGCCGAGCTATCCAATAATTGGTCGAGGAGTCAATCGACGACGGGGATTCGAACTCGCCCCCGGCAAAGGGAACCGATGCGTCTAACCCAAACCCAACTCGATCATTTCGACCGCGAGGGCTGGCTGATCGTCGAGGAGGTATTTGACCCTGCGACGGATTTTGCGCCGTTGCTCGCCGACTATTCGGCCATTGCCGACCGGCAGGCCCCGAAACTGCTGAGTCCGGCGCAATATGCCGGCTACGATCCTGCCTGGACATTCGAGCAGAAGATGCTCTATCTGGCCGAAAGCACCGGCGGTTTCGACCATCAGCCGTACGACATCTCGCTGCCGCCCAAGGGAATCGACTCCGAAGTTGAGATGTACACCGGCGAGGCGGCATTCCGCCTGCTCTCGCACCCGCGCCTGCTGGACGTTGTGGAGTGTTTCATTGGTTCGGAGATATATTCCAATCCGGTCCAGCACATCCGGGTTAAGGTGCCCGAGCGCTCGGTGCCCGACAGCCGGGCGGTTTCCAACATGGGAATCGGCAACGCGACGCTCTGGCACCAGGACAACGGGGTCATTACCGAGGACGGCGACATCACTCCCATCCTGACCTGCTGGGCGCCAATCACCGACGCGAGCGTGGAGATGGGCTGCCTGGCCGCGATCCCAAGGTCGCACCGCCTGGGCCTGGCCCCGCATTGCCTGGCCTCGACCGGCCTGCACATCCCTACCGAGAACGTGGAAGAGAGCCTGATGCGGCCGCTCCCGATGGCGGCCGGATCGGTCCTATTCCTGCATCGCCACACCCTGCACCGCTCGCTGCCCAACGTCTCCGACGCGGTGCGCTTCAGCTTCGACCTGCGCTATTCGCCAACCGGCCTTCCCACCGGCCGCAGGGTCTTTCCCGGGTTCGTGGCAAGATCCCGGATCGATCCGGCCGGCGAATTGCACGATGCCGGGGCCTGGTCGCAGAGCTGGCGGCGGACCCAGATGCATCTGTCGGAAGTCGGCAGCTACGCCGGCAATCGCTTCAACGCCGACGCCGTGTTCTGCTAGGGAGTCGAAATGGACACCAACCGCAAGTATCTGCTGGTTAACCGGCCCCGCGCCGAGCCTTCGCCATCTGATTTTTCGCTGGTCGAGGAGCCGGCCGGGCAGCCCGGCGAGGGCCAGGTGCTGGCTCGCACGATCTGGCTGAGCGTCGACCCGTACATGCGCGGTCGCATGCGACCCTCGCGCAGCTATGCCGATCCGGCCGGCCTTGGCGAGGTGATGGTCGGCAGCGGAGTGGGCGAGGTGATCGAATCACGCTCACCGCGCTTTAGCGCCGGCGACATCGTCGAGGGCGACTTCGGCTGGCAGACAAGGCCCGTCGTCGACGATGTCGGGCTGGATCTGATCGATCCCGGACTCGCACCGATTTCGACCGCCCTGGGCGTGCTCGGCATGCCCGGCATGACCGCCTATTTCGGTTTCCTGGAAGTCGGCCGCCCCCAACCGGGGGACACGGTGGTGGTTTCGGCCGCCTCGGGAGCGGTCGGCGGAGTCGTCGGGCAGATGGCCCGCATCGGCGGCAACCGCGTGGTGGGGATCGCCGGATCCGAGGCCAAACACGAATACTGCCTGCAGCGGCTTGGCTTCCACGCCTGCATAAACCGCCGCGCGGAAGATGTCGGCGCGGCGCTGGACCGGGAATGCCCGGACGGGATCGACGTCTACTTCGACAACGTCGGGGGGCCGATCCTGGACGCGGTAATGCAGCGAATCAACCTGGGCGCGCGCATCGCGATCTGCGGGATGATCTCCGAATACAACCTCCCCGAGCCGGAATTGGCGATCCGCCCCACCCGCGCCCTGCTTTCAAACCGCGCCACGATGCAGGGCCTGCTGGTGCGCGACTGGTGGCACATCCGCCAGCACGGCCGCAGCCGGCTGGCCGGTTGGATTGCATCCGGCGAGCTTTACTACCGCGAGGAAACCGTCGAGGGGTTCGAAAACATGCCCCAGGCGCTGATCGGACTGCTTGAAGGCGAGAACTTCGGCAAGCGCCTGGTCAGAGTTGCCGACGCTCCGCCCGGCGTCAACGCCGGCGGGGACGCGCGCTAGCGGCACCCCACCGGCGTTCCGATCCTGCGGCAGCGCGGGCGGGATCGCCCGCAATGCCAACGAATCCGTTGCCAACAGCTTTGCAGTCAGATTGGCTGCCGGCATCGGTATCGATCGCCTGGCCGGACATACCGGGCGATGCCGTTTAAGCGGGCGGCTTGGCTGCCGGCGCGCTACGCCAGCTGGTCGAAGCGGGTCAGCACTTCAAATATGCAGCTGGCGCCGAACGAGAGGCACTCCTCCGGGATCCGCTCGTCGGCGGCGTGGATGAGCCGAAAGATCTCAATTTCGGCCGGGAGGTTCATCGGCAGGAACCCGTAGGACTGGATCCCGATCCGGCGAAATTCGCGCCCGTCGGTGGCCCCGACCATGAGCATCGGCATCGGCCGGGCTTCCGGATCGTGCTCGGAGAGTACTTGCTCAAGCAGCGGCAGCAGGCGCAGGTCGGGCTGTCCGAGCGGCTCGCTCATTGCCCGCGGAGGGTCGAATTCGACGTCCTCGCCGACCAGATCGGTCAGGTCCGAGACCAGTTTTTCGGGCGAGGAACTGGGCAGGATGCGGGCGTCGAAATTCAGCTCCACCACGCTGGGTACGACGTTGAACTTGTCGCCGCCCTTGATCACCGTGACGTTGACCGTATCGTGCAGGACGCAGTCGAAAACGTCGCCGCGGCGACCCATCCGATCCAGGGCCGAGTCGGCCCGCTCGGGGTCGAGCAGGGCCAGCACCAGGGCCCGCTCGGGGTCCTGGAGGCCGTTGGCGACGGCCTCGATCATTCCGGCCGCGGCCGGCGTCACCGAAACCGGCAGGCGGTTCTGATCGAGGGTGGTCAGAACCCGTCCCAGGCGCGCCATGATGCCACCGCGGTGGATCATCGCCCCGTGACCGCCGGGGCCCCTGATGCGCCCGGTCAGGCGGACGACCGTCTTCTCCGACACCTGGATCGGATAGTACGTCTGACCGAACATCTCCTCGCGATAGCCGCCGAACTCGCCCAGCGCGAATCGCACGCCTTCAAACAGGTCGGGGTGCTGATCGACCATGAACCGGGCACCGCACTCGGCCCCGGCTTCCTCGTCCGAGAGCAGGCAGAAAATCACGTCGCCGGGCAATTGGACCTGCTCGTGGGCGGCGCGCAGGAAAGCGGCGATCATCATCGCATCGCCGCCCTTCATGTCCAGGCTGCCGCGCCCCCAGATGACTCCATCGACAAGGTCGGCCGCGAACGGATCACGGGTCCAGGGCTGGCCGGCGGCGGTTACGACATCGACGTGGCCGTACAGCAGCAGCGGAGGTTCGCCGCCGCCCCGGATGCGGGCCACGAGATTGGGGCGTTCCGGGTCCAGCGCGTAAGTGCGCGCCTCGATACCGTACGCGGCCAACAGTTGTTGGACCCATTCGATGCAGGCGCGCTCGTTGCCGGGCGGGTTGGTCGTGTCGAACCGGATCAGGTGCCGCAGCAGGGCCCCGGGATCGGCGTGCATGCCTTCCAGTTCGGCGGTCAGCGCCACTGTTCTCCCCAGTCCGAGGTCTGGTAATGACTGCGCACCAGCCAGTCGGTCAATGCGTCCGAAAGTCGAGCCCGCTCGGCCGCGCAGGCCGGATCGCTCCAAAGGTTGCGGGTCTCGCCGGGGTCGGATTCAAGGTCGAATAGCTGCCCTTCGTCGCTGTCCAGCAGGCGCACCAGTTTCCAGCGACGGTCGCGGACCATGGTCATAAAGTCCCAGTCCAGTCCCATCATGTCCTCGCGCGACTGCTCGCAGAAGACGTAGCGGTGCCCGCGGGCGTCCGGGCAGCCGTCCAGGGCCGGGCCCATGCTGATGCCTTCGAACCCGTCCGGCACCGCCAATCCGGCGAACTCGAATATCGTCGGCGCCAGGTCGATCCACGAATAAAGGTCCCGGACCCGGCGGCCGCCGCCGAATCGCCCCGGTGACCAGACGATGGTCGGCACGCGGGTGACGATGTCGTAGAAGGTCCATTTCTGGCTGTGGCCGTGGTCGCCCAGGGCGTCGCCGTGGTCGGAGGTGAAGATCACGATCGAGTCCTCGAGCAGGTCGCGGTCCTCCAGGGCGGCCAGGACGTTGCCGACCTGGGCATCGATCATCGCGACGTTGGCCATGTAGCAGGTGCGCTGGTGCTGGCGCTGCTCGGGGGTCGGATCGAGCAGGTGCACGATCGAATCATGGTCGACCTCGGCGTTGTGTTCGCGCATCGACCGGAAGGGCCCGGGCTGGCCTTCGATCTCCTCCCGGGTCGGATCGACGATCCCGAAATCGCGGTCGCGGTAGGAGCGCTCGTATTCGGGGGTCGGGTCGTAGGGCGGGTGCGGCCCGGGGAACCCGATCTGCAGGAACAGCGGTTCGCGCACGGTCTGGTGCCTTATCCAGTGGGTCGCGAATCCGCCGACGAAATTGTCCGACTGCAGGTCCTCGTCCCGGTCCCAGACGAACGCGCCCAGGCTTTGGCGGTAGTCGGCGCGCTCGCGGTACATGATCCGGCCCGGCTTGGGAACCACCCCGCGGGCGATCAGGGCCTTGTCCCATTCGTCGATGAACTCGGCCCCCTGCAGATAGCGGTCCTTGTTCTCCACGACGTAGCGCTCATCGAATCCGGCTTCGGCGAGAAATGGCGTGGTGTGCATCTTGCCGATGTTGACGGTGTGGTAGCCGGCCGCGCGCAGATCGCCGACCCAGGTCTTGCGCCAGGGGTCGCCATTTTTGAAGATCCGGGTCGTGTGCGGATAACGGCCGGTGAACAGACTGGCCCGCGCCGGCGCACAGGACGTGGCCGGGATGAAGCAGTTGTCGAAGGAAACCCCTTCCCGCACCAGGCGGTCCAGGTTGGGGGTGTCCATGTACTCGAAACCCAGCGCGCCGATGGTGTCGAAGCGCTGCTGATCGGTGATGATCAGGATGATGTTGGGGGGTCGTTCGGGCAACCCGGGACCGCCTTAACTTGAATCGGTACTCATCCGGCCGCGAACAACCAAATCCTAATTCCGGGTGTCTGCCGGGCTCGGCGAAAATGAACGCAAGGTCCCGGCCGACGGTGCGCGGGCCCGAGACCGCCCAGACCCGGAAGCTGAACCAGATCCATGTCCGACCGAACCCAGCCCCCGCTTATCGGACTGACCCTCGGCGACCCGACCGGCGTTGGGCCCGAGGTGGTTGCCAAGGCAATGCTGCACGACTCCCTCCACGCGCGGCTCCGGCCGGTCGCAATCGGCAGCGCTTCGGCCCTGGAGCGCATCATCGAAATCTGCGGGCTCGATCTGGCGGTGCGCACGATCGGGGACGTTCGCCAGGCCCGTTTCGAACCCGGGACCATAGACACCCTGGACATCTGGAACCAGGACCACCGCGAACTGCCATTCAAGCAAGTAACGGCCGCCGGCGGCGAGGCCGCCGTCACCGCGGTGATCGAAGCCGTAAAACTCTGCGCGGCCGGCCGGCTGGACGCCATGGCCACCTCGCCCCTGCACAAACTGGCCATGAAAATGGCCGGCTACGACTACCCCGGACACACCGAGATCGTCCAGGAATTCTCAGGCGCCAAGACTTCCCGCATGATGCTGGTGGCCGGCAAACTGCGCGTTATCCACGTCTCCACCCACGTCGGCCTGGCCGAGGCCGTGACCCTGGTCAAGACAGACCGGATCGTCGAGGTGATCGGGGATTTTCCAGCAGGCGTTGCAGGACATGGGCATCGAATCGCCACAGATTGCGGTCGCCGGCCTCAATCCCCACGCCGAACCCGGCAACCTGTTCGGCATGGAGGACTCCGAACAGGTTGAACCGGCGGTGCAGCGCGCCCGCGCGGACGGGATTGACGCGCTCGGTCCGATGCCCCCGGATACGGTTTTCGCGCGTGCCTCCCATGGCGAATACGACGGCGTGGTGGCCATGTACCACGACCAGGGACACATTGCGGTGAAGATGCTGGGAATCCACAACGGGGTCAACGTGACCCTGGGCACCCCGGTCATCCGGACTTCGGTCGATCACGGCACGGCCTACGGGCGGGCCGGCGACAACCGCGCCGAGGAGACCAGCATGCTGAACGCCACGCTGCTGGCCGCCGACATGGTCCTGGCCCGGCAGCGGCGCCGGGCATTGGCGACCGCGGCCGGCGGAGCCCGTTCCGGCTAGGCCCGGCGGGCCTCAGGCGGCAAGGATCTGATTGACGGTGGATCGATCCGGCAGCGAGGAAGACGCCCCCAGTTGCCGGCAGGCCGCAGCACCGGCGGCGCTGGCGAAACGCAGCGCTTGAGCAAACCCCATCCGTTCCAACAGCCCGACCGCCAGGGCACCGCAGAAGGCGTCCCCGGCGGCGGTGGTGTCCACCACCGTGGTCGCGAACGCCGGCAGCCGGATCCGCTCGCTCCCGTCGCTGGCGCAGAGACCGCCGGACCCGAGCGTGATCACCGCGGCCCGTCCGCAGAGGCCGGCCAGCCGGTCGGCCAGTTGCGGGGCCTGGCGGTGATCGGGGGCGGGCTCGCCGATAAGGGCGCCGGCTTCGATCTCGTTTACCACCAGGAAATCGGCCAGCCCGAGGACCTCGCGCGGCAGACGGCCCGGCGGCGCCGCATTGAGCAGGGTGATTGCCCCCTGGCGGCGGGCCGTTGCGAAAGCGGCCTCTATCGGAGGAACCGGGATTTCCACCACCGCCATCACCAGCGAGGCCGCCTTAACCGCCGCGCAGGAGGTATGCCGGGGGGCGACGCTCTGGTTGGCCCCGGCCGCCAGGGCGATGCAGTTTTGGCCCTCGTCATCGATCGTGATCAGGGCCACCCCCGAGGATCGGCCGGCAATGCGGGCGATGTTGGCCACGTCGATCCCCTCGCCGGCCAGCTGGGTCACCCGATCGCTGCCGAACTGGTCCTCGCCGACCGCCCCGATCATGCTCACCGGGACCCCCAGGCGGGCCGCGGCGATGGCCTGGTTGGCCCCCTTGCCGCCGCCGAAGATTTGCAGCGCGGATTCGGTGAGAACGGTTTCGCCCGGCAGCGGCAGGCGCGGGAGCTGCAATACCAGGTCGGTGTTGATGCTGCCCACCACCGCAACCGAGCGATCCGGTCGACTTTCGAGAACCAATCCGATACCCCTGGCGGAAACTTCTTTCTGAAAGACAATAGTCATCGGCGTGTCGGATCCGGGCTCCGGACCCGGAAGCCCGCCCGCCCCGGCAACTCAACGCCCCTCTGCCGCTGATGCCCAATCGACCTCCCGTGCTACCAGGCCGGTCCGCCGGTCCGGCCTGGAGACGGATTTCCTGGACGCTGCCCGTGCTCGGGGTCACCCTGCTGGCGGTCCTTGCGGCCTGGCTCTTTACCCCCGAGCCGCGCCCGCCCGCCCCCGCCGCGGTTCCGGACCCGGTTCCCACCGCGCCGGTCCCCCCGGCGCTTGCGCGGATCGAGGATCTCCCGCCCGACTGGTTGACCGAAATTCCGGCGTCGGTGCCCGATCCGGGCGCGCTGGTTCCGGACTGGCCGACCGACCAGCCGTTTTCGGCTCTGATACTTGGAATCGACCGTCGCGGCGACGATCCGTCGGGTCGCACCGATACGATGATCTGGCTGCGCGTGGATCCCGAGACCGACACCGCCATCGCGGTGTCGGTGCCGCGCGATATCTGCGTGGCCAGCTGCGCCGATGAGCCGGTCCGGATCAACGCGGTCAAGGACCTGCACGGCCCCGAGGGGCTAAAGCGGGAAGTCGGGCGCCTCCTGAATCAACCCGTTGACTACTACCTCGCGATCGAATTCCCGGGATTCGTCGAACTGGTTGACTTTTTCGGAGGAATCGACATCTACGTGGAGAAGGCGATCCGTGATCAGACCTTCCCGGCCGCCGACGATTCGCGCTACGAGCATTTTTTCCTCGACCAGGGGGATCATCACCTCGACGGCGAGACCGCGCTCAAGTTCGTGCGCACCCGGTACCAGGACGGAGACTTTGGGCGGGTGCAGCGGCAGCAGCAGTTCCTGCGCGCGGTCCGCGAGCAGTTCGTGACCCCGAACCTGATCGTGCAGGGACCGGCGCTGGCGGGTCGGCTGGCGTCGACTTTCGAGACCGACTTTCCGCTCTTTTCGCTCCCTTCGTTGACCAAATTGCTCCTCGCGGTCCCGGCCGGGGACATCACCTCGGGCGTGATCGACTACCAGCTTGGAATGGTCGAGCCGACCACCAGCGAGAACGGCGCCAAGGTGCTGCTGGCGTATCCCGCAGCGATCCAGGACTACGTTTCGGGCCTGATCGAGAATTCGGCGGTCGGATCGAAAGCGCCGCCGCTCGCGGCCCCGCCCGCCCAGCGCCAGGAGCTGGAGCCTTGACCGGAACCGGGATTGGGATCGCCGATCCGGCGGCCCCGGCCGAAGTCCTGGCGATCGGGACCGAGGTGGTGATCGGACGAATCCAGGACACCAACTCTTCCTGGCTGGCCCAGCGCCTGACCGAAGCCGGCGCCCGAGTTGAGCGAATAACCGCGGTCGCCGACGATCCCGGCCTGCTGGAAGAGGTCTGGCGCGATGCGATTGCGCGCCGGGCGAGCCTGGTTCTGGCAACCGGCGGACTCGGCCCTACCCCCGACGACCTGACGGTGGAGGTCGCCGCCGCGGTGGCCGGGGCCGCGGTCATCCAGCACCCCTCCGTGATCGCCAGCTATCGCCGCCGCCGCGAACTTCCCGAATCAGAGCCCCTGCCGCCGCACCTGTACAAGATGTCGGCGGTTCCGGCCGGCTCGGCCGTTTTTGAAAACGGGCCCGGCTGGGCGCCGGCCTTTGCGATCCGCGTTGAGGAAACGGTGCTGGCCTGCATGCCGGGCCCGCCCAGCGAGATGCAATGGCTCTGGGAGAACGCCCTGGGGCCTCAGGCGGCAAGCTGGTTCGGCGGGCGGACGGAGTCCGCGCGGGTCCTGGTGACGATGTTCGAATCGCAGGTTTCGCCCATCCTGGGGCTGGTGATGGACCGCCACTCCAACTCCTACCTGAAGGCCTACGTGGCGCTGGGATCGCGTCACGTCGGCCTGCCGGTCGACGTGATCGTGCGGCGCGAACCGGGCGGCTCCGAGCTCTCCGATGTCGTGGGCACGCTGCGGGCCCTGGTCGAGAGCGCCGGCGCTGAAATCAGGCCCTGGCCCTGAGCCTTTTCGGCCCCCGTCGACCGGGTCGGCTCAGAGTCCCCGCGTAACCCCCGAAATCACCATCTCCTGGTCCGAGATGATCAGCGTCCGGGTCTCGATCGGGATCCGCGGCAGGCCGGCGTCGACCGTCGCCTTGATTGCCTCCACCACCAGTTCGCGCAGCCAGCCCGGGGCCGCCAGGGCGCCCAGGCGGGCGCTGTCGATGGACGCTTCGCGGTCTTCGTCCTCGATCCGCAAACGGGTTTTGACGGAGTACTCGAAACTTATCCCCAGCATGTGCAGCCGCCCCCGGAAATCGATGCCGCCGTCGGCCAGGTAGGCCTCACCGTCGGAGATTCCAAGCAGCGCCAGGCCGGGTTCTGACCAGTCGCCGAACTTGGAGAACATTTCGGGCTCGGAGATCTGCAGCAGGACCGGTTGCGACAGCCCGGTCAGGCGGGTTTCGGCGATGGCCCGGTTCACCGGCTCCAGTTTCTGGTCCAGGCGGCGCAGATCGAGACCGCTGCGCGACAGCGAGGGGTAGCCACCCTGGTCCTGGACCGGCCGCGACGCCAGAAAGAGCACGAGCGCCAGCGAGCACAGGAGGATGATCAGCAGCAGCGGTTTGGAGTGCACCCGATTCCCAGGTCCCGGAACGTCCCTAGAATGAACCCGCCGTTGCCGGGACGGTCCCTGCAGACACGTCCGGGCAACCAGTCCGAGGCCGCCTAACAAAATCCGAGCAATATGGAATTTTTTGTTCCTTTTCGCAATCTCTGGACCGGCCTCGGAATTCTTTACTACGACCTGCTGGCGCTGGCGCTGCGGGCCCACCTGCCCTGGCTGCTGTTCATGCTGCCGTGGTTTCTGCTGCTGGCGGCGCTTCTGATCAACGCCCTGGGAAACCCGAATTTTGCCGAGGCCGTCCGCGAAACCAACTTCCACCCCCTGGAGCTGCTGGGCCTGCCGCTGGTCACCGCGCTGGCCATGGCCGGCGCCGGTCCCGCGACCGCGGCGCTGTATGACGTGACCTGGAAACTGCACGACCAGCACCAGGATCCCAGCTGGCGCGGCTTCATGCAGTCGCTGCGGACCTACTTCTGGCGGGGCTGGGCGATCGCGACGATCGACATTTGCGCCTTTTACGCGCTGGTCCTGGCGTTCTTTTTCTATTGGAACCAGGGGGAATTGATCACCCAGGTGGTGGCCGTAATGGTCACCTATCCGGTGATTTTCTGGTTTCTCCTGCAGCCCTTTCTGATGCCGGCGCTCACCCAGCTGAACGGCTCGGTCGTGCAGACTTTTCGCAACGCGGCGGTCCTGGCGGTCTCCAGTTTCTCGGTCACGATCGCGCTGCTGATCGTCACCCTGATGGCGATCGCGGTCTCGCTGGTGCTCAATTTCTTGATCTTCCTGGCCGCGCCCACGGCATTGGCCATCTGCGGCCAGCTGAGCGCCCGCATGCTGATTGAGCGGGTCCAGGGGCGGACCTACTAGCTGCGCGGTGACGGTTCGCCGTGGCTGAACTCCTCGCGCGAGATCTGACCGTACATTTTTCAGCGTCCGGCCAGGGCTCGCCGTCGGACGAACCCGGGCCGCGGATGGAAGCCGGCAGGGTGGTGGCCCTCGATCACGTCGATCTGCAGATCCCGGACGGCCGCACCCTGGCCCTGATCGGGCCGTCGGGCTGCGGCAAGACGACCCTGATCAGGACCCTTGCCGGCCTGGTCAGGCCCACCGCCGGCGGCATCTGGTTCGGCGAGCGCGAAGTAACCGAGCTGCCGCCGCGCGACCGCGACGTGGCGGTCGTGTTCCAGGAGTACGCGCTCTATCCGCACATGCCGAGCGGCGGGATCGTATCGTTCTTTTTCCACATGCACCGGCGCCGCCAGGAGATTCCCGAGCGCATCGTCCGGGCCTGCGAAATCATGGGGCCGGGCTTTGATGAGCTGCTGGACCGCAAGCCGGGCGAACTCTCCGGCGGGGAGCAACAGCGAGTCGCGATCGCGCGCTGCGTGATTCGCGACCCGGCGATGTTCCTGTTCGACGAGCCGCTGGCCAACCTGGACGCGGGATCGCGGGCCAAGGTCCGGATCGAAACCAAGCGCCTGCTGCGCCGGTTCGGGACCACGGCCCTTTATGTGACCCACGACCAGCGCGAAGCGGCCGCGATCGGTGACGAGATCGCGGTGATGGTCGGGGGTCGGATCATCCAGCGCGGCCCCTATCAGCAGTTGCGGCGCTATCCGGCCAATACCGTGGTGGCCGGGTTCGTGGGCCAGCCCCCGATGAACCTGTTTCCGGCGCGCGTGATCAGGGGTTCGGTCCGGCTGGGTCAGTCCCGCATACCGCTCGGCCGGGCCGGGCTCGCGATCCTTGAAGGCGAATCAGTCACCGTCGGCGTGCACCCCGACGAATTGGAGGTCTGCGCCGCCGAGGACGCCCTCCTCTTCCTGGAAGCCGCGTCGGTGCAGCCGCGCCCCGAGCTACGCGCGGCCCTGGTGACCGGGTCGAGCCACGGCCGCCAATGCAGCGCGTTTCTGCCCGGCTCGGCCGGTGCCGCCCCCGGCGATGTGATTCCCCTGCGGGCGCACGCCGACCGCTGGGTTCTTTTTGACCCCGAGGACCGCCTGGTGCCCTAGCCGCGGCGCTCCTCCGCTTTACATAAAGTAGCTCCGCGGGGCCGGAGCCGGGCCCCGGGAGCGGATATACTTTTTACACAGCACGGGCAACAGGCTGGAACAACCTTGGAGTGGGCTTTTGACAAGCCCACTTAAGTTGTTTTAGGCGCAAGTTGTGGAGGCCCAACCGAATAGCTGACGGAGGTCTGGACGGTGAAAAGCGAGTTCGAACTCGCCGCCGCGCAGATCGCCGCCGACAAGGGGCTGACCATCGGTGACGTGATCGAGGCGGTTCGGGTAGCGGTCGAGTCCGCCTACATCGATCTGCCCGGTTCGCTCGAGGACATCTACGCCGAGGTGGACACCGAGGGCTCGTTCACGGTGTTTGCCAACAAGACGGTAGTCCCCAGGGTCTCGGACCCCGATACCGAGATTGCCGTGGCCGGCGCCCGCGAGCTGGACCCCTCCGCCGACGTCGGCGGCGTGGTGCGGGTGGACGTGACACCGACCGGGTTTTCGCGGATCGCGGCACAGAAGGCCGGCCAGGCGATGCGCGATACGTTGCGCGAGGCCGAACGGATGCTGGTGCGCGACCTTTACACCGACCACGTCAACGAGCTGATGGTCGGCAAGATCGTACGGATCGAAAACCGCGGCGCAATCCTGGAATTCGGTCGCGCCGAAGCCCTCCTGCCGCCCTCCGAGCAGATCTCAAGCGAACGGCTGCGGCCCAATTCCTGGTTGCGGGTGCTTCTGCTGGAGGTGCGCGAGGTGGGACGCGGACCGCAACTCCTGGTCTCGCGCCGCCACCCCGATTTCGTCCGCAAGCTGTTTGAGCGCGAAGTCCCGGAGATAAACAACGGGGTGGTCAGCGTGGTCAACATTGCCCGCGACGCCGGAGTCCGCTCCAAGGTCGCGGTGCAGGCCATGCAGGAGGGGCTGGATCCGATCGGGACCTGCGTGGGCATCCGCGGTTCACGCATCCAGAACATAGTCCGGGACCTGGTTCCCGAAAAAGTTGAAATCGTCCAGTTCTCGGAGGACCCGGCGACCTACGTGGCCAACGCCCTCTCGCCGGCGCGTTCGATGCGCGTGGTGATCGACCCCGAACAGAATCTGGCCGATGTCCAGGTGGCTTCGGACATGGTCTCGCTGGCGATCGGCCGCGAGGGCCAGAATTCGCGCCTGGCGGCGCGCCTGACCGGCTGGCGGATAAACATCCGGGATGCCGCCCAGCCCGACAAGCTGCGATCTGAAGCCGCGCCCGATCCGGCCATCCTGCTCGGCGACGAAGACCTCGAGGACCTGGCCGAAATCCTGGGTCAGGATCTGAGCGACCTTGACGAGCAGGAAGCGCCGGAAGACCAGGATGCCCTGGCCGGCCCTGCTGGCGAAGCATTGGAACGCGGCGAGGCTTGATCAACTTCGAGCGCCGCTGTCCGCCACCGATGCCGCCGGTAGAGGGGATCTGAATGGCTCGCCGCCGCGCCCGGCGCCGTCCGCCGGGAAGACGCCGCCCACCGCCGCGCAGCCAGGCCCCCGCCGCCGCCGCCGAGCGCACCGAGGTCGTGGCCGCCGCACCCGAGCGGCCCGACAAGGTGGCCATCCCCGATTCGATCACCGTTTCCGACCTGGCCGGCCAGATCAACATGTCCGGCGCCGAGTTGATCGGGGAGTTGTTCAAGCAGGGGATTTCCGCCAACCTGAACGCGCCGCTCGACTTTGAGACCGCCAGCCTCATGCTGGCCGATCTCGGCGTCGAGGCGGAACTGGCCGAGTCGACGCCCGAACCGGTCGAGGCCAAGGAGGACGACATTCCCGAGCCGGATGGCGAGCGCGGCCCGCGTCCCGCGGTCGTAACCGTGATGGGGCACGTCGACCACGGCAAGACGACCTTGCTGGACACCATCCGCAAGTCCGATGTGGCCAACCAGGAAGCCGGCGGGATCACGCAGAGCATCGGTGCCTACCAGGTCGAAGTCGACGGCCGCACGCTCACGTTCATCGACACGCCCGGTCACGCCGCGTTCACCCAGATGCGGGCGCGCGGCGCCGGGGTGACCGACATCGTGATCCTGGTCGTAGCCGCCGACGACGGGGTCATGCCCGAAACCCGGGATGCGATCGGTCACGCGCTGGCCGCCGACGTGAAGATCATCGTGGCCGTGAACAAGATCGATCTGGAATCGGCCAACGTGATGCGGACCCTGGCGGCGCTGGCCGACGCCGGCCTGCAGGCAGAGCAGCTCGGCGGAGACGTCACCAGCGTGGAGGTGTCGGCGCTGACCGGACAGGGCGTCGAAGAGTTGCTGGAGCTGGTCCTGCTGACGGCCGACCTGGACCCCCCGCAGGCCAGATTGTCCGGCCCGGCGCGGGCGACCGTCCTGGAGACCCGCCTCGACCGTTCGCTGGGTCCGGTCGCCACGGTCCTGATTACCGCCGGGGAGCTTGGCGTGGGCGATCCGTTCGTGCTCGACGCCAGCGCCGGCAAGGTGCGGGTCCTGGTCGACCCGCGCGGCAACCGGGTGCGCAGCGCGTCTTCGTCGATGGCCGTCGAAGTCGTTGGCCTGAAGGAGATACCGGTTCCCGGCCAGACCCTCTACGCCCTCGAGAACGACAAGCAGGCCCGCAGCATCGCCCAGGTCCGGCGCGGCGCCCAGGCGCGCGCCCAGGCGCGCAACTCCCTGGCCAACCAGCTGAGCCTCGAACAGCTTGCCCAGCAGCTGTCGCAGGGCAGGGTGCAGCAGGTCGACCTGGTCATCAAGGCCGAAACCGAGGGCGCCGCCCAGGCGACGGTCCAGGCAGTGGAATCGCTCTCGACCGAGCTGGTGCGCGTGAACGTGGTCTTCCAGGGCGTGGGCGGCATCACCGAAAACGACATCAACCTGGCCACCGCGGCGTCGGCGATCGTGCTCGGGTTCGGCGTCCAGGCCAGCCCCAACGCGGCCGCCCTGGCCGACCAGAACGGGGTCCAGATCCGTCAGTACTCGATCATCTACGAGCTGATCGAGGATGTCGAGAAGACCCTGGCCGGCCGCCTGCAGCCCGAACTGGTCGAGATCATCGACGGTCGCCTGGAAGTGCGCGGGGTCTTCAGGACCGAGCGCTCATTGAAGATCTTCGGCGGGAATGGTCACCGAGGGCCAGATGGCCGACGGCGCCCAGGTCCGGCACTTCCGCGAAGACGAATTGATTCAAACCGGACGAATATCTGCGCTGCAGCGGTTCCCAGGACCGGGTCAACTCGGTCGCGGCCGGATTCGAGTGCGGCATTTCGGCAAATCTCCGGCGCGTGGTACGGATCGGTGACGTCATCGAGGCGTTCCACGAAGAGGAACAGCTGCCGGGTTAATCGGCATCCGGGCGGGATATGTCCTACCGACCGCAAAAGATCGCCGCCCAACTGGCCCGCGAACTGGGCCAGATTCTGGCCCACGAAGTCAGCGACCCGCGATTGCAGCAGCTGATCATCACCCGGGTGACCGTCTCCGGGGACTTAAAGCACGCGCGGGTGCTCTACGGTGCGCCGGGTTCCCTGGCTGACGGCCAGCGCCTGCAGTCCACGGTGAGCAACGCGGCCGGATTCCTGCGGCACCGCGTGGGCCAGGTCATGCGCATAAAACTGGTGCCGGTGCTGGATTTCCGGCCGGACCGCGGCTACTGGGAGGGGATGGACACGGTAGAGCTGCTGGCCCAGCTCGAATCCGATTCCGATGCGGGAGACGCTTGAGTCGGCCGCGATGGACGGTTTCGCAGTTCCCGTCTACAAGCCGCGCGGGATCACTTCCACCCAGGTCGTGCGCATTCTCAAGCGCGCCGGCGGATTTGCGCGCATCGGGCACGGCGGAACCCTGGACCCGCTGGCCGAGGGCGTGCTGCCGGTCCTGGTCGGGCCGGCCACGCGCATGACCGAACACCTGCACGATTGGTCGAAGACTTACCTGGCGGTGGTGCTTTTCGGCGCCACCAGCACCACCTGCGATCTGGGCGGGGAGATTTCCGATTCGGGCCCGACGGCCCCGGCCCCCTGGCGGGTGCGCGAGGCCCTGCAACAATTCCGCGGACCGATCACCCAGACCCCGCCGCGCTATTCGGCGGTCCGCGTCAGCGGTCGGCGCGCATACGACCGCGCGCGGGCCGGCGAAACCGTGCAAGTCCCGGCGCGGTCGGTGGTCGTTCATTCGCTCAGAGCGATCGAATTTGCCTACTGGAACTCCCGCGAACTTGCGTCCACGGGCCGGCTGGAGGGACTGAACGGCGGCGGCCGGCTGGTTGCCGCGCTCGAGGTCGTGTGCGGAACCGGCACCTACATACGCGCCCTGGCGCGCGACTTGGGCCGCTCGGTCGGCGGCGGCGCCTTGCTGGCCGGGCTCCTCAGATCGCGGGTCGGCCCGTTCCCTGCCGAAGCGGCGGTGCCGCTGGCGCAGGCCGAAACGCTGGCCCGCGCGGGAAGGCTGTTCGAGGTCGGCCACGCCCCGGACGAGGTCGCCCGCCACATCCCGGCGCTGCTGCTGGGCAGGGAATTGGCGCGGGGGTTCGTCAACGGGGCGTTCGCCGCGGTGGAAGAGGCGGCGGGGCCCTGCCGGGTCTACGCGCCGGATGGCCGATTCCTGGGCCTGGGCGAGGTGCAGGCGGACAGGGTCCTGCGCCCGCGGAGGGTGCTGGCGGCCGTCGCGGGCGGCCGGCCGTGACGGCAGTCTGGGCCAAGGCCGACCCGATCCCGGCGGGCCGCGATCTGGCGATCTCGATCGGCAAGTTCGACGGTGTGCACAAGGGGCACCGGCAGCTGCTCGGCGAACTGCGGGACCGGGCCCGCGAAAACGGGCTGGAGAGCATGGCGATTGCCCTGGACCCGCACCCGCTCGCGGTCCTGGCGCCCGATTCGGCGCCGCCGGCGATCAATTCGCCCGCTGACCGCGGCGAGCTCTTGGCCCGGCTCGGGCTCGATCACGTCAAGCTGCAGGAATTTAACCGCGAACTGGCCGGCCTTTCCGCCGAAGAATTCCTGGGCCAGCTGGCCTCGGCCGGCATGCGGATGCTGGTGGCCGGGGCCAACACCCGCATCGGTCGCGGGCGGTCCGCCGGCATCGCAGAGATCAGCGCCATCTGCGCCGGGCTGGGCGTTGCCGTATGGACGGTCCCGATCGCCAGCGCCGGCGAGGCTTTCAGCACGGCCAATCTGCGCGCCCGGATCGGATCCGGGGATCTTGCCGGGGCCGGCGCGATCAGCGGCCGCCGGCACAGCCTGGCGTCCCGCGTTGAAGGCGGTGCCGGGCGGGGGTCCGGGCTTGGTTTTCCGACCGCCAACATGGCCCCCGATCCGGGCCTGCAACTGCCGCCGGACGGCGTGTATGCGGTGTCGGCCCTGCTGGCGGGCGAACGCGCGCTACGGCCCGGTGTGGCCAATCTCGGGGTCCGGCCAACCTTCGGCGGTGACCGGCGGTTGCTCGAGGCGCACCTGTTCGATTTCGACGGCCGGCTGCAGGGCCGGCGGATGCGGGTCTACTTTGAGCGGTACCTGCGGCCCGAGATCAAGTTCGCCGGCCCGCGCGAACTGGTCGACCAGATTGGGATCGACTGCCGGGACGCCCGCGCGGTGTCCCCGGGCCCGACCCGCGGTTACGCTCCCTGGCTGCGGCCTAGCCCATAAGGTCTTCGCCGCCGTCAACGCCGATCACATTGCCGGTGATCCAGTGGGCGCGCTCATCGCAGAGCAGCGAGATCGCCGCCGCCACGTCCTCGGGAGTGGTCAGGCGACCGCCGGGGTTCAGCGCCGCCGAGCGCGTCATCAATTCCTCGTAGCCGCGGATCTTTTCCAGCGCCGGCGTGTGGGTGACGCCGGCCCGGACCGCGTTCACGGTGATCCCGTGCGGGCCGCATTCATAAGCCAGGCGCTTTACGTGCGCCTCCAGCGCCGCCTTGACCGGCCCAACCGCCCCGTAATGAGGCCAGATGCGGTTGCTCCCGGCCGAGGTCATGGCAAATACCCGCCCTCCGCGAGCCATCAAACGGCCCTGGATGAGACCGCGCGTCCAGTAGATGAGACTGTGGGCCATCACGTCGAAGGTCATCTCCAGCTGGCGCTTTGATACCGCGCGGTCGTTCTCGTCCGGAAAGTAGGGCAGGAGATTGCCGAACGCCAGCGAGTGCATCAGCACCCGGACGCTGCCCCGGCCTTCATCTCCGACCAGCGTGCCCATGGCGGCGATGGCCTCGTCGATGACTTGGCCGTCGGCGGCGTTGGCGTTGGTAAATTCCGCCCGCACGCCCAGCGCTGCGATTTCGGACTTGAGGGCGTCGACCTTGGGCATGGTGGAACGGCGGTCAAGATGGAATCCGAAGATCGAGAAGCCGTCGCCGGCCAGCTGTCGCGCCGCCGCGGCGCCGAAGCCCGAGGAGACTCCCAGAATCACCGCCCAGCCTTTATCGGTCATGACAATTTCCTGCAATCTGGCATCGTCCAATGCCGGGATCCTGGGCGCCACGGCGGCACCCGGTGTCAACGGTGCTGCGCCGGGTCCCGGCAACCTACGAATTTAACCGGGTAAACCAGGCCGCCGCGACCCCGGCGGATAGCCCCGACTACCATTTGCCGGGTACCGCTTCAGACCCAGAGGGCACAAGCCCGATGCGCGCATTGATGGCCAGAACATGCGGCGGCCCCGAGGTGCTCGGGATTGCCGAAATCGGCCCTCCGGTGCCGTCGCAAGACCAGCTGCTGGTCGGGGTCGAATATCCCGGGCTGAACTTTTCCGACGTCGATCACCGGCGCGGCGAACGCGGCACTCCGCTGCCGATGGTCATGGGCACCGAAGGCAGCGGTCAGGTAGTTGCGCCCGGCGCCCGGACGGAGCGATTTGCAAATGGCGACCGGGTCCGCCTGGTGGCTGCCGGGTATGCCCGGCAGTTGCGCGGAGTTGGCGGCGATTCCGGCCGCGCGCGCGATCCGCATCCCGGACCGGCCCGACCCCAAAGTCGCGGTCGCGCTAATGCTGCAGGGGATCACCGCCCCCGCAGTGACTGGAGCCGACGGTGGGAATCGAACCCACAACCTGAGCTTTACGAAAGCCCCGCTCTACCCTTGAGCCACGTCGGCGGTCGGGCCGGACGATTCTAGGGGCGCTTCGGAGTCTTCCAGCCAGCCTTCGATCAGCCGGGCCACGCCTTCTTCCTCGGGGCCGGCGACCCGGAAACCGGCTTCGCGGGAGACGGCCGATCCGGCGCCCTCGACGGCGATCGCGGACCCGGCCCAGCGCAACATTTCAATATCGTTCACGTCGTCCCCGATCGCGGCCACCTGGTCCGCCCCGAGGCCCATCTGTGCGCATAGCCAGTCCAGGGCGGCGCCCTTGGACGTGCCGGCGTGCACCACCTCCAGGACCGAGCCGCGGTACCGCGGACTGTTCCAGGTCATCGCCCGCGCGTCGCCCGACGGCAGCGCGTCAACCCGCTCCTGCAGTTCGGCCAGCCGATCCTGATCGCCGAAGCAAACGATCTCCATTGCCGGTCCCAGGTCCGCGAAGCTGTCGGTTTCGACGAACGCGCCGGGGTTGGGCCGCGAATAGATCTGCAGCTGCGGGCTGGCGGACACGCTTCCGAAAACGTAGAGCCGCCTGGTCCGCTCGGGCGTGTCGTACCAGACCGGGATCAATCCCAGGTCCAGGGCGATCCGGCACACTGCAACCGCCACCTTCTTGGGGATGTAGTTGCGGTAGATGATCCGGCCGTAACGGGCCCGGTCCAGGTCGCGCACGACCGCTCCCGAGCTCTGGATCAGGAAGTCCCCCGCCCCCAGTGGTTCCAGGACCATCTGGGCGGTGCGCCAACGCCGCCCGGTGGCGATGACAATCCTGATCCCGGCTGCCGACGCGGCGCGCACCGCGGCAATGGTTCGCCGGCCGAGTTGGCCGCCGCTGGGGATCAACGTGCCGTCGACATCGAGCGCCAGCAGCTTGGGCGGCTTTGGAGCGTGGGTCAGGGGGCTGCTCGGCTGTTGATCAAATGGCAAGGAGGGCAAACTCCAAAATTATGGGGGCGAAGAACGATCCGGGGCGCGGTCTCGACAAGGTGCGCGCAACCGGAGATTTGAAGGAAAACCATGTATCTGGGGATTGACGTTGGCACCCAGGGTTCGCGGGCAATTGCAATCGACGAATCCGGGACCATCCTGGCCGCGGGATCGGGCCCGCACCAACTGGCCTCGCCGCACCCGGGTTGGACCGAACAGGACCCCGAGGAATGGTGGCGCGCGGTAAAACTGGCGGTCGCCGAGCTGGGTGGAAAGATCGACCTGCGGGCGGTGCGCGGCATCGGTCTGACCGGACAGATGCACGGATCGGTATTCCTTGACGAGGACGAGCGCGTAATCCGTCCGGCGTTGCTCTGGAATGACCAGCGCACCGCGGCCCAGACCGCGGCGATGCAGGACCTTGCCGGCGACCAGCTCATGGAGATTGCCCTGAGCCCGGCCATCACCGGTTTTCAGGCGCCCAAGATCCTCTGGCTGCGCGACAACGAGCCCGAAAAATACGCCCGGATCGAGTCGGTCCTGCTTCCCAAGGACTTCGTCCGCCTGCGCATGAGCGGGCGTCGGGCGACCGACGCGGCCGACGCGTCCGGCGTGCTGCTCCTGGACGTGGCCCGCCGCCGGTGGTCGGAACAGCTGCTGGACGCCTTTCAGATTCCCGGCCACTGGTTGCCGGAAGTCTTCGAGGGGCCCCGGGACACCGGTGGGCTGAGCGCCGCGGCCGCCGCCCAGCTGGGGCTGCCGGAAGGGATCCCGATCGCCGCCGGCGGCGGCGACAACTCGGCCGCGGCGGTCGGGACCGGGATCGTCCGCGAAGGCGTCGTCTCGGCCAGCATCGGGACCAGCGGGGTGGTTTTCGCCCACGCCGACCGACCGGTCGCCGACCCCGCCGGGAGAATCCACACGATGTGCCATTCCGTGCCGGACGCATTCCATTACATGGGGGTGATCCTCTCGGCCGGCATGTCGCTGCGCTGGCTGCGCGATCTCCTGCTGGACCCGGCCGCCGGCGCGAGGTTCTCCGGCGATGGCGACCCCTACGACCTGCTGACCGCCGCCGCCGCCGAAGCGCCGCCCGGAGCCGAGGGGCTGGTGTTCCTCCCCTACCTGTCCGGCGAACGCACCCCGCACCTTGACCCGGACGCGCGCGGCGCCCTGGTCGGGGTCACCCTGCGGCACTCGGCCGGGCATGTGGCCCGGGCCGTCATCGAGGGGGTCACGTTCGCGCTGGCCGACTGCCTGCATCTGATTTCGGACCTGGGAGTTCGCGCCGACCGGGTCATAGCCACCGGCGGCGGGGCGCGGTCGGACTTCTGGGTTCAGACCATGGCCGACGTGTTCGGGTTGCCGGTCCAGCGGACCGCATCCGAGGAAGGCCCCGCTTTCGGGGCCGCGATCCTGGGAGCGGTCGCCGGCGGAGGCCACTCCGACGTGCAGTCGGCGGTGGAGGCGAGCGTCGGCTACTCCGACCTGTTCGAACCCGACCCCGGCCGGGCCGAGGCCTACCGCGATTACTACGCAGTCTTCAGTTCCCTCTATCGCGACCATCTGCGCGGGCCCTCGCACGCGCTCTCCGGGCTGGTCCGCGGCGATGCCTGACCCCCGGTCCCCGGATGGACTGCCGGCGGTCACCGACCTGATCCCGCAGCGTCCGCCGTTCCTGTTCATCGACCGCCTGCTGGAGCTGGATCCGGGCGAACGCGCCGTGGCCGAATACAAGGTCCGCGGCGACGAGGATTTTTTCGCCGGCCACTTTCCCGGCAACCCGATCCTGCCGGGCGTGATCATGGTCGAGGCGCTGGCCCAGACCGGGGCCTGCCTGGCGATGTCGGCCCCCGCCAACGCCGGCAAACTGGCCGTATTCGCCGGCATCGACGAGCTCAGGTTCAGGCGCATCGTCGCCCCGGGCGCCCGCCTGGAGATGCGGGTCCAGGTCGAACGCCTGCGCAGCCGCATGGGCCGCGGCCGCGGCGAACTCTTTGCCGACGGCGAGCTGGCGGTTTCCGGCCGGCTGACGTTCGGCCTGATCGACAAACCGGAAGGCGATTGAAGCGGTCCCCTTGGCGGGGTCGGCACGCGATCGAATAGTCGGCGCGGCCTGCCGGGCGCTGGCGACAGGGTTCCCCTCGGCCGGCGAGGGCTCATTCCCGGCGCCGCGCCGGATCCTGGTCATCAAACCCGGCAGCCTGGGCGACGTGCTCCTGGCGGGGGCCGCCCTGGCGTCGCTGCGAAAGGGATTTCCGGATGCCGAGATCCTGCAGCTGATAGGGGACTGGGCCAGGCCCGCCGCGGCCGGCAGCCCCAGCGTCGACGGCCTGCTTGAATGCGGTCCGGTCGGAACTCCGGGGGCGTATACGCTGCGCCAGTACGTTCGGACCGCCAACCGGATCCGCGCGCAGCGATTCGACACCGCGGTCGTGCTCGACCGGTCCCCGCTCATGGCCCTCCTGCCCTGGCTGGCCGGCATAGGCGTGCGGGCCGGACTCGACAGCGACGGTCGCGGCTTTGCCCTCAACTACCGGACCCCGGTCCGGCCGGGTCGGCACGAGGGCGAGCTTTATCTGGACGTGGTGCGCCGGATCGGTCTTAAGGCAGTGCACCCCGAAACCTGGTTCCAGGTGCCGGACGCCGCCGCCGCGAAGGTCCGGGGCCTGCTGGCCGGCCGGGAACGCCCGCCCGGTTGGCTGGTGCTGGCTCCCGGCGGGGGCGTCAACCCGGGCGCCCGGCGACTCGACAAGCGCTGGCCGCCGGGCGGATTCGTCCGGGTCGCCCGGCGCCTGCGCGAGGATGCCGGGCTCTGCCCGGTTCTGGTCGGCGGCGCCAGTGATGCGGACGCGGTCGAGGCGGTCCGCAGGGGGCTCTGCGGCGGCCCTTTGCTTGACTTGTCGCAAAGGCTTGACTTTGGCGAAGTCGGGGCGCTGCTGGCGCTGTCCGGGTGCTTCCTGGCCAACGATTCGGCGATCGCGCACTTGGGCGCGGCGGTCGGATCGGGCGGGGCCGTTATCTACACCGCGACCGATCCCCGAATCTACGGCCCTCCGGGCGACGGGGTCGCCCGGCTGGTGGCCGCGCCGGGCCGGGACGTTGCGGGCGATGCGATTGCCGCGCTGACCCGCAGGATCGACCGGAAGGGGCCCGGGCCGGACACAGCCGCCTTTCTATAATCTTCCGCTCCAAGATATGGAGGGGTGGCCGAGTGGTTTAAGGCGGTGGTCTTGAAAACCACTAACCGATGAGGTTCGTGGGTTCGAATCCCACCCCCTCCGCCCCGAAAAATCCCCTGGAGGAGTCGCATAGTTGGTCTAGTGCGGCCGCCTGCTAAGCGGTTACTCGGCTTTTAACCGGGTCGCGGGTTCGAATCCCGCCTCCTCCGCCAACAAACCAACGCCGCGCGGGCCCTACCTGCCCGCCAGCGCGGTCCATCCGGCGTATTCGATCCCGGAACCCGCCCGGTCCTCGATCCGCAGCAGCTGGTTGTACTTGGCGCCTCGCTCGGAGCGCGCCAGCGAACCGATCTTGATCTGACCGGCGCCGGTCGCCACCGCCAGGTCGGCGATGGTCGAGTCTTCGGTCTCGCCCGATCGCGCCGAGACCACCGTGGCAAATCCCGCCGCCTGGGCGCGGCGCAGCGCCGACAGCGCCTCGGTCAGGGTGCCGATCTGATTCACCTTGATAAGGATGGCGTTCGCCGCCCCGGTGGAAATGCCCCGCTCCAGCCGGGCCGGGTTGGTCGTGAACAGGTCGTCGCCAAGAACCTGGATGCGATCCCCCAGCGCGCCGTTCAGCTCCACCCAGGAATCCCAGTCGTCCTCGGCCAGGCCGTCCTCGATCGAGACGATCGGGTACCGTCCGGTCAGCCCCACCAGGTACTCGATCAATTCGGATGCTTCCAGGCGGCGGCTCTCGGCGGCGAGCCGGTAGCCGGGGTCGGTGAAGAAATGCTGGGCCGCAACGTCGATTGCGATCGCAACGTCGGCACCCGGCTCCAGTCCGGCCGCCGAGATGGATTCGGTCAACAGGTCCAGTGCGGCGCGGTTGCTTTGCAGCGCCGGCCCGAAACCGCCCTCGTCGGCCAGCAGCAGCGAATGTCCGGACCGCTCCAGCGCGGTCGCGACCTGGGTTCTCACGGCCGCCACCCATTCCAGCGCCTGGGCTATCGAGCCGGCCCCGCCCGGTACCACCAGGTAGTCCTGGAAGTCCAGGTTCCGGCCGGCATGCAGGCCGCCCGAAATGATGTTGACCATCGGCGTTGGCAGGGACCGGCGGGCGCCGAACCGGGCCAGGTATTCGAAGAGCCCCAGCCCGGCCGCGCAGGCGGCGGCGTGGGCGGCGGCCAGCGACACGCCCAGGATCGCGTTGGCCCCGAGACGCTCTTTGCTGGCGGTCCCGTCCAGGTTGATGAGCGCCTGGTCGATCTCGTCCTGTTCGGCACAATCCATCCCGACGACGTAGTCGGCGATCTCGCCGTTGACCGCCGCCACCGCCCGGCGCACGCCCCGTCCCCGGTAACGGGAAGGATCGCCGTCGCGGGCCTCGTGGGCCTCGTGGCTTCCGGTAGAGGCGCCGGATGGCACGATCGCCCGGCCGAAGCCGCCATCGCAGGCCAGGTCGACCTCGACCGTGGGCAGGCCGCGTGAATCGAGAACTTCGCGGGCGCGGATGGATCTGATCAGGGTCATGTTGGCGAATAACTTTAACTGGCGCAACCGGCCGCCAGGCGGCACGCGCCCCGGACCGTTCCGGAGGCGTCGCACAACAGCCGGCGGCCCAAATCTAAGACGCGCCGGCGGGCGGCGGGGTCGGTCAGGTACTCGGCCGGCGATTTGCCATCCACGCGCGCCAGCAGCAGTCCCCCCAGGCAGCGCACGGTAACCGATTCCTGCCCTGGCATCAGCCAGCCGCCGAGGCGGTTTCGGTATGAGTCCCAGAAATCCTCGGCCAGGGCGATGAAGCCGCCGGCCGACCGCGGCAGGTGCTGGGACTTTAGCAACAGGTGGGTGAGCATGAACGCCGGGTCGAACGCCGGGTGCCCGAAGTGGCAGATTTCAAAATCGAGCAGCCAGACCGACCCCCTCTCCCCGACGAGCACGTTCTTGGGCGAATAGTCGCCGTGAACCAGGCAGCAGCGATCGGCGAGCAACTCGGCGCTCAGGGCCGCGAGCGCCGGCGCCAGCGAGGGATGGCGGCCCCGCAGCTGATCCCCGAGGTAGGGATCCAGGCGGCCCTGGACGAAGGTGTCGGTGGCCGGCAGCCTCGAGGGCAGCCCGGCAACGCCGCCGCCGCCGCGTTGCCAGTCGGCCAGCATGATCCCCAGTGCGCGCGCTGCGGCCGGCTCCAGGCGGCCGGCCAGCAATTGCTGCTTCCAGTTGCCGTGCCCCGCGGGCGCACAGCTCATTGCCAAAATGTAATTGGTTTTGTCAACGAAATGCACGATCGGCACGGCGTCGCGCGCCACCAGTTGTTCCCACAGCCGCATTCCCTCGGCTTCGCGGAATATCCGGACCCGGTCGATGCGCCATTCGGTCTGAACCCGCAACTTGGCCAGAGGCTGTTTGAGTACCAGGCACACTGAATCGGATTCGAGCTTGAAAACTGCGTTGGAAACCCCGCCCGCCGAAAGATCGCAAACGGTCGGGGTTCCTGGTCCGAATCGAAATCCGTGCGATTCGGCCACGACCACGGCGGTTTCAGCAGTAAGCTGCATGCTCGGCCCGGAATGATGGAAGGCAAATTTTGCTCGCGTCCCGATTTTGGGGTGCGCTCGCCGGGCTGGCTCGCGGCAAGGGCGTTGCGGGTGTCGGTATTGCTGGCAATCCTGGCAATGACGCTGGCGGTGCCGGTGCGGGCCCAGGAAGCCGAATACCCGGTGGCGGGCGGCCAATTCTTCACCCAGACCGGGGGCGACACCGCCGATCCGGCCGACGGATACGCCGTCGTCGACGACTCCGAGGCCCGGTTCTGGACGGCGTTTGAGGAATTCGGCGGCGTCGCCGGGGTTGGCTATCCGGTCTCGCGGCGGTTCATCTGGGACGGGTTCGTCACCCAGGTGATGCAGAAAGCGGTATTCCAGTGGCGACCGGACGAGCAGGCTACCGCGTTCGTGAACGTGTTCGACGACCTGCACCGCCTGGGCTTCGATGGGCAACTGGCCGACGAGCTGGTGCCCGAGCAGGAGGAATTTGACGAAACCGGCCTGTCCTGGCCGCAGATCCTGGAGAAGCGGGTCGCGCTGCTGGATGAGGAACCCCTGCTGCGCCGCATCTACCTGGCGTCCGACGATTACCTGCGCCATTTCGGTCTTCCCACTTCGCAGGTCCGCGAGTATTCCGGCCTGCGCGCCATCCGCCTGCAGCGGGCGGTGCTGCAGCTCTGGCTGGACGATTTCCCCTGGGCGCGGGCCGGCACCGTGACCGTAGCCAACGGCGGCGACCTGGCCAAGCAGCTTGGAATGTTCCCGCCGGCCGCGCTCGCGCCGCACGCCGCCAGCGCCATACCGCCGACCCTGCCGGCCGGGTCGCAGGACCCCCGACTACGGGACCGGCCGGTGGTTCGTCGACACCGAGGGATCCTTCCTCAACGTTCGCCAGCGACCGTCCAGGTCGGCCCCCGTGGTCGACACCGCCAACGACGGCGAGGAAGTGTTCCCGACCGGGCGCACGCACGATCACATAGACGGTTCCCTTTGGGTCGAGATAGGGTCCGCGCGCTGGGTATCCGGCGAGTTCCTGAGCCCCCGGCGCCGGGGCGACGCAGCCGGTGGCGCCGCCGACCACGGTGACACCGCCGAGCAGCGAACCCGGACTACACGCGCGGCAGCTGGCAGGCCAACGTTCCGGGGTCCGTCCTGAACGTCCCGGGCAAGTGCCTCGGCGACGGCCCCGGTCATCGCCAGGTTCCAGCACGGCCGAATCCTGGACCTTAGCGGCGTAACCGCCGAGGTTGGCGGACTGCTCTGGCTGGAACTTACCACCGGCGGCTGGGTCGCGGCCGAGTACGTGGCGCCCTACAGCGGCAATGGCGCGCAGCCGGTCGATCCGGCGACCGAAAACGGCCTGATCGAGGAGGTCAACCGGGTCCGGACCGGCCTGGGGCTTACGCCCTTGATCAAGTCGGCCCAGCTGACCCAGGCCGCCTCCAGCCACGCCCGCTACTGGATCACCCACCGCGGCGATTTCCACAACGAGGTCCGCGGGTTGGAGCACTTCAGCGGCGTGTCCATCTTCGATCGCGCCAAGGCGGCCGGTTACGAGCTCAACTGGATCGACGAGGTCGCCGGTCTGCTGGACCCGGCGCGAACGCTCGACTGGGGCGCTGGCGACCGTCTACCACCGCTACATGTTCGTGCACCCGTCGGCGGTCCACATCGGCTACGGGTCGGCCACCGACGGCAACGTGACGGTTTCGATCTTCAACGTCGGCCTGCAAGTTGACAAGTCCGGCTCCAGCCCGCAACCCAGCATCTACCCGGCCGACGGTGCCACCGGCGTGGATCCTTCCTGGGACGGGTTCGAAGGGCCCGATCCGGCGCCCGGCGTGATCCGCCCGCTCGGCCCGCCGGTCACGGTCCTGTTCCGTCTCGGTGACGAAGTCACCTGGGGCCGGGCCAGCCTGACCCGCCAGTCCGACGGAGCGGTGCTGGCGGCGACGGTGCAGACGAGCGGCTGGCGGCGGGGGCTTTCGCTGGTCCCGCACGAGCCGTTGAGCGGTTCGGAAACCTATCGTTTCGATGTTCGCTGGACTGTAAACGGGGTCTCGGGAACCTCGTCGAGCACCTTCCGGACGGCCAGTCAGTAAAAAGCGCCGGGCGCGGCGATTCAATTCCCGCCGGCTGCCGGGGCGAACCTGTGCGGGGTGGCTGCGACGATGAGCGGCCGTCGGTCAGTCGGGGCGATCCGAAGTGTGCCCGATCGGGGCGATTTGGGTCAGATGCGGTCGACCGTCGCGCCGCTCCAGCCGGGCCGAAACCCCGAACCCGACCGTCAGGTTCTGCCGGCTCAGCACGCTGACCGGATCGCCGCCGGCGATCAGCCGGCCCTCGCCGAGCAGGTAAATCCGGTCGGCGAACGCGGCCGCCAGGTTCAGGTCGTGGACCGCTGCCAGCACCGCGCGGCCGGACCGGGCCCTCTCCAGCAGCAGGCGCCAGCACCAGAAGACCCGGGCCACGTCCATGTGGGCGCTGGGTTCGTCGGCGAGCAGGATCGGCGTGTCCTGGGCGAGAGCGGCCGCCAGGGCCACCCGTCGCCGCTGACCGCCCGAGAGTTCCCCCAGCGGCCGGTCCGCGATCCGGTCCAGCTCGCACTCGGCGAGGGCCGCCCTGACCGCGCTGCGATCGCCGGGCCGCATCCGGCCGAAGTAACCCATGTGGGGGGCGCGGCCGAATTCGACGACCTCGCGCACGCTGTATGCAAACGGAATCTCAAACTCCTGCGGGATGGCGGCCATCCGCAGCGCCCGGCTCCGCGCCGGCATGCCGGTGACCGCCTGTTCAAAGATCTCGATCTGTCCGCGATCGGTCCCGATCTGGCCGCCGATGGCGTCGAGCAGGGTTGATTTGCCGGCCCCGTTGCGCCCGATCAGGACCGCCAGTTCGCCGCGCTCCACGCGCAGGTGATCGATGCGCAGCTCGAACCCTCCGCGGCGCAGGCGCAACTCCCGGACCGCGATCGCGGGCCGCCTAGAAGTCATATCCGAAACGGTTGCGGCGCAGGAGCCAGAGAAAAACGGGAGTTCCAAAAAGCGCCGCCAGGATTCCGACCGGTATTTCGGCGGGCGCGAACGCGGTCCTGGCGAACAGGTCGACCAGTACCAGGTAGCCGCCGCCCAGGATTGCGGCGACCGGCAGCAGGAGCCGGTTGGCGGGCCCCAGCACCAGGCGCGCAACGTGCGGGACCAGCAGGCCGACCAGGGCGACTATCCCGGCCAGGGCCACCGCGATGGCGGTCAGCAGCGAGGCCGCGAGCAGCAGGGCGATCCGCAGGCGGGCAACGTTCACTCCCAGGCGGACCGCGCCGGCGCCGCCCAGCGCCAGGTAATCGAGCTGGCGGGCGAACGCGAACCCCAGCGCCAGGCAGATTGCGATTGCCGGCAGGGCCAGGCCGACCGGGGTCCAGCCGGAAACTTTCACTCCGCCCAGCACCCAGCTGATCGATTCCAGCAGGCGCTCCCGCAGCGGTTGCGCGGTGAGCAGGATCAGCAGATTCAGCGCGCCCAGCAGGGAGCTGACCGCAAATCCGGTCAGGACCAGCGTGCTGTTCGACCGGCGCCCGCGCCGACCGGCTATCAGGAAGACCATCCAGACCGCGGCCAGCGCCCCGGCGAAGCCGAGCGCCGGTATGAGCGCCGCGCCGCCGCCGGGCGACCCCAGGTAAAGGAGCAGGAGTTGCCCGAGCACGATCCCCAGCCCGGCCCCGCCGGAAGCGCCGATGACGAAGGGATCGGCCAGCGGATTGCGCAGCAGCCCCTGGTAGAAGACCCCGGCGGCGGCCAGCGCCGCGCCGACCAGAAAACCGCCGGCAAGGCGCGGCAGGCGGATCTGCAGGAGGATCCGGGCCGCAAGTTCCCTGTCGCCGGGGCCAACCCGGTCGGCCCCGCACCCTACGGCCCAATCGATGCCGATGGCCGGCAGCAGGTTGACCGAGCCGCAGCCGGCGCCCAGCAGAACGGCCAGCAAGGCGAACGCGCCGGCCCCGAGCAGGGCGGGAATCGCCCCAGGACGCGGCCGGGCCCGGCCCGAGCCGGGTTCAGGGCGAGGCAAAACGGGGTTGGAGGAATTCGATCAGATCGAACACCGCCGGGGTGGCGCGCGCCCCGGCATCGGCCAGCTGGGGGCTAAGTTCAATCACGCGGTCGCCGGTCAACGCGCTCAATCCGGCCCAGGCGGGACGCTGGGCCAGGGACGCGCGATCGACCCCCCAGGGGGCGTTGGCCAGCACGATCACCGCGGGGTCGCGGGCGACGATCGCCTCCACGCTCACCTGCGGATATGGTTCGCCGATATCGGCAAGCACGTTCGTGCCGCCGGCCAGCGTGATGATCTCATCGGCCAGCGATCCGGGCCCGGCCGCGAACGGTCGGGTCGGGTCGGTAGCGTCCAGCTCCCAGTAGACACCCGGTCGCCCGGTCTGGGTCCGCGCCGCCGCCGCGACCTGCTGCAGGCGCCGGCCAAGTTCGGCGGTGAGCGGGGCGACCGCTTCGGTCCGCCCGATCGCGGCGGCCAGCCTGGCAAGCGCCGGGGCGATGCCGGCGACGCTGGTGCTGTCGACTATCCAGACCGGCACCCCCAGATCGCCGATGCGCTCGATCTGTTCCGATGGGGTGATGTTGGCCCCCACCACCAGGTCCGGCGCGAGCGCGGCAATTGCTTCGTAATCGAGTGTGAACGCCCCGACCCGTGGCAGGTCGCGGCCGTCCGGCGGCAGCGGACTGTAGTCGTCGACCGCGATTACCAGCCCGGCCCCGCCCAGGGCGTAGATGAGCTCGCTGGCGCTCGGGGCCAGCGAAACGATCCGCTGCGGGTTTGCCGGGACTGCCACCGACCGCCCGACCGAATCGATCCGGACCACGGTTGCGGGCGTCTGCTCGGGGGCCGGCGCGGCCCCGCAGGAAATCAGCAGCGCGGCCAGGGACAGCCACAGCGCCAACAGCAGATGCCGGGCCGGGCCGGGCAGTTGGGATCGCATCCGGTACAAGCCTCGTCCGCCGCCGGGCGCACCAACGCCAGTGCCGACCCGGCCGCTGGTGCCCTTCCGGGCGTTCATTTACAGGTTCGCGAGCGGCGCTGCGGGCTGCGGTCCCGGCTCGGTCTCCCGGCTTATGGCTACTTGAAGCGGCCCGGCCGCCCTTCCCGCCCGGGACCGGCCGTTCCGGCATCCTCCGGGCAGTGGCTTGCGGCTGGCCTTGCCAATCACGGTGGCGCGTCCGCTGCGGAATTGCACCGCATTCCCAGACGCCCTGGAATTCCGGGCCGCCGCGTCTGCGGCCGGACGGAAAATCCCGGGCATAGCGGGAACCGACTGCGTGGGGACATTATCGGGGCGGGTCGGCCCGAAATTCCAAACGCCTAAAATCCCTAGGCTCATGCCCTTTGCACCCTTTGCCCACATAGCTCAGTAGGAAGAGCGCATTCTTGGTAAGAATGAGGTCTCCGGTTCAATTCCGGATGTGGGCTCCCTCAACCGCCTCCAGGGACACGCCCTTTGACTGAATCATCCGCCCCGGCAGCCAGCCCCGAAACCGGCCAAATAGATCCCGTACGGGTGGCCCGCGGAATCCGCAGCCGCAGCCTTCGCAAATCGCTGGAGCTTGACGGCGGATATCTGTCGCAGTCCTGTTCGTCGGCCGAAATCCTGGCCGTTCTCTACACCCGTCTCATGCGGCTGGGTCCCAGCATCGCCCCGCCAATGCCCCCGCCCTACAGCGGGGTTCCCGGGCCCGACAACCCCGATCATTTCCCGGGTGACCGCTACAACGGTCCCCACACCCCCGAACTGGACCGCTTCATCTTCTCGCCCACGCACTACTCGCTCTCGCTGTACTGCGCGCTGGTCGAGATCGGCCGCCTGGATGCGGCCGCGCTGGACCTGGTGGAGGTCGACGGGCATGTGATGGAGCGGATCGGCGCCGAACACTCGCCGGGGATCGCCGTCACCTCGGGGTCGTTCGGGCAGTCGCTCTCACAGGCGGCCGGGATCGCCTTCGCGCGGCGCGAGAAGGGTGAAACCGGGCACACCTGGATATTCATGTCCGACGGCGAGCTGCAGGAAGGGCAGACCTGGGAAACGGTCGCATCCTGCAGCTTTCACGGCATCGACAACCTGACCGCGATCATCGACGTGAACGGCCAGCAGTGCGACGGCGAGATGGAATCGATCATGCAGACCGAACCGATCGTTGAACGCCTGGAGGCTTTCGGGGCCAACGTTTTGGAAATCGACGGCAACGACATCGATGCGTTGACCGCGATCCCCGAGACCAGAATTCCCGGCAAGACGCTGTTCGTGGTCGCCCGGACCAATCCCATGTGCGGAATGCCCGAGCTGGAGCCGCGCCTGCCCGAACTCCACTACGTGATATTTAGCGATCCGGAAGAAAAGCAGCGCTTCGAACGTCGCCTCAGCCTGCTCGAAGGAGCTGCGTTGTGAGCGAGTCTGGCAACTACGTCCTGCGGCCGCACCATTCCAACTTCCCGCGCTTTGCGGCGGCCCATCCTGACGTCTACGGGGTGACTGCGGACCTGACCCGGCCCTGCGAACTGGGCCTGTTCCGGGACCTTTATCCGGAGCGCTGCATATCGCTGGGTATGGCCGAACAGAACATGATCGGGTTCGCCGGCGGAATGGCTCGCGAAGGCCTGATCCCCTATGTGCACACGTTCGGGGTGTTCACCACCCGTAGGGTGATCGACCAGATCGAGATGGCGGTGGCCTACCCGAACCTGCCGGTGAAATTGCTGGGTTTCCTCCCCGGGATCATCTCTCCCGGCGGCGCCACCCACCACGCCATCGATGACGTGTCGCTGATGCGGTCCATTCCGAACATGACCGTCATCGACGCCGGCGATGCCACCGAGATCGAATCGGTCCTTGAAGCCGCCTACCGGCACCCGGGACCGGTGTACGTGCGCATGAACCGCGGACGGATGCGGCGCTTGTTCCCTACCGAGGAGCCGCTCCAGATCGATCGTGTGCGGCGTCTTTCGGTCGGCCGGGACCTGACGGTCTTTTCCTCCGGCCTGATCACCGAACACGCGATCAGGGCGGTCGAAGTGCTCAAGGAACGCGGCCTCAGCGTCGAGCACGTCCACATCTCGACCCTGAAGCCGTTCAATGATCCCCAGATCGCAGATTCGCTGCGGCGCGGCCGGATGGGCGCAATTTCAATCGAGAACCACCTGATAACCGGCGGCCTTGGTTCGGCCCTGGCCGAAAAAATCGCCGACGAGGGCATCGGGACCAAGCTGGTCCGGATCGGTCTGCGCGATACGTACGCCCATGGAGCCGATCCCGAATACCTATTGCGGCTGCATGAAATGGATGCGCTGGCGGTGGTGCGCGCCGCTGAAGACCTGCTGGGCGATCGGCTTGGGATCGAGCCCGAGGACCTAGGATCGGTCGGATTTGAATCCACGCGTGCCAGCTATCGCGCTGACGCGTTGTAGGAATCGGCGTAGAGCCGGTTGAGGTAACCGGGTCCGGGTGTGCGCCTAAATCGGGCGGTAGGGCGCGCGTATGATAATTTGACGTTTGTAATGGGTGCTGGGTGAGACTTGGCCCCTTTTTTAATTTGGAGGAAATACATATGCGGAAATTCAGCCGCAGGACCGCCCTGCGCGCCGCCGCGACCGGCGCCGCCGGCCTGGCCACCACCGCCGCCCTGGCCGGTTGTGGCGAGACCGAGGTCGTCGAGGTCGAAAAGGTCGTGACCGTCCAGGTCGCCGGCGAGACCCAGATCGTGGAAGTCGAGATCCCGGGCGAAACGACGGTTACCGAACGGATCGTGACGATCGAGGTCCCGGTGGCGGCACCGGCGCCGGTAACCCAGGTGACCAACATCTGGTTCAACCAGGCCACCCAGCAGGAGAACTTCGAGAAGAACGTGGTGGGTCACTACCACCGCCAGCAGGACGCCTACAAGCTGGACCCGATCCTGGTTCCCAATGGCGAGCTGAACGTCAAGCTGACCGCCGCGATCGCCTCCGGCACCCCGCCGGACGTGGTGCGGGTCGGTGGATCGATCCTGGTTAACAACTTCTACCGCCGCGGCGTCATGCACGACATGGACCAGTTCGACCCCGAGATCCAGAGCAGGGATTTTGTTCCGTCGATTACGCAGACCATTACCTGGCGCGGCAAGATGTGGGCGATGCCGGTCAACTCCGGCACGCAGTCGCTCTACTACAACGCCGACCTTTACCGGGCGGCCGGGCTTGACCCCGACGTCCCGCCGGAAACCACCGAGGATCTCTACGACAACGCCGCCCGGGTGGACTCGGTCAGCGACGAAATCACCGGCATTTCATTCCCGACCGTGCCGCAGACCGCAACCGGCAACGGCTCGTCAGGCTTCTTCTTCCGCTTCGGCGCCCGCGCGGTCACCGACGACGGTCTCACGACATTGCTGAATTCGGCCGAATACGGAAACTATTTCGCATGGATCAAGCGGTTCGTCGATAACGAAATCACCAACTTCAAATCCCAGAACGAGACCGGGCAGACCAACGACTACGGCACCGGCCTGATCGGCCACTACGCCGCCTACCCGTCGCGGCTGCAGAACTCGGTCCAGAACCTGGGTATCGAAGTGGGGCGAGTGTCCCTGCTGCCGCGCGGTCCGCTATCGGACCTGAACCCGATCGGGTACGGTGCGCTGCAGATGCCCACCGGCGGCAAGAACCCCGAGGGCGGCTGGCACTTCACCAACTTCATCGGCAACGACCCCGAGAACGACTCGATCTGGTGCACCGCTTTCGGGCAGATCCCGCCGCGGTTCTCGTTCCGCGACTCGGTCGTCTACACGGCCTACCGCAACGCCATCCCGGGCACCGAACCCTTCATTGAAGGCCAGAAGAACTCGTTCGCGTTCTACTTCGGACCGGCAACGGCCGAGATCTGGACCCAGTTCGGCAGGATCCAGGAAGCCGTCATCCTCGGCGGACAAGATCCCGCGGAGGCCCAGGAAACGTTCAACACCGAGGCTCAGGCCGCTCTGGACCGGGCCCTGGAAGCCGACGATCCGATCGATTCGAACCCGTTCCCGAACCCGCTGACCGGCGGATACCTCTAGAACGATCATTCGGGGTCACTGAACCCTGAAAAATCCTTCGGGGCCGCATCGCCAGATGCGGCCCCGTCGGCGTCTCCAAGGGGCCTGCCGAATGCGGCACAACTAATTCGTCCGCGAATCGGCTCGCGCAATCTGTAAATCTACGGCGGAGTTGAGATTCGGTAAGGTTTAAAAACGGACACAGGAGTCCAAAGCAACAGGACTTAGTGCTCAGTAGGGAATCTTGGAGGAGGAAGCGATGCGCAGATTTAACCGCAGGACCGCCCTGCGTGCGGCCGCAACCGGCGCCGCCGGCCTGGCCACGACCGCGGCCCTGGCCGGGTGTGGCGAGACCGAGGTCGTCGAGGTCGAAAAGGTGGTGACCGTCCAGGTCGCCGGGGAGACCCAGATCGTCGAAGTCGAAATCCCGGGCGAGGCCACGGTAACCGAGCGGGTGGTGACAATCGAGGTCCCGGTCGCGGCACCCGCACCGGTAACCCAGGTCACCAACATCTGGTTCAATCAGGCCACCCAGCAGGAAAACTTCGAGAAGAACGTAGTCGGCCACTACCACCGCCAGCAGGACGCCTTCAAGCTCGATCCGATCCTGGTGCCCAACAACGAGCTGAACGTCAAGCTGACCGCCGCGATAGCCTCCGGCACCCCGCCGGACGTGGTGCGGGTCGGCGGACCGATCCTGATGAACAACTTCTTCCGCCGCGGCGTCATGCACGACATGGACCAGTTCGACCCGGAGATCCAGAGCAAGGACTTCGTCCCCTCAATCATCCAGGCGCTGAGCTGGCGCGGCAAGATGTGGGCGATGCCGGTCAATTCCGGCACGATGTCGCTTTACTACAACGCCGACCTCTACCGTGCCGCCGGGCTGGACCCCGACGTCCCGCCGGACAATACCGAAGAGCTCTTCGAGAACGCCTCACGGGTGCATTCGATCGGCGACGAGGTCACCGGCATGGCGTTCGCCACCAAACCAATCGCGACTACCGGCGCGACCTCGACCGGGTGGTCGATGCGCTTCGGCGCCCACGCCGTTACCGCCGACGGCACCACGACGCTGTTCGATTCGGCCGAATATGCCAATTACTGGGGTTGGATCAAGCGATTCGTCGACGCCGGCACGATACAGTTCAAGTCCACCGACGAGACGGGTATGACCAACGACTACGGCACCGGCCTGCTCGGCCACTACGCCGCCTACCCGTCCCGGCTGCAGAACTCGGTCCAGAACCTGGGAATCGAAGTCGGCCGGGTGGCGCTGCTGCCACGCGGTCCGCTGTCGAACCTGAACCCGATCGGATGCGGAGCGCTGCAGATGCCGGTTGGCGGCAAGAACCCGGAAGGGGGCTGGCACTTTACCGATTTCATCGGCAACGATCCCGAGAACGACTCGATCTGGTGCACCGCTTTCGGGCAAATCCCGCCGCGGTTCTCGTTCCGCGACTCGATCGTCTACACCGCCTACCGCAACGCGATTCCGGGCACCGAGCCTTTCATCGAAGGCCAGAAGAATTCGTATGCGCATTACTTCGGCCCAGGAACCGCCGAAATCTGGACCCAATTTGCCAAGATCCAGGAGGCTGTGATCCTGGCCGGGGCCGACATTCAGGAGACTCAGGCCCGATTCAATTCCGAAGCCCAGGCCATCCTGGACCGGGCCTTGGAGACCGACGAACCGATCAGCTCGAATCCGTTCCCGGAACTAGCTGGGGGCTACCTCTGACCAGAATGACGGCTTAGCGACACTCTCTAGAGCAATGGGGCCGCACCCTGCGGTGCGGCCCCATCGATAATGGGGGTCTAATCCGCCCGCAGGGGCCATTTGCGGAAGCGCAACCAAATGGGGATTGCCGGTGGCATCCTGCCAAATCTCGCATCCGGGCCATGCCACCTGCCTGATCGAACTCGACGGCAGGGTGCTGCTCACCGACCCGTTACTGGCCGACCGCATCTTTTCGATCAGGCGCATTTGTCCGACGGTTGACCCGGCTTGCCTGCCGGAAATCGACCTGGTCTTGATTTCACACCTTCACCACGATCACTGCCACCCCTGGTCTATGCGCGCATTGAACGGCAATCCGACGTACGTGGTGCCGCATGGGGGCGGAGAATTCTTGGCCCGCAATTCGATCAGACCGCTTGTTGAAGCCGGTCCCGGTGACCAGTTGGATCTGCTGGGGCTGCAAATCACGTGCCTGGCGGTCGATCACAGCGGCGAACGGGTGCCGTTCGGCCCACATGCGCCCGCCCTGGCCTTTGAGATCTGCGGCAGCCGTCGAATCTATTTCGCCGGCGACACCGGGTATTTCGAACCTATGCGGCCCGACCCGCAACCGCTGGACGTTGCCCTGCTGCCGGTAGGCGGCTGGGGGTCATCGCTTGGTCCCGGACATCTCAACCCACGTGAAGCCGCCTGCGCCGCCAGTCAACTGCGTCCGCGGTGGGTGATACCAATCCACTGGGGCGCCTACCGCAACGCCGTGCCGACGCTCTCAGAGGCAAAGCCGACTCTGGACCCTGCCCAGCAGTTTGTCGATGCGCTCGGAGCATTGTCTGCGGATATCGAACCGGTTGTACTGCGCCCCGGGACCTCGGATCGGCTGGTGCTCTAGATGTCCGACTTCGGCCGCGTATTGCGCCAGACCGCGTTCGTGATTGCCCTGCACCTTGTGACGTTCCTGATCCTGGGACGCATCCTGCCGGGTTTCACCGTCGGGGACGTCGGATCCGGCCTGGCGCTGGCATCGGCGGTGGTGCTGGGGAACATATTCGTGCGGCCCCTGATCCTGCTTTTGACACTGCCCCTGACGATCGTCACCCTGGGGCTCTGGTCGCTGGTGCTGAACGCGATCATCATCTTCGCCGCATCGCTGATCGTGCCCGGCCAGATGACCGACGGATTTGGGACCGCCCTCATCCTGGCGGCCGGATTCGCTACCGTCAACGCCGCCGCCAACGCGCTTTCGCTGATCCAGGACGAAGACACCTTCTACTACTACTTCGCCAATCGCCTTTCGGTGCGGACCGAAGAGCACGAGCTGGTTGGGTCCGGCCTGCTGGTGGTGGAAATCGACGGGCTTGCCGAACCGGTCCTGCGCGAGGCCATGGCCGCCGGCCGAATGCCCAATGTGCGCCGCTGGCTGCTGGGCGGACAGTTCGAGATGCGGCCCTGGTGGTGCCACCTGCCGACCCAGACGTCCTCATCACAGGCCGGCATCCTGTACGGAAACGACTGCGACATCCCCGGTTTCCGCTGGTTTGACAAGCGGACCGGGCAACTGGTCGAGTCATCGAATCTCGAGGATGCAGCCGCGATCGCCAAGCGCCTGGATCATCCCGGTGCGCTCCTCCGCGGCGGGGCCTCGATCTCGAATCTGCTCGACGGCGGAGCCAAGGAGCGGTTCGCGACCGCCAGCGCGACCCAGCTGGCCGGGTCGGTGCGGCAGCCGGCCCGCGATCTGTTCCTCTTCTTCTACGACCCCTACAGCTTTCTGAGGACCCTGGTGCTGGTGCTGGCCGAACTGGCGATCGGACTGCTCTATGAATTCCGGCGCTTGCGCCGCGGCCGCGCCCACTTCAAGTTCGCAATTACCCGCGCCATAACCACCGTGCTGCTGGCCGAATTGACCACCTTCTACGCCACCCGCGAACTCTTCGACGGAACCCCGGCAATTTACCTGACGTACGTGGGTTACGACCAGGTCGCCCACTACCGCGGACCGCGCAGCCGCGACGCGATGGGCACCCTTCGCAATCTGGACCGGCAGATCGCCCGTCTGCGGCGGGTCGCCCAGTCGGTGCCGCGCGAGTATTCACTGGTGATCCTGTCCGACCACGGGCAGAGCATCGCGCGGCAGTTCTCAGAACTATCCGGCGCGCCGTTGGAGCAAGTGGTGGCCGGTTCGGCCGGATCGCAACCGATCTGGACCGCGATGGAAGAAAGCGAGTTGATGGGCCACTTCAGTTCGCTGTTGACCGGGCCGGCCGAGTCCGGCGGCGCCGGCGGCATGGCGGCCCGTTCCCTGCTCGACCGGATGCACGGCGGCCGCGGTCAGGGCGGTCCGGATGAAGGAATCGGACCCGGTTCCGGATCGCAGCGCAATGGCGGGATCATCGTCTGTCCGTCCGGCAATCTGGCCAACGTCTACTTCACGGCCTACCCCCACCAACTGAGCGCCGCCGAGATCGCCAGGGAATTCCCGGCCCTGGTCCCCAGCCTTGTCAACGATCCCGGGATCGGATTCGTCGTGACCCGTTCGCAGACCGGCGGGGCCCTGGTCTCCGGACCGGGCGGGGTGCTGGATCTGGCGACCGGCGACGTGCTCGGCCGCGACCCTCTTTCCGGTTACCCGCCGGAACTGCCGGATTCGATCGCCCGCCTGGCCGAATTCTCAAACGCGGGCGACATAATCATCAATGGCGCAACTCTTCCCGACGGACGCGTGGCCGCATTCGAACCCCAGGTAAGCGTCCACGGCGGCGCCGGGGGCGAGCAGACCTCCCCATTTGTCATCTACCCCGCCCAGTTCGAGGTGCCCGACGAACCGCTGGTCGGCGCGAGCGCAATATACGAGCTGCTGATCAGGCACCGACCGCCGATCCCCTCGCCGACCGCCGATTGATGCCGACCGGGACTTGCTAACGCAGAATTGCACGTTGCCAGTCGGGATTGGATGCAAATGACCAACGGATTGTTCGCCGGCCGAGTCGCGGTCGTAACTGGATCGACCCAGGGTGTCGGGGCCGAGGTTGCGCGAATGTTTGCGCGCGAAGGCGCCGCCGGGGTCCTGATCTGCGGCCGCAATTCCGCCAACGGCGCGGCGGTGGCCGCGGACGTGGCAGCACTCGGTGCAAAGGCCCATTTCGCCGCCGCCGACCTTGGCGATCTTACCCGGGTGCGTGAAATCGTCCCCACCGCCCTGGGCGAATTCGGGCGGGTCGATCACCTGGTCAATTCGGCCGCAATCACCGACCGCGGCAACATCCTGGATACCTCGCCCGAGCTATATCAGCAGACCCTGGATCTGAACCTGCGCGCCCCGTTCTTCCTGATCCAGGATGCCGCCCGGGCGATGATCGAGCAGGGCGACGGCGGGTCGATCGCAAATGTCCTCTCGGTCAATTCTTACGGCGGTGGACTTGATCTGGCGCCATATTCGACGTCCAAGGGCGGGTTGTTGACGCTCACCAAAAACGCGGCCAACTACCTCGCCGATCACCGCGTCCGGGTCAACGGGATCGCCCTGGGTTGGACCGACACTCCGAATGAAGACCGGATCCAGAGACAGTACCACGGCGCCGACACCGACTGGCGCGAGCAGATCGAACCCGGACTGCCCTTCGGTCGGATGCTGAAGCCCTACGACGTTGCCAACACGGTCAGGTTTCTGTGTTCGGAAGAATCCGGGATCATGACCGGCGCGATCGTCGACCTGAGCTTCAGCGTCGTCGGAACCGGCGGGACATCGCTGGTCGAATCTCTGAACGAATAAACCGGGCGCAGGCCTGGCGCGACCCAGACGGGGTGGAATCAATGGGACTACTTGAGGATTTTTCGCTCTCCGGCAAGGTGGCGCTGGTCACCGGCGGCGGCACCGGCATCGGCCGGGCGGTGGCGCTCGGACTGGCCCAGGCCGGTGCCGACGTTGCGCTGTCCGGCCGGACCGAGCAGACGCTCGAGGAAAGCGCGGCCGACATCACAGCGCTTGGCCGCGAAGTGTTGACCGTCACCTGCGACGTGCGCGATGCCGGCGAGGTCGCCGCCATGGTCGACCGGGTAACCGGCCACTTCGGGCGCATGGACGTGGCTTTCAACAATGCCGGCGCCTTTGGCTGGATACCGGGGTACGAGTTGTCCGAGACCGACTGGGACCGCATCGTCGATACCAACCTGAAGGGGGTGTTCCTCTGCATGCAGGCCGAAGCGCGCTGGATGCGCGAACACGGCGGCGGCAAGATCATCAACAACGCCTCGATGTCGGGCTCGATCGTCAACCACCCGCAAAAGCAATCCACCTACAACGCCTCCAAGGCCGGTTGCGTACACCTGACCAAATCGCTGGCCGCGGAATGGATCGGCGACGGCATCTACTGCAACTGCATCTCGCCCGGCTACATATACACCGATCGGGCGGCCCAGAACCCGGCCGCCGACCCCCTGCGCGATCACTGGAACAAGGTGACCCCGATCGGCCGGCCCGGCGTGGTCGAAGAGCTCGCCGGAGCCGTGCTTTTCCTGGCCACGCCGGCTTCCGATTTCGTCGTGGGACTGGATCTGATCATCGACGGCGGCTACAGCTTGTGGTAGACCGGTCCGGCCCCGCGCCCTGATTGGGTGCTAGAATCTTCTCGATTGGCGCGGCTTAAAATGCCGCGCTTTTTTCAATTTCCGAGCAGAGCCAAATCCCCGGATCGTCCTCGTGGCGGACCGGTGTGGCCACATCCAGGGACCAGAGTTGGCGGGCAGACGCAGAACCGGTCGCCGCGAGGCACGCAGACAGGGCACGAACCCGGCCGCATTCGCACGTGAAACCGTGACCGAACTGCGCCGGTCGCACTGGCCGACCCGCGACGAGACGGTGCGCCTGACGGTGATCGTGCTGGGCGTCGTAATCGCGCTGGCGGCGTTCCTGGGCCTGTTTGACTTTGGCCTGGCGCGCCTATCCGATCTGATATTCCTGCAAAATTAATTCGCTATGACCGTAGATTCCGCTTCCCAGGGTGACTGGTACGTGGTCCAGACTTATTCGGGCTACGAGAACCGGTTCCGGGAAAACCTCCTGTCGCGCATCAAATCGATGGATGCGCAGGACGCGATATTTGAAATCGTCATTCCCGAAACCGATGTCGAAGAAGTCCGCAACGGTGAACGCCAGACCGTCAAGCGAAAGATGTTCCAGGGGTACGTGCTGGTGCGGATGGACTACAACACCACATCCGGCACGATCGTGCGGAACACCCCCGGCGTTGTCAATTTCGTCGGCGGCAACCAGCGCGCATTGCCGCTGCCAAAGGCCGAAGTCGACCGCATATTCGAGCAAATCCACGGCAAGGCCCCGCGGGCCCAGGTCACGATGGCGGTCGGCGACACGGTCAAGATCGTCGACGGACCCTTCACCGAATTCCTGGGCACCGTGGACGAGGTCAACATCGAACGCGGCCGAGTCCGCGTAATGGTTTCCTTCTTCGGCCGCGATACTCCCGTCGAGCTTGACTTCCTGCAGGTCGAGCGAGTGCGTTCCGGCACCTGATCCAGCACATGCGGTCGCCGACTGGATTCGGCCCGCCCCAACCGCCCCCATAGGACTCTGACTTGGCGCAAAAAGTAATCGCGGTCGTGAAGATGCAGCTCCAGGCCGGGCAGGCTACCGTGGCTCCTCCGGTCGGGCCCTCGCTTGGCCAGCACGGGGTAAACAGCGTTCAGTTCGTCAAGGAGTACAACGAGCGCACCCGCGACCAGGCCGGCAACATCGTGCCCTGTGAAGTTACGATCTTCTCCGACCGTTCCTATTCGTTCATAGTCAAGACCCCGCCGGCCAGCGACCTGCTGCGCAAGGCGGCGGGCGTTGAATCCGGTGCCAACAATCCCAGTCAGGAAACGGTGGGGTCGGTAAGCGATGAGCAACTTGCCGAAATCGCCAGGATCAAGATGCCGGACCTGAATACGGACGATATCGATCAAGCCAAGAAAATCGTCGCCGGGACCGCCCGCAGCATGGGCATTGAAACCCCCTGACCGGCACCAACCAACAACATCGCCCAAGCGCCAACGCACAAAGACCCAAGAGGCCAGAACATGCCCAAGCACGGCAAGAAATACCGGTCCATGGTGGCCACTCTGGAAGAAGACAAGGTCTACGCCATCGACGAGGCCGTTGAGGTAGCCCGCAACACCCAGCTGACCCGTTTCGACGCGACCGTGGAGTTGCACTCCCGGCTCGGCATCGACACCCGCCATCAGGACCAGCAGGTCCGCGGTACGGTGGTTCTGCCGCACGGCACCGGTCGCAGCCGACGGGTGATTGCCTTTGCCGCCGGCGACGCCGCCGCCGAAGCCACCGAGGCCGGCGCCGAAGTGGTCGGCGGGGACGATCTGGCCGATCGAATCCGCGGCGGATGGCTTGACTTCGACGCCGCTGTGGCCACCCCGGACATGATGCGCACGGTCGGTCCACTGGGACGCATCCTGGGGCCGCGCGGGCTGATGCCCAACGCGCGCGCCGGCACCGTCAGCCCCCGAATCGGTGAAGTGGTCTCGGCGATCAAGGGCGGCCAGGTCGAATACCGGGCCGACCAGAGCGGCAACATTCATTTCGCCATCGGCAAGACTTCGTTTGGGGCCGAACAGCTCAAGGAAAACCTCTGCACGGCCCTGAACGCGGTTGTCAACGCCCGCCCCAGCGGCGCGCGCGGGACCTACGTCCGCTCGATCACGCTTTCGACGTCGATGGGACCGGGGCTGCCGCTGGATGTGAACGAGGCGATCAACGAGGCGCGCACGCTGGCTTAGAATCGCTCCGAAAAAGCAACGCTTTCGCCCCAGACGGCCGGTGCCGAACAAGGCTTAATCGCCTGCGCAGCGAACGCAGGCGCCCGCCCAGGCATGTGCTCTTGGCACGTTCCAAGCGTTACCGCAAGGTAACGCGCGACCGCGCGGGGTTATCGCCCGGCGCGGTTTTTCATTTGCCGGAAAAATCCCCAACACCAACCCTAAGGAGCCGAATTGGCAACAAGAGCTGAAAAAGAAGCCGAAGTCAAGGCGCTGGAGGAGCTGCTCGAGTCCTCGCCGTCCTGGTTCGTGAGCTGCTACCGTGGACTCTCCGTACCGGAGATCGCCCGGTTCAGGAGCGATTTGGCGGAAGTCGGCGCGACCTACCGGGTAGCCAAAAACTCCCTGGTCCGAATCGCTGCCGCCAACCAGGGCCTGGGCGACCAGAGCGAACTCTTTGACGGCCCGATCGGACTGGCGGTCTGCCCGCAGGACCCGCCCGGAGCGGCCAAGGTACTGGTTCGGCTGGCCGGCAGCAACCAGGCGTACGCGGTTCGCGGCGGCATGCTGGAAGGCGAACTGATCGACGCGGCCGTGATCGATCGTCTGGCGGCTATCCCATCCCTTGACGAACTGCGCGCCCAGGTGGTCGGCGGCGTTGCCGCGCCCCTTACCGGCCTGGTGTTTACGCTGTCGGCGGTCGTCGGCAGCCTGGTGACGGCGCTGGAGCAGATACACGAGCAGCGTTCAGCCGCCTAGGCCGCGGCAACAGTTTTAGACCCATTAACCAAAAAAGGAAAAGGCACCCACATGGCAACCAAAAAAGCAGACGTTAACGAACTCATCGGCGCGATCGAGTCGCTGACGGTGCTGGAACTGGCCGAACTGGTCGACCAGCTCAAGGAGAAGTTCGGAGTCTCGGCGATGGCCGCGATGCCGGCCGCCGCGCCGGCCAGCAACGGCGAAGCCGAAGAAGTCGAGCAGACCGAATTCGACGTCGTACTGTCCGAGATCGGACCCAACAAGATCCCGGTCATCAAGGTCGTCCGCCAGATCACCGGCCTTGGCCTGAAGGAGTCCAAGGCGATGGTCGATGAAGCCCCCAACGCGATTAAGGAAGCAGTCTCCCGCGACGAGGCCGAGGAAATCGCCAAGTTGCTGCAGGCCGAGGGCGCCACGGTCGACATCAAATAACCGAACTGGCTTCGGTCGGTTTCACCGGCTGAAACTGCAAGGCCCGGGGCGGGAATTCCCGCCCCGGGCCCTCTGCTATCGGCTTCGGAATATCTTTTCCCGCGATAGGCTCAGCGGCTGTATCCGGCAAGACTTGGCGCCGGCTCGTAAGGCAGCCCGATCAGGTGTCCCAGAACGGTTCTGAAATCACGGAAGGCGCCCACCCCGCCCAGATGCGGCTCCAGGTAACCAAGTTCGTCGCGCAGCGCCGACAGCTCCTCGCCGACCGCGCGGTCGGCGGACCCCAGATTCCAGAGACTGGAATAGCGGTCCGAGGCCAGGGCCACGATGGCCCCGAAGCGCAGCATCGCGTTGTCAAAGTCGCGCTCCCCCAGCCGGTTGCCCAGGACCGGTGCGTGCTGGCGGTTCGAGTCTCCGGTGATCGGGGTGACCCAGCGGAGTTCGACGTCGCCGAGCTTCATGCCCGGTCCGGTCAGGGGCCGGTGCAGATCGAGTTCGAAGAATGCGGTCGTGGCCGACCCGGCCGGGATCTCGGCAAATTCGCGGCGGTCCTGCACGAAGGACTCATCGCTGGTGATCCGGTTCTCGTAACCGATCAGCCGCCAGGATTTGACAACCCTGTCATCCCAGGTGACCTGGGCGCGGGTCTGGTCGGCGAACGGGACCGAGATGGCGAGCCAGTTCTGGCGCCGGAAAGTTGACTCGGCCTGGTCGACGTCGCTCAGGTAGCGGTACCAGCCGTTGCCGTGCTGGGCCAGTTGCTCGAGCAGATAGTCGTTGAAGTTGGCAACCCCGACCCCGATGGTGAGCAGCCGCAGCGGGTTGTCGCTTTCCCCGCGGCCGACCGATTCGAGGATGCCGAACGGGTCGGTGGCGTCGACATTGGCGACACCGTCGGAGAACAAAATCACGTAGTTGTGGGCGCCGGGCCGCTCCCAGCGCGCCTGGTCGGCGATCCGCACGCCCAGGTCGAGACCGGCCTGGACGTTGGTGGATTCGCGGGGCCTGAGCGCATCGATCGATCGACGCACCCGTCGCGAATCCGGATGGGCGTGCTCCACCGTCAGGTGCCCGATGACGTCGTCGGAGAACTGCACGACCGCGATCCGGTCATCTTCGCCAAGGCTTCGGCGGATCGCTTCGGCGGCGGCGTGCGCGATCGCGACCCGGTTGCCATCCCTCATCGACCCGGAGGCGTCCAGCACCAGGGTCACGTTCAACGGCTTGTCGTCGGTGAATTCGGGTGCCTGAAATGCAAGCCGGGCCAGGTATTGACCGTGGTTTAAGGGGTGTTCGATGACCGCGCTGGATATGGCGAAGCTGTCACCGCGCAGCGGTTTGGCATATCGGTAATCGAATGCGTTGACCCATTCTTCGGCGCGAACCGAATCGGGCTCGACCGGGTATCCGGAATTTATCCAGTTGAGCGCCAGCTGGAACGAAGTCCGGTCGGTATCCAGGCTGAACGTCGAAACGGCGTCGGCCGCCGCCGAAACGGTCCTGGTGCGCTGATAGTCCCTGAACGTGGTCGCCGCCGGAACCGCGCTTGCCGGCGCCGGCGCCGATCCGCCCTGATGGAACGGGGCGCCCGCGCCGGGAGGGGGAGCACTGGCGACTGCCGGTTGCGCCATGGCGGGGGCCCCGGTCGTGGATTCGGGCCCGGCGCTGAACATGATCATCTCTGGACCCGAATCCACCGGCGCGGTGTGTGAATCGGGTGCGATGGGCGTCCCCGCCGTCTGCGCCGGCGCCGCCGCGACGGTGACGACGGTACCCTCCATCGTCAAATCCGTCCGGCCGAGACTGGCGATCGCGCCCACGGTTACGATCGCGGCCAGGGCGATACCAAAAAATATTGCGGCCGGCTTGTTGATGCGCCATTGCCTGCTGCGTCTGTCAGTCATTGCTCGTTCCCCGTGTGATTTGGTCTTTAGTCGGTGATGGCGGTGCGATATCGGGAACCGGTTCGACGATACCGGTTCTCCATCGACCTTCGTCGTAACCGTCCTTGCCCCGATATACAGAAACCTCCCGTTAAGACCGGGGCGGACAATGGATTGCAGACGTGTGCGGGACGCTACCGCCGTCGCGGCAGGATCCAGATCCAATTACGATGAAGCACGCTGTGCACGTTATGTGGTGGCAACCGAATTGGCATCCAATGCCGCCGCATCCCGGCCGCGTGCATGCACATATATTACATATACGCGGCGAATATATGCAATACGTTCAAGCTATATATGCGGACGGGTCATTCGCAATCCGTGGCCGATCGCCGCGGCGATGGCGGCATGGGGGTCCGGCCGGGGCCGGGTCAGGCCGGCTTTTGAAACTCGGCGTTGAAGATGACCGATTCGAACCCGGGGTGGGAGAGATAGCGTTCGCCGGTATCGGGCAGGATTGCCACGATCAGCTTGCCTGCATTTTCCGGGCGCATCCCGATCGAACGGGCGGCGGCGACGCCGGCGCCGGCTGAAATCCCCACGAAGATCCCGTCGCGGGCGCAAAGCTGGCGGGCCATGTCCTCGGCCGTCTCGTCCTCGACCTTGATGACCTCGTCCATGAGGTCGGGTTCAAATATCTCCGGCACGAATCCGGCCCCGATGCCCTGGATGCGGTGCGGCCCGGGCGCATCCCCCGAGATGACCGCGCTGCGGGTCGGTTCGACCCCGATCACCTGGAGCGCGGACTTGCGCGGTTTCAGGGCGCGGGCGCAGCCGGTCGCCGTACCCCCGGTTCCCACCGGGGAGACGATGATGTCGACCTGGCCCTCGGTGTCGCGCCAGATCTCCTCGGCGGTAGTGTGTTCGTGGATGGCCGGGTTGGCGGGGTTTTCGAACTGCTGCGGTATCCAGCCCCCGTCGATCGAATCGCGCAGGCCGACCGCCTGGTCGATCGCGCCCTGCATGCCGCCGGCGGCGGGGGTCAAGACCAGTTCGGCGCCAAACAGCAGCAACGCCTGGCGCCGCTCGATGCTCATTGTTTCGGGCATGGTGATCACGCAGCGATAGCCCTTGGCCGCGCACGCCATCGCCAGGGCGATTCCGGTGTTGCCGGAGGTGGGCTCGATCACCACCGTGCGGCCCGGCCCGATGGCTCCGGATCGCTCGGCCGCCTCGAGCATCGCCAGCCCGGTGCGGTCCTTCACGCTGCCGCCGGGATTGGTGGATTCCAGCTTGCCCAGGATGATGGCTGCCGAATCGGACACGCAGTTGTTGATGCGCACCAGCGGGGTGTTCCCGATCAGGTCGATGACGCTGGCCCCGACCCGGCCGAGGCGATGACCGCGCACGGTGATTCCGGGGCCGGCGGCGTCTTGGGCGGGGCGTGGAAAATGATCTGTGTTCGAGATTGCCGATCGACCTTCTTGCAGACTCCCAGCCAAAGTATCCGCGAACCGGCCGGCCGCCCGCCGCATCGACCCGGCCGCTGTCCCTGATGTGGCCCCGCATCGCCCTGACCGGACTGGGCGGCGGCGTATTTTCCGGACTGGCCGGAATCGGCGGCGGAACGTTCATGGTCCCGCTGATGGTGTCGCTGCTGGGCGTGTCGCAGGTGGTCGCGCACGGCACGTCGCTGGCGATCGTGGTGCTGACCGCCCTGTCCAGCCTGCTGGGGTACACGTTCTCGGTCCAGATCGACTGGACCCTGGTGCTGATCGCCACCATTCCCTCGATCGCCACCGCGCCGCTGGGGGCGCGGTCGGCCTCGGCCATGCCGGAGATCGGCCTGCGGCGCTCGTTCGCCGCTTTCCTCATGGTGGCCGCTTTGCTCCTGCTCCTGCTGGCCGATCCGGAGGAACTGTTCGCCTTCGCCGGGATCTACCGCTACCTGGTCGCGGTCGTCATCGGCCTGCTGGCCGGATTCCTTAGCGGGCTGCTCGGGGTCGGCGGGGGAATCTTCGTCGTCCCCACGACGGTCTTCTTCCTCTCCATGGAACAGCGCGACGCCCAGGCATTTGCGCTGGCGATGATGATCCCCACATCGGTGGCCGGCACCATCGCCCATACCCGCCTGGGCAACGTGCGCTGGCGCTGGGCGATCGGCATCGCGCTTTTTTCAGTACCCACCGGGTTCCTTTTCGGAACCCTGGCCGGGGGCTGGATCGACCAGCAGATCCTGCGCTACGTGTTCGTGGCGCTGCTGGTTTACTTTTCGCTGCGGATGTTCGGTACGATCCCCTGGCTGCGCGGGCGCCTGGCCCGTTCGGGGTGACCGCGATAATTCCGCATCCGACCTAAGGACTCCCCGGGCCCAGCTTGATCCGCCTCCATACCGCCCACGTGGCCGAGTCGCTGCAGACGAACGTCTGGAACTTCGACCCCCTGGCGGTCCTGACGCTGCTGGTCGCCGCCGGCGCCTATCTGTACGTCCTGGGGCCGCTGCGGACCAGGTTTGCCCTGGGACCGGACCCGGAGTGGTGGCGGCCGGCCATGTTCCTGTCCGGCCTGCTGGCATTCGCCGGGGCGATCTTCTCGCCGATCGATTACATCGGCGAGCATTTCCTGTTCTCGATGCACATGGTCCAGCACCTGATCATGTTTTTCATCGTCCCGGTCGGAATCCTGCTCGGAATTCCGGGCTGGATGATCGATCTCGTGCTGCGCCTGCCGGGCACCATGCGGGTTGGGCGGGTGCTGACCAATCCGGTGGTGGCGATCGGGGTCTCGCAGGGCGTTGTAGCGGTCTGGCACGTGCCGGCGCTCTATGAGACCGCGCTGGCCAACCGGATCGTCCACGACCTCGAGCACGGCTCATACATCGCGGTTTCGCTGATGATGTGGTGGCCGCTGCTGTCCCAGTCGCGCCGGCTTCCGCCCATTCGGCCGGTGTTCCAGATCTTTTACCTGTTCGTGCTGCCGGTCCCGCAGTCGCTGTTCGGGGCAATCCTGACGTTTGCCGAGGAACCTGTCTACCAGGTCTACGCGGAGGCGCCGCGGCTGTTTGCGCTCAGTGCGGCCGACGACCAGCAGTTGGGCGGCCTGCTGATGTGGACGCCCGGCAAGGTCATCTTCTGGTTCGTACTGGCGATCGTGTTTTTCCGCTGGTTCGGCGAGGAACGGCGTCGCGACAACCTGGAACTGCGCAATCAGTTGGAGCAGCGCCCGGGGTTCAACTGACCCGGGCCCGGGAACGTCCCAGGCGGGCTCTGAGCAGCCCGAAAACCAGCGCCGGTTCCCCGACCCCCAGGGCGTGCAGCACCCCCAGGTAGGCGGCCGCGCTCAGCGGCAGGGCGATCGCCAGCGTCAACAGGCCGGGGGCGCCCGGCTCGAGGGCTCCGCCCGCGGCGGCGCCGGCCAGCAGGGCAATCCCCGCCGCGGCCCCGCCCAGGGCGATCTTGCCGAGGAATACGATCGCGGTGCGTCCGGGGCGTAGGCGCAGCCAGTAAAGGACCAGCCCGATCAGGACCAGTCCGTGCAGGCTGTTCTGAACGGTGTTGGCCCAGACCAGTCCGTGAAACCCGATGGCCGCCGCGGCCGGGAACGCTATTGCCAGGTAGATGAGGCTGCCCAGCACCCCCACGCCGGCCGGCAGGATCGTGTTGCGGCAGGCGTAGAAGGCAAAGATAAGCAGCTGGTCGATCGCGATCAGGGGCAGCGCCAGCGCGTATATGACCAACGCCAGCGCGGTCGGGGCGACTGCGGCTTCAACGAACTGGCCGCGCGCAAACACCACCCGCACGATCGGCTCGCTGGCCAGGACCATGATCACCGCCAGCGGGGTGATTCCTACCGCCAGGGCGCGCGCCGCCGACCAGAGCAGGCGGCCGAATTCGGTCGCGCCGGGCAAATCGGCCAACCTGTCCGGGGCCGCGCGCGAGAGGCCGGGCAAGAGCACCAGGGCCACGGCGGCCACCACCGCGCCGAGCGGGAACTGCTGCAGGCGCGCGGCAAATCGCATCATCGCCAGGCTGCCCTCGCCGGCGCTGCTGGCAAGGCGGGTGTCGACCAGGATCACAAGCTGGGTCACGAGCAGGCCGCCCAGGACCGGCAGGTAAAGGACCGCGGCGCGCCGCAGATTCGGATCGCGCCAGGGCGCCGGGCGCGCGGCCAGGGGGTCGATCCGCAGCAGTCCGGGCAGCTGCACGAGCAGGTGCGCGCCGGCCCCCAGCAGGTAGCCCAGGGCGACCGCGACCGGTCCCAGCAGGGGCGTGAGAGCCAGAATCGAGACCACCAGGACGGCGTTGAGCGAGGAGACTGAAAAGGCCGGGCCAAGAAACAGTTCGCGTGCCAGCAGGCGCGCCGTGACCACCGCTGAAAGGCCCAGCAGCAGCGCCGCCGGCAGCGTGAACCGCAGCATTTGGGCGGCCAGCGGCTTGGCCTCCGCGGGCAGGTCCGGGGCCAGCAGTTGGACGATCGGCCCGGCGAACAGGACCCCCAGCGCGACCAGCGATCCAAGCAGGAGCGCGGTGACCGTGGCGACATTGGCGAACAGGCGGGCCGCCGCGCCGGGGTCGCTGATACCGGCCAGCAGCGGCACCAGCACCGCCGACACCGCCCCGCCGATTGCCACCTCCAGCAGGGTGTTGGGAACGCGCGAGGCGATCTCAAACGCATCCGCCTGCGCGGTCGCTCCAAAAACGGCCGCGATGACCGGTTCGCGCACAAATCCCAGCAAACGCGAAAGAACGTTGCCGGCGGCCACCAGGCCCACGGCCGCCAGGAGCCCGGTGAATCGAGAGTCGACGGCTATCGGGGCCCTCTAAGCGAATCAGCGACGCGGGCGGCCAACTCGGTGGTCGAGTGTCCAGCCTGCATCCGGACGAATTGGCAGCGGGCACCCACGGCGCGGGCGGCCGCCAGTTCCGGCAGGGGGCGCCGCTCCGCCCCGCCCGGGTCGTACTCGACGCCCTTGGCGTAAACGTCGGGCTGCAGCGCCCTTATCAGCGCGTCGGCGGTCGGCTCCGGAAAGGGAACCACGTAATCGACCCAGCGAACCGCGGCCAGCGCCGCGACCCTTTCCGCCAGCGGCTGCAGGGGGCGGCGCGGGCCTTTGAGACGTCTGACCGTTTCGTCGGCGTTGACGCCCACCGCCAGCAGATCGCCGAATCCGGCGCATTCCTGCAAAAAGGCGAGGTGGCCGGGATGCAGCAGGTCGAATACCCCGTTGGTGAGCACCAGGGTTCTGCCGCCGCGCCGCGCCGGCCCCAAAGCCGCGCGGGCCTCAACTATCTGGGCCGGCCGGGTCTTCACGCGCCGGATTGCTCTGCGGCGGCCACCGCCAGGATCTGTTCTGCGGAGACCGCCGCCACGCCGATCTGGCGGACCGCCGCGGCCCCGGCCAGATTGGCCAACACCGCCGCCTCCGCCGAATCGGCCCCGGCTGCCTGGGCGGCCGCAAACACCGCCGCGACTGAATCACCGGCCCCGGAAGGGTCTGTTATCCCGGTGCCGTCCACGGCCGGGAAGTGCCGCGACGGGTTCGCCTCCTCGGCCAGGATCAGGCCCTGCGCCCCCATGGTCAGCAGCACCTGGCGGCAATTGAGGCGGGCCCGCATCTCCCGGGCCCCGGCGCGGGCTTCGTCGAGCGATTTGAAGCGCCGGCCCAGGAACGCTTCGGCTTCGGGTTGATTGGGGGTGAGCGCGTCGAATCCCGCGAAGCGCTCAAATCCCCCGTGCGAGTCGGCGATCCGGAGTACCGGTCTTTCGCCCGCCCGCGCGCCCGCCGCCAGCACCGCCGGGTCGACCACCCCGCCCTCGTAGTCGGAGAAGATGAGCGCGTCCGCGGATGCGGCGCCGCCGCGCAGGCGCCCGGCCAACTCGGCGGCGAGATCTTCGGGGACCGGGACCGGCGAGGTGGTGTCGATGCGGGCGACCTGCTGGTAATTGAACTGGCGGTCGCCGCTGGCCCAGATCCGCAGTTTGGCCGGAGTGACCCGGCCCGGCGCGACGATTATTTCGCCGGTGTCCGCACCGCTGCCGGCGATCAGATCGACCAGCCGCCGGCCGCGCCGATCGGCGCCGACGATCCCCATCACCGTAACCCGGGCGCCCAGCGCGCATAGATTGGCGGCCAGGTTGCCCGCTCCGCCCGGAAGGTGCCGGAGTTCGCGCTGCTCGATAACCGGCAGGGGCGCTTCCCGGGAGAGGCGCGCCACCACCCCCAGGCGGTGTTCGTCGAGCACCAGGTCGCCGATCACCACGACCCGGGTTCCGGCCATGCCATCCAGGATGGTGGCCAACCGGTCAATGGCTACCTGCATCAATCGAAAAGGCAATTTGGCTTATAGCTGTCCCGCGCGTTCGCATTTTCCCCGCACGCGCCCGTTTGCCGGCGATACCCGACGCTGCGGTGGCGGCGAATCGGAAAATCGCGGTATGCTCGCAACCGAAAAAGAATCCCGCAGCCTGGCCGCCGCCGCCGCTTTGGGCGGCAAGCTCATCGACGCTTCCAAGCGCGAAATCGCGGCCGAACTGCTCGAACAGATAAATGCCAGCTTTCCGGATTCGCTGGTTGCCCGGCTGCTGGCCCTGCGCCTCGAACTTGCCGGCGACCGGCCTGGCGAGGCCCTGGCGGGCGCGCGCAAAGCGCTGCAAATCGCCCCCTTGAGTCCAGCGGCGCTGGAGATTGAATTGCGCGCCCGGCGCGCCCTGGGAGAGGCCGGCGAGGGGGTTGCCACGGCGCTGGGCCGGCTGGCCGCGATCGCCCCCGACCACCCGCAAATCGGCCCGGACCGGCTTGCCCCGACCCTGGCCGGGATCGGGTTCATGCACCTTAGGCAGGGGCGCGGGCTGCTGGCCGAGCGCTGGCTCAGGGAGGCGGTCGAGACCGAAGACTGGCCCGAGCTGGGCGCCGCAATCGCCCAGTTGCAGCTGGAAGGCGGCCAGGTCCGGGTTGCCCTCGAATCGGCCCAGGCAGTACTGGAGCCGCTGCCCGATTGCCTACCCGCCAACCTGGTCTGCGCCCAGGCCAACGCCGAACTCGGGAAGCTTGCCCTGGCCGACAAGCACCTGAAGCGGGCCCGGCGCTTCGATCCCGAATTCAAGCTGGCCAGGCGGCTTTACGCCCGCCTCCCGGTATCGCGCCTGGAACTGCCCCAGGTCCCGGACCTGGATATTCCCGAGATGCTGCTGGCGCGGGCCCGGCGCGCCCTGGAGCCCCGGACCGAACCGGAAGCCGGCCCCGACCCGGCACCCGGCCCCGACCCGGCACCCGGCCCGGTTGGCGAATACAGCCCGCCCAGCACCAGGTTCCTGCCGGCGGCCGAATCCGGCGGCGATTCCGGACCAGGTCCCGAAATTGACCCGTCGCCGCCCGATCGGCCCGCGCTGGCCGCGACCGGCGAGCTCGCCCGATTGATGGAGGCCGAGCAGTGGCCGGCCGCGCTTGACCTTCTCCGGGGCAGCGCGCACCTGCTCGACGCCGGGCAGTTTGAGTTGCTGCCGCCGGACGGCCTGCCCCGACTCGCCGACGAGTTGCTGCGCCTCGACCTCCCCGAGCTGGCGGCCGAGGCGTACCGGCTGGCCGAGCTTCGGTCGGGGCCGGCGGTGCCGGAGCCAACCGCGGACGATGCACCGCCCGAAAATTGAGGGCATTGCCGCAACCGGCTCTCAAGCGAGAGGTTTTCCAATTGTTCGAACGCACCTTCGTGCTGCTCAAACCCGATGCCCTGCAGCGCAGCCTGGCCGGCGAGATCCTGTCCCGGCTCGACCGCCGCGGCTACCGGTTCGTCGCCCTCAAGCTCCTGCAGCCGACCCGCGAGCAGGCGAGCGCCCACTACGCCGAGCACGCCGGCAAGTTCTTCTTTAACGGACTGGTCGAACACCTGACCTCGGGACCGGTCCTGGCCATGGTGCTGGAGGCGCCGAACGCGGTCTCGTCGGTCCGACAACTGGTCGGGGCGACCCGTCCCGCCGAAGCCGCCGCCGGGACCATCCGCGGCGATCTCGGCCAGACGCCGCTGCGCAACCTGGTGCACGCGGCCGACTCGCCCGAGAACGCGGCCCTCGAGCTGGCGATTTATTTCGATCCGTCAGAGCTGCTCGAATACGAGCGCGGCGCCGACCGCTGGATATTCGAACCGGGCGACTGACCCGGAAACCGGCTAGATGGTCTGCTGCCTGATCACGTTCAGGGCCGAACCGGCCCACAGCCAGGCGATCTGCTCCTGGTTCAAGGTGTGCGAGAGGCCGATCTGATCGGTTGATCCGTCGGCGTGGTCGACGCGCGCCCGCAACCCGCGGCCCGGAGCGATTTCGGCCACATCCTCCAGGGTGATGCGGTCGTCGGACCGGAGCAGGTCGTAATCGGCGCGGTCGTTGAACGTCAGCGGCAGGACCCCCTGTTTTTTCAGGTTGGTTTCGTGAATGCGCGCGAACGAACGGGTGATCACCACCGCGGCCCCGAGCAGCCGCGGCGACATCGCGGCGTGCTCGCGCGAGGACCCCTCGCCGTAGTTCTCATCCCCGATCGCCACCCAGCCGCGGCCCGCCGCGGCCAGGTTGCGGGCCACCTCGGGGAGCGGCTTCTGGCGGCCGTCGCCGGCCAGATCGGGCCCGTGCCCGGGCTTTTCGGCGAACGCGTTGTTGGCGCCCAGGAACATGTTGTCGGAGATGTTGTCCAGGTGTCCCCGGAACCGCAGCCAGGGACCGGCCGGCGAAATGTGGTCGGTCGTGCACTGGCCGACGGCTTTGAGCAGCACCGCCAGGTCGGCAAACTGGTCCGGAGTCCGCGGCGCGAACGGCTCCAGCAGCTGCAGGCGGCTGCTTTCCGGATCGACGTTGATCGGATCGGCCTTGCCGTTGGGGGCCACGTAACCGGTTCCGCGGGCGATGAATCCGCTGTCCGGCACCTCCGGCGCCGGTGAAGGCGGCCGCAGCTGGGCGCCGCCGCTGCCGGGCACCCGGTCGCGGCGCGGGTCGAACCCGAGCCGGCCGCCGATCGCCAGCCCGACCGCTACCTCCGGACTGGTGATGAAGTTCATCGTTTCCGGGTTGCCGTCGTTGCGTCGCGGGAAGTTGCGGTTGAAGGAGGTGACGATCGAATTGCGCGCTGCGACCGGCTCCTGGGGCGCTTCCGGATCGGCCCGGCGCCACTGCCCGATGCACGGGCCGCAGGCGTTGGCCAGCACGGTCGCCCCGATCGCCTCCAGGTCGGCGATCTGACCGTCTCGTTCGAGCGTGGCGCGAACCATCTCCGAACCCGGGGTCACCAGGAGCGGGGTGGCCACCTGGAGTCCCCGCGCAGTCGCCTGGCGGGCAACCTCGGCCGCGCGCGAGATGTCCTCGTAGGAGGAGTTCGTGCAGCTGCCGATCAGCACCGCTGAAAGCTCCTGGGGAAACCCTTCGCTGGCGATCTCGTCGGCCAACGCGGAAAGCGGCCGCGCCCGGTCGGGCCGGTGCGGACCGACCACGTGCGGTTCCAGGGCCGAGAGGTCGATCTCGATCACCTCGTCGTAATAGCGCTCCGGCTCGGCGGCGATTTCCGGGTCGGCCACCAGCAGGTCGGCCTCGGCTTCGGCCAGGTCGGCCACCGCGGCGCGTTCGGTCGATCGCAGGTAGGCCGACATCCGGCGGTCGAACGGGAACACCGAAGTCGTTGCGCCGACTTCGGCCCCCATGTTGGTGATGGTCGCCTTGCCGGTACAGGAAATCGTCGCGCAGCCCGGCCCGAAGTACTCGATGATCCGGTTGGTCCCGCCCTTGGTGGTCAGGATTCCGGCGAGCTTAAGGATCACGTCCTTGGGGGCGCTCCAGCCCTCCAGCGAACCGGTCAGCCGCACGCCGAGGATCGAGGGCGCGAGGACCTCCCAGGGGAAACCGACCATCACGTCGACCGCGTCGGCCCCGCCGACGCCGATCGACAGGGTCCCCAGGCCGCCCCCGTTGGGGGTGTGCGAGTCGGTGCCGATGATCATCGCCCCGGGCACGGCGTAGTTTTCCAGGACGACCTGGTGGATGATTCCCGACCCGGGTTCCCAGAAGCCGAGCCCCCAGTTGGCGGCCGCCGCGCGCAGGAAAGTAAAGACCTCGTTGTTCTCCAGCCGCGCCCGCGCCAGGTCGGGGGCGGCCCCTATCTGGGCCCGGATGAGGTGGTCGCAGTGAACCGTGGTCGGCACCTGCGCCCGGTCCTGCCCGGCCAGGCGGAACTGCAGCAGCGCCATCTGGCCGGTCACATCCTGCAACGCCACCCGGTCGGGGCGCAGCATGATCCAGGACCCGGGCTCGAGCGAGATTTGATCCGGATCGTCGGCGTGGCCCCAAAGGATCTTCTCGGCCAGGGTCAACGGCCGGCCGGCGCGCCGGCGAATTGTCTTGAGTCGTCCGCGCAGGGTCCGGTACAGGTCGCTGACCGCCGCGGGATCGACGCCGTTTTCAGCCATGGTCCGGTCCGACTCCAGGTTCTTGCCTTACTAGCTGAATTTATCCCAACCGCGTCCGGCGGCCGGCGCGCCGGCCGGGCGGCGCAATCGATTGGCCGGGAGTTCGAGCCACGCCGCCGCCGACCGCCATAATTGGGCCGCATCGCGGGTCATTCCAAACCCGCGCCAAGCCCCGCGGCGGCTCCGATTGAAACTTCACGAATACCAATCCCGGCAGCTGCTGGCCGACAGCGGCATCGCGGTCCCTGAGGCCCGTCTGGCGGCCGATCCGGCCGCCGCCGCGCAGGCCGCCGCCGAACTGGGCGGCCCGGTGGTGGTCAAGGCCCAGGTGCTCTCCGGGGGACGCGGGAAGGCCGGCGGGGTCAAGCTGGCCGCCGGCGCCGAGGCCGCCGCCGCCGCCGCAGCCGAAATCCTGGGGCTTGAGATCGGCGGCCACCGGGTCGCCAGGGTGATGGTGGCCGAGGCGGTCGACATCGGCGCCGAGTACTACCTGGCGGCCCTGCCCGACCGCGAAACCGGCCGGTTGATGGTGATGGCTTCGGCGGCGGGCGGCATCGAAATCGAAACGGTCGCGGCCCGGGACCCGGACGCGATCCGCACCGTCGGCTGCGGCGTGGATTCCGGACTGGCGCCCTTCCAGGCCCGCCGGCTCGCTTTCCAGCTCGGCATCCCGTCCGCGTTGCTGGGGGACTTTGTCCGGATCGCCACCGCGCTGGTGGATTGCCTGGTGGGGAACGACGCTTCGCTGGTGGAAATAAACCCGCTGGTGATCTCCGGCGACCGGCTGCTGGCGATCGACGCCAAGATCACGATCGACGATTCGGGGCTGTTTCGACACGCGCAGCTGCGGGCCCTGCGCAATCCGGAAGAAGAGACTGCGACCGAGGCCGAGGCGCGCGAAGCCGGGATCTCCTACGTGAAGCTGGACGGGACGATCGGCTGCATGGTCAACGGCGCCGGTCTGGCAATGGCGCTGCTGGATGTGATCGTGAGCGAGGGCGGCGAACCGGCAAATTTCCTGGACGTGGGCGGGGGCGCCGACGCCGGCCAGGTCGCCAAGGCGATGAACCTGATCCTGGCCGATCCGGAAGTCGAGGTGGTTCTGGTGAACATATTCGGCGGCATCACGCGCTGCGACGACGTCGCGCGCGGGATCGTGCAGGCCCTGGCCGGACTCCCGCGCCGCGTGCCGCTGGAGATCAGGCTGGTCGGCACCAACCAGGCCGCGGGCCTGAGAATCCTGCGCGATGCCGGCCTCAACGCCCACCGCGACATGCTCTCGGCGGTGCGCGCGGCCGTCGCCCTGGCCGGTTAGGGAAGGGACCGGATGCTGGTCAGCGCAGACACCGGGATCCTGGTGCAGGGCATCACCGGCCGCCAGGGCGCATTCCATGCCGGGCTGATGCTCGAATACGGCGCCCGCGTGGTGGCCGGGGTCGTGCCCGGACGGGGCGGCCAGGCCGTTCACGGGGTGCCGGTGTTCAACACCGTCGAGGAGGCCGCGGCAGGGCACGCGATCGATGCCGGAGTGGTATTCGTACCGCCCTTTGCGGCCGCCGACGCGGTCTGCGAGCAGGTCGATGCCGGCATCGACCTGGTGGTGGTGATCACCGAAGGGATCCCGGTGCTGGACAGCGCCCGGATGCTGGCCTATGCAAGAGCCCGCGGTTCAAGAATCCTGGGGCCGAACTGCCCGGGCCTTATCCTGCCCGGCCAGACCAAACTCGGAATAATCCCCGGCGACATCGCGCTCCCCGGCAGGGTCGGGGTGGTTTCGCGGTCGGGAACCCTCACCTACGAAGTCATCCAGGCCCTCACCGACCGCCGGATCGGCCAGGGTCTCTGCCTGGGAATCGGCGGCGATCCGATCAAGGGCCTGTCGTTCGTCGACGCGCTGGCGATCTACGAGGCCGATCCGGACGTGGACGCAATGGTGCTAATCGGCGAGATCGGCGGACGCGACGAGGAGCTGGCCGCCGAATACATCACCCAGGCCTGCCGCAAACCGGTGGTGGGATTCGTTGCCGGGCGCGCCGCCCCGCCGGAGCGGCGGATGGGTCATGCCGGCGCGATCGTTTCCGGCGGCACCGGTGCCGCCGAGGGCAAGATCTCCGCACTTGCGGCAGCCGGAGTGGCGATCGCCAGCCATCCCGATCACGTGGGCGATCTGGTCGCGGCCCGGCTCTGATTCGGCCGCGGTGCCGACGGTGCGGGCAAACGCCAAATTAAGATTTTGATCGTGGGGTGGCCGACCGGCGCAGCCGGACCGGTCGCCGCTGCTTTGTCCGGGCCAATTCGGGACGGGGCTCTTTCTCTTGACTGAATACGACTTGGTGGTGGTGGGCGGCGGTATCGCCGGCCTGCGCGCCGCCATTGCCGCCGCTGATTCAGACCTTTCGGTCGCCTTGATTTCGCGTGCCCCGGCCGGCGCGCACCACGACGGGAATATCCGCGACGGCCTGAACGCCCCCGCGGGCGATTCCCAGCTCGAACAGTTCCGGTCCGACGCGCTCGCCGCCGGGGCCGGCCTGGCCGATGCTGAGGTCGTTTCGCAATCTGCCGCAGCGGCGGTGGCCGAGGCCGTCGCCACCGAGCACATGGGGGCAGCCTACCAGCGCTCTTCCGACGGGGGTCTGCAGGCTTTCAGACTGGGGCAGAACAGCGGTCGCTACAGCCTTCGAGCGGGGTGGTGGACCGGCCGCGCGGTGCTGAACGCGCTGCTCGACCAGGCCTCCGGCTATGCGATCGACGGCTACTTCGAGTGGCTGCCGCTGGAGCTGCAGCTTGATGATGCCGGCGTCTGCGGACTGACCGCACTCAACATCCGATCGGGCCAGGTGCGGGCGTTCGTATCCGGCAACGTGCTCCTTACCGATGGAGCCGTCGGCGGGCTTTATCCGGTCAGCGGCAACGCGCGTCACAGCGCCGGGACCGCGCAGGCCCTGGCCGCCGCCGCCGGGGCGGTTCTGCTGGACCCCGAATTGATCGAATTCGTGCCCGGGGTGGTCTCGGGTTCGCCGGGGAACACCGGTGCGGTCATCGGTGATGCCGCGGCCGCCGCCGGGGCCCGTTATTCGGGCCTGGCTTCCGATCCGGAAGGGATTTCGCTGGGCGCGACCGCGCGGGTGCTGGACCCCGCCGCCGGTTCGCGGGTTGATTTCTCAGGCTGCGTCGAGGAGATGGAACTGTTCGCGCCCGAACTGCGCGGATTGCTGGATGATGATTTCGGCGCGGCGGTGACTCCCAGCGCGCACTTTGCCCTGGGCGGTATCGCCCCGGACACCGGGATTGCCGGTCTGCACGCCGCCGGCGAGGCGGCCGCCGGATCGCTCCACGGGGCCGGACTGCTGGCCGGAAATGCGCTGCTGGACCTGCTGCTCTCGGCGACTGCGGCAGTTTCCCGGATCGTCCCGCGTCCGGCCGCGCTGCCTGAATCGGTCCGCTGGCGGGCCCAGGAGGACATTCAGCTGACCCTGGCCGGTGATTCGCGCATCGATCCGGCGGTGCTCTGGAACCGGCTCCGCGACCTGATGGGTTCGAGCCTCGGGCTCAGCCGCGACGGGAGCGGCCTGGCCGCCGCCGCCGATCAGATCGCCGAGATCGGTGAACAGGCCGGGCGCGCCGCGCCGGCCAGCTCCGGTTATCACTTCAACCTCGAGCTGGTCCGCCTGCTGGAGTTGCGCCAGGGCGCGGTGACGGCGGCGGCGATCGCCGCCGGGGCCGGTTCGCGCCGCGAATCCCGGGGGCCGCACCGGCGCGCCGACTATCCGGACTCCGGCGGCGGAACCCCCGATCACAGCGCGGTGCGGATTTCAGGGTCCGGCTGGCGCAGCGATCGGTGGGCCCAGTACCAGCCGGCGACGGCGGAGGTTACGGCGTGATCTCGCAGACCGATCTGAGCATCGCCCGCTACGACCCCGAAACCGATCCGGCGCCCAGCTGGCGCGACTACACGATCCGCATCCAGCCGGGCATGACGGTCCAGGACGCGCTGGTCCAGGTGCGCGACGAGCAGGACGGTTCGCTCAGGTTCCGCGAGGCCGAACCGGGCGGATTCTCCGGCGTCGGCGCGGTCTCGCTGAACGGCCGTCCGGTCCTGGCGGTCCGCGAGCCGCTCCCGCTTGGAGGGAACGAAATCAGGATCGGGCCGCTGGCCAATCACGCGGTCATCGTCGACCTGGTGGTCGACGGCGAAGTCGCCCGCAACCGGCTGGCCCGGCTTTCACCCTGGATGCAGCGGGTTGCGGCGCCCGACCCCGAACGCCCGACGCCCATGACCCGCGAGGAGCTGGACCGCCTGCAGCGCAGCGAGTACTGCAACGGCTGCGGGATCTGCGATGGCGCCGTGCGCGGGGTGGGAATGGACTTTCTGGGCGCCGCCTACCTGCTCAAGACCTACCGCCTCGCCGCCGACGTGCGCGATGATTTCGATCGCGAGCGGCTGGAAATGGCGGTGGGCCCGGACGGCATGTGGCGGCTCAATCTCGCCCAGATAGCGTCCGATCCCTGCCCCTACCACCTGGCTCCCTTCGCCCAGATCGACAAGCTGCGACGGGCGGCCGAGCTCAACGGATTTCGCAACCCCGGTTAACTGACCTGGATTGCCACGGCGGCCCGCTCCGCAGACAGCACGAAACCGCGAGGCTAATTGAATGCGACCCAAAGTAACAGTGGTCGGCGCCGGCGCCACCGGCGGTTCGACCGCCCGGCGGGTGGCCGAACGCGGCTACGCCGACGTGGTGCTGCTCGACATCGTCGAAGGCCTGCCGCAGGGCAAGGCGCTGGACCTGAACCACGCCGCGGCCCTGGCCGGTTATCCGACGACCATGCTGGGCAGCAATTCCTATGACGACACCGCCGGGTCCTCGGTATGCGTCATCACTTCGGGGTTTCCGCGCCGCCCCGGCATGAGCCGCGACGACCTGCTGCTGGCCAACAAGGCGATCGTCGAAGAGGTGACCACCGAGCTGGTCCAGCGATCGCCCGGCACCACGCTCGTGATCCTCTCCAATCCGATGGATGCGATGGCCCAGCTGGCCATGCACGTGTCGGGATTCCCGCGCGAACGCGTGATCGGCCAGGGCGGGATCCTGGACACTTCCCGCTTCCGCACCTTCCTGGCCTGGGAACTGGGGGTCTCGCCGGCCGACGTCACCGGGTTCGTCCTCGGCGGGCACGGGGACACCATGGTCCCGGTGCCCAGCTACACGAGCGTGAACGGGATCCCGATCCGCGAACTGGTCGGACCCGAGCGACTGGCAGAGATCATCGATCGAACCAGCAACGGCGGCGGCGAAATTGTCGGCCTCATGAAATCCGGCGGCGCGTTCGAGGCGCCCGGCGAGGCCTGCGCGATGATGGTCGACGCAATCCTCCTGGACCAGAAGCGGCTTTTCCCCTGCGCGGTCATGCTGGAGGGCGAGTTCGGCATCAGCGACACCTTCGTCGGCGTTCTGGTCAAACTCGGGGCCGGCGGGGTCGAGGAGATCGTCGACCTGAAGCTCGATCAGTCCGAACTGGCCGGCCTGCGCGGCTCGGCGGCGGCGGTCCGCGAGCTGGTCGAAGTCATGGGGATCTGACCGAACAACCCGGCCGCGTCAGCGGTTGCCGGTGATCAGTCCCAGCAGCTTGCGGATCGGATCGTAGGCGTCGTCGGCGACGCGTTCCTTTAAGGGGATGATCGCGTTGTCGGTGACCTTTATCCCCTCCGGGCAGACGTCGGTGCAGCACTTGGTGATGTTGCAGAAGCCGATGCCGTGGCCCTCGCGGAGGTCGGCGCGCCGGTCGGCGGTGTCCAGCGGGTGCATCTCCAGCGCGGCGGCGTAGATAAGCAGCCGCGGACCGACAAATTCCTGGTGCAGGGCGCTGGCCCGCAGCACGTGGCAGACGTCCTGGCACAGGAAGCACTCGATGCACTTTCGAAACTCCTGGACCCGGTCGATGTCGCGCTGCTGCATCCGCCAGCCGCCGGCGGAGCGCTCCTCTTCGGTCTGCTGCCGCGGCGCGAATGCCTGCACGTTCTGCTTGGCGCGGTAGTTCCAGCTCACGTCGGCGACCAGATCGGAAATGACCGGGAAGGCGCGCAGGGGGGTGACGTAAACGGGCTTGTGCACGTCGATCTCGTGAAAACCGGTCATGCAGGCCAGCTTGGGCCGCCCGTTTATCTCGACCGAGCAGGAACCGCACTTGCCGGCTTTGCAGTTCCAGCGGCAGGCCAGCGAGGGATCGGCGTTGGCCTGGATCCAGTGCAGGGCGTCGAGCACGACCATCCCTTCCTCGAGCGGGACCTGGAAGTCCTCGAATTCGGGCGCTTCCGGGCCGCCGCGCTGGACCCTTAATGTGGCGCTATCGGACATGTGGCCCTAGTCCCCGTCGATGATGGCTTGAAGGTCGGGCGGCGGTTTCTCGAGCCGGGAACGCCGCACGCGCAGCGGACCGTCGGCCGAAGGGCCGACGATGACCGAGTAATCTCCCCATTCCGGTTCGGTCAGGGGGTAATCGTCGCGGGTGTGCGCGCCGCGGCTCTCGGTGCGGGCCAGCCCGGCCAGCGCGCAGGCCCTGGCCACCGTCAGGACGTTGCGCAGGTCGATCGCCTGTTGCCAGGCGACGTTGTAGGCGCGCCCGCCCCGGACCGGCGCCGATCCCGACCGCGCAACGAGCGCTTCCAGGTCGCCGAGCCCCGATTCCAGGTCCCGCCGGCGGCGGATGATGCCGACATTGCGGTCCATCATCTCCTGCAGTTCGCCCAGCAGCGCGAAGGGGTTCTCGTCGCCTTCGGCCGCAAACGGTGAAAGTGCGTCCGCGACCGCGGCCTCGACGGTCGCCGCGGCCGGCCTGGGCGGGGACCCCCGCTCCAGGGCGTACTGGGCGGCGTGCTCGCCGGCCCGCTTGCCAAAGACCAGCAGATCGGTGAGCGAGTTTCCGCCCAGGCGGTTGGCGCCGTGCATGCCGCCGGCCGCTTCGCCGGCCGCGAACAGCCCCGGCAGGGTCGCGGCCTGGGTCTCCGAATCAACCCGGATTCCGCCCATGATGTAGTGTGCGGTCGGGCCGACCTCCATCGGGGTCTTGGTAATGTCCACCTGCGCCAGCTCGGTGAACTGGTGGTACATCGAGGGCAGCCGCGACCGAATGTCGTCGGCGGAGCGCTGCGAGGCGATGTCGAGGAAGACCCCGCCGTGCGGCGAGCCCTCGCCGTCCCCGACCTGGCGCAGTATCGCGCGCGCCACCTCGTCGCGGGTCAGCAGCTCCGGCGGACGGCGCGCCTGCGGGTCCCCGTCCAGCCAGCGCCGGGTCTCGGACTCGTCCTCGGCGAATTCGCCCTCGAACATCTCCGGCACGTTGTCGAACATGAAGCGCTGCCCGGAACGGTTGCGCAGAACCCCGCCCTCGCCGCGCACCGCCTCGGTGACCAGGATCCCGCGCACCGAGGGCGGCCAGACCATCCCGGTCGGATGGAACTGGACGAATTCCATGTCGATCAGTTCGGCGCCGGCCTCCAGGGCCAGGGCGTGGCCGTCGCCGGTCCCTTCCCAGGAATTGGTGTTGATCGCCCAGGCCCGGCAGGCCCCGCCGGTGGCCACGACCACCGCGCTGGCGGCGATCGCCAGTAGCTTCCCGTCGGCGCGCTGGAAGGCGAGCGCCCCGACCACCTGGCCGCCTTCGACCAGCAGGGTGGTGACGGTGCACTCCATGTGCACCTGGAGACCGTTGTGGACGCCGTGGTCCTGCAGGGTCCGGATCATCTCCAGGCCGGTCCGGTCGCCCACGTGGGCCAGCCTCGGATAACGGTGGCCGCCGAAGTTTCGCTGCAGGATCAGGCCATCCTCGGTGCGGTCGAATACCGCGCCCCAGGCCTCCAGCTCGCGGACCCGGTCGGGCGCTTCCAGGGCGTGAATCTGGGCCATCCGCCACTGGTTCAGGAGCTTGCCGCCGCGCATGGTGTCGCGGAAGTGGACTTCCCAGGAGTCGCGCTTGTCGGTGTTCTGCAGGGCCGCCGCCATTCCGCCCTCGGCCATGACGGTGTGGGCCTTGCCGAGCAGCGACTTGCAGATCACCCCGACGCTGGCGCCGCTCGCGCTGGCCTCGATTGCGGCCCGCAGTCCGGCCCCGCCGGCCCCGATGACCAGCACGTCGTAAGCGAGGCGTTCGGGTTCGGGCAAGCTCATGCCGGAATGAGGATCAGGCGCGGGTCGCCAATCACCCCGGACGAGACGAGACGCACGTAAAAGTCGGCGAACCCGATCCAGACGAGCGAGAACCAGGCCCAGGCGCCGTGGTTCTCGTTGAACCCGGTCACCATCTGCCACAGGCGCCCGCGCGTGCGCGCCGCCAGCGAGCAGGAAAAGCAGTCCAGGCCCCCGCCCACCAGATGGCGCAGCGAATGGCATCCGAACGTGTACCCGGCCAGCCCGATCACGTTCACGATCAGGATCAGCGTCCCCAGCCCGATTCCGAATCCGCTGCTGAAAAAGAACGCCAGGACGGTGTCGTGGATGTTGATCACCACCAGGGCCACCGCAAACGGGACGAAGTAGCGGTGCAGGTTCTGCAGCAGCAGCAGGCCGCGCTCGCCGCGGTAGGGGAGGTTGAGCTTGCCGACCGCGCAGGCCGGGGGCGAGAGGAAGTAGGAGCGGTAATAGGAGCGCCGGTAGTAGTAGCAGGTGAGCCGAAAGCCCAGCGGCGCCCAGAGGATCAGCAGGGCCGGCGTGCGCAGCCATTCCGGCCACCAGCCGGGCCACGGGAAACCGGAAAAATTAGGCGCGTAAAGGGGCGAGAGGTACGGCTCGGCGATGTGGTGTTCGTTCTGCGCTCCCTGCAGCAGCGCCCAGGTGGCATAGACGACGAACGCCCCGAAAACGACTCCGAAGCGCAGCGGTTCCACCCACCAGCGGTCGGTGCGGAAGCTCTTCCCGAGGGTTTCCCGGGCTGCCGGAATGCTCGCCAATTCGGTTACGATCTCTCCTTGCCAGGGAACGCTTGCGCAAACACCCACCTAGGATAGTTTGGGCGCCCATACACCTAGGTTGCCGCGAAATGGGGTGACGTGAACCGGTTCCTCCCCACCATCCCTGAACGGCGCTGAATCCGATCCCTTTTCGGTCGAGAAAACTGGTCAGGCGTTCACCAACCGGTCTGAGCTGCATGCGTTCGGCGACGTTGCGATTTGAGAGACCTCCGGCGCGCCGCGATCGCGGATCGGAATGGTTTTACATATACTTAACGCGATCCGAACATGTTCAGAACAAGGCATATACGAATTCAGATGCCGGCCGCCTTCCGTACCTTCCAGCAGCGCGGCTATGTTTCCCGCCGCGGCTGCGATCGCCTCAATCAGGTGCTGTCCAGTTGCGCCGATCTGTACAACATTGAACTACAGGACTGGAAATGTCTCTATAAGCAGACCGGCAAGTCACAGTCGCTTTTCGATCGGATGAAAGCGTTCACGATAACGCGCAACCAAGATCAATTCTGGGGTTCCCTGTCGATAGGTGTCGGCCGGGGCGTGCTGATCCGCGCCGATCGGGCTAGGAAGGCCTTCTATCGCCGCCTAAAGATTGGCGACAAGCCTGGCTTTCCACGATTCAAGTCCCAACATCGCTACCGCACGATCCAGCTGGAGCAGGTCAGCGCGGGAATGGTCAAACCCGACAAGCGCGGTTACGCGGTAAGGATCAAGGGTCTTCCGGTGATCAGGATTCGGACCAAGCGACAGTTACCGCCTTCGGAAGATCTGAAGTCCATCCGCATCACCTTCAAGGGAAGGCGCGTCAGGGTCAGCCTCGTCTACGCGGTCGAAGTGGCTCCTATGCCGTTCAGCATCGACAAGATAGGGCTGGACATGGGGGTGCTGTCGCGCATCACCACCAGCGAGGGCGAAAAGATTGAACGACGGCTGGTCAACCGCGACGAGATTGCCCGCAAGCATCGGCGTCTGTCTGCATGCGAGAAGGGCAGCCGCCGCTTCCGCCAGCGCCGCCGGATCCTGGCCAATGCCTACGACCGGGCTCGGGTCAAGGACCGGAACCAGTGCCACCGGATTACCACCGATCTGGTCCGGCGCTACGGGCTGATCGCGGTGGAAAAGCTCGACAAAATGAACATGACCAAGTCTGGCGGGGCGCGCAAGCGTGCGCTTAACCGATTAATTCGTGAACAAACCTGGGGCAGGATCGTCAATCAGCTGACCTACAAGGCCGAGAGCGCCGGTAGAGAGCTCGTATTCGTAGACCCCAGAAACACCTCGCAGCGCTGCTCGAACTGCAGTGCGATTGTGCGGAAGAGCTTGAAGGAAAGAAGGCATATCTGTGAGTGCGGTCTTAACTTGGACCGCGATCACAATGCGGCCTTAAACATCCTTCATCGTGCTCTCGCGGGTGGAGTTCTCACCGCGGCTGCCGGCGAGGCAGCGTAAATGTATGTCAATCGCTTTGGCTAAATTGGCATATAAACTCCATAGTTTGTGGTGTGCTGCCGACGCCCGGAACGGGTGTTGGACGCCGGGCCCCCGTAGCTCAGGGGATAGAGCAGCTGCCTTCTAAGCAGCGGGTCGTGTGTTCGAATCGCACCGGGGGCGCCGACCGGATTTGGATTGATGGACGGCGGGGCCCGATGCAACCATCGCGATTGAGCCGCAGCCAGCAGGCGCGCTTTGCCAGCTGCGGGGCGCTGGTTCTGAGGGGCGCGCTGGCGGCCGAATTTGAGGCTCTGGAGGCCGCGTTCGAACGCGTATTTGCCACCCGGCCCGGCCCCGGCGGCCTGCGCGCGTCGCTGGGCGGGTTCCTCGATCTTGACCCGGTCCTGGCAGGGCTCCGGTCACATGTACTGATCAATCGCCTGCAGGCCTCGCTGGTCCCCGGCAAAAGCCTGATCCAGACTGCCAGCACCGGAAACTTGCATTCGGGCGACAACCCCTGGCACGTCGACGGGGTGGGAGACGAGGCATGCAACGTGCGGATCAATATCTACTTGGATCCGGTCGCGGTCGGTCGCGGTTGCCTGCTGATCGTTCCCGGATCGCACCGGTTCGGGCCAAAGCAATCAGATCCGGCGCCGGATCCGATCGTCCCGATGCCGGGCTGGTACGATCCCGCCGGGGCCTGGATCGGGCTGGAATCCGAACCGGGCGACGTTATCGTCATCGACCGCCGTCTGATCCACGCCTCCCAGGGCGGGGGTCGGCGGCGGCGCATGTTCAACATCGATCTGCGGGAGGGCTAAGGCAGTGCCGCTTAACGTCAGGGTCGCCAGTTCGCCTACTTCGTGGGGGGTATCGTTCGCTTCCGATCCCCTGCAGCCGCCCTGGAACCGGTTCCTGGACGAGGTGGCCCGCTCCGGCTATCGCTGGATAGAGTCGGGCGGGTTCGGTTATCTGCCGACCGATCCGGGGCGCCTGGGCACTCAGCTGGCCGCGCGCGGGCTTTCGATCTGCGGCGGCCGGGTGATGCGCAACTACCTGTTCGATGACGAACAGGAATCGATCCGGCAGGAGTGCTTCCAGCTGGCCGAGCTCCTGTCGGCCGCCGGCGCCGAGGCGATCATCCTCATCGAGGGCCTCTACCGCGAAAAGGAAACCGGCCGGCTGATCGACGAACCCGAGCTCGGCGAGGCCAGGTTCAGGCTGCTGGTCGAGCGGGTGGTCGAACTGGCCCGGTCGCTGCGCGAGAACTTCCCGCTCAAGACCTACTTCCATCCCCATGCCGAGACTCACGTGTGCACCGAGGAGCAAATGGACCGGTTCTTCGATCTGGCCGCCGACCCCGAACTGGGCCAGGTCCTGGACACCGGTCACCATGCCTACTGCGGCGGCGATCCCAATTCCTACATGACCCGCCACCACGCCCGCATCCCCTACGTGCACCTCAAGAACATTCACCCCGAGGTGCACGCCCGCTGCCTGGCCGAGGGATTGGGGTTCCTGCCCAGCGTCCGCGCCGGAGTGTTCTGCGAGCCCGAACACGGGCTCTTTGACCTGCGCGATTTCCGGCGGGTGCTGGAGGAGGTCGAGTTCGACGGGTTCGCGGTCGTGGAACAGGACCTCTATCCGGTCGAGACCTTCGCGGTTCCCGAGCCGATCGCCACCCGCACCCGCACCTGGCTCGCCCGGAACGGATTCGGCTGACGCTTCTGGGTCCGGCGCCCTACCAGTAGTAGCGCTGGCGGGCGCGCCCGCGCTGGCTTTCCTCCGAGACCTTGACGACCACCGGATCGTTGCTCACCTCGGCCGAGTAGACGTCCCACCACACGCCCGGGGAGGGCGCGGTGGTGTACTTGTCAACGTCGACCTCGATCAGGCACGGGCCGGCCTGTTGGCGGGCCTGGTCCAGGGCGGCCGCAAAATCGGCGGCGCTGTCCACCGACCAGCTCTGCGCCCCCATCCCGGCGGCGATTTCGGCGAAGGGGATCTCGACGAAATCGCCCAGTTCGAGCGTGTTCGATTCGGGGTCGCGCCAGCGGAACTCGTTGCCCATGCTGTGCCCCATGCTGCGCCGCTGGTGGGCGTGGATCGACTGAAAGCCCAGGTTGCGGACGATGATCACGGTGATCTTGGCGCGCTCCTGGAGGGCGGTGATCAGCTCGGAGGGGTGCATCAGGAATCCCCCGTCGCCGAGGTGGACGAACACCTCGCCGGGCGGTCCGGTCTTGCGCACCCCGATCGCGGCCGGAATCTCGTAGCCCATGCAGGAATTGCCGAATTCGAGCATTGCCGTCCGCCCGCCGGTGCCGTCCCAGAGCTTGCACATCTCCCCGACCGGCGTGCCCGCCGCGGCGATCATGACGTCGCCGGCGCGGGCGTGCCGGTTCAGGATTCCGATCACCTGCGGCTGGGTCAGGGTCTTGCCTTCGGCCGGGGCCTGCACCGCGGCGATCTCGGCGCGCCAGCTGCGCCGGGCGTTGCCGACCGATTCCAGCCACTGCGGGTTGGGCGATGCGCCGCGCTCGGCGGCGGCGGCGCCAAGTTGCTCCAGGGCCAGGACCGCGTCGGCGACCACCGGGTGGGCGCCCAGCTTGATCGAATCGCGGGGACTGACGTTGATGGAGATGAACCCGGCGCCGGGGTTCTGGAAGATTGAATTGGACCCCGTGGTGTAGTCGGCAAGCCGGGTGCCGACGCAGATGACCAGGTCGGCGTTCTCGGCCGCGTGCGCGGCGGCGCGGGTGCCGTTGGTCCCGATCCCGCCCAGCAGCAGATCGCTGTCGCGGGAGATGACGCTGCGCCCGGCGTAGGTCTCGGCCACCGGCACCCCGAACCGCTCCGCGAATTCGGTCAGGGCGTCCTCGGCCTTCGAATAACGTACGCCCCCGCCGGCGATGATCAGCGGCGCGCGGGCCTTGGACAGCAGGTCGGCGGCGCGCCCGATCGCGGCGTCGGTGGGCGGGCGGCGCTCGATCAGCCAGGTGTTTTCGCGGAAGAAATTGGTGGGGTAGTCAAAAGCCCAGTTCTGGATGTCCTGGCACAGCGCCAGGCAGACGGCCCCGGTCTCGGCCGGATCGGTCAGGATCCGGAAGGCTTCCGGCAGCGAGAACAGGAGCTGTTCGGGACGGGTGATGCGGTCGAAAAAGCGGACCGCCGGCCGGAAGCAGTCGGTGACCGAGTAGTCCTGGTTCACCGGGTGCTCGACGTCCTGCAGGATCTGGCCCTGGTGCCGGGTCGCAAAGTAGTCGGAGGGGAGCAGCAGGACCGGAATCCGGTCGATCGTGGCGGTGGCCGCACCGGTGATCATGTTGGTCGCGCCCGGCCCGATCGAGGTCGTGCAGGCCATCGTCGCCAGGCGGCGCTTGGCCTTGGCGAATCCGGCCGCGGCGTGCACCTGGGCCTGTTCGTTGAACGGCTGGTAATAGGGCAGTCCCGGTCCGCCGTACTCGTGGATCGCCTGGCTCAGGCCCGAGACGTTGCCGTGGCCGAATATCCCCCAGATGCCCTGGATGAAGCGCTGCCGCTCGCCGTCGAATTCGGAGTGCTGGGCATTGATAAAGCGCACCAGCGCCTGGGCCATGGTCAGGCGCACGGTCTCGTGCGAATCGTATGTCGTGTACATGGTCGCGAAAATCTCCCGTCGGCCGGGCCGGCCGTCTGACCATTATTTAGTTGGGCCGGCCGGGACTTGCGCTCAGGGTATCGCGGTCACCGGCTCCCAGCGCCGCGAGTCCCAGGACCGGACCATCGCCGCGTTCACCCGGGCCACGTCCAGGGTCGACTCGAAATCGGGGGCCTCGGATCGGCCGGCCGAGATCGCGCTCAGGAACTGATGGGCGCCGACGACCTGCAGGGCCTCGTAATCGATCCCGCCGCCCAGATCGGCTGAAAAGCGCGCGTGGTTGGGGTGGTGCCGACCGGCGAACACGGTGGTGAAACCGACTCGCTCGGGCTCCTCGCCGGTGATGTAGAGCTGCAGCTTGTTGAGCAGGTTGAACTGCCAGGACGCCACGCCCTCGGTGCCGTAGATGGTGAAGCCGAATTCGTTGGCCGGAGTCGGCATCACCCTGGAAACCTCGAACGTCGCCGTCGCCCCCGACTCAAAGCGCGCCTGGGCAAAAACCGAATCCTCGTTGTCGACGGGCAACATTGGATCGGATTCCGATCCCAGCGCGTAGTGATCGGCCCCCAACCTGGGCGCCGGGCGCTGCGGATAGGTCTGCTGCCGTTGCGAGGAGACTTCGCTGACCGGACCGGCCAGCAGCGTTGCCATATCGACAACGTGCGTCATCAGGTCGCCCAGCACCCCGTAGCCGGACTGCTCGAACACGTAGCGCCAGGTCCGAAACGCATTCGGCGGGGCGCCGTAGGCGGCGAAGAAAACCCCGCGGTAGTGCAGGATCCGACCCAGTCTGCCGCTGGCGGCGAGCTGGGCGGCGTAGCTGACCAGCGGCACCCAGCGGTAGCAGAAGCCCACGAACGTGACAACCCCGCTGCGCCGCGCGGCGGCGGCGATCGCGGCGGTCTCCTCGGGCGTGCGGCCGACCGGTTTCTCACAGAAGATGTGCTTTCCGGCCTCGGCCGCGGCGATCGCTATTTCGGCATGGGAATCATTGCGCGTGGCGATGCTGACCGCATCGATGGAGGGGTCGTCGAGCAGCTCGCGCCAGTCCTCGGTCGAGCGCGGGATGCCGAGCCGCTGCGCCTCGGCCGCGGCGCGCCCCGGCAGGTTGTCGGCGCAGGCGACCAGTTCGGCTGAAATCCCGCTCTCGGGAAAACGCTCCCGGACCTCGCGATAGGCGCGGCAGTGAACCGAACCCATCCAGCCGGTTCCGATGATTCCGATGGAAATCTGCTTGGTAGCCATTTTTGGCCGCCTCGCCACAGCCGCCAGTACGGCACTGACGCCGCCGCCCGCACCCAATTAGGGCGAATCATACCCCGCCAACACGATATGTGCAACTGCGGGGAGTCCGGCAAGCTATGACGTACTACCGGTCGTGGTTACCCCGTCCGCGGTCGATCGGCGTCACAGCGGATTGGCGCGCTTCCATTGTTCGTATTCGGCCAGGGTCCGTTCATTGGGCGGGTAGGCCTCCGCCAGCGGGTAGCCGTGCTCGAGTACCCGCTCGCGGATGAAGGTCTCCTTGTGCTCGACCGCGCTCCCCTCGGCCGCGATTTCGGCCGCCAGCGGGGGCGGGATCACGACCGCGCCGTCGCCATCGGCCAGGATCCAGTCGCCGGGAAAAACGCTGGTGCCGCAGCAGCGGACCGGCTGATCGTAGTCGATTGCCATGAACGAGCGCTGCGAAGCGGCCCCGTGAATCCCCTTGACAAAGCACGGCAGGCCGACCAGTTCGCGGATCTGGACCCCGTCGCGCAGACCGCCGTCGGATATGACCCCGACCCCGCCCTGGGCCTTGATCCGCGCCGAGATGATGTCCCCGATCGAACCCGCGGTCACCTCGCCGCCCGAATCGATGACCAGGAAGTCGCCCTCGGAAATGTTGTCGGAGACGAGCCGCTGCGGGTTGCTGCCGGCCGAGACCATGGCCTTGTAAACGTCTTCGCGCATCGGGATCTGGCGCAGGGTCCGGGCGCGCCCCACGACGACGCCGTCGACCGGCACGACCGCCTGCAGACCGGCCATGTAGGTGTTGGAGATCCCCCTCTGTTCGAGCAGATGGGTCGCGGTGGCCGGGGTGACCCTGGCCAGCTGGCGGGCAATATCCTGATCGGTTTGATTCATGGTCTGCTTTCTCCCTCGGGGGTGGGGTGCCGAATCCTTGAACGGCTGCCTGCGGATGGCGCGCAGCGCGCCCAAGGATTAGTTTGACGCTAATGCGGCGGCCGGACCGGTTGCGACCCCAAAATACGGGGGAACCAACACGGGAAGACGGAACCAATGCGCGCCAAAGTACTTTCAGTCGACTCGATGGAGCCCATATCGCGCGGCGGCGGAATAAAGTCCTACCCGTTCTTCGGCGAATGGACCGGCGCGGAGCAGCTGGTCTCGGGGATGAGCGTTTTCCCGCCCGGGACGGTGATCGTCGAACACACCCACAACGTCGAAGAAATAGTGGTCGTGATCGGCGGGCAAGGCAACGCGATCATCGACGGCCAGGTTTATCCGGTAAAAGCGGTCTCGACGACCTGGATCCCGGCCGAAGTGCCGCACTACTTTGAAAACACCGGCGACGGGGACCTGACGATCCTCTGGTTCTACGGCGAGGTGGAGGTCGTGCGCAAGATCGTGGCCACCGGGGAGGTCATTCCGCATCTCTCGGCCCGCGACCGTTCGATCGCGGCCAACTCCTAGATCCCCCGCCCAGTCGTCCACGGACCAGAGAAGCAGCCATGTCCAAACCGCCCAACATCGTCATCTTCATGCCCGACCAGATGCGCTGGGACTGCACTTCGCACAGCGGCAACCGCCTGCTGGCGATGCCGCACTTCGACGCCCTGGCCGAGGAGGGGGCGGTGTTTTCCAACTTCTACGTCAACAACACCGTCTGCACACCCTCGCGCTGTGCGATGTTCACCGGCCAGTACCCGCACAACCGCGGCCACCGGTCGCTCTGGTACCTCCTGCAGGGCCACGAGCCCAACGTCCTGCGTGAACTGAAGCAGGCCGGGTACCACGTCCACCTGACCGGCAAGAACCACCTCCTGGCCGACGAGGCGGTCGAATCGAGCATTTCCTCACGGACGCTTTCCTCGCTCGGAGTCGAGCGCCACAACCTGATGAATCCGCCCGAGTGGCTGGACGAGCGCTATCGCTACACCCTCTATTACGGGGAACGGCCCGCCGATCTGGCCCGCGATTTCGACCGCGACTGGGTGGACGGGGCGCTGGAGTTCCTGGGTTCGAACCCGCCCGAGCCGTTCTGCCTGGTCATCACCCTGTTCTTCCCGCACCCGCCCTACTGGGTGGAAGAGCCCTACTACTCCATGTACGACCGCGACGCGGTGCCGTCACCGAGGCCGGCCCGCGAGGAGGGCAGCCCCATCTACCACCGCGAGATCGCCGAGCGATACGGGGTGGCCGATCTTTCCGAGGAGGAGCTGCGCGAAATCGTGGCCGTCTACTACGGCATGTGCTCCCGCATCGACGATCAGTTCGGCGAGGTCTGCGGGGCCCTGCGCGGGGCCGGGGTGTACGACGAGACCGCGATCGTCTACCTGTCCGACCACGGCGATTACTGCGGCGACTGGCAGTTGACCGAGAAATGGCCCTCGGGATTCGAGGACCCGCTCGCCAACATTCCGTTTGCGATCAAGGCGCCGGGGGTGGCCGGCGGTCAGCAGCTTGACCAGCTGGCCGAGGCGGTGGACCTGACCGCCACCCTGCAGGACCTGGCCGGGATCGAGTCGGGCCACGACCACTTCGGACTCAGCCTGATGCCGCTGCTTAAGGGCGAGCGCGAATCGCACAAGGATGCGGTCTACTGCGAGGGCGGACATCTCCCGCACGAGACCCAGGCGCTCGAGATAAAGAACGACCAAACCAAACTGCTCTGCTACTACCAGAAGGCGGCGATCCAGACTGAGAACCGCGCCTCGGTCTGCAAATCGGTAATGGTCCGCTGCGGCAAGTGGAAATTCGTGATGCGGTTGTCCGATCAGGACGAGCTATATGACCTGGAGGCCGATCCGCAGGAGATGGTCAACCTGGCCCGCGACCCCGGTCATGCCGCGGTCGTGCGCGAGTTGACCGACCGGATCGCGCGCTGGTACATCGAGACCGGCGATTACGTGCCGCGCGAAAAAGACGAGGCCGGGCGACCTGCCCACTAGATCTGCCGCGGGCCGGACCGCTGTGCCGCCCGGGCCCCGAATCAATACTGGTCAGACCAGTTGCGCCGATACCGGCTGGCCGGTCTGGCTCGAGGTCGTGGCCGCGTCGGCCAGCAGCAGCGCATTGAGCCCGTCTTTCCCGGTGGGGGACTTGAGGTCGCCGCTTTCGATGCCGTCGGCGAACTCGTCAAGCTCCAGGCGGTAGGAGTCGGCGTAGCGCTCGACGAAGAAATTAGGCGGCGGGTCTGCCCGCGTGTCGCCGGCGCCGGCGACCCTGACGGTGTTCGATTGCACGTTGTCCAGGAGCAGTTTTCCGTCGGACCCGTGCACCTCGACCCGCTGGTCGTAGCCGCCGGCGTTGCGCCGCGAGCAGTTGATGTGGCAGAGCCTGCCGCTGGTGGTGCGCATGATCACCATCGCCGAATCGACGTCGCCGGCTTCCCCGATCGCCGGATCGATCAGGACCGATCCACTGGCAAAGACCTGGACCGGCTCCTCGCCGAGCAGCCAGCGCGCGATGTCGAAGTCGTGGATCATCATGTCGCGGTAGAGTCCGCCCGACACCTTGACGTACTCGGGCCAGGGTGGTTCGGCGTCGTGGCTGGTGATGCTGACCATTTCGGTCTTGCCGATCCGGCCGGCGTCGAGCTTGGCCTTCAGTTCGGCAAAGTTCGGGTCGTAGCGACGGTTGAATCCCATCGCCAGGCGCCCGGATTGTTCGGCCACCACGTCCAGGCACGACCTTGCCCGGCCCGAATCAAGGTGGATCGGTTTTTCGCAGAACGCGGCCTTTCCGGAGCGGACCGCGGCCTCGATCAACTCGGCGTGGGTGTCAGTCGATGAGGCGATCAGGACCGCCGCGATCGAGTCGTCGGCGAAGATCTCGTCCCTGGCCAGCACCGAACAACCCAGATCCGCGGCCAACGATTCGGCCGCCGCCTGCACCGGGTCGGAGATCCCGACCAGGTCAAACCTCGGGCTGGCGGCCAGATTGGGTCCGTGCACCTGCCCGATGCGACCGGCCCCGAATTGGGCGATTCGGATCATTTTTGTCTCCTTCCCCGCGCTGCGACGGTACCGCGGCGGCAGTACTGCGCGCCGCCGTTCCGCTACCTATTTTTGGCCAGCGCGCCCCTAACCGGAGCCGGCCGCCGCTTCGGCCAGGACCTCGCGGATTACGCGGGTGCCGTCCAGCGCCGCCGGGGCCCCGCAGTACACCGCGATCTGCAGGACTATTTCCTGCAGTTCGCTTTCGGTAACGCCGTTGTTGAGGGCCCCGCGCGCGTGCAGGCGGAGTTCGTGGGGGCGGTTCAGCGCCGTGAGCATGGCCACGTTCAGCATGCTGCGGGTCTTGCGCGAAAGACCGGGGCGCGACCAGATGGTTCCCCAGGCATGCTCGGTGATCATTTCCTGCAGCGGGCGGAGGAAGTCATCGGCTTCGGCAATCGAGCGGTCGACGTAATCGCTGCCCAGCACCTGGCGCCGAATCGGCAGTCCCCGCTCGTACATCTCTGAGGCCATCGCGCTTCCTTTCGGCTGGATCTGCGCCCTGAGGGTCAAATCGAGCGTAGCGCCGGCTCCCTCCCCGGAACCGGTTGCCGCAGTCCGTGGTGCGGGCAATCAGGCCGGCGGGCGGCCGTGCGGCGGGTTCGGATCGGGACCCTTCCGCCGCACGGCCGCGCCCGGGTTACTCGTCGAAGTCCTCGGGCATGAGCACGAATTCGGGATAGGCCTCCATGCCCAGTTCGCCGCTGTCCTGGCCGATCTGCTCGACTTCGCGCGAGACTCTCGCCCCCAGGGTCCAGGACAGGACCTTCCAGATGATCAGCGAGGACAGGAACACGAATGCCCCGACCGCGCCCACTCCGGCCAGTTGGGCCAGGATGTCGCCGCCCCCGAAGATCGCTACCGCGACGGTGCCCCACACGCCGGCGAACAGGTGCGCCGGGATCGCTCCGACGACGTCGTCCACCTTGACCACTTCGAGGAGCTTTAAGCCGCCGGTGCAGATCAGGGCCCCGACTATGCCGATCAGTACCGCCCAGTAGGGTTCGGTCAGATCGGGCCCGGCGGTTATCGACACCAGCCCGGCGATCGCCCCGTTCAGGCCCGCGAACAGGTCAACGCGGCCGAACACCAGGCGTGAGACGGCCAGCGCGGCCATGACCCCGGCCGCGGCCGCCAGGTTGGTGTTGACGATGATCTGGCTCATCGCCACCACGTCGGCGGCGCCGCCAAGGGCCAGCTGCGATCCGCCGTTGAACCCGAACCAGCCGAGCCAGAGGATGAAGACCCCCAGGGTGACGACGAGGATGTTGGACGGCGGCGCGCTGCGGACGCTCCCGTTCTTCCGGAAGCGGCCCAGCCGCGGACCCACGATGATCACCCCGGCCAGGGCCGCCCAGCCGCCGGTGCTGTGCACGATGGTCGAGCCCGCGAAATCGGAGAACCCGAGCGCGTCCAGCCAGCCGCCGCCCCAGGTCCAGGCGCCCACTATCGGGTACACGAGCGCGGTCAGCAGCAGCGTGAAAACGAAGAAGGACCACATCTTCACGCGCTCGGCCAGCGCGCCGGAGACGATCGAGGCGGTGGTGGCCACGAAGACCATCTGGAAGAACCAGTCCGACATTCGCGAATAGCCGTTTTCGAGGACTCCGGCCACCGCTTCGGCGTCGCCGGCCAGGAGGGCGAGCTCGGCCGCCGAGGGCCCGTAGGTCAGCTGGAAGGAACCGATCACGTCTCCGACGTCCACGTACATGAGGTTGTAGCCGACGAAGTAGTAGGACAGGCCGGCAATGGAATAGAGACCGATGTTTTTCAGGCAGATCATGGCCGCGTTCTTGGTCCGCACCGAACCCGATTCGAGCATCGTGAATCCGGCGCACATCCACATCACCAGCGCTCCCCAGATCAGGAAGGAGAAGGTGTTCAGAACGAACTGGGTCTCGGTTGCGACCGAAGCCGCGACCGCAACCGGCAGCGCCGCCAGCAAAGCTACCGCCGCCAGCCCCGCCAGGGCCAGGCGGTTTTTCCAAAACTGCTTGGTGACCAGCGCTCTCATCGGCAACCCCTTCTTGACCGTGTGTCGGTGCGCTTCCGCGCAGCCCTGCGGCTGCTAATCCGCCTTGCGCTCAATCCGATATTGCCATCACCGGCGGTCGGTTTGCGCGGCCGAACCCGCGCTTGAACCCCGTGCTCGCCGGATGGGTCAGTAACCGGTCGCGACCCCGCCGTCGAAGTTGATCGCCTGGCCGTTTATGTAGGACCCCGCCTTGGTGCACAGGTAGGCGATGAACTCACCGGTCTCGTCACCGTCGGTGGCCCTGCCCAGCGGCACCCTGCCCTCGACCATGTCGTCCCAGCGGCTGGTGCCAAGATCCGAGTCCCAGCGCGAGGTCGCGGCCAGGCCCGGACAGACCGAGTTGACGGTTACGTTGTGCTCGCCCAGTTCCCAGGCCAGCGAGGCGGTCAGGGCGTTGAGGGCGGCGTTGGCGGCCGCGTAGGCCGAGGCGTTGGCCTGGGGCCGCTTGCTGGCGATCGAGGAGACATTGACGATGCTGCCGCCCTCGCCCTGCTCGATCAGGACGCGGGCGACCGCCTGGGCGCAGAAGAAGCTGCCCAGGACCTTGACCTCCATCACCAGGCGGAGCTGTTCCTCGGTCAGTTCGACCAGCGGAACCCGGTCGTCGCCCTTGGGAGCGGCGGCGTTGTTGATCAGGAAATCGACCCGTCCGAATTCGGACAGGGTATTGGCCACCAGGGCCTCGACCTGATCGCGCTGCGAAACATCGGCCACCAGCGGCAGCGCGCCGGGCCCCAGGGCGCGAACCTCATCGGCCACGCTTTCCACGTCGCGCCATCCGATTTCCCGTTCATCGGCCGGGAAGGTGCCGGGGTCGCGCCCGGTGCCGACCGCGACTATCGCGCAGCCGCGCCTGGCCAGCCCCATGGCGGCGCCGCGGCCGATGCTGCGCAAGCGACCGGCACCGGTCACGATCGCTACCTTGCCTTCAAGTTCTGCCATCAGTCGCGATCCCTGTCCAAATCCGATCCGGCGGCGCTTGGCCGTGCGCCATTTTTACCCGCGCCGGTTCGATCGCGTCCGCGGTTCGACCGCCCCCGGCCGGTTTGACCCCGGCCGGCCTGCTTCGCGCCGGCCGCGGTGCGCCGAACGGTCCGATCGCAACGCGGCGCCGGGCTCCAAAATCGGTGCGAAGGGGGCGAGCCGCCATTTGACCCGCGACGGCTTGCCGCCCGCCGACCCCGGGAGGTAAGTGCGAATGGTTGCCGAGCAAAGGCCCGAACGTGAACTGGCGGACCGTCTGCGGCGTTGCTACAGCGGGGCCGTCTACGATGCGATGCGCGACCTCGGATTGGCGCCTTCGGTGCTCCCGAGCGACATTCGTCCCCTGGATCCGGCAACCGCGCTGGCGGGCCCGATCTGGCCGTGCCAGGGACGTCCCGACCAATCGGCCGACGACCACGCCACGCTGCTGGGGTGGACCCGGCTGCTCAGCGCCGCCCCGGCCGGGGCGGTGGTAGTCTGCCAGCCCAACGATTCGACCATCGCGCACATGGGCGAGCTCTCCGCCGAAGCCCTGCGGACCCGCGGGGTTCTGGGGTATTACGTGGACGGGGGATGCCGGGATAGCGAATTCATCGTCAACCGCGGATTCCCGGTCTTTTGCCGTTACCGGACGCCCTCCGACGTAGTCGGCCGGTGGGTGGTCGAGACGCTCGGCGAACCCATCAGGATTGGCGCGGTGGACATAAGCGCGGGCGACTACCTGCTCGCCGACATCGACGGCGCGGTGGTGATCCCGAAGCGCTCGGTGGGCGCGGTGATCGAGGCCGCCGAACAGTTGATTTCCACCGAAAGCGAAATGCGCCGGGCGATCCTGGCCGGCATGGACCCGAGCGAGGCTTACCGCAAATTCGGGGTCTTTTGAGACCGGGCCAAGGCATCTGCAGCCAGTCCGGCGCCGGCCGTCCGGACTGATGGCGATGGCGCGGCACCGGCCCGGGGTGAGCCTGCCGCGTTCGGCCCCCGGCCCGGCGGATTCGCCGGGCCCCGCTCAGGACCGGTAGCGCTCCGCCGGCGAGCGGTCGAGGTAAGCGGCCAGGTTCGCCGGGTCGTCAGCGCCGGGCGTCAAACCGGCCGATGGCTTGGCCTTGCGCTGGCGGCGCAGCGCCTCCAGCGCCTCGGGCAGGGCGAACTGCTCGCCGGTCAGCCCGGACACGAAGCGCCCGCCGCGAATGATGCCGCGGGCCTCCATCAGCCGCAGCCGCCGCAGCAGCAGGCGCCACGGAACCCGCCAGCGCTCGCGGGTTGCCAGCTCGCGGAAAACGACCCCGTAGCGTTCAAGCAGTACTTCGGCGATCCCGTCCAGCACCGCGTCCTCTTCCGGCGGCGCTGGTGCCGGCAGGATCGCGGCCCAGCGGCCGGGCGGCCAGGCGTCGTTGAGCAGCCCCTGGCGCCGACCGGCGAAGTTGCCGCGGCGCAGGCGGCGCGCCAGCTGGCGATTCGACAGCGCCCGGATCGAGGCGTATCCGTCGGAGTTGACCAGCCCGGCGGCGACCAGTTCGAGGAGCCGGCGCTCGACGTCCTCGGGCAGGCGCCCGCTGTGGCCGATGAGGTCCTCGAAAAAAAGCGCCCCTTTTGCGCGCAGGATCTCGAAGAGTTCGCGGGTTCCGTCGGTGAGACCGTCAAGCGGGTCCTCGGACCCGCGCGCGGCCGCCAGCAGCAGCGGAAGCTGCCGCCGCGGCATCAGCGCGATGCGGGTGGCCCGCGTCGCCGATCGCCGGCTCGGTCCGGAACGTCCGCCGCCCGGGACGCTCAGGCGCAGCCAGGTGACCTCGCCGGCCAGGCACAGCTCGTCCAGCAGGGCGGGATCGTAGTCGCTGATCCGGGCCGGCAGCAGCTCGCCCTCCCAGGCCGGCGCCGGCGCCTCGTAACCCTGCAGCCGCGAAATCGCCCGGCGCAGGCCGGCCCTTCCCTGCAGGCGCGTTTCCGGTCCCAGGAACTGCCAGTTCATCAGGAACCGCAGGAAGTCCTGGCGGGTCACCGGGGCGATCTCGGCCCGCAGCCGCGCCCGCGTGCGGCGGTGAATTCGGGCCAGTATCTGGCGGTCGCAGTAGGCCGGAGCGTCGCCTTCGAACCGGCCGCGCAGGACGTGCCCGAGGCTTTCGATCTGGGTTAGCCCTATCCGGGCGTCGGCTTCTGCAAGTCCGGTGCGTTCGGCGATCTGCGCCGCCGTCACCGGACCGCACACCTCGCAGTGCCCCCGCACCGCGCGGATGCGGACCTCATCGGGGCTCTCGAAGGCGGCCATGGCGTGCTCGGGAATTCCGGCCAGGTCGACCCCGGCCCGGCCAAAGAGCGCTCCCACCATCGCCGCCGACTCGGCGGCGTACCAGTACTCGACTCCCTCCAGCTGCAGGCGCCGGGCGCGGTTGGCGGCCACCAGGTCATCCATGAGGGGCGACCATTCGGCCAGCACCGAGGCCCGGACCGTAACGAGGCTGAAGAGGAGTTCGTGCAGCTCGTCGGGATCGCGCGGGTCGGGGGCGATCTCGGACCGCACCTGCTCGATCGCGGCCGGATCCAGCGCCCCCAGCTCGCGCTGCTCCAGCGGCAGGACCTGGCGCAGCTGGACCGCCCGCGAGCGGCGCTCCTCGAGCGGCGCGTCGTCCAGGAACGTGAACGGGCGGCCGTTTATGATCTCGTGCGACATCGGCGAGGGTTCGGTCACGTCGCGGGCGTGCAGCCGGATCTGGCCGGCCTCGATGCGGCGCATGATCTCTTCCAGGCCCTTCACGTCGTGGGCCTCGAACAGGCAGTCCTCGACGGTCTGCTGGACCAGCACGTGGTCGGGGATCTCCAGCGATCCGGTGACGTTCTCCTGGCAGCCGACCTGTTCCGGAAAAACCGCCGCCAGGAGGTCGTCGGCGCGCATCCGCTGGATCGGCGGCGGCACCCGGCGCCCGTTCTGGAAGCGACGCACGAACAGCGCCCGGGTCGCGTTCCAGCGCCAGCGGGTCGGAAAGAGCGGAGTGTAGAGGATCGCCTGCCGGAGTGAGGGCCGGGCGTTCGCGGAGGTGACGTAGGAAAAGGACTCCTGGAGCGGGAAGGAATGCTGGGGACCGAGCGAAAGCAGGATGCAGTTGTCGTTGGCGGCGGCCTGCAGCTCGAAGTCGAACCGCACGCAGAAGCGCTTGCGCAGGGCCAGCCCCCAGGCCTTGGTTATCCGCTGGCCGAAGGGAGCGTGAACGACCAGCTGCATGCCGCCGGCTTCGTCGAAGAACCGCTCGAAAACGACATCTGAGTCGGTGGGCACCAGGCCCAGCCCGTCGCGGGTGGCGCGAACGTATTCGAGCAGCAGTTCCAGCGCGGCCTCGGTCAGCCCGCAGTCCTCGGCCATTTGCGTGCGGGCCGTCTGCCCCCCGTCGAGCGCCGCCGCCAGGTCGGCGCGCAGCCTAGCGACCTGGTGGGAGAGCTCGGGCGTGCGGCCCAGCCCCTCGCCCAGCCAGAACGGGATCGTGGGCGGCGCCCCGTGGGCGTCGGCGACCCGCACGCGGCCCGATTCGACCCGCAGGATCTTCCAGGAATTGGTCCCCAGGATGAAGATGTCACCGGCCATGCTCTCGATGGCAAAGTCCTCGTTCACGCTGCCCACCACGGCCTCGTCGGGTTCGGCCACCACCAGGTAGTCGCCCTGCTCGGGAATGGTCCCGGCATTGGTCGCGGCCACCATCCGCGCCGCCCGGCGGCCGCGCACCATGCCGTTGATCTGGTCGCGGTGAATCAGCGGGTAGCCGCGGCCGCCGCCGGTCCCCAGGCCCTCCGACATCAACTCCAGGACCGAATCGAACTCGGGCCGGGTCAGTTCCTGGTAGGTGCCGGCGTCGCGGAACAATGCGAACAGCTCGTCTTCCGAGCACGCCCTGGCCGCAGATTCGGCGACAACGTGCTGGGCCAGAACGTCCAGGGGCCGCTCCAGCAGCACGACCCGGTCCAGGATGCCGGCGCGGGCGGCGCGAACGATCGCCGCGCACTCCAGGACGTCGTCGCGCGAGGTCGGCAGGAGCCTTCCCTTGGGGGTCAGATCGATCGCGTGGCCGGAACGCCCGATCCGCTGCAGGAACGCGGCGATCGAACGCGGCGAACCGATCTGCAGCACCAGGTCGATGTGGCCGACGTCGATCCCCAGCTCGAGCGATGCGGTCGCCACCAGGGCGCGGAGCTGACCGGCCTTGAGCCGCCGCTCGACCTGCAGGCGCCGCTCCTTGGCCAGCGATCCGTGGTGGCTGGCGACCACGTCCTCGCCGAGGCGCTCGGCGAGATTGAAGGCCACCCGCTCCGAGAGCGAACGGGTGTTGACGAAAACCAGCGTCGTGCGGTGTTCGGAGACCAGATCGGCCACCCGGGCGTAGAGCGCGGCCATGTATTCGCCCGATGCGACCGCGCCCAGCTCGACGTCCATGACCTCGACCGCCAGGTCGATCCGGCGCTGGTGGCCAAAGTCCAGGATCCGGCAGGGGCGCGGCCGGCCGGAGTCGTAACCGCAGAGGAACCGGGCGATCTCCGACAAAGGCTTCTGGGTGGCCGAGAGCCCGATGCGCTGCGGGCGGCGGCCGGTTAGGGCGTCAAGTCTTGCCAGCGAAAGCGCCAGGTGCGAGCCGCGTCGATCGCGCGCCAGCGAGTGGATCTCGTCGACGATGACGGTGCGCACGCCGGAAAGGGCCTTGCGCCCGCGCACTGATCCGAGCAGCAGGAACAGCGATTCCGGGGTGGTGACCAGGATGTGCGGCGGACGGCGGTAGATCGCCTCGCGATCTTTCTGGGTCGTATCGCCGGTGCGCAGGCCAACCCGGATTTCGGGCATGGCCCCGATCGCGTTGGGGTCGCCGGCGCGCATTTGCCGGAGCGGCTGGCGCAGGTTGCGGGAGATGTCGTTGGAGAGCGCCTTGAGCGGGGAAACGTAGACGATTTCAACCGATTCGGGATCGGGCCGGGAGGGAATCTGTTCGGCCAGCTCGTCGATGCCCCACAGGAAGGCGGCCAGGGTCTTGCCCGATCCGGTCGGCGCGGCCAGAAGAACGTCGTCGCCGCCGGCGATCGCCGGCCAGGCGGCGGCCTGGGAAGCGGTGGGGGCGGTGAACCTTGAATCAAACCAGGCGCTGACCGCCGGGTGCCTGAAATAGGCTGCCGAACTGTCGGTCAAAGGGTCAACAAATTGCTTTATCGGGGCCTAGTCGAATATAGGGATTTTCGGCAAATCGCCGCGGATTTCTATCCGACCGGGATCTGGTTCTCGCGAATGAACTCCTCGTTCAGTTCCCACCCGAAACCCGGTGCGTCGGAGAGTTCGATGTACCCGTCGACGGCCTCGGGTTCGTTGCGCAGCGCGCCCCAGACGTAGGAATTTCCGGTCAGCGGGTAGCGGGCCGGGAAGTACTCGCCGATCGGGCAGCAGGTCTTGGCCGTGACCAGGTGATAGGAGTGCAGCCAGCCCTGGTGCGGGCAGACCGCCCGGTGATGGGTGGCGGCCAGGGCGCAGATCCGCAGGACCTCGGTGTACCCGCCGACCCGGTTGATGTCCGGCTGGAGGAAGTGCACGCCGGCGTTGATGAAGTCCAGGTAGTCAAAGCGGGTGCGGGCGTGCTCGCCGGCCGCGATCGGAATCGGGCTGTAGTCGGCCAGGCGGCGGTGCCCGTCGATGTCGTCGGGCGAAAGCGGTTCCTCCAGCCAGGCGATGTCGTACTCGGCGATGGAGTCGATCATGCGCTTGGCGTAGGGGAGGTCCCACTGGATGTGGGCGTCGACCATGAACTGCACGTCCGGTCCGATGGCGGCCCGGATCTCGCGCACCACCTCGACCTCGCGCCGCACCCCTTCCGGACCGTGCGCCGGGTTCATGGTGAAGAAGTACTTCATCGCCTTGAACCCGGCTTCGGCGTCGGCGGCGGCGCGGGCGACGGTGTTCTCAAGGCCGGCGTTGTTGCGCAAAAGGCTCATGTAGAGCGGGACCCGGGGCTTGCTCTTGCCGCCGATCAGGTTGTAGACGGGCTGGTTGCAGTCCTTGGCCAGGATGTCCCAGAGGGCAAGGTCGATCCCTGAGATCGCCATGATCACCGCGCCGCGCAGACCGTACTGCTGGGTCTGGTGGTACATGTGGTCCCAGTGGGCCTCGATCGCCAGCGGATCCTTGCCGACAAGCAGCGGCGCCAGGTGCCCGCGGATGATCGATTCGGCGGCGATATTGAACCCCCCGACCGTTCCCAGACCGGTGATGCCGGCGTCGGTCTCGACCTCCACGACGGTCAGCGCGGCCGGTTCGGGCAGCGTGAACGATCCCTCCCGGAACGGCCCGGTTCCGCCCAGCGCGGCCGGCGCCGGAGGGTCGAATATGGCGCGCGATTCCTTGTTCGGGGCGCCCAGGGTCCGGGCGCGGATGCCGGTGATCTTCATGGGTCGGTCGCTAGCCCTTGCTGCCGGTCTGGCGGTCGCTGGCCGAGAGGTGCTTGAACGTCTCGCCGGTCTCGGTAACCGTGCGGGTCACGTCGGCGTCACCGTAGACCCACAGGATCCGCATCTGTCCGGAACCGCTGTTGTAGAAGCGGTGCGGGACGCCGGCCGGGATCCAGGTCGTCGACCAGGTGCGGACCGCAAATTCCTCCCCGTCGATCACCGCGGTGCCTTCACCCTCGATCACGGTCACGCACTCCTCGACGTTGTGCGAGTGCATGACCACTCCGCCGCCGGGCGGGAATACGGTCATGCCGGTCGACATCTGGGTGGCGCCGGACCACTCGCCGAAGAACGGCAGGGTGCTTATACCGCTGCCGCGGGTGACGCCGTCGACTTCGTCGGCATGGGTTATCTGGCCGCGCATGGGGCAGTTCCAATCTGGAATGGGCAAAGGTTCTGAGTCGGGTTGATGCGCCGGGCTCGGCTACGGAAGTATTGCCGATCGGCGAACTAGCGGCCCGGCTGCGGGGGCAGCCCCACTTTGCGTTCCAGGCGGTTCGATTCGCGCAGGGCGTCCAGGACCCGCGCCTGGGCGATCGCGTCGGCCGGGTCGTAGGGCAATTCGGCCTCCCCGCGCACCGCGTCGGCAAAGGTCTCGAATTCGGCCCGGTAGATCAGATCGGACCCGAAGTGCTCGACCCGCTCGACGTCGCTGCGGTTGGCGCGCACGCTTATCGTGCCCGGTTCCTGGTTTGATATCACGAACTGGTCCAGGACCATGCGCCCGTCGAACCCGACCACCTCTATCTGCTGGGTCCCGGCGTCTTCCATCGAATAGGAGATCAGGCCGGTCGGGCCCCCGGGGAACTCCAGGATCCCCGTGCCCGACATGTCCACTCCGAATTCGTCGTCGATGTGCATCGACGAGAGCACCGCGACCGGCTCGGCGCCGAGCAGGAAGCGCGTGGCGGCGACGGTGTAGCCGCCGGCGTCGGCCAGGGCGCCGCCGGCCATCTCGGGGTAGTGGCGGATGTTGCGCGGCGACCGCGGGATGTTGAACGAAAAACTGGCCTTCACGACCCAGATTCGCCCCAGTTCCCCGGAGGCGATGATCTCCCGGGCGCGGTGGTTGCGGGCCGCGAACCGGAACATGAAGGCCTCGCTGAGCAGCACCCCGTTTGCCTCGCAGGCCGCCGCCATCGCCTGGACCTGGGCGGCGTCGTCGCCCATCGGTTTTTCACACAGCGAGTGCTTGCCGGCCTCGGCCGCCTTGATCACCCACTCGGCGTGCAGGGAGTTGGGCAGCGGGTTAAAGACCGCGTCTATCTCCGGGTCGGCCAGGAGCTCCTCGTAGGAGCCGTAAGCATGCGGAATGCCGTGATCGGCCGCGTATGCGCGGGCCCGGTCCAGGCTGCGACTGGCGACCGCGACCGGCTCCACTTTTTGCGAACCAACGAGCTGGTCGTGCACGCGCAGCGAATAGTGATGGGAAGTCGAGATGATTCCGAAACGCAGTTTTTGGGGCATGAGGGGAAATGCCTGGCGGTCTTGGATTTGATCTGTCCGCATGCATTTTTGCGCACGGCCGCGCTTCGCCGTGCCGTTAGCGCAAAAGCAGTCGGCGACCCGGCGCGCGGTCCGGGCCAAAGCGGCCCGCCGCCATCGGTTTGGCGCCCGGACGGCCGGTTCTCTACCCGGCCCAATCAGCGGGCACCAATAGAATTTGTTCCCTGCCCGCCCGCCTCGCCCGCGCGCGCTCCACGCCCCATCCTGCCCCGAGAAGGAAACGGCCTTGCAGACGTTGCTTACGTCCGGCGATATTTGCGCCACCGACGCCGACACGATCATCGTGAACCTCTTTGCCGGGGTTACCGCCCCGGCGGGCGCGACCGGCGCGGTCGACGCCAGGCTCGGCGGACAGATTTCCAAGGTGGCCCGGCTGGGCGACCTGAGCGGCAGGGCCAACCAGGTCCTCACCCTCTACCCGGGTGAGGAACTGAACGCCGACCGGGTCGTGGTGGTCGGGCTCGGCGACGCCGCCAAATTCGGCCCCGAGGCCGCCGCCGAGGCCGCCGCGGCCGGGGTTGCCGCGGCCGCCAAGGCCGGTTCCAGGCGCGCCGCGATCATCGCCTTCGGCGCCGGCATCGGCGGGCTGGCCCCGGCCCAGGCGGCCGAGGCCACTATCCTGGGCGCGCGGCTGGCGGTCTACAAGTTCGAAAAGTACAAGACCATCCGCGGCGACGACGATCCGGATGCCGAACTCGAGACCGTCGAGCTGGTCGAATTCGACTCGGCCAATCTCGATGCCCTGGCCCATGGGTTGGCCGCCGGCAACGCGATCGCCGACGGCGTGATCCTGGCCCGCGACCTGCAGAATTCCCCGCCCAACGACATGACCCCCGGAGCCATCGCCGCCGCCGCCCGCGAGATGTCGGCAAGCGAGGGCCTGGACTGTTCGACCATGGACCAGGACCAGATGCGCGCGGCCGGAATGGGGTCGCTGCTGGCGGTCGCCCAGGGGTCCGACCAGCCTCCGTACCTGATCACGATGGTCTACGAACCCGATCGGCCCGCGACCGGCACCCTGGCGGTGGTCGGCAAGGGCGTCTCGTTCGACACCGGCGGGATTTCGATCAAGCCCAGCGCCCGCATGGAGGAGATGAAGTTCGACATGTCGGGGGCCGCGGCCACGATAGGCACCATGCTCGCCGTCGCCCGCCTGAAGCCCTCCCTGAAGGTGGTCGGGGTCGTGCCCACGGTCGAGAACATGCCATCCGGGCGCGCCCTGCGCCCCTCGGACGTGGTCACCGCCTCCAACGGCAAGACGGTCGAGATCGTCTCGACCGACGCCGAGGGCCGCATGATCCTGGCCGACGCGCTCTGCCACGCCCAGACCTTCGAGCCCGACGCCATCGTCGACATGGCCACCCTCACCGGCGCGGTCATCGTCGCCCTGGGTCACTTTGCGACCGGCATGATGGTCACCAGCCCGGAGCTGGCCAGGCGGCTGTCGCGGGCCGGCGACAAGGTCAACGAGCGCGTCTGGGAACTCCCGCTCTGGGACGAATACGAGGAGAACATCAAGGCCAAGACCGGCGACCTGGACAACACTGGCGGGCGCGCCGCCGGCACGATCAACGGCGGAATGTTCCTCAAGCACTTCGCCGGCGATTACCCGTTCGCCCACCTGGACATTGCCGGGACCGCCTGGGAGGGCAAGAAATCCCCCCTCTGGCAGGGCGGCGGCAAGGGGGTCGGGGTGCGCCTGATCACCCAGCTGGTACGCGATTGGCCGGGGCCGATTACCGGGGACGCGGCACCGGCGCAGTGAAGTCGATCTCGGTCCAATGGACGCCCGAGGTCACGATGACCGAGGCCCGGGCGGTTATCGACGGCGCCGCCAGCGCCCTCGAGCACGCCTACCTGCTGGCGGCCGACACCGGCATCGGCCTCGCCCGGCCGCATCTGCGTCCGCTGGGGACCTGGCACATTCCCTCGGTCGATAAGGGGACGCCCTACTGGTCGACCCTCTACTACGTCGAACAGAGCCTGGACGAGATCTCGGGCGTGATAGACGGGCGGCGTTTTATCGAGACGATCCGGCAGGAGCCCTGGCAGCAGATGGGGGCCCACTACGACCTGGCGATCGTCCACCACGACCTGCACGACGTCCCCGAGCGGATGGCCGGCGAGGACCCGTCGTTTGCGCTTTCGGCCACCGAGCCGAACCTGGCGGCGGTCCTCTCGGTAAACCGGGTGCGCCAGATCCGGCGTTCGGCCGAGCGCAAGCTGGCCCTGGCCCGCCTGGCCATGCACTCGCTGGGCCACATCCTGGAAGCGGTCCCCGCCGGACGCGAGCACGCCGAGCTCTCCTGGGGCGACTGGCACTGCGTCAACGATGCCTGCGTGATGCGGCACGCCCCGACCGTGGACGTCCTGCTGGAATATGCCCACGCCGAAGACGAATACGACCCCAGTTATTGCGACGATTGTTCGGACGCAATCTTCGAACACCTCCTCGCCAACCACTTCATACCCAATTGACCGACCAACCCGCCACCCCCCGCGCCCGCGTCCTGTCCGGGATTCAGCCGACCGGCAACGTCCATATCGGCAATTACCTGGGCGCGATCCGCCACTGGGCGGCCAACCAGGACCGGGCCGAGAACTACTTCGTAATCGTCGACCTGCACTCGCTCACCGTCCCGCAGGACCCGGAGCTGCTGCGCGCCAACATCCGCGAGCTGGCCGGGATCCTGATCGCGGCCGGAATCGACCCCGGGCGCTCGGTCCTCTTCCAGCAGTCGCACGTGCCCGCCCACGCCGAGCTCGCCTGGATCCTCAACTGCCACATCCCGCTGGGCTGGCTGGAGCGCATGACCCAGTTCAAGGACAAGGTCGGCGAGAACCGCGAACGCGCCTCGACCGGTCTGTTCACCTACCCGGCCCTGATGGCTTCCGACATCCTGCTCTACGACGCCACGCACGTCCCGGTCGGCGACGACCAGCGCCAGCACCTGGAGCTGGCCCGCGATGTCGCCGAGCGCCTGAACAAGCAGCTCGGCCCCGGCACCGTGGTGGTCCCCAAGGCGGCGATCCCGCCGCGGGCGGCCCGGATCATGTCGCTCTCGAACCCGGCCGCCAAGATGAGCAAGTCCCACGGCGAAGGCGCCGGCACGGTGATGGTGCTCGACGACCCCGACCGGATCCGGCGCAAGATCCGGCGGGCCGTAACCGACTCGGAGAACTCGATCCGCTTCGACCCGGGGCGCCCCGGGGTCAATAACCTGCTCACGATCTACCAGGCGCTGGTTGGGCGGGCCGACGACGAAATCGAAGCCGAATTCGACGGCAAGGGCTACGGCCACCTCAAGGACCGCGTGGCGGACGCCCTGATCGAGTACCTGCGGCCGCTGCGCGGCCGTTACCTGGAACTGGCCGAAGAACCCGGACAGATCGATGCGATATTGGCCGCCGGCGCCGGACGGGCCGGGCCGGTCGCGAACGCGACCCGCGACCGGATCTACAAGCGAACTGGCCTGGCCTGACGGCAGGGGGCGCGGCTGCTATTTGGGTTTTCGCAGGCGCCCGGGCGTTGCCGCACGGAGCCGGACCGGCGGAGCGATTGCCGCCGCCTTTTTGGTTGCAGCGCCGGAGCTGGGGCCGCATGGGGATACGAACCCCTCGCGCACGAGGCCGAACCGGTCGTGAGGAACGGCGCGCCGACCGGCGCGCCGGGTTAGATCGCCGCCCGGCAGGGCGATGAAGTCACCCTCCCGATCGACCCCGGCGCCAATGCCACGCTCGGGGTAGCCAGGCTGATCGTCGCTCCGTCCTGAACCTCCGGTATCGCCCGGAGCGGTCCGGCGGACCATGAGGGTTGCGAATACCCCCACCCGAGACTGCGCTTCCTGCGCCGCCACCGCTCATGGGCGCGGGTTCCGGGCGTTTCCCCGGTCAGCCAAAGCCCAGTTCGCCGAGGCGTTCGTCGCCGATGCCGAAGTAATGACCGATCTCGTGCAGGACGGTGATTCGAACCTCCTCGCGGACCTCCTCGTCGCTGCCGCAGATTGATTCGATCGGCTCCTGGTAGATGCTGATCTTGTCCGGCAGCGCGAAGCTGTATCCCTCGCTGCGGTCCGGCAGCGGGATTCCGTGGTAGAGGCCGAGCAGCAGGTCGCCCGGCTCGAGGCCGGCCTGCTCCAGGTCTTCCGGGGCCGGCCGGCTCTCGACGACAATCTCGACGTTTGCGATCCGGGCGCGCAGTTTGCCCGGCAGCGAATCGAGCGCCTCGTCGACCAGTCTGCGGAAGTGAACGCGTTCCATCGCCGCGAGTTTACGGAGGTGGGCCGGTCTAGGGGGTGACCCAGATCTCCACCAGGGCTCCCAGGCACGCTCCATACAGCGCATGGGCGGGAATGCCGAGCTTCAGGACCCGCTCGCGGGTCTTCTCGCTCAGCCGCGCAAGCTCCGCGCGCAGACCCGACACCGGGTGCCAGATCGCCATCTTCAGGAAAACGAGCACCACCGCCAGGCCGACGCCCCAGACCCACAGCCAGCTGGTGATGCCGGCCACGTCGACGGCGATGAACGCGGCCAGCCCCCCGACGATCGACCCGTAGCCAAAGTGCAGGATGATCCCCAGGATCGTCATCGCCAGCGTGTTGTAGTCGGCGCCCAGGGTCTTGCCCAGGATCATCGCCGACAGGCGGGTGGTCTGGTGCGGGTCGTAGGTTGAGACCACGGTCATCAGCACGGTGGCCATAAAACCCGCCAGCAGTCCGGCGAACCAGGCGTCCAATTCAGGACCCGGCCCGCGAGATCGCCGCATGCGGGCCGGGGACCGCAGGTCCGACCGGCGTTACCGCCCAATCCCGTCGCGCCGCCCCCGTCCGGGGCGATGGCCCCGCCCGCGAAGGGTCTTGCGCGCCCCCCTGCCGCTGCAAAGGCAGCGCGCCGGCGCCGACAGCATGCAAACACAGCAGATCCCCTCTAGCCAAGCGTGGACCCGTTCACTATCGACATAATCGTCCGATCCGGCTTATCCAGAAGGTAATTGCCCATGCAACGATACGTTGTCCTAGCCAAATTCACCGACGCAATCGACCGGCCGACGATCGCCGAGGGCACCCCGCAGATCACGGCCGTGTGCGAGAGCCACGGCGGCAGCGTCGTCGACGCGTACCTGACCATGGGCGCCCTTGACATAGTCCTGGTTCTGGATTTTCCGGGCAATTCGGAGTGCGCCGCGGCGATGCTCGAGTACGCCCAGATGGGTCTGCTGACGACGCAGACCATGCCGGCGTTTTCGGCCTCAGATTGGGCGGAACTGGCCGGCTGACCGCAGGTGACCGCGGCCCGAACCGCGGGCGCACCGGCCGGCTTCCTAGCCGGCGAATGTCGCCGCCGGCCGGCCTTTCGCGCCGGGCCGGCAGACGAATAGTCCGCCGGGACCGGTTTCGGCATCGAGTTCGGACGGAGAGAGGTTCTTGGCCGAACTGGTGATGTAGAGGTCCATGTAATCGTCGCCGCCGAATGCCACCGAGGTGATTTGACTGGCCGGCATTTCGATCACTTCCAGGAGCTTGCCCGCGGGCGAATAGCAGCGGACCGCGCTGCCGCCGTAGAGGGCCAGCCAGAGGTTGCCCTCGGCGTCCACCGTCATCCCGTCCGGCCAGATGCCTTCTTCGACCTGGACCAGCGGGCGCCGGTTCGTGGCGACGCCGCTCCCGAAGTCGAAATCGAACACGTCGATGTTCTGGGTGGGAGTGTCGATGTAGTACATCAGCGAGTTGTCAAGGCTCCAGTCGGTGCCGTTGGAAATCGTGACGCTGTCCAGGATGGTCGTGACCGAGTGGTCGGGATCGATGCGGTAGAACTTGCCCGCTCCGGGGGCGTTCTCGGCGTGGGCCATGGTGCCGGCCCAGATCCGGCCGGCGCGGTCGCACTTCCCGTCATTCATGCGCGTGACCGGGTCGTCGGCCTCGATCGCGCAGATCTCGGTCAGAACGTTCGAATCGGTCATTCCGAAGAACCCGTGCTGGGTACCGACCGCGTAACCGCCCGAATCGCGGATCAGGATGCAGCCCGGCATCCTGTCGCCCAGGTCGATCGCCAGGTCGGCGCCGGTCTCGGGGTCGTAGTGGTGCACGGCGCAGCCCGGGATGTCCACCCAGACCAGCTTGCGGGTGCGTTCGTCCCAGACCGGTCCTTCGCCGGTTCCGGCGCGGGCGTCAACGATCAGTTCGACCTGGGTCATCGGTTCAATCCTTCGCGTGTGCGATCACAGTGGATCCAGTTTTGAGTCTGCTTCGGGGTATCGGGCGAGGGCGCCTGTCGATCAGCTCAGGCCCATTCGGTCGAACTGTTCGGGCGGAGCGTTGTTGGCCCGCATGAGGTCGGCCATCCGCTGGCCGAGCTCGCTCTCGAGCCGTTCGTCTTCAATTTGGTTGTCCTGGCCCGGGTCGTTTTGCAGGTCAAACAGCAGCGAGTCCATGGCCAGCGGCCCCGACAGGTAGCGGGATTCGGGGCCCAGCGCCGAAATCTTGGCGGTCCGGACGCCCTTGGTGAATTCGAACGGCTCGGCCAGCCTGACGTCCTGCAGCTCGGAGACCGGCATGCGGTTGCGCATGTGGGTGCCCATCAGGGTGTAGTGATTGAGCTCGTATCCGGTTTCCGGACCGACCGGGCCGCGCATGTAAACGTAGCGCCCGTCGGTGTAGTTAACGTGCGCGCCGAACATGCCGAAGAGGATCCCCTCGCGGGTCGGCGAGCCGTCGGCGACCGTTTCCCGAAGCGGGATTCCCTGCATGTCGGGCGGCCGCTCGATGCCGAAGTACTCAAGCAGCGTGGCCGGCACGTCGATGTTCTGGACCAGGTTCTGGTTGCGCACGCCGCGCCGCCCCGAACGCGGGTCCCAGACGAAGAACGGAATCCGGGCGACCTCGTTGTAGAAGGGCTGGACCATCTTGGCCCACCAGCCGTGCTCGCCGAGCAGGAAGCCGTGGTCGGTGGTAACGATCAGCATCGTGTCCTCCCACATCTGCAACCGGTCCATCTCGTCGAGGACCTGACCCAGGTAGTGGTCGCACATCGACAGGGTGGCGGCGTACTCGTAGCGCATGTGCTGGACCATGTGGTCCGGCTCGGTCACCCGCCCGTAGCTGGGCCAGTCAAAGTGCGGGCCGTCGTACTCGTGCGGATAGAGCTCCTTGTACTCGTCCAGGGTGTAGAAGGGTTCGTGCGGGTCAAAAGTTTCAATCTGTAAAAACCAGTTGTCCGCGTCGCGATTGTTGGTTCGAATGAATTCCAGGCCGTCGGCGAAAGTCTTGGCCTGCGGTAGCTGGTCTTGCTCCTTCAGGTACTTGCGGTTGACCCAGTCCTGACGCCAGGTGTAGCCGGCGCGCTGGTCGAGCGTGATTCCCTTGGGCAGCTCGGGGTCGGCGACCTCGCCCTTCCAGGCATCGCCCTCGTGGCCGCGGTGGAAGGTCCAGGTGTTGTAGCGGGCGTGGTAGGTTGACCCGCCGTCCTCGAAGTAGTGCTGGTGGTCGGTCGAGAAATGGCAGTAGGTGCCCGATTGCTTCATGATCTCGGGGGCCGAATCGTCGAACGGCTCCAGCGGACCCCAGGCGCGGTGCAGGAAGTTGTAGCGGCCGGTGTGGAGCTCGCGGCGCGCCGGCATGCAGGGCATGCTGCCGACCCAGGCCTGATCGAATGTGACGCTGCGTTCGCCCAGGCGACGGAAGTTGGGGGCATGCGTCCAGTCGCAGCCGTAGTTGGGCAGGAAATGCCGGTTGAGCGAGTCGAACATGACCATGATTGCGCGCATGTTTGCCCCTAGTTGATTGGGAAACAGGGATCGAGGGAGGGCCTGAAAGTGCCTAGTTCAATCATTACTGATTGCGCGCCGCGATTGGCGAATTGGGTGATGTTGCTGGACGCCCGGTCAGGAGGGAAATAGCCGGCAGTCGTCGCGCCGTCAAAAAACGGCCTGCCGCCATTTTGGTCATTGCAACGCTGAATTGGATTTGGCTCAAGGGCTTTCGTCCCGCCGCGCACTCATGCATCAAATTGGATTCAAGTCGCCCTAACTCGGTTTCGCTTCAGGCGCTGCCGGACGGCGCCTGCTGAACAGTGTGGGCAAATATCAATGCTGTTCGGGCCGTCGGGCTGTCCGCGGGCAAATCCTGAATTACAGGCAATGGGACTGTGGCCTTCCCATACTCGAATTGATCGCAAGTTCAATGTGTCGGCGGTAGACGTTTGTGCCGTCGAATTGGTCCTCAAAACGCCGTCGAAACGGTACGATTACCGCCGTCCCGATTGGTTGCAAAGTCAATCTGCGGCAACCGCCCAATTATTGGGAACCGAATCCGCTGACCCTAGTAGACGTCGGACGCGCGAATCCCGGGTTTGGATCATGCCGGCGCCTCCGGCTTGGGCCTTACTCGGCAACCGCGGGATGCGAAATGCACTCGATTGACTACGGGAACGATCCATGAGCTATCTCCAGCGAACAGGCCGCGAAGCTGCAACCATCCTCGACCGACCAAGTAATCTCGCCGCCAGAGACTTTCGTCACAGCGAATTGACCTCCAAGGACTCCAAGTCGCGGACGAATACACCACCATGGCGGTGACTCGGGACCAAACTCAGCTTCAGTGAATCGGCCCCAATTGCTGCGGAGTTTTCGCTCCAGTCGCCGCCCAAGCTAGCTGATCCGAGTTATGCCTGGGCACCTATCAAAGCCGCGGTCGAAGCTGAATATCTCCGAGATTCCGGCCGACTGCATGATCGCCGCGTGGGCTGCATCCCGCGCCGAAATGCTCCCGACGGAAGCGATCAAATCGCGGGCGCGGCGGATGTGCGTCATTTCGAGGTTGAGCACTTCGTCGGCAATTGAGTCGAGGAGGGCAAAGGCGGGATCAATGAATTCGGTGCGGTTTAACGCGACGTATCGATGCAATATCTCTTGATACACCTCAACATCGGTCGCAAATTGATTTCCATCCGAGGCCATCCGGGCCAACAGCATCGCGGCCCTTTCTTTATTCGGATGCGACGCTCCGACCAAGTACATCGGGATGTTGGAATCAACAAAAATCAGGTTAATTCGCGCCCGGCGTCGATTTCGCTCAGCATTTGGTCGATGTCTGCGGTCGGACCTTGATGCCGCGTCGCAGTTGCGATCGCCGCCAACTTTGAGTCGATGGCTGCGTGTGATCCGCGACGCGCCTGTCTCAGCGCTTGGCGAACCCATTCGGACACCGACATCCGATGACGGCGCGCAATGCGCCGAGTCTCGTCAAACTCGTCGTCGGCCAGAAGCACTTGCAGTCGTTTAGTCATTACATCAGTATAAATCACTCATGAACAATGAGTAACCATCACCGATAGACCGGAGCGATTCGGGCCGGCGCCGATAATGGGCGCGGCAACTTTGAGCGGTCCGCCTGAAGCGGTCGGACTCCCGAGGCAAATTTCCTGATGCAGATAACCGACATCTGGTTCGAAAAACTCTATGGGCATCTGGTGCCCGACTATCCGATGTTCGAAGAGCGGTTGATCCGCCCCATCGACGTCTATCCCGAGCATCGCGCCGAAAGCGCGGCCGCCATGTCACAGGACCGCTTCACGGTCAAAGATGACGGTACGGTCGACGTCACAGCGGTCATCTGCCACGTGGAGACCGACGTCGGCATAAGCGGGTTGGCCGGCCCATGCTCGGTCAACGAGGCCTTCTTCGTGCGCCAACAACTGCTCGATCTTCTGCGCGGCGAGGACCCGCTGGCGACCGAACGCGCCTGGGACAAGATGTACCGCTACCTGATCCACGGCCGCAAGGGCGAGGCGATGTTCGCGGTCGCGGCGGTCGATTCGGCCCTCTGGGACATCCGCGGAAAAGCCGCCGGGCTACCGCTCTACCGGCTGCTGGGCGGTCCGGTCCGCAAGTCCTTCCCGGCCTATGCCTCGGCGCTGGGGTTTTCGATCGAGCTTGAAGACGCCGCGCGGGTCGCCAAGGGGTTCGTGGACCAGGGGTTCACCGCCACCAAGTGGTTTGTCCGCAACGGGCCCTTGGAAGGTGAGCCGGGTGCGCGCAAGAACCTGGAGTTGGCCGGCGCGCTGCGCGCCGCGGTTGGCGACGACGTCGAGATCATGATCGACGCGTGGAGCTCATGGGACGTGCGCTACGCGATCGACATGGGCAACCGCCTGGCCGAACACCGCGTGCGCTGGATCGAGGAAGTGGTCAAGGCCGACGATATCCCCGGCCAGGCCGAGGTGCGCCGGCGCTCGGCGACCCCGGTCTCGGGCGGCGAGCATGAATACACCCGCTGGGGCGCGCGCGAATACCTGGAAGCCAGGGCGGTCGACCTCTACCAGGCCGACACGATCTGGGCCGGCGGGGTCTCGGAGATGATCAAGATCTTCGCGCTCTGCTCGGCCTACGGCATCCCTTTGATTCCGCACGGCGGATCGGTTCCCATCAACGCCCACCTGACGGCCGCGGTATCTCCCGCCGACGCCCCCTTCATCGAGTACCTGGTGCAGTGGAACGAGTTCACCCAGTACTTCTGGAAAAACCCGACCAAGCCGGTAAACGGATACATCTCGCCCACCGACACCCCCGGGCTGGGGCTTGAGATCGACGAGGACAAGGTGATCAGCCGCCAGCGCCTGGACTACTAGTGGCGAGCGCCCCGATGCAGGTCGAAACCGCCCGCATGCTGGCGGTGGCCGGGATTGAGATCAACGGGCCCAATCCCTGGGACATCCAGGTAAACGACCCGCGACTGTACCGGCGGATCTTCCGGCATGGCTCGCTGGCGCTGGGCGAATCGTACATGGACGGCTGGTGGGACTGCGAACAGCTGGACGAGTTCATCGCCCGAATCCTTCGGCACCGTATCGACCAGTCGGTCCCCAGGAACCTGAAGACCATCGCCTACCGGCTCTCCGGGGTGCTGCTGAACCGCCAGTCCAGGGCCCGCGCCTGGATCGTGGGCCGCGAGCACTACGACCTTGGCAACGACGTTTTCGAGGCCACCTTCGACACCCGGATTACCGGCAGCTGCGGGTACTGGGCCCGGGCCGACAACCTGGACGACTCCCAGACCGCGAAGCTGGACCTTATCTGTCGCAAGATCGGACTCCAGAGCGGCCAGCACGTACTCGACATCGGCTGCGGCTGGGGGGCGTTCATGCAGTTCGCCGCCTCAGAATACGGCGCCCAGTGCACCGGCGTGACGGTGTCGGCGAACCAGGTCGAACTGGGCCGGCAGCGCTGCGAGGGCCTGCCGGTGGAATTTAGGCTGCAGGACTACCGCGATCTGCAGGGGAGCTTTGACCATGTCGTGTCGATGGGCATGTTCGAGCACGTCGGGGTCAAAAACTACCCGATCTATTTCGACGTGGCCCGCCGCTGTCTCAAGGACGAGGGGTTTTTCCTGCTGCACAGCATCGGCGCCAACCGCACATCGCCGGTCGTGGATCCCTGGATCGACAAGTACATCTTTCCCAACGGGGCCCTGCCTTCGATAAGGAACCTGGGGGAAGCGCTGGAGGGCCGATTCGTGGTCGAGGACTGGCACAACTTCGGTCCCGACTACGATCTGACCCTGCGCGCCTGGATGGAGAAATTCGATTCCAACTGGGACGCCCTGAAGGACAAGTACGGGGAGCGCTTCTACCGGATGTGGCGCTACTACCTGCTCTCCTGCGCCGGGGGATTCAGGGCCCGCAACATTCACCTCTGGCAGCTGGTGCTATCCAAGCGCGGCGCGGTAGGCGGTTACGTCCCGGTTCGCTGAATCATTCGAAGGCGATTGGCCGCCGCATCAGCATCTCGCGCTCAAATTCTGCAGCTCCCGCTGCGGGTGGTGCGAAGAACCGTTGTCGGGACTACGGGCCGGTTTGAATGCCGGCGATCAAATGGTTGATCGTCCAGCGGACGAATTCGCGCCCCGGTCCCATCCTGGTCGAATTTGCGACCGTCTAGACGCTGCCGCTCGCATTCCCGGCTCGATCGACCGGCGTTTCGCGGAATGCCGCGGATTAATCAGCCCGCAATGGCGGCTTCGATCAATGCCACGATCTGGGCGCGGTTGGCGATTCCCTGGTGCGAACGGATCGACTCACCGTTGCGCACCGCGGCCAGCGAAGGGTGGGTTGAGGCCCGGAATTCTCGACGGTAGGACGCCAGGTCGCGGTCGTCGTAATCCATGATGAGGAAATGTACCCTGCCGGCGTATTCGCCCATCAGGTCGCGCACCACCGGGCGCACCGCCCCGCATTTTGGGCACCAGATTGCGTCGGTCACCCAGAGCACGGGCGAGTTCGTCGCCAGTACCGCCTGGAAGCGGGCCTTATCAGCCTCGTACCGGGCAAGGATGCTATCGCGGTTCCTGGGATCGTAGGGATCCGGGACCGCAATCCCGTCTAACGCCTCGGGTTGCCCGGTTACCGGCGCGGGCGTTGGTGTAGGCGTTGGCGTGGGTGCGGGGGTCGGAGTCGGTGAGGGAGTTGGCGTTGGCGTGGGAGAAGGTGTAGGCGTTGGCGTGGGTGCGGGGGTCGGAGTTGGTGACGGTGTCGGCGGTGGCGTGGCCGCTGGTGCGGGCGTGGGAGAAGGTGTCGGCGGGGGCGTGGGTGCGGGGGTCGGAGTCGGCGCGACTTGAGACAGGGATGGGCCCGCTGGAGCAGGCGAGGGACCTTGCGTGATCGGATCTGCTGCGGGTGCAGCGTCGGTCACCGCCGTGGACTCATTTTTCGGCGGCGCGGTTGGCGCCGGTGTCGTCGCTAACGACGGAGCAGATTCCACTGCGGGTGCATCGGGCGGCGCGGGTTCGGGGAAGGCCGGCCGCTCCTGCGCCGCGTCCGATTCGGCGCCATTGCAGGCGACGAATATAACGCAAACCAGACAAGCAAGAACCAATGACAGTTTGCGAACCATGGGGTTTTGGCCACGAATATGTGTGGTTCGGGGTACGGCGCAAGGGCGTACCACAGACGTTGGCAAGGTTATCAAATTGAGTGATCCGGAACGCCCGGACCAGCCACCACGGAGCCGGCCGGGGATTCCCCGGAACCACTGGATCGAAGGGACTCTCTACCATTTGTCAAGTCCAATTTGGAAGGGGATGGAACAGGGAGTCTGAGGGAAGAGGAAGGGGAAACAACAACCTCCAACATCGGCCCCCACATGTCGTAGGGCAATGGCGGCGGCCGCCGCGATCGGGCCGCAACCTCACTCCGGGATTGCCGATCCGGCCGTCCCCACGACGTCATCTACGCCACCTCTCCTTTGCGGGTGGTGTGCAGCGGATCGTACCGGGTCTGGTCGCGCAGGATCGCGCAGGCCGGCGCCAGCAGCCGGTCGCTGACCGTGCGCAGCGCCCGCGAGTGCCCGCAGCCGCGCTGACGCAGCGCGTCGTAGCGCAGCCGGCTCCGGGGATCGTGCTGGATGGCCGATCCCGCCAAGTAGTGGCAGGCGTTGCGCACCCGGCCATGCACCGCCATCCGGCGCACCACGATAATCCCCTTGCCGGAACGCTTCGTCACCGGTGCCGATCCGCTCAAGGCGCGCAGGGCGGCTAAATCCCGTCGCCTGATCGGATCATGGGCCTCTGAGAGCAGCGTGGCCAGGACCGTCCTGCCCACTCCGGGTATGGAGCGCAGGATCTCTGCGTCGCGCTGCCCGCCCGCTTCAGGGTCCTGGTCGAACCCCTCCAGCAGCTCGTCGATGGAGGCGTTTGCTTCCTTCAGGAGCTGACCGGTAAGGCGCAGCCTTGCTATCGTGATCCGGATCGTCGAGGCCGCCGCTTCGGCGGTTCCCGGGGCCACTTCCAGCGCCGGCGACCTCAGCGCTTCCCTTACCTTCTCGGCGCCTATGCGGCGGATGCGGTTATCGCGCAGCAGCTTCTCGATCCGCGGTCGCCGCAGCCGCCGGGCCTGCTCCGGAGTGGGCGCGGCCTCCCACAGGTCCATGACCCAGTTCTCGGCCGGGTCGTCGCCCAGCTCCAGCAGCTGGGGGTAGTAGCGCCACAGCTGGTCGCGCAGGCGATTGCGCAGGCGCACCCGCTCCCGGGTCAGCTCCTCGGCGCTGCGCGATAGCTCGCGCAGTGCGAGCACCTGCGGTTCGGGCGGGGCAAGTTCGCGGAAGGCGTAACCGTCCGAGCGCAGGGCCTGGGCCAGCACCAGGGCGTCCAGGCTGTCGTCCTTCTGGCCGGCGGGGAAGTGGCGGTCGCGGAACCGGTCCAGGCGCCGGGGGCTGATTGAGAAGACCCTGAAGCCGCGGCCCTGCAGGGACTCCACCACCGGTCCGTGCGGGGTCTCGATGCCGACCGACACCTTGCCGGGTTCTGCGCCGGACAGCTTCAGGATCCAGTCGGCCATATCGGCCAGGCCTTGGCCCGAGTGGGCGAACTTGCGATTGCCCAGCTCCTCGCCCTCGGCGTCGATGACGCACGCCTGGTGATCGTTTACGGCCCAGTCGACGCCGGCGTAGGCGCGGGGCTCATGGTTCATCGAATTGACCTCCTCTGATCTGGCTGCGTGATCGGGATGGTTCGGGTACAGGTCTTGGCGATGCCTGCCGGTTCCTATACTGGCTGCTTCTAAGGCGCGAACTCTCCACGGGGCGTTGCAATCGCGGTCGGACCGATCGGGGCGCAGGTCCCTTCTAGGCGCTCGGAAGCGCTGGAAGATCATGGCCGCTCCCGACCGGTCGACCTGACTTTTTCCGCGCCGGGAAAGGTATCGCGCATACCCATGTCCCCCGGGCGGATAAAGCTCTAATGAAAAGGTATAGGGCTGGGCGATCCGTCCGACCGGATTTTCCTGGGCCTGGCCATAGCCGGCACGGCTGATGCCGTAGTTACCGGCGACGGTGAACTACTGGCTTATTCGAACCGGTTCGCGATTCCGATCATCCGCGGGCGCGAGTTGATTCGGTCGCTCGACAGCATCTGACGGGGCAATAGCCAGGAGACATCAATTCCGGGACGTTGCGAATAACCGAGCGCATACCTGACTCACGCCCAAGCAGATGCGGTGAACGGGGTAGCTAACCGCCACCGCTTCGGGCGATCTTCGATAGCCGGCCAGGCCTTTATCGCGGCGCTACTGGAAGGGATCCTTGACCGGGCCGAACGCGGCCGGAGCGGGCGTGTAGGGGATCTTGGTGTAGGTGGAGATGATGTGCTCCTCACCGCCGTGCTCGTCGACCTTGGCGCGCTGGTCGGCGAATGCGCGCTCGTTGACCTCGACCGGGTCGCAGATCGAAAGCAGTTCGGCGTGGAGCCGTTCGCGCACCGCGGCGTGGCCCGGATCGGTGCCAAGATCGTTCAATTCGCGCGGATCCTCCAAGAGGTCGTAGAGGTGGGGCGGGAATTGTGGATCGGCGTAGTGGACGTACTTGTAACGCTGATCGCGAATCATGTACGACCCGCATGGCGACCCGGCGGCGTGGTACTCGGCGAAAACGATACGCTCGGGATCGCTATCGCCGCGCGCGATCGGCCACAGCGAAGTTCCGGGCAGATCTGAATCGGCGGGTTCGGGATCGACCCCGACTGCCTCCAGGGCGGTGGGGAAGAAATCAATGAACGAAACGTTGGCGCTGCGGACCTGGCCGGCCGGGATGTCCGGTCCGGCGATGATCAGCGGGACCCCGACCGCGTCCTCGTAGTGCGAGCTCTTGCCCCAGAGCCCGAAACTGCCGGCCATCTCCCCATGGTCGGTCGTGTAGATGATGCGGGTGTTTTCGCTTAATCCATTGGCTTCGACCGCATCGAGGATTCTTCCCACCTGCTCGTCCATGAACGAGATCAACCCCCAGTAGGCGGTGATCCCGCGTCGGACGGCCTCGTCGGGCAACCGGTCCGAACCGTCCGGGGGGCTGAGCCGCAACGGCCGGACCCGGTTCCAGTAGGGGTGGTCGGGGTAGGAATCGTGCGACAGCGGCATTTCAACGCCGTCTACGTCATAGAGGTCCCAGTGCCGCTGCGGACAGATGAATGGGAAGTGCGGGGTGACCACCGAGGCGAAAAGCACCCAGGGCTTGTCGAATGTTCCGGCCTCGTCGCCCAGCCAGCGGACCGTGTCGTCGGCGACCGCGGTGTCGAAGCGGATGTACTCGGAGTCCCCGGCGTGGGCCTGCAATACATCGCGCGCGGCGGCCTGGCTGGGCACCGTGTTCCAGCGGATCGAGCCGCGTACGTCGCCGACGCCGTCCTTCACGTTCATCGACACCCGTTTTTCGGCGATGCCGTTGTCGTCCTCGTCGGCCCGGTAGTGGAGCTTGCCGATGGAAGTGACCTGGTTGCCGTTGGCGGCCAGGCGGTGCCCCCAGCTGGGGGCCTCGTGGCCGATGTAGGGGTGGGCGTTGTCCCAGTGGCCGGTCTCGTGGCAGTAGCGTCCGGTCAGGAAGTTGGCCCGCGAGGGCACGCAGATCGGGAAATTACAGTAGGCGTTGTCAAAGCGCACCCCCAGGCCGGCCAGGCGGTCAATGTTGGGTGTCTGCACCTGGGAATGCCCGTAGCAACCGGTCATGCGGCGGGTGTGCTCGTCGGACATGATGATGAGCAGGTTCATTGGCTCCACGGCAACGCCTTTCGGGTGCGTTCTACTGGCGACCCGCGCGCCCGCGGCATGGTCCGGCGCGCGGAAATGATCCCGCCAACAGTTTGACCTCGGCGTTCCTCCCAGAAGCGACCGGTGCGCTGGCTGACACGATCCAGGACACGATCCAGGGCAGCCAGAACCGCTTCCGGATTGATCGGTCCTGCGTCAATTACCGTGAAGTCGAGGTCCTCAGAGAACCGGTACGTTTCGATGTAGCACTTCTTCAGGCACGTTCCGCCTTTGAATACCCATGTCCTGCCGAGCACTGGGTCTGTGCCAACTCCCCAGAGCACCCATCTCAGAACGTAGTCCTTCTCCACGACTTCTTCCCGGAGCCCCCAAGCGCGCACGCGATCGTCGAGATCGCCACGTCCAATCACGGCTATGTATCAGATCGCGGGGCGAGCCGGGCAATGTTCACTCGAAGGCTCCAACGAGATACGATGCGGCCATTCCTTGGGCCAGCAGGGTCGAGCCAACTCACGCCGCTGGTGATTCGTTGGCGGCAAGCGTCTACGAAGCCCCGATTGCCATGCTGCTGTAGCTCCGTCAGGTACCCTAGTCGCTTGAATATCGCGCCGCTCCCCAATCGGTCGCCATATTCCAACAGCCGCGCAGGATCGGCGCCAGGACTCTCAAAGTACGTGTTCAAGACCTCCGACGCGTGTAGCGCGCCACCCGCCGCCGCTGGGATATTGAGTACGTCGATGATGGTGCGGTGCGGGTCGGATACTTCAATGGCAACCCGCCGCCGCCAGACGCGCCGCGTTCCAAACAGGGCATTCGTCGGCACGCTCCGGACAATGAATTTGGTACCTTGGATCGACTGACGGCTGGGCGTGACCTTCTTCCCTGCCACTACGTAGACGTCGTTGAAGATCTGATCGGTCAACTCCCAATGCTCGGCGGCGCTCCACCCTCCGATGTAGCTGGGAGCAAACAGCGTGCCCGCAACGATCCAGGGGTCCTCTCGCCACTCGCTGGGTTCCGATGCCTCAAGCGGGACCGCGATGTACCAACCCGAACGCAGACGCGCGAGCCAACCTCGTTCGGCAAGAGCTGCAAGTAGCCTGCGTGTCGGCGCGATCGCAGTTTCGAGCGCTGAAGCTGCCTGTTCGGCGTTGAACGGACCGGGAAACGTTCGGTGAAGCGCTGCTAACTGTGCTCGTCTTGGCCCCCTGATGCCGGCAACTGCGGAGTCTTTCTGATACATCATGACTCGATTGTTTTCATCCAGACTGAAAAATACTACCGGTCAATGAGTATATTCAACGCCGCAAGTATTCTGTAGAGTGGTAAATTAGCGACGTGCCATATATCGTTTGTCGGAAATGCCGAAACTTGCGCCGAGATGGAGGCGCGTAAGGGATCAGGACTGCCTCCCTCCGTTCGCAGAGTGAGCTTCAACACCAGAATGTTGACTTTGAGGCCCCGGATGCGGCCCGTCGGATCGTTCGCTTCGAGAGTCGAGGGAGTCGTAAACGCTGACTACGTGCGAAGCCGTCCGGCTTGCCGTGCGAGGCCGCATCCCAATGTTTGAATCCGCAAGACTCCCGACTTGCGCGCTGCAGACGCCAAAGCTATGAAATCTGCAAATGATGTCCGAAGCGTTGCCCGTGCCCAGAACCCGATTTCGGCCAAAGCCAAATTCCGCCGCCTGGGAGTTTCAACAAAAAAAGTGGCCCTGTTAAGTTCTGACCTGCGGAAAACTTCCGGCAGTGGGTTGGATTTGCCAGGGCTCCATCCGCGACGATATTCGTCGCTAAGGGAAATTCACCGCTGGACGCCGTCTTCGTAGAACTCGACCGGCGTCGGGGTGGCCCCGATCAGCGGCCCTTCGGCTGCGACATAGTCCTCGCCGCCGTATCCCTCGATCAAGATCCGTTGGTCGGCGAACGCTTGCTCGTTGACCGCTTCGGGGTCGCAGACCTCAAGCAGCTTGGCGTGGAGACGATCTCGAATCGCGGCATGCGCAGGGCTGGCGTGCAGATCGCTCAGTTCCTGCGGGTCCTCCTGCAGGTCAAAAAGCTGCGGCGGATATCCGGCGGCGTAGTACACGTATTTGTAGCGCTGGTCGCAGATCATGAAGTTTCCGGACGGGCTGCGGGCGGCGTGGTACTCGGAAAACGCGACCCGTTCCAGGTCGGTTGCCCCCTTGGCCAGCGGCCAAAGCGAATCCCCGGGCAGAGATTCATCGACTGACTGCGGGGAGGCCCCCACGCCTTCCAGGACGGTCGGGAATACATCGGCCCAGCTCACGATGGTCTGCTGGGTCTGCCCCCGGGGAATGTCGGGTCCGGCGATGATCAGCGGGGTTCCGACCGAGTCCTCATACATGCACATCTTGCCCCAGAGTCCGAACCCGCCCAGCATTTCGCCGTGGTCGGAGGTGTAGATGATGCGCGTGTTCTCGGCCTGCCCGGACGCTTCGAGCGCGGACAGGACCAGGCCGAAGTTGTAGTCCATGAAGGTCGTGATCCCGTAGTAGGCGGCGATCGCCCGGCGGACCTGCTCCTCGGTGTAGTACGCGTCGCCGTCGAACGGCAGCCGCCAGGGTCGGGCCTCGTTCCAGTAGGGGTGGTCGGGCCACTGCTCAGGCGACCAGGCGATCGGCATGTCCACCTCGTCCAGCGGATATAAGTCGTAGAACTCCTGTGGCGCGATCAGCGGCGGGTGCGGGCAGAGGAGGGAGACCATCAGGCACCAGGGTTTGTCGTGGCCCTGCGATTCGTTGGCCAGCCAGGAGCAGGCCTCGGCGGTGGCGGCCCGATCAAAGCGGGTGTAGTGGCTCTCGCCCGGCCCGGCCTCCATCGTCGTATCGGCGGTGTGCGAGACCTTGCCCTTAAGCCGGCACCAGCGCATGCTGGAAAAATAGTCGCCGCGCCCCTTGAAGATGTTCATCGCCACGCGCGATTCGGTCAGGCCGTTGGGGTCGGAAACATCGTGGAAGTGCAGCTTACCGATGGTGGTGGCAACGTGCCCCTGGTCGGTCAGGCGGTGACTCCAGCCCTCGGGTTCGCCTTTCCAGGCGTGGGCGTTGTCCCAGTGTCCGCTTTGATGGATGTACTGGCCGGTCATGAAATTGGCGCGCGAGGGCACGCAGATCGGGCAGTTGACATAAGCGCGGTCAAAGCGCACTCCGCGCGCAGCCAGGGCGTCCAGGTTGGGAGTCTTCACAATGTCGTGTCCGTAGCAGCCGGTCATGCGTCGGGTGTGCTCGTCCGACATCAGGATCAGCAGGTTCATGGGCTCGGTTGACATCGCGTTGGCGCTCCGGCTTCAGGTGGGCGCCAAAATTGTGCATTGCGCCGGCCCGGCTGCGCCCGAGTCGGGCCTTGGCAGGTCTGCCATATGGGCTCGTTGCCGAGAATCAGATCCGGCTTCAAGTGGGCGCAAAGGACTCTGAATGTGCGGTCGTTTCGGTCTTTTCTCTGACCTGGACCGGCTGGCCGAGCAATTCGGATTCGACCCGTTGACGGTCCGCGACCTGTTCGCGCCGTCTTACAACGTCGCCCCGACCAGCAATGTCCTCACCCTGGCCGCCCCGGGCCTGGCGCTTGAGCCGCATCTGATGCGCTGGGGGCTCATCGCCCCCTGGCAACGCCGCGGCGACCCGCTCGGCAAACCGATCTTTAACGCCCGTAGCGAAACGGTTGCCGAGAAACCTATGTTCCGGCGCGCGTTTTCCCGCAACCGAGGGCTGGTCATTGCCGACGGTTTCTATGAGTGGCAGCGCCGCGAAGGCGCCAAACAGCCTTTCTGGATCTGCCGCCGCGACGGGCGCCCGTTCGCATTTGCCGGAATATGGTCGCTGCAGGAGGGCGCGGGGCTTTATTCCTGCGCGGTCCTGACCACCGGCCCCAACGAGCTGATGTCCCCGATCCATTCGCGCATGCCGGTGATCCTGGGCGACAAAGAGTTGGACTCCTGGCTGGACCCGGACGCGCCGGCCGAACAATTGCTGGAAGTTTGCCGGCCGCGCAATTGGCCGCAGATGCAGGCGATACCGGTGTCGGCCCGGGTAGGGCGAGTAAGCAACAACGATTCATCGTTGATTGATCCTGTGACGGAGTCGCTGGACGAAGTTCTTCTCTGAGCGCAGATTGCGCGCGAATTCGCTCGGCCGCTCGAGCGGCCGAGAGATCCTCCCCGGCGTGATTTACCTGATATCGTCGTATTCGGTTTGATTGTCAATCGGTGACAGTCGGCCTCCTTGCCGCCCGACTGGAACGAAATCGGCCGCATTCGACGAGGTCCGAGGGCCCGGCGCAAGTACTTGGGGGGACGATGGCGATCAGGTACCACTCCATCTCCTGGCTCTGATGGTCTTGCCGTGTCCAAGTGTCGAAATTGCCAATAACTTGTGCTTAATGGCGGGGTTTCGCATCCGAAGCCAGGGGTGCGGTCATCCCTTAGGCGCACTGTTGAGCGTGGGAGTTTATTGCCGTTACAATCAGCTAGACGGACTAGCTAGCTAGGGTCAATTTGTGAATACGTGGGCTTTGCAAGACGCCAAGAATAAGTTCAGCGCGGTCGTAAACGCCGCGCTTGACGGCGAACCCCAGATGGTTACTCGGCGAGGGATGCCGGCGGTGGTAATTTTGGCCGAGCAAGAGTTTGAGCGCCTTCGTCGAATTGAGCGATTGGAAGTGCCAACGCTGGGCGAATTTTTGATCCGAATGCCGCAAGACGATCAGGAATTTGACCGAATTGATCTGGCGCCTCGGGCGCTGGATGACTGATGTTTCTGGTCGACACCGACGTTGTTTCCGCATTGCGACGCGCGGATCGTAACCGTGAATTGACCGAGTGGATTTCGGCTCAGCGTGCCACCGATCTATTTCTCAGCGTCGTTACCGTCGGAGAGATTGAGCGCGGAATTACCCAACAGTCGGGCCGCGACCCGGTGTTCGCCGGTGCGTTGGCTGCCTGGCTTGACCAATTGCTGGATTGGTACGGGGACCGGGTTCTTGATGTAGACGTTGCCACTGCGCGCCGCTGGGGGGAACTTTCAGCAAAGATCGGCAATTCCAACGCTGATTTGCTAATCGCTGCCACCGCGCTTGTTCATGGGTTAACTGTCGCCACCAGAAATGTTCGTCACTTTGAAGGGACTGGCGTGCGAGTGCTCAACCCGTTCACGTGAAATGCAGCTTCCAGTGCATGACCGGCGGCCTTTCGGGTTGTTTTGGTCTCTACTGCTCCTCCGGGCGCTGTCTTCGCCTAGCTTTAATGGGCTAACCCCAGTCGTGGGTTTTCTCGCTGACGGCCAGTTCGGGCGACCACGGCGCAGATAAGCGCTGCGCCTTATCGACCATGATGTTGGCCGACCCGTCACGGCGTGACATCACCCCTTCCACCAGTACCAGTGGAGCCGACAGGTCGTTGCGGTGCCGCTGCCAGGTCGACGGCCAGACGGCCAGCGGGATCATCCCGAACTCGTCCTGCAGGGTCATGAAAACCATCTTGCCCAGAGGGCGCTGGCGGCGCAGCACCTTGCCGGCGGCGCTTATCCGGGTCCCGTCGGGTACCTGGTCCAGCTGGCGGCTGCTTAGGACCTGATCGGTCAGGCGGGGCCGCAGGGTCTCCATTACATGGCCGCCGGTGAACAGCCGCAGGGTCTGGTACTCGTAGGCCATCTGGTTTTCCGGCGACAGTGGCGCCAGCGACGGCATGACCTCGCGATGCTCCAGGGCCAGTGGCGTCTGCGGTGACGGAGGACGGTAATGCAGCCCCACCTCCCAGAGATCGCTGCGCCGATCGCCGGCGCCGGGAAGATCATCACAGGCGCCGGCCTTCACCAGCGCCTCCAGGGCGGCCTGCTGGAGCCCGGCGCGGGCAATCAGGTCGCGCAGGGACTCGAATCCGCCGCCGCGCTCCCGCGCCGCGAGGAGCTTTTCGGCGTTCTGGGCGGCGATTCCGGCCACGAAGCCCAGGCCCATCCGGAACGCGTCCGACCCCTCCGGCCGGCATTCCAGGTGGCTGCGGTTCACGTCCGGTCCCAGGGTCCGGATCCCGTGCCGCAGGGCGTCCTCCTTCAGGGTCTCGATCGACCAGAACCCCATCGGCTGGGCGTTGAAGATGGCGCAGTAGAACTCGGCCGGGAAGTAATGCCGCAGCCAGGCCATGTGATAGGCGGTGGCGCCGAAGGCGAGCGCATGGGCCTCGGGAAACATGTAGTGCGGATTGAACTTCCGAAAGATCCGGTCGGCGACCGCCGCCGGGACTCCGCGGTCCCGGGCGCCCTCGCGGAAGCGCTGCCAGTACCGGCCGATCAGGTCCTGGCTGTTGCGCCGCTGGAAGGCCCGGCGCATAAGGTCGGCCGCGGCGGCCGAGAGCCCGCCCACGTCCATCCCCAGCTGCACCACCTGGTCCTGGAAGAGGATGATCCCCAGCGACTTGGCCAGGGCGCGCCGCTCCAGGGGGTGGTCGTAGTCCCAGGGCTGGCCGTGGCGGCGGCGCAGGAACTCGGTCACCCCGTCGTTGGCCCCCACCCCGGGACGGACCGCGGCCACCTGCAGGGCCATGTCGTAGAGGTGCCTTGGCCGCATGCGCTTGATCGTCTGCATCTGGGCGGCGCTCTCCACCTGGAACACCCCCACCGTGTCGCCGCGCTCCAGGTCGGCGTACACCGCCGGGTCGGTGTGATCGATCCGGCTCAGGTCGATCCGCCGGCCGGTGCGATTTTCGATCAGCTGCAGGCACTCCTGCATCTGCGAGAGCGTGCCCAGGGACAGGAAGTCGATCTTGACGAACCCGGCGTCCTCGATCGCGTACTTGTCCCACTGGCAGATGTAGCGCCCCGGGATCGCCGACGGCTGCACCGGCACCATGTCGACCAGCGGCTCGGAGCTGATGATCATCCCGCCCGGGTGCTGGGCCAGGCCCTTGGGGAAGCCCTGCAGCTGCGCCCCCAGCTCGATCAGGTCGCGCCAGCCGCGCTGGCGCTGCCGGCCGGCCAGCTGCGGGATCTTGGCCATCTCCTGCTCCAGATCGGCGCCGGAGTGCGATTCGGCCCGCTGGGCCAGGATCGCAAGCTCGGCGGCCGGCAGTCCGAGGGCGCGCCCGACGTCGCGGACCACCCCGGGCAGGCGGTAGGTGGGAATCATGGCGGTGAGCGCGGCCCGCTCCCAGCCCAGTTCGTCGAATACCTTCAGGATCAGCCGCTCGCGGATGTCGCGCGGAAAATCCAGGTCGATGTCGGGCGGACTGGCCAGGCGGTCGGCGGGCAGGAAGCGCTCCAGCGGCAGGTCGTACTCGAGCGGATCGACATGCGAGAGGCCGATCAGGGTTCCGGTGAGCATGGCGACCGAAGACCCGCGTCCGCGGCCGGGCGCACGCTGCGACAGCGGCGCCCCGGGCGGCAGGTGCCCGAGCTCGACGGCGACCTGGCGGGCCATCTCGATGACCTGGCGGTAGAGCAGGAAAAACCCGGCCAGATCGTGCTTGGCGATCAGATCGAACTCCTTCCGCAGCCGCGCCCGCAGTGTCGGCGTGATGCGCCCATAGCGCTCCCGGGCCGCGATCCGGCAGACGTGCTCGAAATAGGCCTGCGGGCCGGCGAACCCCTCCGGAACCGGCGGCTGCGGGAGCCGGTAGCGTATCTGCCCGACTGAAAAAGCCATGCAGCGCCGGGCGATCCGGGCGCTGTTTTCCAGGGCCTGCGGCCAGCGTCGAAACAGCCGCGCCAGTTCTTCGGTCGGGCGCAGGTGGTAGTTGGCGTTGGGGTGCCGCTGGCGGTGACAGCCGTCGAGGGTGGTGTTCAGGCGGATGGCGGTGAGCACATCGCAGAGCCGGTGGCGGCTGCGGTCGTGATAGCAGGCCCCGCCGGTGGCCACCACCCCGACCCCGAGCTGGCCGGCCAGCTCGGCCAGGGCCCGGTTGCGGGCCAGCTCGCCGGGAGCCAGGTGGCGCTGTAGTTCGATGAAGACGGATCCGCTGCCCAGCTGCTGGCAGTAGCCGGCGACGAGGCCGCGGGCGGCGGCCAGCTCGCCGGAATCCAGGTGCCGGGCCAGGTGTCCGCCGGGCGATCCGAGCAGGGCGATCAGCCCTCCGCCGTGGGCGCTCAGCTTGACCGGATCAAGTTGCGGATGGCGGCGTTCGCCGCCCCGATGGGCGCTGCTGATGAGCCGGCAGAGGTTGGAATAGCCGGCCGCGCTTTCGGCCAGCAGGGTTATCGGGGCGGGCCCCAGCTCCGGGTGCGCCATGGTGACCTCGGCGCCGACGATGGGCTTCAGTCCGGCGGCGCGGGCCGCCTCCGCCAGTTCCAGGGCGCCGGTCAGGTTGTCGCGGTCGGTCAGGGCCAGGGCCTGGTAACCCAGCTTGGCCGCGCGTACGACCAGTTCGTCGACCGAGGAGGCGCCGCGCCCGAACGAGTACCAGCTGCGGCAGTGCAGTTCGCTGTAGACGGGGGCGTCCATCTTCCTAGCCGTCCTGGCGGAACCAGCTCCCGCCGACCAGGTCGCAGAACACGGTCAGCACGCGGCCGTCGGCCAGCAGCAGCCGGAAATAGCGGCGCCGGATCGGGTCCTCGCGCCACCACTCGTCGTCGAGCTCCCATGCGTCGAGCAGGGCCCGGACCGCGGCGGCGGGGCCGCCGCCACGGGTGTCGGCGATTGCCCGCGGCAGACCGCGTGCATCGGTGCGCACCGTGGCCGGGCGCGGCAGGTTTAGGGGGCGGTAAAGCGGATCAGCGCCTGGCGCCGTTCCGGGATGCGTGACCATGGTTCCACCTCAACTACCCGCAGCAGCGCCTCGCCCGGCAGGCGCCGGCGCAGACCGGCAACGGCTGAGCGGAGGCTGGCCTTGCGGGATTTGGACCAGAGTTCGCCCTGGATCGTGGGTGCGGGCCCCAGCTGTCCGAGTTCGACCCGCAGGTCCCTGACCGGCCCGGGCAGGCCCAGCGGTCCGGGCTCGCGACCGGAGAGGACCGCCAGCAGGGTTTCGTGCGCGGCCTCGGCTCCGGCCACCGGGGTGCGGAACCGGTAGGCAAACGACCAGGTCGGCTGGTCGCTGATCTGGCCGGTCAGGGCGATATGCCCGGCGGCCCGTCCCGCGAGACAGGGATGGCGGTAGAGGCGCTGCAGCAGGGTCAGCAGCCCGACGCTGAAGGCCCCGACGCTGACTGCCGGAAAGGGGAATTCCAGCTGGGCGGCCAGGGTTTCGGCCGGCGGGAGCGGTCGCAGCGGCTCGGAGTCGTCGCCGCGGGACAGGTCCCAGGCCCGGGCCCCGGGTTCCCCCAGGCGCGCCCGCAGCGCCGCGCGCGGCTGGGCGGCCAGATCCCCGAGGGTTTTGAGGCCGAAGTCGGCCAGCAGATGCTGCTCCTCATCATCGAGCGGCAGCAGCGTAGCCGGCATCCTGGCCAGGAAGGCGCGCAGCGCGGCCGGTTCGGACGGGGCCCTTGAGACCTCCCCTGCCCGGGAACGCACCGCCGCGCAGCGGGCGTTGAATTTGCCCGTGCCCAGGCCCCACCGCCCGCGCCAGTCGTCCGCGACGGCCTCGCGCAGATACCGCTCAAGACCGGATGGGCCGCCGTAGAGCGACTCCAGCCCGGCAATATCCAGGTAGGCGCAGCCCGGCCCGCCGTCCTCGACGCCCGGAAACAGCCGCTGCAGCCGATCCAGGGTCCGGTCCCAGCAGCGCTGGTAATAGACCGGGTCGGCCGGCAGGAGACGTACTTCCGGCTGCTCGGCCAGGACCCGGCTCAGGGCGGCTCCGGGTCGCGCCCTCAGCGATGGATCGGCATCAAGCAGCTGCGGGCGCCAGGCGCTTCCCTCGTAGATCGCCAGTGGCTCCGGGCCGAGCCGGTGGCGGATCCGCTCGGTCCGCAGCGGCAGGTGCGAAATAATCAAACAACATACGAACATAGCAGGGAATTATAGGCATACATATAGGGCTGGCTTGAGCGTACATTGAATGTCGTTACAGCCTGCCGCGCCACTCTGGTCGAGGCTGTGTTCTGCCTGGTTTACTGGCTAACACCACATGGGGCGAGCAATGGCGCTTACATAAGTGCCCAAACTGCAAATGCTCCTGACGGAATCACCTACATCCAGCAAGTACCGGTAGTCCGAAAACTCGCGGCCGCAATGCATGCGACTTAACGTGTCCCATTTCCGAGTAGATGCGACAGGTGAGCGCCTGAAGTCGCAAGGACCCGCGGGGTTCGCGCCGCGGATGCGGCTGTCCTAGGGTGCGGCCGGCGCCGGCCGCACGGAATCCCCCGGCGCAGTCGCCGGAGGTTCCTCCGGGTACTCCAGCCGGTCGATCCGGTCTCCGTGGTCTTCGATGATCTGCTCCAGCTTCTCGGTGATAAAGTCCAGCTCATCGGTGATTTTTCCCAGCCGTACGACTTCGTCAACGGCCCAGGCCAGGTCCGAATCATCAAGATCGCGCTCCAGCGCGTTGATTTCCTTCGACAGGTCCCGAAGATCGGCCAGCAGCCCGTCTTCAATTTCCAGTTCGAGGCCGTCCACGTCGATCCGCAGCTGATCGACTTCGGATCGCAGTTGATCGACTTCGGCCCCCGCTTCCGTGAGGGCGGGCGCGTCTTTATGCGGGCCGTGGTACCGATACACCCTGGTCGGGCCGTGCCGCTCGTGCGCGGCCGGCGCGTAGCCATACCAACCGCCCAGGGGCTCGGTGTTGGCGACAAACAGCAGCACCAGGGCCAGCAGCGCAACCGCGGCGACCGCCGCAACCCCCGTGGTTACCGCAATGAAGATTCCGAGGCGCTGGCTCATGAGGTCAGTCTAGGGGCCCCGGCGCAGCGTCATCGGCCTGCGCCACCGATCCCGCCGGCGATTGACGCGAATTGGAGCGCCGCGGCGGCATCGTCGACCCGCGGTGCCCTGGATCCGGGTCCGGGGCGGCCGGCAGTTACATAGCATTGGCGGGCGGGCCCTGAGCCAGCGACCGGAATGGCGGCCGTTGACCGGAAATGCCCGCCGGCAGGAAGGGCGCCACGCTTGCACGGCAACCAGGAGGCTCGCAGGAGAGTCCATGGAGTTCGCCGGTTGGCGATCCTCGTGCTGCTGACTGCGGTGCTGGCCATTGCCGGATGCGGGCCGGACGGTCAGGGTGACGAACTGCGCTCGAGCGAAACCCGCGCGACGCCGGCCGCGACCGCCGCCGAGGTGGAACAACTGGTGCGCGGGAACAACGAATTCGCGTTCGGCCTCTACGACCGCCTGGCCGCTTCGGGCGGGAACCTGTTCTACTCCCCCTACAGCATCTCGGTCGCCCTGGCCATGACTTACGCCGGCGCCAGCGGCGAGACCGAGCGGCAGATGATGGAGGCGCTCCGGTTCCAGCTTCCCGGAGAAACGCTGCATCGGGCGTTCAATTCGCTCGCCGCGGAGATTGAATCGCGCGGATCGGAAAGGTCCGGCGATCAAGCGGGCCGGTTCCAGCTCAGCATCGCCAACGCCGTCTGGGGGCAGCGCGACCACGGATTCCGGGAGGAATTCCTGGATGAACTCGCGCGACATTACGGGGCGGGCGTGCGACCGGCCGACTTCAGGGCAAATCCGGAAGAGTCGCGAACGACGATCAACGACTGGGTCGCCGAGCGCACCGCAGACCGGATCCGGGACCTGTTGCCGCCGGGTATCGTCACCGCCCTGACGCGGATGGTCTTGACCAACGCCATCTATTTCAACGCCGCCTGGGCGTACCCGTTCGAGCCCGGACGCACGAGTCCGGGAGATTTCCACCTGCTGGACGGCAGCGTCCGCCAGGTTCCGATGATGCGGGTCACGGAGGAGTTCGGTTATGCCTCGGGCGATGGATACCAGGCGGTCGAACTGCCCTATTACGGTGGCGAACTGGCGATGACGCTGTTGCTGCCCGACGCCGGGCGGTTCCAGGAGTTCGAGGGGCGCGTCGACGCCGCCCTGGCGGAAAGGATCCTGGACGACATCGCGATCCGGAACGTGGACCTGGCGATGCCCAGGTTCGAATTCGAAAGCCAGTTCCAGCTCTCCGAGGCCCTCAAGGCGCTGGGCATGCCCAATGCGTTCAACCCGGGCGCGGCCGAATTCGCCGGGATGGACGGGAAATCATGCGCGGCCGGCGACGATGCCTGCCTGTTCATCGGCGCGGTCGTCCACAAGGCCTTCGTCGCGGTAGACGAGGAGGGAACCGAGGCCGCCGCCGCGACGGCGGTACTGATGCAGGTCGAATCGGCGCCGCCGCCGCCGGTCAGTGTGACCGCCGACCGACCGTTCCTGTTTCTGATAAGCGACCGCGCGACCGGCGCGATACTGTTCATCGGCAAGGTGCAGCAGCCCTAAACGCGGCGACGCCGCGCCCGGTCTCGGCGGCGGGCGGCTCGCCGATGAATGCCGAGGATTGGACCGGGATCTGGGGCCGACGGACGGCATCGCTCGCCGGGCTTTGCGATGTGAGGCCCTGGGCCGGTGCCTACCCGGCCACCGTTGTCGGCCGCGACCGCCGTGCCCAGGTCATGCCGGCAACGGGTCCCGTTGCCGGATCTGGGTGCGGGGCCGGACCGGCGGCCGGCGCCGCCGACCTCCGATTACTGCGGCCAGCCTTCGGCGCGTTCACCGTCTTCAAGGGCGTCACTTATGGCGCCGGCGGCTTCATCGGTGACCCACTGGCGCCAGATTGCGGCATTGTTTTCCAGCCACCAGATCGCGGTATCGGCGTGGCTGGCGTCGTTGTCGAGCCGCCAAATCGTCATGGCCGCGTAGTGGTCGATGGTCAGGTCCCACTTTTGCAGCATTGCGGCCACTTCGGGCGCGCGGGTGAGCAGCTCGGGATGGACGGCGATCAGGAGCGTGGTCTCGTCGTAAGCGCAGGCCTTGGTGGTTGCCCAGCACGCGTGGCTGAATGGCGGTTCCTGCAAACGCACCATGTCCAGCTTCAGCGCGGGCGCCATGCTGCTGTCCAGGTACCCGAGCCACGGCTCTTTCTGTTCGTATCGGGCGAAGAGTTCGCCGTGCAAAGCGGCTTCGGATTCGGGGACGATGATCTCGACGTGGTCGGAGAGGCCGTAGCTTTCCACCTGGATTTCGTTCACGGTGTTGCAGGCCCAGCCGTCGGGGCAGGAGACCAGCCTGGCCTTGCCGTCTGCCGATGTCGCGAACAGCTTCCGGTATCGCTCCTCTTTCAGGTCCTCGACGCTGTCCAGTTCCGGGTGCGCTTCCTGCAGGTAAGCGGGAATCATGAACGCCGACTGCGATAGCTTGCTCAGGCTTTCGCCCAGGGAAACCGCCTCGCCCGCGACCGTGGCCTCCTCCCAGGCTTCGCTGGCGTTGGGAAGCCAGAGTTCCATCATCACGTCGCTGTCTCCCTGCCTCAGGGCCGGAATGGCCGACGTGGTGCCGCCTTCGATTAGCGCGGTGGGGTTTCCGTACCCTTTTTCCACGATGTACTGGGCTATGCGGTTCTGGACCAGCGAGCTGTCCCAGCCAAGGTCGTTGAAGACGATGGATTCCTTGGGGTCGTCACCCGGCGCGGTGCAGGCCAGCATCGCGGCGGCCGCCAGCAGCACGAGCGCCAGCCTGAGCCCGCCGGGCAGCACTGTCCGCCGTTGACGGATTGCCGCCAACGCCGGCCGGCCGCGGGGCCGGGCAGACGGGGTGGCACCGCATGCGCCGTCCGGCGCCGTTGGCCGCGACCGTCCCTGACATTCGTGCCGCACCCGAATCTCCCCCAACTACGTTCTTGCCGAAACCATTTTCGTCACCGCCGATCCCGGGTGCCGGATCGCCTTCGCCCTGGACTCAGGTCCGGTAGCGAAACCTGGAACTACGACTCCCTTGCCGGACGCCCCGGCGGCAGGGATGGTGCGACCGACCGACCGACGCCCGGAGATGACCGCCAGCCGGCAGTACCGCCGGTCTGCGTATGCGCCGGGCCCGGCGGGGCCGGCCGGCCTTCTCCGAATCCATAATGCGGCGTTGCCCAGCCGCGCCGTCGGGAGCCCGATCGCGCGGGGAAGGTCATGCTCCAAAGGACTTGCACAGGTGACAGACAGCAATTTCCAGATCCCGGTATCCGAAAGTCCCTTCTGTGCCGAGACCGATCCGTCCGGACAGGGAGATTGGACTACTCCGAACGAGCGGTTCTTCATCCGCAGCCACTTCGACGAACCCGAGCTGGGAGAAGGTCATCGGATCGCGATCGGCGGCGCCGTGGCACGTCCCCGCTCGGTCCCTATCGCCGAGCTGGCGTCAATGGCGCAGCTGGAGCAGGCGGTGACCCTGGAGTGCGCCGGCAACAGCCGTTCCTATCTGAACCCGCCCGGGATCGGGTTGCAGTTCCGACACGGGGCGGTCGGCAACGCGGTCTGGGAGGGCGTCCCGCTGGCGGCCCTGCTGGAGCCGGCCGGTGTCGACCCTGAAGCCGTGGAAGTGCTTTTCCGGGGCGCCGATTCCGGTATGGAAGCCGGCGAACACATGCATTTCGAGCGCTCCCTGCCGCTTGCCCAGGCGCTGGACCGGCACACCATCATCGCCCTTGCCATGGATGGCCAGCCGCTGACCCGCGCACACGGCTTTCCGGCCCGCCTGATCGTCCCCGGCTGGTACGGGATGGCCTCGGTCAAGTGGCTGACCGAGATAAACGTGTTGACCGAACCCTTCGGCGGTCACTTCCAGTCCGACGCATATACGTTCATCGAGCCGGGGGCCCGCAGCGGGGCCAGCCGACCGGTGACCCGGATGGCGGTCAAATCAGTAATCACCTCGCCGCGGCAGGACGAAAGACTGAGCGGGCCGGTAACGGTTTCCGGGTTCGCCTGGTCGGGGCACGGCGCGATCGCCGGTGTCCAGGTCAGCACCGACGACGGCGCCGCCTGGTCTGAGGCGGAGTTGGCGGAATCGGAAAACCCCCGCGCCTGGCGGCGCTGGGAGTTTCCGTGGCAGCCGGCCGGTTCCGGACACTTCGTCCTGCGCGTCAGGGCCCGCGACGAAGCCGGCAACAGCCAGCCGGAAACTGCCGGCTGGAATTACCGCGGCTACGTCAACAACGCCGTCCAGGCCCTGTCGGTGATAGTCGACTGATCAACCGCACCGACGACGACGAGTCATAGATCCCGGAATGGATAGGAACGGCGCCGATTTGCCGGCGCCCGGCGGCGCCCGGCGGCGCGTTGCAATCGTCGGTGGTGGAATCTCCGGCCTGGGCGCGGCCTGGGCGCTGAGCCATCATCCGGAGCGGTTCGACTTCCGGCTCTACGAAGCCCGCGACCAGCTGGGCGGCAACGCGGTAACGGTCGATATGCCGCAGGCCGACGGCAGTTCGATCCCTTTCGACATATCGGTCACCGCCTGCATCCCATCGGTGTACCACCACGTCCTGCTGCTGATGGAAAAATTCGGCATCGATCTCGTCGAGACCAGGTTCAACTACAGCGTCAGGTATCGGGGCGACGTCTACGCCCACGATTTCGATTCCGAAATCCGACGCCAGCTGCAGCCCGAAATCTCAAAATTCCAGCGGTTGCTCGGGCGGCTGCACCGGTTCGGGGCGCTCACGCGGGCGCGCTCGAAGCTCCTCAACGCGCTGAATCCGTTCAATTACCTGAGCATGGGGACGGTGCTCAACCTGGGCGGGTTTTCCGGCGACTTCAGGTACAAGATCCTCAAGCCGATGTTCGTCAACTTCCTGATGGCCACCAACGTTTTCGACATGCCGGCGGCGCTTTTTTCGCGGTACCTTGAGTTCTTCGACATCGAGTCGGCCACGCCGATGCAGACGTGGGACGGTGGCACGCGGCGGATTTACGAGCAACTCGCGGCCGGCTTCGGCGACCGGATTTATCTGAACCGGGGAGTGCGCAAGGTCTACCGCTACCGCTCCGGCGTGGTTGTCGAGGACGACGAAGGGACCCGCGAGGAATTCGACGACGTCGTGCTCGCGTGCAATGCCAATCAGGCGCTGATGGCCCTGGACCGGCCGACCCTGCTGGAGCGCTTCATCCTCTCGTCGATCCGCTACGAGAGCGAGCTCCACAACCACGCGGTCGTCCATTCGGACCCCACGGTCCTGCCGGAGAACCCGGTCAGGGCGCTGGCCACGCGCAGCAATCACATCGAGCAGTACGGCGCGCGGCCGGACAACTACGAGATCACCTACATCATGCACAACCAGCAGCCGTGGGCCGGCCGATCCGACCGTCCGTGCCTGGTTACCTACAACCCGGTCGGCCCGATCGACCAGGAAAAGGTGATCGCCAGGCGCTGGTTCCAGCACGTCGTGCACGACGTTAGGCAGGTGGTGCTGCTGGTTCCCCTCTTCCGCTTCATCCAGGGGCGGCGGCGCACATGGCACTGCGGTGCGCACACCCTGGTCAACAGCCAGGAAACCTGCCTGGTCACCGGCCTGGCGGCGGCCAGGCAACTCGGCGCCGACTATCCATTCGCCGATCCGGCGGCACGCGCCTGGTTCAACCACTACGGCTCGGTCCTCTACGGTCGCAGATTCCGCCACGCCTGAACCGCCCGCCCGGGGCGGTCGGCCGCCGCATCGGATGCCCTGACGCCCCCGCCTGCCGCCGGAGCGCCATTGCCGGCGCTCGCCCCGCCGGCCCCGCGGATCGGTCGCCCGGCGGCAGGGACGGGGGCTTTGGGAAACGACCGAGTCCGAACCGGCGGATGTCGAATTCGGCGGACCGGCCCAGGCCGGACATGGACGGGCGATTTGTGGCCGGCGCGCGGTTTCGGACCGCCCGGGCGAGGCGGCCCTAAAGGGGTTTGCGGGCCAGGAAACAGTAAAGCGGCGTGAAGATCCCCGCCCTGCCACCCGCCACGTAAGCGTTGGCGGTCCGGTCCAGCAGCCCGATGACGTCCGCCGATCCCTTCGGGAACACCCCCAGCACTTCGGCCAGTCGGGACATCCCGATATGCGCCTTGCGGCCCAGCGGAATCCGGCGCAGGGCGTTGTCCAGGGTGCCGCCCCTGCCCTCCATGGGCTGGTACCACGGCGTGGCCGCACTGTTCCCGTCGACGGCCCGGTCCGATGCCTCGATGATTTGGAATCCCGCCGCTTCCAGCGCCCGGTCCACCTCGCCGGTCGTGGCGATTTCATTGAGCGCGATGCCGTGCATCAGGTCCCTTTTGAGGGCCCGGTGCCGATCGTCCCGGGGGTCGAATTCGTCCGTCAGGCACATTTCCTGCCCCCAGAAGAGGGCCCCGGGTTTGAGCACGCGGTAGATCTCGGCGAACGCGCCGAGCTTGTCCGGTGCGTGGCATGTGGATTCGATCGCGTAACCCCGGTCGAACGTTCCGTCTGCGACAACCCCCATGTCCATGAAGCTGGCCGCCAGGAGGTCGATCATGTGACCGAGACCGGCCTCGGCGTTCAGCGACCGGGCCTTCTCCAGCTGGATTTCGCTCCGGTTGACCCCGACCGCCCTGACGCCGGTCTCCCTCACGACGCGGCGCATCGGTCCGCCGATCCCGCATCCGACGTCGACCACCGCCATCCCTTCCCGCAGATCGAGCTTGGAGATCATCAGCCGCTGATGCCGAATCTGCGACTCCTCCAGGCTCTCGGCTGGTGAAAGCGGTGCGAAGTGAAGGGATTCGCTCCAGCCAAACACCATGAAATCGCTGCAGAGGTCGTAGTACTCCTCAACGGTTTGAGCGTGGTCGTAGCCGGCCGGACCGCCGCCCTCCCGGCTCGCCCTGTCCATCCATCCGTCGAAGCGATGCACGCGGCGGTGGACGTCGGTGCCGCGGTAGGCGGCCTTCAACCCGGCGGATAGTTTGCGGAACTGCACGAGCCTCTTTCCTGCGAAGCGTCCGGCCCCTGATCGCGGCGCCGGAGGGCGCTTTCAATGTTGGCGTGATGATTTTCCCGATAGCTCGGCCGCCGCGCGCGCGAATTGCCCGAGTACGCAACCAGAGTCTGCGCCGGCGGGCCGCGCGACCGGATCTGGACTTGGCCACCACGCAGTCGCGGCGGCTGACCGGCGGATTCGAATTTAGAATGACCACCCATGAACCAACCGCTGGTCTTATTCAGCCGATTCGTGACGGCCCGACCCTGGCTGACTGTCGGCGCGTTGATTCTGGTCACCTTCGCCCTGACCGCCGGCGGGAGCCTGCGAGAGGCTCCGCCAACCACCGCGGAAACCCTTCCCGAGGGCGCGGTGCGGGATACCCTCGCCGAGATCGACGAGACCTTCGGCGCCTCCGGCAAGTCCAATGTGGTGACGCTGCTCTTCCGCGGCGAGGCGCTGACCCCGTCCGGCCTTACCCAGATGGCGGACCTGGTCGACGCGATCGTCAGCAACCCCCAGGTCGCCGATCTGCTGGTGCCCGACAACCCGATCGTTGCGCCGCACCTGCTCGTGCAGGTTGCGCTTGGGCTGCCCGACCTGGCCGGGATTTCGCAGGCCGACATAGATTCGACCGGCGCCGTACCGCAAGTCGCGGCGGTGCTCGACGCCCTGACGGGGAAAGATGCGGACGGGATGCCGGTCGCGATCGCCACCGTCAGGCTCGGCAGTTCCGACTTTGATCTGGTGGCCGAAACCGAACGCTGGATCAACGCGACCGCGGCCGCGAGCGATGGCCCGCTGCAGGTCAGTTCGATCTCTCCGATCGTGGTGGAGGACGAATACAGGGAGGCGACCGAGGTCGGAATGCTGCCGGTGACCGGCTTGGCGCTGCTCGTGATCGTCGTCCTGCTGGCGGTGTTCCTGCGCACCCCGGCCGACGTATTGCTGACCCTGGCGGGACTGGTGATGGCGATCCTCTGGATTTCGGGCCTTGAAGGAATGCTCGGACCCAGCGGACTGGGCCTGATCGGGCCACCGAACTCGCTGACGACCATGGTGCCGATCATCATCATCGGACTCACGGTCGACTACGCCATCCAAATCGTCACGCACTACCGCGAGCAGCGCCTCGAGGGACAGCCGGTGACCGAATCGGTTCGGACCGGATTGCGGATCGTGACCGTGCCGCTCTTTCTGGCGGGGGTGACCACGATGGTGAGTCTGTTCGCGAGTCTTTTCTCGCCGATTGGCATCGTGGGGGATTTCGGGGTGGTGGCGGGCCTCGGCGTTGGGCTCAGCCTGATCGTCATGCTGACCCTTTTGCCCTGTGGCCGATTCATCATCGACCGGCGCCGCGAAGCGCGCCAGACCCTGCGCGGGCCCAGGCCGGTCGCCCAGGCCCTGCCCGGCATCGAAGGGGCCGCCGGGGCGCTGGGCAGAAACGTGGCCGGCCGGCCGGCTCCCTACATCGTGGGCGTGCTGGTGGTTACGGCCGCGCTGGGATTTGCCGCAACCGGAATCGAGTCCGAATTCAGCATCCGGGACATCCTTCCGCGCGGCGGCCAGGTACTGGAAGACATGGACACGCTCGACGAGGCGGTCGGCGGCGCGACCGGACTGACCTCGATTCTGATAAAGGCCGAGGCCACCGAGACCCGCACCCTGCTCAATCTCCGCGACCTGGAGTCGGCGTTCCAAGACCCGGCGGTTCGCCCGGCGGCCGCGGCCGGTCCCCTCCTTGGCACCCACGAGGCGCTGATTCGCGACTGGGTCGCCGACAGCGGCGAGCCCGGTGACAAATTCGACCCCGAACTGGCCGAACTGTACGGGCAGGCGACCAGCGGGGTTGCCGTTGACGGGGCGCTGATGCAGGAAATCCTGGATCGAATCGAGCGGACCGATCCGGCGCTCGGCCGGGTGCTGGCCAACAATCCCGGCGGGATCGATTCGATCCTGCTGCAATTCCCCGCCGTTGGCAACGAACCCTCGCAAACCGCCGCGCTCCAGGAGGAGATCGAGGCGCTTTGGGCCGGGAGCGACGAAAACGTTACCGCCACGTCGGACGGCATCGTCTCGATCACGGTCACCGACTCGATTACCCAGCGCCAGACCGAGTCGATCAGCGTGACGATCGCGGTCGCACTGACGGTGCTGGCGGTCTTTTTCTGGGTAACGATTCGGCAGCCCTTGCTCTCGATCGTGGCGGTTGGGCCGATCGTGCTGGTGCTAGTCTGCGTGCTGGGCACCATGGCCCTTTTCGGGATCCCCTACACGCTCATCACTTCAATAATCACGGCGCTTTCGATCGGGATCGGAGTCGATTACACGATTCACGTGATCCACCGCTATCGCGAGGAGTTCGCCAAGCACCGCAACCCCGAAGTCGCCGCCGTGAGGACCCTTTCGATAACCGGGGCCGCGCTGCTCGGATCCGGGTTGACCACCGCCCTGGGCCTGGGCATGCTGGTTCTGGCGCCGCTGGCGGCATCGCAGCAGTTCGGCTTCACCGCCGCGATCACGATCTTTTACTCGCTGTTGTTTTCGATCCTGGTGGTGCCACCGGCAATGACGGTCTGGGGCGCCTACCAGAACATGCGGCTTCGCTCGATGGTTGAACGGATGTGGAGCGACCTCGATGTTGCCATCGAGGAGACGCACCGCCGCCTGGAAGGCCAGGGGTAGGGCCAAAGAACCGGGCGCCCGGCCCCGGCCAGCGTCAGCGCGCGGCCGGTCCGCCGCCGCCGGTCCGAATGACCTGGCCGGACCGGCCGGGTGGCGCGGGCGTCCTAAGCGGGGATTTCCCGTCGGCGCGCCGCGATCCGGTACATGAGCTTCTTGCTTGGCGACTGCGACGGGAACGGGTTGATTCGGAACCTGAAATTGGGGGACCACACTTCGAGCTTGAAGTAGTGGGCAATCATGAGCAGGTTGACCGCCAGCAGCAGTTCCATCATGTGTGAGCCCATGCACGAGTGCGGGCCCAAACCGTACGGGGCGTACCCGGGGCCGCGATGCTCGTTGCGGGGAGCCTGGTAGCGGTCGATGTCGAACTTGAACGGGTCGGGAAACAACTCTTCCATGTAATGACAGGCGGTCTGGGCGATGTGCAGGCGGGTTCCGGTCGGCAGCGCGAACCCCTCCACGACGCACGGGTTCATCACCGTCCGGACCGACATGGGGACCACCGGGTACACCCGCAGCACCTCCATGATGAATCGGTGCGTGACGTCTATGGCTTCCAGGGAGAAGTCTTCGCCGCCCGGATCGCCGCCGTCGAACAGCGCGTCGGCCTCGGCCTCGATCCGCTCGCGCAGCTCGGGGTGCGTCACCAGGGCGTAGACAGCGAAATTGAGCTGGTCGCCCAGGTACATGCTGGCGATCAGCGACGCCGAGAGGGCAAAGCTCAGATTCGTGGCCGGAAGGAATTGCGGATCGCTGGCGTGCAGGCTGAACAGATCGTCGGCAAGGTCGCGCGGGCATCCGGCCCGCTGGGCCGGCGTATGGCTGCTGGTGACCCGCTCGAGCAGATCGACAAGCGATGCCAGCTTGCGCTTCATGCCCGGGGTCTTGAGCATGAACTTGGGCATGGTATTGACCACGTGCGCCTTGAGCGCCTGCTCCTTGAACTTGACCAGGTCGTCGAATATGTCCTGGGAGTCCACGCTCAAAAAATAGGCCGAAATCTGGGCGTTGACCAATTGGCGCATCATGGGCGTGGCCGATTGCACGTCGCCGTGCCCCCAGTTCCTCATTTCGCCGCGGGCGTTCTGGTAGATCTGCCCTAGTTGCGCCGCGAGCCGCTTGCGCGAGTAGGCCGGCGCCAGCGACTTGCGCAACCGGAAGTGGTCGGCCCCATCCAGGGCGGGCATGATCCCGTGCGCGCCGTACACCTTTTCAAAGGTGGAAAGATAGTCCTGGGAGCGCAGAAACCCGCGCGCGTAGCGGTTCGCCCAGCGGTTCACCGACGGCCCGGCCACGAACACCAGCGGCTTTGCAAAGGGTGGCTTGATCTGGAAAACCGGTCCCAGTTGCCGGGTCAGATCGGCAAAAACCGCCGGGATGTTGCCGTTGCGCAGATTCGGGTTGAAAACCAGTTTGCGCAGCGGCGCGGCGGGAATCTCCTTGGACAGCGGAGGGCGCTGGAACAGTCCACCGGTCAGGTTCTGCTCAACTGCCGCGGCGATGGACCTGCCGATCAGGTCCATCCTGCAGATCAGATCGATCCGCCGCTCGTTCTCCTCGTCCAGTTCAAAGATGAAGCGGAACAGGTCGCAGGTATTGATCAGGCTGATGATGATGATGTCGCGCGGTTCGGGAATCTCCTCGAAGAAGATCGCCCTGCTGATGCGGGTCTTTACGAAACTCGTCGCCGAACCCGATTCGCCGTTCGCCCCCGAATCTTCGCGCAGGGCGCGTTCGGTCAGTGTCCAGAAATCGCCCGAATGGTGCCGCAGGATTCCCTGCCTGACCAGCCGGTTCAGGGCCCCGTCGACAATCGGCTCGGCCCGCTGGGCGTAGCGCTCTATCCAGTACTGGGCGTTGCGCTGGACCGGGTCGGCCGCGATTTCAGCCAGCACCGGGTCCAGCAAGGAGTCCCCGGTCGGGGCGCCGTCCAGCAGGATGAGCGAATTCATGTCGGTGTCGATCCGCCCGATCATGGACAGTTCGGCCAACACCGAACCGACGACGGCGCAGTCCAGATCCCAGCCGGGCACCTGCCGAAAGTAGCCGCTTTCCTCGTTGAGGAGCATCAAGACCAGCTCTTCGGTAAGCGTCAGCGCACCGGTCCTTACGCCTTCGCTTGTGGCAGTCATCCGCCTAAATCCCCGAGCACCATTTCCCGCAGTCTAGGGCGAGCGCGGCTCCCCCGCAACCCATGGGGACACGGTTTGCAACGTCCCGCGGCGGCGCCGGTGAACGACGGACGGGTCGCTCGTTCGGCCGGAGGCGGCGGCTATTGCATGCGCAGGGCTATGGGGCCGCGGAAGCTGCTCCGGCGCCGGCCGACGGGCCCGGACCCCGGTAAGCGGGTCGCCGTCGACCCGCTCAGGTCAACTGGGCGACACCGGCCGGATAACTCACCCCCGTGCCGCCGATACCGCAGTAACCGGCCGGGTTCTTGGCCAGGAACTGCTGGTGGTAATCCTCGGCGTAATAGAACTCGGGGGCGTCCAGGATCTCGGTCGTGATGGTCCCGCGGCCGGCGTCGGTCAGGGCCTCCTGGTAGCGCTCGCGGCTGGCTTCGGCAGCGGACCTTTGCCCCTCGCCAAAGACGTAAATGCCCGAACGGTACTGCGTGCCGACATCGTTCCCTTGGCGCATGCCCTGGGTTGGATCGTGGCCCTCCCAGAAGACCCGGAGCAGGTCCTGGTAACTGACCTTGGCCGGATCGAACACGACCAGCACGACTTCGTTGTGCCCGGTGCGCGAGCTGCACACCTCGCGATAGCTCGGATTGGGGGTGGACCCGGCAGCGTATCCCACCGCGGTGGTGAACACGCCGGGCAGCTTCCAGAACATCCGCTCCGGCCCCCAGAAGCAGCCCATTCCGAACAGTGCCCGCTCGGAGCCCTCCGGCATGGGGCCCGACAGCTGCCGTCCGTGCACGAAGTGCCCCGGCGGGACCGGCATCGGCGCGTCGCGACCGGGCAGAGCATCCTCGGGACTGGGGATTTCCGCTTGCTTGCCGAAGAACCAGGGCATGTGCTTGCCTCCCAAATGGACCCGCTCTGCTTGAAATGGGTTGCCAAGAGCGACCTGGCCCATTTGGCAGATCATACGTACCGGCGTCCGCGGCCGGATCAGTCGACCGGGCGCCGGGCCCGGCGGCGGCGCTCGCAGGAGGGTCCACCGCCGGGCAGGCGCCGCGGCCCGGGCGGTGCGTACCGGGTTGCGGTCTGGGCCGGACCGGCATCGGCGCGCCCCTGCGCTGCGGCGCGGACTCGACCCCGACCCCGCAACCGCGGTCCGCGCGCGGGCCGGCAACCGATCCGGCACCGGAAAATCGCGGGAGACTATTTCGTGGCGCCGGGTACCGGCCGGCGACCGTCATCGATCCCGCGGTGGGCCAATATTGGGCGCCTGGGGCGGAAAATCCGTTCCCTGCAGGGGAACATCTTTACACCAGCCGGGCGATATGCCGACCACGCCGGCGAAGGAGCGACGAGCGATGCCGAGAAAACACGGCGAACCTGCGATTGCGCCATTGCCGTCCCCCTATCCCGAAGGCTGGTTTTTTGTCGCCCACATGCCGGACGTTCGCAAGCAGCGCCTGATTCAAAAGACCTGGATGGGCGAGAGCATCGTCGTCTGGTGCGATGACGACGGCCGGGTTTGCGTGGCCGAAGCCATATGCCCCCATCTGGGCTCGTTTCTTGGTCCGAGCGCCGGCGGAAAGGTCAGCCAAGGCCGGATCGTCTGTCCGTTTCACGGGTTCGAGTTCGACGCGACCGGGAAGTGCGTTCACACCCCCTTCGCGGCCCCGCCGCGGTCGGCCCGCCTGCGGGTGTTTCCAGCCCGCGTGATCTGCGGCCTGATATTTGCCTGGTGGGGGATCGAAGGCAGGGAGCCGCAGTGGGACCTGCCGGCCGAGGAACCGGACCAGACCGGTTGGTGCGATCTGCGGATCAGGACCCTTCGCTTTCGCGGCCATCCCCAGGAAACGACCGAAAACTCGGTCGACCTGGCCCACCTGCGCTACGTTCACGGCTACGCCAACGTCGACCGCGTCGACCCGCTCGCAATCGACGGGCCGTACCTCCGCAGCCGGTTCGACTTCACCCGGACCCGCGAGATTGCCGGCATCCTGAAATTCACGTTCGCCCCGGCCGCCGACACTCACATCTATGGGTTTGGCTACTCCCTGGTCGACGTCCGCGAGCGCTCGATCGGGATGGACATGCGGATCTGGATCCTGGCCACGCCGGTCGACGGCGAGTACATCGACATGTCGCTGGCCTGCCAGGTGCGCGAGCTTCGCAACCCCAGGCGCTGGTTCCTGGGACTGGGATTCCTGCCGGTGAAGTTGCGCGCCCCGCTGCTGAACCGCTTCATGTCCGCCCAGCAGGCCGAGGACGTCCTCCAGGACGTGGAGATCTGGGGCCGCAAGAAATTCGTCTCGCAACCGCGGCTTTGCCGGTCCGACGGCGAGGTGCGCGCGTTCCGCGCCTACTGCGAGCAGTTCTACCCCGGGAACGGAGTCTGAATTCGAAACCGAATGCGGCCCTCCCGGCCGGCGCGGGGGCCCGATTGGGCGCCGCGGGGAACGCGGACGGCAGACCAGGCAGGCTTCGGCCAATCGGTCGCGGCCGACCACGGTCCGGCTGGGGTAGAAGGATTCGAACCTCCGCTACGTGGGCCAGAACCACGCGTCCTACCGCTAGACGATACCCCATTGCTCGCGGCGAGAAAATGTTAGCAAGTAAATATTCAGATCCAGGCCCTCCCGCCATTGCCCGCCACGCCCATTAGACCTCGCGCCGCGTTCTTTTTTCCAGCGCTGCTGCTGCTGGCGGCGATGGCCGCGGCCGCGTCTCTACTGGCCACCGACCGGTCGCCCGTGCGCGCGCTGGGCGCCAGCGGCGAGGGGATCTGTGATTACTCCGAAGTAATGCAGCGGGCCCTGCTCGCCCGCCTTGACCGCCAGTTCTTTCAATGTGACGAGGCGCCCCTGTCGGGGAATAGTGAAGCGTGGGATGGGGACCTAGATATGGAGCCGTTCGTAGGAGCGGTGTTCAAGCCCGGTAAGGGCGAACTAGATGGATATGCTCTCGGGTCGCGAGTCGACCTGCGTGGCAGCGGCCTGGACGTTTCGGACCTGGACGTCAGCGCCGCGCTGGAATCGCACGGAACCGGTTACCAACGCTTTGGCGTCGATACTGCGGGTACCCGCCTCCGTGCCGACAACGACGACGGAAAAGTTGGCCTGACATTTCTGCTGGATGGCCCTGCCGCCACTACCACCGGGTTTGCCGGCGAACCCTTCGCGGGAGTCGAAGGCCAGATAGCCTGGATCGGATTCCAATGGAGCTCGATCCCTTCGGAGTTTGCGGACTGGGATGACACCGCCACGACCGCAATCCCCGTCAATGACGTTGATGACGATGGCTACTACCTGGTTCTCAAGCTCGCGATTGAACTGGAAGGCGAAGACAAGCAGATCTTCTTCTTGGCCAACTCCGAAGATCCGGTAAGAACCCTATACGCCGTCCCATTTCGGATCCCTGACGACGAAGTGATTGAACGCCCCGAACGAGTGAGTGTCGACCTTTCTGTTGTGGGGGTCTATGATGCTCGCCCTGACGAAGACGTGGACTTGGATTTCGACTACGAAGGCGTTGCAGAGGAATACATAAACGAAATCCAGCGCGCAATCTCGCGTGGCAACGACGACGCCCGCCTGCAGATAAACGACGACGACTCACCCGGCGTCGAAGTCTGCGATCGATCGCGGCCGGTCCGCGACCTGCTGGTGGAGGAAGTGTCCAAGGCCTGCGACGAAATCAGCTCCCACGATCTGGAAGACGTCACCTCGATCGATCTTTCCGATTCGGAGATCGAAGAACTGCAGGCCGGCGATTTCTCGGGCCTTTCCATGCTCGAAGATCTGGACCTTACCGGGAACGACCTACGCTCGCTGCCGGTCGGGGTCTTTGGAGGGGCCGGGTCGGAACGCGATGCGCCCGACGTGGCCCTGATCGACCTGAGCGACAACCCCGGTCCGCGCGGCGACGGCTTTACCCTGGACAACGCCTCCTCGGCCTTCCGCGCCAGCGTCGGGCCGCGCCAGGCGATCAGGCTGGAGACCCACGACCTGAACGACGATCCCGACTACGGTTTCGAGGAGGCCAGCTACCGCGCCGCCGAGGGCGGCCACCTGGTGCTCGGCGTGACCGGCTTCAGGGACAGCGCGGTCCTTTTCCGCTCCCTGGGCGGGGATACCGGTGTCTACGAGGACCTCGACGTCGACTGCCCGGCGCCCTGCTATGCGCCTTCCGCCTCGCAGATTGAAGAGGACGGCGATTACCTGCTCGGATTTGCGGTGCCCAAGGACGCCAACGAGAGCGACGACACGTTCACGATCCTCTTCGGGGATAGCAACAACGCGGCCGACCTCACCTCCATCCACGGCATCGCCCGGCTCACCGTCAGCGACACCGACGCCACCCAGGTAACCCCGCCGCCTCCCGCCAGGTCGATTTTTGAATCCGTGCGCGTGATCAACACCGTGCGCAGCACGATCGCGACCAACCGGGACCTGGACCACAACATTTCCGATCTGCAGGTCAGCGTCGGCGGCCAGACCCTGGATGCCGATTTCCTCGGTTACTACAACCGGACCGGCCAGCTCAAGCGCTGGGGCTTTGCCACCTCGGAGGTACTCGAACTTGAGTCGGGCACCCTGACCCAGTTCTTCCAGCGCGGGGTGATCGACTTCCACCGGCGCCCCGACCTGGGCGGGATCTGGCTGGTCGAGCGCCGTCTCGCCTGGGACTACTTCGGCGGCGGCCAGGGCGGCAGCCGGGACCAGGGCTTTGAGCCGGCCCCGACGTCGGCGCCATCGGCCGGCGCGGTCAATTACGGCGGGTTCAACCACTACGTATCCAACTTTGCCGCCGACGGAACCCGGACCGGATTCCTGGATTTCTTCATCGAACTGGGCGGAGTCGACAGCTTCGGTTTCCCCAAGACCGCCGGCCGGACCGACACCGGCGCTCCCGACACCCTGTTCGAGGGCAAGACGCCGGGTTTCGTGCGGCAGTATTTCCAAGCCGCCATATTCCAGCTTTCGGCCCAGGGCACGGTCGAGCTGACCCTGCTGGGCGACTCGCTGCGCAACCAGCTGGTGCCGAACCACGGCGACTATGCCGCCTTCGGGCCGGCCGCTCCGGTGGTCAGCGGGCAGACAATCGTCCCGGAGCGGATCGCCTGACGGCCGAATGCCGCCCGGCGCCGCGTTGACGGCGCGCTAGGGCCGGCCCGTGTCTGCCACGCGGCGTTCGGATGAGGGCGCCCCGCCGCTGAGCTGGACGACCCTTTCCTCGCGCATCGCCTGGCAGGGTAGGTTCCCGGTGTTCGAGGACGAGATCGCCGCCGACCTGGACGGGCGCCGGCACACCTACACCTACCTGGCCAGCCGCGCCCGCGCGGTCGCGGTGCTCGCCCAGGACGATCGGGGTCGCGTCCTGACCGTGCGCGAATACCGCCACCCGCTCAAGGAGGTCGTCTCCGACCTCCCCATGGGATCGATCCGGTCCGACGAAGAACCGTCGGCGGCCGCGCTGCGCGAGCTGCGCGAAGAGACCGGCTACGCGGCCCGCTCGGCTGAACTCTACGGGGCGATTCATCCCATCCCGGCGCTCACCCGGCTGCGGCTGCAGTTCTACCGCGCGCGCGGGCTCGAGTACGTCGGGCACGACCGCGACCGGTCCGAGATCCTGCAGACCGAGTGGATTCCCCTGGATGAGGTCCTGAGCGGGATAAGCCAGGGCCGGTTCCAGGCGGGCGCCATGCCGCTGGCGGTGCTCCTGGCCGACGCCCGCGGTCAGCTCGACAGGGACTTGGATGGCCGCTGAACCCGGGGCGCCGCGCTTTCGGATAGCGCCCAGTCCGACCGGATCGATCCACGTCGGGACCGCGCGCACCGCGCTCTACAACTGGCTGCTGGCGCGAAAGTGCGGCGGGACATTCGTGCTGCGGGTCGAAGATACGGCCCGCGACCGCAACCGCCCCGAATTCGAGAGGGCGATATACAGCGGCCTGGCCTGGCTGGGCCTGGACTGGGACGAGGGCCCCGATGTCGGCGGCGGATACGGTCCCTACCGACAGAGCGAACGGCTCCCGCGGCACCGCCGCCATCTGCAGCGCCTGTTCGACCGCGGCCACGTCTACCGCTGCTTCTGCAGCCGCGAACAGCTGGCCGCCGAGCGCAAGGCCGCCCAGCGCGCAAAACTCCCGCCGCGCTATTCGGGGCGTTGCCGGAACCTCTCCGAGTCCGAGGTCCGGTCGCGGCTGGAGGCCGGCGAAGCGGCCAGTTACCGGTTCAGGGTTTCGCCCGCGACGGTCCAGTTCGACGACCTGGTGCTCGGCCGCCTGCGCGAGGACTCGGGCCTGTGGGGCGATTTCATCGTGGCCCGCTCCGACGGCTCGCCGGTTTACAACTTCGCGGTCGTGGCCGACGACCATGACATGGCGATCACCCATGTCCTGCGCGGCGCCGACCACATCTCAAACACCTTCAAGCAGGTCGTAATGTACCAGGCCCTGGGCTGGGACCTCCCGCGGTTCGGTCACATACCGCTGACCCTGAACGCCAAGCGCCAGAAACTCTCCAAGCGCGACGGGTCGGTTTCAATCCAGGAGTACCGGGATCTGGGGTACCTGCCCGAGGCGGTGAACAACTTCATCGCCCTGCTCGGCTGGAATCCCGGCAACGAGCGCGAGTTCTTCTCGCTCCAGGAGCTGGTCGCCGAGTTCTCCGCCGAACGGATCAACCGCGCCAACGCGATCTTCGACCAGGAGCGACTCGACTGGTTCTGTGGCAATTACGTGCGCGGCCTGCCGATTTCCGAATTGAGCCGGCGGGCGTGGGGCTACCTCGAGGATCGCGGTTACTTCCTGCCGCCGGACGGCACCCCCGCAAGCGGGTTGGATTTTGAGCCGGTGGGGCGTCCCTCGCGCCAATATTTCGAGTCCGCGCTGGCCCTGGAACAGGAACGAATCCGGCGCCTCTCCGATCTGCCCGGGGTGATCTCGTTTTTCTTCCGCGACAGCGTCGATCCCGACCCCAAGTTCCTGGTGGCGCGCCGGCAATCGCCACAGGCCAGCGCGGACGCGCTGGAGCGGGTGGCCGACTGGGTTGATCGGAACGATGTTTCCGATCAGGATTTGACCGAGCGGTTTTTGCGTGGACTGGCAGATGAGCTCGGCTGGAAGGCCGGCGTTCTGTTCATGCCGATCCGGATTGCGATAACCGGTTCGCGGGCGACCCCGCCGCTGTTTGCAACAATGGCGGTACTGGGGTCGGGGCGCGTCAGTTCGAGGCTGCGCGCCGCCGCAGAGCAGTTGAGGGGCTAAGGGATGGAGTCGCAATACCGTTACCGCGGGCTGGTCTGCAACATCGGTCCCGGCGAACGCAGGCAGCGGATGATCTTCGGCGTGGTGATCATCCAGGCGTCCATAGTCGCCTGGGCGCTGCTGCTGGCATTCGGATTGGACCAGCTCTGGCGCCTGCTGCTGTTGGTCCCGCTTTGGCTCGGATTGATGGGTATCGGCCAGGCCCATTACCAAGTATGCGTGGGGTTTGACTTTGTCGGCAAGATGGATCCGGCGGTCGCCGGGGATGTCGCCGGGCACGATTCGCCGGAATTCAAACGGGCGCTGCGACTGCGTTCGCTCAGGCTGCTCGCCGGCACCGGCGCCGGGGCGGCATTGCTAACCGCCCTGGCGTACGCGATCGGCTGACCGTCCCGCCGGGCCCTACCAGCCCGGCAGGTAGTCGGATTCGGCCGCGAACAGCTCGTCGGCCATCGATTCAATCTCCTCCAGCGTGCAGACCGCGGCCGTGAGCGGGTCGAGCATGAGGGCCTGACGGGCCAGCTGGCGGTCGCGCCGCAGGCCGGCCAGGGCGCCCAGCTCGACGACGCTCATATTGCTGCGGCAGACCGCGGCCATCTGCGCGGGCAGGCTCCCCACCACGGTCGGAGTGACCCCGCGCCCGTCGGCCACGCAGGCCAATTCGACGATTCCGTCGCCGGGCAGGTTCGCAATCAAGGGGCCGGTGCCGCGCCAGTTGTTGGGCACGTTGCCGTGAAAGACGAACGGGGCGTTCTTGCCGACCGCCTCGATGATCCAGGACGCGTATTCGAAGGTTCGGTTGGTGCTCAGTTCGGCATCCCCGCGGGCCATCGCGCGGCGTTCGGCCTCGTCGGCGCTCCGGCGCTCCGGCCACATCTCCAGCAGGAAGCCGCTCTGCCCGTGGTACCCGGGCCGCATGAACCGCGCCCGGGTCGCGGCGCGCTTGCGGTACCAGGGCAAGTACTCGGAAAGGTGACCCGAGCTTTCGGTTATGAAGGCGCCGAAATGCAGCATCATGTCCTTGCGGACAAGGTCCTGCGAATCGTCGCCGGGTTCGGCGGCGGCCAGATCGGCGCGTGCCTGTTCCTGCAAACGCGGGTACAGGTCGCGCCCCTCGTGCTCAAGGCGCGTGAACCAGGCCAGGTGGTTTATGCCGGCACACTCCCAGGCCAGCTCGTCGTAGTCGACCCCCGGCGCGCCCGGCCAGGAGCCGCGATGTGCTCTGCACCGAATGGCACAGGCCAACGACCTGCATGCTCGACGCCAGGCTGGCGGCAAGGCAGAGCATTCCCATCGGATTGGTGTAGTTGAGGACGATCGCCCCCGGACAGCAGCGTTCGCAGTCGTCCAGGATCTGCATGAACGCGGGCAGGGTCCGAAAGCACTTGAACAGACCGCCCGGACCGATCGTGTCGCCGATGCACTGGTCGACCCCGTAGCGCTCCGGGATGGCGTTGTCGAACCCGATTGTTTCCAGCCCCGAAACCTCGATGGTGATCACGACCCAGTCGGCGCCGGACAGCAATCGGTTGCGATCGGTGCTGGCCGCGACCGACCAGCGTCCGGTGTTGCCGGTCCTGGCAATCAGCGTTTCAACGACCGCGGTCATGGTCGCAAGCCGTCCGTCGTCGATGTCGCAGAGCCGCAGCTGGCCGCCGGCCGACGCAGGGATGGCGAGGATGTCGGCGGCGAGCTTGGGTTGTGAAGTGCGACCCGGCGCCGATTATTACGACGTTGATCGGGGTCGCAATCCGCCCGGGCAGGCCGGCCTGGTTCTCGCTCAGCATCCGGTCAAGTTCGGCCGGAGGCTCCGGGGGTCGGGTTTCGGTTGCCATGGAGTCGCTCGATTCGCTTGCCGGGCCGGCCTAAAAGATCGTGAAGCCGCCGTCGACGATCATGTCCAGGCCGACCGTGAAGTTCGACGCGTCCGAGGCCAGGTAGATGACCGCCCCCTGCAGGTCCTCGACCGCGCCCATCCGCCCGATCGGGGTGTCGCGCAGCCAGGTGGGCTGCAGGTTCTCGCGGATGTGGGGGTTGTCGGCCATTTCGGTGACGATGTATCCGGGACTTAGCGCGTTGACATAAACGCCGTGCGGGATCCATTCCGCGGCCACCGAACGGGTCAGGTGGATCAGCCCCGCCTTGGAGGTGTTGTAGGGCGCCTGCCACTGCGGGCGGTTGACGATGCTGCCCGACATCGAGGCGTTGTTGATGATCTTGCCGCCGCCGGCCGCGATCATCACCCGCGCTTCGGCCTGCATGCACAGGAACGGGCCCTTCAGGTTGGTGTCGATCATCTCGTCCCAGGAAGATTCGGAGGTGTCCAGGGTGTCCATGTGCGCCCCAATGCCGGCATTGTTTACCGCAACATCCAGCCTGCCCCAGGCGGCCACGATCGCATCGACGAATCCGTCGACCGCCTCCCTGCTGCGAACGTCGGCCGGCAGCACCAGCGTCCTGCGCCCCCTGGCGCGGACGATCGCGGCGGTCTCTTCGAGCGGCTCCGTACGGCGCCCGACCAGGGCCACGTCCGCGCCCGCCTCGGCCAGCCCGGCGGCGATCGCCCGGCCGATGCCGGTGCCCCCGCCGGTGACCAGCGATTTCTTGCCGGCCAGCGAAAACCGCTCCAGAATTCCCATCGTTTGCTCTCCCAGAAAATGGCCGCCGGCACATGGCACCTAAAATCAACTCGCGGCAAATCGATCTTATGTAGGAGCGGCGATTCTGCCAGGCCGCAATTCCGAGCAGCGGGTCCCGATTCTCAATCCCAGGCCGGGCACCAGGCCGGTCAGGATCAGCGCCCCGCGCTACTACGACCTCAAGGGAGCGATGCTGCGCAGGCTGGGCGCCAGCGGCCAAGGGATCGCGTTCGCCGATCTGGCCGACGCCTGCGCCGATGCGCTGGAAGCGCGGCTGTGGGAAGGGGCCTCGCTCGGATGGTACGTCACCTCGGTCAAGCTCGATCTGGAAGCGCGCGGCCTGATCCACCGCACCTCCCGGCAGGGGAGGCAGCAGCTCCACCTGGGATCCGGGGCGGGCTGATGCGCCAGCAGCTTGGCGATCGCCTGCGGCGCTACCTGCTCGTGGCGTTCGGCGTGCTGTGCCTGTCGCTGGGGGCGGTCGGCGTGGTCGTGCCGGGGCTGCCGACGACCGTCTTCGTGATACTGGCGGCCTGGGCGTTCGTGCGCAGCTGCCCGGTGCTGCACCGCTGGATGCTCGAAAACCGCCTGTTCGGCCCCAGGCTCAGGGCCTGGTATGGCGATCCGACGCTGCCGGTGGCCGGCAAGCTCGCGATCATCGCCGCCATCGCGATCTCGATAACGCTCTCGTTCATCATGGCCCGCCCGCCCGCCTTCCTGGCGCTGGCCGGCCTGGCGGTGGCCGGGTTCGGCGCCTGGTGGGTCTGGTGCAAGATTCCGACCCGGGTCGGCGATTCCTCCGGCGGGGACTTCTAGGCGGTCACTGCCGACGGGCAGATTTCGGCCAGCGAACACTCCCCGCAGAGCGCCCGGCGCGCCTTGCAGACCGACCGCCCGTGCAGGATCAGGGCGTGCCCGAAAAACACCCATTCGGGTTGATCGACCAGCACCATCAGATCCCGTTCGATCCCCGGTGCGTCGGACTTGGCGGTCAGTCCCAGGCGCTGCGACAGCCGGCTCACGTGGGTGTCCACGACAACGCCGGCGGCGATCCCGAATGCGGTCCCCAGCACGACGTTGGCGGTCTTGCGGGCCACCCCGCGCAGGGTCAGCAGCTCTTCCATGGTCTGCGGCAGCCGGCCGTCGAACTCCTCGACGAGCGCGATCGCCGACTCCTTTATCGCGCGCGCCTTGTTGCGGAAGAACCCGGTGCGGCGCACCAGCTCTTCGATTTCGGAAATGTCGGCCTCGGCAAAGCTCTGCGGGCTGGGGAATCGGGCGAACAGGGCCGGCGTTTCGGCGTTGACCCTTTCGTCGGTGCACTGGGCCGACAGGATGGTCGCGACCAGCAGTTCCCAGGGACTGGAGTAGGTCAGCGCGCAGTCGGCGTCAGGGTATCCGGCATGGAGCCGGCCGACGATTTCCGCAGTCCGCGCCGCGCGCTTGGCGCGGCTTTCGCGCCAGCGGCGGATCTTGAATTTGGGCGATCCCCGGCTTCTTAGGCGGACGGCCACGGCCGATCAGCGATCCCTGCTGGGGAATGGCGGTCGGCGAATCCGGCCGGGCGCCGAACCGCTGCACGGTGCGGCCATCGCGACTTTCGAGTCCGGTTTCATCACTACCGATTCTGCCCACATGGTTGACGGTGACCGGGATTTTGCGCCCGCGGGCGGCGACGCCGGCTCCGGCGGCGATCGGCGGCGCGCAACGTTCAGCGGGCCGAATCGGCCGGGTCGATTGGGACCAACCCGGGGACGTGTTCGAAGTGACGGTCCGCGGTCACCGGATCGGCGCCGTACTCCAGCGTTGCGCGGCGATCCAGATGTCGCTGACCGGAATCGGACCGCCCGCCGCCCGCGGCTGCGACGCGATCCGTCCGTAGCGGTCGGCCGCAATTGGCCGCCCGGGCAATCGGGTTGGTGCCCGGGTTTCTGACAAACCGGCGCCCCGCCGGAGGAATGTGAGCGCGGCCTGGTTAAACGAGATCTGCGCGCGCAGCCAGGCGCCGGACGGCGCTTGCCGGGTCGGCGCCGAATCCGCGCACGGTGAGCCGGTTTTGCACCGGTGCACCATCAACGAGTCATAGCCAGGCATCGCAGCGGCGCTCAAAGCCCGCATCCGACCATTGGAAGAGCGGGTTCATTGCGATTACCCTAAGCCTGCGAGGCAACTGCGGTCTCGCCGTCGGCCGGATGCGGAATTCCGACCGGACCAGTGCAGCAATTGACGGGATTTACTCCGTGGCGCGATGGACGTTCGAGCGAATCGGTGGCCAATACTCCTTCACCGAGGGGCCCCAGTGGACCGGCGAGCTGTTGCTCTTCACCGACATGTACAACCACCGGATCATTTCCTATGACCCCCGAATCAGGGCGGGTAGCGCGCTACCACCAGGGCACCAATCTGACCAACGGCCTGCTGTTTTCGGCCAGCGGAGACCTGTACTGCTGCGAGGTGGCGGCCAGATGCCTGTCGCGGCTGCGGGACGGGCGTCGCCAGGTCCTGGCCGACAACTTTGGCGGCGATCGCCTCAATTCGCCCAACGACGTGACCGAGGATTCACGCGGCCGGATCTGGTTCACCGACCCGCGCTACGGGGAAAACCGCGCCGACATGGAGCTCGACCATGAATCGGTGTACCGGCTGGACCCGGATTCGGGAACCCTGACGCGGGCAACGTTCGACACCACCCGCCCCAACGGGCTGCTGTTCTCGCCCGACGAAAAAACGCTGTACGTCGTCCAGAGCGATTACGGCGAAGGCGCGGACCGCGAACTCCGTGCCTACCCGGTCGGCGAGGACGGGTCGCTGGGGACCTACCGGGTGCTGCACACCTTTTTTCCGTCACGTGGGGCCGACGGCCTGACCCTGACCGCCGAGGGCCACGTGCTGGCCGCGGCCGGCTGGTCGGTAAACGGGCCCGGCCCGATGATCTACGTGTTCGATCCCAGCGGGCGTGTCCTGGAGACCCAGCCCACGCCGCCCGGTTTCCCCACCAACCTTTGCTTTGGCGGCCCCGACTTTTCCGACCTGTACGTGACCATGGGCGAGGCCGGGGTGTTCCGGGTCCGCGACTGCGGCTACCAAGGGCATGACCGCTACCGCCGCTAGCCGGGAGCGGGTTCGGCGGACTGCTGGTCGATGGTGACCCGCCAGGGAATCGAACCCTGAACCTACTGATTAAGAGTCAGTTGCTCTGCCTGTTGAGCTAGCGGGCCAAGCCAGTATAGAAAGGCCCGCCGGCTGCTGGCTGCCGCGCCGCAACGCGGCCAGATTGAACTAGGAGCCTGCGCCACAGGAATCGCGACTTGGCCCCACCGACCGGATGACCGTCGATTTTTCCGGCACGATCCGGCGCGGCGGCGCGGACGCCGGCGGCGGTTGGGTCCGCTGAAACGCCGATCGGGCGTTCTCCGGCCCGATTTGGCCCGACCCCTTCGCAACATGTAGGGATTTCCGCGGACGCCTCATGCGCGGGACGCACTCATCCGGCGGGCGTTCAGCGCCAGACACACCAGGAACCACTCGTCCCTGACGTTGGCCAGCCCGCGGAAGCTGAAGCGCCTGAAGCCCAATACCTGCTTGATCCAGCCGAACGGGGGTTCCGGCGATGTGCTTGCGGCCCGCGTACATGCGCCTGCCCGCCGGGGTTCCCAGCTTCGCCGCCATCCGCCGGCGGGCGGGGGCGAGCTGCTCCCGGGGCTTCCTGCCCTCCCGGCCCAGCGATACGTAGGCGTCAATCTCCAGGCTCTCGAGCTTTATGAAGTCGTCCTCGGCGGCGTAGCCGGCGTCGGCCAGGACGATGGCGGGGCGGCGGCCGACGTTTCCCTCGGCCTGAGAGATCATCGGCAGGAGCTGCCCGGCGTCGGAGGATTGGGCCGAGACGTCGGCGGCCACGATCAGGCGCGATTCCGAGTCCACCGCGGCCTGGGCGTTGTAGGCCTGCTGGAAGCCCTCGGTGGAGGTGTTCATGATGCAGCTCTCGGGATCGGTGAAGTTGTGCTGGGCCTTCGGATCGGGCTCCCCGTAGGCGCGCTTGTAGGCGCTGCCGCCCCTGGGGTTGCGCCGCTGGCCTATCTGGCGGCCGCGCTTGTCGTCAAACCTGCGGGCCTGCATCTCCAGGCGGGCCTTGGCCTGCTCGATCTTCCGCAGCCGGCTCCGGCGGCGCCTGAGCTCGCGGGGCGTGTCGTCGCCGTCCGAGTCCTCCCCGTAGCGTTCGTCCTCTTCGGCGTCGGCCCGCTCGGCCCGCTCCAGCAGGTCTGAGATCCCCTCGCGCAGGCGCTGCTCCTCCTTCTGCATGCGCCCATACGTCATCGCCTTGCGCTTGGAGGCTGCGGCCTTCACCCGGCTGGCGTCCACGGCCAGGGTGCCCAGGCTGGTCAGCCCCATCTCGCCCGCGATCCTCAGCACCTGTACGAACAGGTCCCTGAAGTCGGCCAGGTGGCGGCGCCGGAACTCGCAGATGGTGCGGTGGGCGGGCAATTGGTCGGAGGCGGCCAGGAAGCGGAAGGCGATGTCACGGCGCAGGCGTTCGGCGATCCGGCGCGAGGAGAAGACCCCGACCGTATAGCCGTACAGGAGCACCTTGACCATCATCCGGGGTTCGTAGGGCCGGTTGCGGCGCCCGTCGCCCTCGTAGGGGGCGTAGAAGGCGTCAAGATCCATGCTGTCGACCAGGTCGGATATCTGGTGGGCCAGGTCGCCCTCCGGCAGCCAGTCCCTCGTATCTTGATTACGGGACAACCCGGGTGCGGTAGACCGCTCTTCCCTCGGTCCGCAAAGACCGCACTTTAGCGAGGTCGCCGCACCCGGTAACCCGCCGCCTCAATCCGAACAATTGCACGGGGCCTGCAAGAAGCCCGTATTTGCGAGGAAGGATCTTCGGCGGCGGACAGTTACAGGGAGTCTATTTATGAACGCCCCAATCTGTGTCGGCGTCGACGTCTCGTCCGAGCACCTCGACGCTGCCTTCGGACCGGAGGGGCAGGTCCGGCGCTTTTGCAACACCGCCGCCGGGATAAGGAAACTGATCAGGCGGCTGCGCGGCATTGACGTGGAAGTCGTCCTGATGGAGGCGACCGGGGGTTACGAGTCCGCGCTGGCCGAGGCCCTGGGCGGGGCCAGTCTGCCGGTGGCGGTGGTCAACCCCCGCCAGGTGCGCGACTTTGCCCGCGCGATGGGCGTCCTGGCCAAAACCGACGCGGTCGACGCCCGGGTATTGTCCGAGTTCGCCGCAGCTGGCCACTACCGGCTCTGGCGGGCGCCCAATCCCCGGGTGCGGGAACTGGCCGAGCTCACCGGCCGCCGCCTGCAGCTGGTCAGCCAGCGCGGCGCCGAGCAGAACCGCCTGCGGCTCATCAGCAACCGCGACGTCCGGTCCGACATCAACCGCGCCATCGCCGGCCTGAAGCGACGCATCAAGCGACTGGACGGCAGGATCGCGGACCTGATCGCGGCGTCCCCGGATCTGCGGTCCCGGAACGCTCTGCTGCGATCGGTCCCCGGGGTGGGCCCCCAGCTCTCGGCCACGGTGATCGCGTACCTGCCCGAACTGGGCTCTGTCGGCAATAGGCAGGTCTGCGCCCTGGTGGGGGTCGCGCCGCTCAACCGCGACAGTGGCAAGTTCTCCGGCAAGCGGTTCGTCTGGGGCGGCCGCGGCAAGGTCCGCGCGGCGCTGTACATGTCGGCTCTGGTCGCATCCGCCGCAACCCTCGGATCAGGGCGTTCTACGACCGGCTGCTCGAAGCCGGCAAGCCCAAGAAGGTGGCGCTGGTGGCCTGCATGCGCAAGCTGCTGGTGAGCTTGAACGCCATGCTTCGGCATGGCGAGTTTTGGCGGAACGAAGAACCGGCCGCGGGATCGGCTCCGGAGATCAACCAGCCGTCGCCCGACAGGGCCCCGTCGGTCATTACCCCCGATGCCGACTCCGCCGCCCCCGGAGGGGACGATCGGCACTCGGCAGAGGACCTGCTCTCAGGCAGCGGCTGAACCCGTAGGCGGGTCCCTGCTGCGGCCCCGGTCGGCAGCGACCGCGGCAAGGTCCCTGGCGAAGCCGTATCCCGGATCCGGCAGCGCCCGCGGATCGGGCCGATCGGCGCCATCGATGCGGCCGAAAAGGTTGCGATCGGCGCCCGATCTTCCCCGCTCCTTCCTCCCCCGGCCCCCTCAAACCTCACCCCATCCGGACTTGACAATTAAGACAATTGCTAAGGTCCGGGCGGCATCATCATGGGCTGGTTCGGATGGTACGGGCGGAAGGTGGTGGGCACGGGGACCGGCCTGGCGCAGAATTACGGGTGCAAACGAGCTTTCTCATTCTCGCCGCATTGACCAGAAATCCTGCCCGTTACTCCTTGGGATTTTTCTGCGGCGCAGGCTCCTAGGCTACATGCGCCTTGCGCAGCTCGGCCACGTGCGAGCGGACGTTCTTGGCCAGCTGCTCGTCGCTTTCGGCCTCGACCGACATCTGGATGAAGTCCTCAGAGGAAAGCTGCAGCTGCGCCAGCACGCGTCGGTCGATGGGGCAGGGGTAGATGTACTCGTCGATGTACCCGCCGGCGAAAGCCTTGGCCTTGTCGGACATGCGGGCGATCCAGGGCACGCCGTCGACGGTCACGTCGCGGGCCCGGGGGCGGAACGGGCGCTCGATTGGCGGTTGGGACATGGGCGGCTCCCGTCTGGCGGCCGGCATCCTGGCCGGCGTTTTTCGATTCTACGGGCAATCCCCGGGCGGGCAGGCCGGGTCAGCGACGGTCCAGCCCCATCTCGTGGGCCAGCTCGCTTAGCTCCTGGGGCCGGGCCACCGGTTCGGCGAGCGCGGCCACGACCGACTGCCAGCGGCGCGGGCTGATATCGGCACCGTCGGCGCGGGCGCGGTCGAGTCGCTCGAGCAGCGCCAGCAGCGCCAGGAAGCGGTGGATTCCGATGAGTTCTTGCCGATAGCCGCCGCCGCCCAGGAAATCGAACAGGTCAATCAGGGTGATCACCAGTTCGCCGGTGATCGCGCAGACGTATTCCCGGCCGGCCCCGCGCGCGCCGCTGGCGATCAGGTACGAGGCGAGCCGTCGTTCGACCCACTCGGCCCCCAGCACCGAGAAGTCGATGACCGTCACCGACTCGCCATCGGTCACCAGGTTGCTGGCCGAGCAGTCCAGCGAGCCGTAGTTCCAGGATCCCTGCCAGGCGATTTCGTAGATCGGCCGCAGCAGATCTTCGGCGTCGTACAGGTCGGGGTTGACCAGCCGGCAGGCGCGGGCGTTGCGGAGCAGGTCCTCCTCGTCGCGGCGGCGCAGGTGGTCGACCATGACCTGGTCGGATTCTTCGCGCGGCCCCGAAATCTGGGCGAAAACAAGTTCCACCGCGATGAGGGCGCGCAGGGCGAGTTCGACCAGCGGGTCGTCGGGACGGGCGCTGATGACCTGGTCCAGCGTGCGGTCCCCGTGCCAGCTGAGCAGCAGTCCCGGCGCCCGGTCGTCGGCGGCCAGCACCCGGGGCGCGGGGGCGTCGAACCGTTCCAGCTGGCGCAGGGTCTCGCGTTCGGTGCGGTAGGCGGTCTGGTCGGGACCGTAGAGCTTGAGGACCCAGCGCCGGCCTTTTCCGTCCTCGGCCAGGAAGGTCCCGGCGCCCTCGTCGCGCTCGGTGATGGGGCGCGCGGTGAGCGGGCGCTCGGCCAGGTCCGAGGCCAGTTGCGAAGGGTTCATGGCGCGGCCTCCTCGAATTCGTACTTGACGTTAACGCGGGCGCAGGACCGGGTGCTGAACCCCAGCGCGTCGGCCACGTCCTCGGGCCGGCAGAGGGTCCCCTCGCCGATGGCGATTTCGACCTCGAAACCGTCGTGGCCATGCGCTTCCAGGCCCCGCACCGCCTTGCGGATGTCGATGCTGCGCTCCCTGCCGGGGCCGCGCCGGACCGTGGCGGGCGCCGACTCCAGGGCCAGGAACCGCTCGATCGACGACGCCAGACCGGGCGCCGGTTCCCTCAGCAGGACCCGGTAACGGTAGGCGCGTGCGGCCGCCATCGGCGAACGCCGTCCGGCAACCGAGGGGTCTTCGCCCACGATGCGCAGTCCGTCGGGGCAGGCCCTGCCCAGCGGTCCGGCCAGGTCCTCGGGTCCCGGTTCGGAGAGTTCCACGTCGACTATTTCGCCGTGTCCGCAGTGCCCCACCGGGAGCGGCGGCCCGAATCGCAGGCGCGGCTTGGGGGAAAACCCCTGGCTGTAGGCCAGCGGGGCGTTTATCCGGCGCAGGGCCCGCACGAACGCGGTGATCAGGTCGTTGTGGGGCAGATAGCGGGCCGGACCGGTCTTGTCGAACCGCAATCGCCGCGTGTACCGGGCGCCCGGACCGGCGATCTGCGGCTCCGGGCCGGATCGCTCAGCCAACCCGGGACGCCCCGGGCGTTAGCGGATAATCCCGCCGGGAGGCTTGCTGCATGCGAACGCTGGTTCTCAATCAGGACTATCAGCCGCTAAACATCTGTTCCGACCGGCGCGCGTACGTGCTGGTCGACCGCGGCAAGGCCGACCTCGTGTCCGAACACCGGCAGCGGTTCCGGCTGTTTGAGAGCTCCCTGGCGCGGCCCTCGGTCATTCGGATGCGCTACTATGTCCGCCGCCCCCCGCCGGGCGCCAAGCTGGGCCGCCGCGAACTCTTCGCCCGCGATGACCACACCTGTCAGTACTGCGGCGCACGCGAGGCCGAATTCACCGTCGACCACGTGCTGCCCAAGCGCCTGGGCGGCCCGGGCACCTGGGAAAACCTGGTGACCAGCTGCCGGCGCTGCAATCTGCGCAAGGGCGGCAAGACGCTCTCCCAGGCCGGCATGCGGCTGCGGAGCAGGCCCCAGCGGCCGCTCATATCGATGCACCGGATGGTCCAGCTCAAGGCCGCCGGGCGCGAGGAGCCGGGCTGGCGCCAGTTCCTCTATCCGGGGAGTTTTGCCGCCAAGCTGGAGCAGAGCGCGGTCTGACCGCGCCCCGATTCCGGGCCCGACCGGGCCGGAAACGGCTAGTTCGCCGACTTACTCTCGCTGGATTCGGCCGGCGCCGCGCCTGAAGCGCCCGCGTCGGCACTGGCGGCCATGTCGTCTGATTCCTCGCCCTCTGCCTCGTTCTCCTCGGGCCGGGCTTCTTCGCGGAACTCGCGGATGCTACGGCCGAGCGCCCCGCCGATTCCCGAGATCTTGCCGACCCCGAACACGACCAGGACGATCGCAAGGATTATGAGGAGCTCGAGCGGCCCTACCGATGGCACGTGTTGACCCTTACTGCTAGGTGGTCCCGCCCACCGCATGAAGCCGCGAAGCCGGGGGCGGGCACGAATATTCTAAAAATTTGCCGCAAATCGCGGTTCCGGTCAGTCGGCCGATCCGGCCCGGAGGTAATTCTGCGAGCGCTGGTAGTTTTCCTCCGAGATCCAGCCGCGCGACATGTAGTAGTTCAGGATCCGCCGCAGGTGCAGGATGCCTGAACAGGTTCACCTCGGCGCCGCCGCGCCGGGTATCGCTCTCGCGCTCCCGGTCGATCAGCACCGCGGCGTCGGTGACCCTCAGGTCCACCGAACGCAGCGCCAGGGCGGTCGCCGAGATGGATCCCCCGGAGGTGACCAGGTCGTCGACGATCAGGACCGCCTGGCCGGGCAGGTAGCGGCCTTCGATGCGCGAGCGGCCGGAGGGATTGGGGTTTACATAAATCAGCGGCGTGCCGCTTTCCAGCGACATCGCGGTGGCCAGGTTGAGCCCGCCCAGCGGGACGCCCGCGATCAGGTCGAACGAACCGCACTGGGGGCGGCGGAGCTGCTGCCGCGAGCGGATTTCCCCCAGCATCACGTGGGCCGCCGCGCGCAGCGCCTCGGGATTTGAGCAGAGCACCTTCGGGTTGATGTAGACCGGCGAGTTGACGGTCGAGCGGCCCAGCGTGAAGCTGCCGAACTCGATGCCGCCCAACTCGTAAATGGTCTGCGCCAGCGCCAAGACCTCGGACTCGTTGCTCAAATTGGCGTCCTGATCTCTCGTTCGCGCAATTCCGGCCGATCCGGGCGCGCATGTGGCACCCAATTCTTGCCGACTCCGAGCAGATTTGATCGGTCGGGCACCCTGTTTCTGCTCCGGGCCTTCAGTGCGGACGTAGCAAATTCGGCGCTTATCGGGAATCAAAAAGGGAATTTGGAGGTGTTGTCAACAATGTACGTGTGGTGCATTCCCGTCTGATCTACACCGGTTGAAGCACCTCGACCCCCAACCTCTCTCTTCTTTTGCACCTTCATTCCGGCCATTCGGCCTAACTCCACAGGCCTGCAGCCCGCGTGAGGCCCGGCATCACTCGCGCCCTCCGCGGCATCCGCCACGGCGCGATACTGCTCCCCCTGTTGGGCGCCGCGCTGTTCTGGGTATTGCTCCTCCACGGTTCCGCGCCCACGGCCGAGGCGCAGGCGCCTCCCGCAGCCGGCGCCCGCCCAGATAGTCAAACTGCACTTGGGCGCCTACCTGTTCTGGCACGAGTCTTCCGGGGCGGATGGCTACGAGATTCAGACCCGCTCCCAGTCGGGCGGCACGTGGGGAAGCTGGTCCAGCAACAGCTACACCGGCACCACTCAACCGGCAACCGTGACCGGCCTGTCCGCAGGGACCAAGTACCAGTGGAGGGTACGGGCCACCAGCGGCAGTGAGCAGAGCGAATGGTCCACGCACAGCGACGACGATGCCCCTGCCTACAACTGGACGGCCGAGTCCTTCGGGCGGAACATTGCCAACCCGGCGGTGCTGCAGTCGGCTGAAGCCGGCGACCCGGGGGAGGTCACGGTGACGTGGACCCACGGCCCTGCGCGCTCCGGCGCCACCATCACCGGCTGGAGGGTGGGGCTACCGGCTGTTCTCCGAGCCGGTCAATCAGGCCCGGGAGACAAGCCCGCTGCCCGCCTCCGCGACCACGGCAACCGTCACGGGCCTCACCGGAGGCGAGCAGTACGAGTTCTGGGTGCGGCCATACGTTGGAGGCGTTCCGGGACGAACGTCCAATGCCCTGGAAGCAACTCCGACGACGACGACCACCCTTGTACCTACCCCTACTCCTGTGCCCACGCAGTCGTCGGACGCAACGCTGCAGGCGCTGTCGGTCTCGGCGGGAAGCATCTCGCCGGCCTTCTCCTCCACCGCCCTACGCCTACACCGTCGGCGTGGCCGCTGGGGTCACGAGCACCACGGTGACACCCACGGTCAACCACTCCGCCGCAACCGTCACCGTCAACGGAACGATGGTCGCCAGCGGCAATCCCAGCGCCTCCATCGCCCTGACGGTGGGCGCCAATGCGATCACCGTGCAGGTCACGGCGGAGAACGGCGGTACCCAGAACTACATCGTCACCATCACGCGGCGATCGGGTAACGCCGACCTGTCGGGGCTGTTGGCCAGTACCGCCACCAGCCAAACGGCCACCTACTCAGGCCAGACCCTGACCCCGGCTTGCGCCGCCGGCACCACGGCCTACGGGGCCACGGTCGGCAACGCCAGGACCCACGCCAGGGTGACGCCCACGGTGGCGGACCCCAACGCCACGGTGCGGGTGGGCAAGCGGGGCGGCACCCCGGCCACGGTGACCAGCGGCACCGCCAGCGCCCCCAACCGCCCTGAACGTGGGCGCCAACGAGATCGTAGTGCGGGTCACGGCGCAGGACACGTCGATCACCCGGGACTACACCGTCACCATCACTCGGCAACCGCGCAGCGCCGTGGACGGCACCCCTCCCGCCCCCTCCGGTCTGACGATCACGCCCTGCCCCGCACTGCCTGAGCGCGACCTGGACCGCGCCGGCGGTTTCGGTGGACGGTTACGACGTGCACTACACCACCAAGTCGGCCTCCGACCTGGCCGACGACGCCGAGATCGGTTACTACCAGCACCCGCGCGTGGGCCGGATCATCAACCGGCACCCGGGCCGGGGCTGGGTGGCGCTCCCCACCACCCACAAGGAGCCCAAGTACGGCATGGGCTACCTGCAGCCCGGCCAGGAATACCGGGTGCGGGTGCGGGCGTACAACAGCGACGGCGCCGGCCCGTGGGCGGTGGGCAAGGGCACGCCGTTGCAGGCGCGACGCACCGTGACCCTGTCGGCCTCGGCCGAGCGGGTCCGCGAGGGCGACCCGGTGACCATCACCGCCACGGTGCGCTACAACGGCCGGCCCACGCCCATCCAGGAGGGCATGGACGTCCCTGCTCAAAACCCACCTGGGCACGGCCGAGGCCGGCGACCTGGGCGCCCTGCAGCAGATCAGCATCGGCAAGTACACCGCCAGCGCCTCGGCCACCATCCAGACCAACCGAGACAGCGACAGCGACGACGAGACCTTCGCGGTCCTGATCCGCCAGATCCCCAAACGCAACCTGGCGCGGGCGGGCGACCCGGACATCGTCTGGGTGACCATCACCGAGGGCGACCCGGCCCCGCCCGAGCCGGTGACCGCCCGTGAATCAGGGCAGGCCCCCACGGTGATCGGCGCGGCTGCCCCACCGGAGCAGGAGGCGCCGGCCGCACCCCCCACCGCCGTGACCCTGTCCCTGGACGCGCTCACCGTCAGCGAGGGCGCCGGCCCCCGCCGGCGGCATCGGCGGGTTCCTGCTGGCGGGCCCCGACGGCACGGCCTCCCCGGGCGTCGACTACTCCATGCCGCTGGAGATCTTCATCCCGGGCGGACAGCGGTCCGGTACGGCCACCATCTCGATCACCGACGACGCGGTGGCCGAAGCCTCCGAAACGATCGTGATCTCGGCGCTGTTCGAACTGGGCACTACCGTCCTGGAGGACACGATAACGCTCACCATCGGCGGCGACGACACCACCACCGCAAACCAGCCTGCCTCGGACGAGGAACCGGCCACCAATACGGTCGCCGCCACGGGTCCCGACGACAATCCGGTCACCGATACCCCCACCGACACCCTCGAGGTGAGCGACCCAGTCCCGGAGACAACGCTCCCCGGCATCGCGGCCCGCTACGACGCCGAAGGCGACGGGGCGATCGAAGGGTCCGACTACCAGCAGGTCAAGCACGACTGGATCTCGGGCAAGATCAGCTACGAGGAGTTCCTGGAGGTAGTCAGGGTCCACATCAGATCCGCCTGATCCGCCCGCTCATCGACTCCCCGGCTCCTCTCCCGCCGGCCGCGGAGCAGCGGCTCTCCACCCTCACTCGAGTTGCGCGAGGCGTGCCCGGCCCCGATTCGTGAGGGTCAACCCACGCTGTTGCCTTGGGCGGCGCTCCCTGGCCCCCCAGTTGCACAACCGGGCTGCATGAAATAATCGACCCCCCCCCGTGCAGGTGAACGCGCGTGGCGGATCTATCTCTGTTTCGAACAGGGCGCGTAGGTATCTCTCCGAGGCTTTACGATCCCATTGCTGATGGTCGAATTGAGCGGCGAACAGTTCAAATGCACGACTGAGACCAAGCTCCGGTGACCTGGTCGGCGCCGCCCCTTCTGCCCGCACGCGATGCACCTATTGAATGGCCGAACCCGCTGTCGGTTCCCGGGTTGGACAGCTTTTGCCGGGTTCACCTCGGCAGAGGGAAACGAAAACTTGAGGTATTAGACGTTGCGTGTACCCACGCGCCACTTGCGGCAGACGTCCGCTCTCTCTGGTCCATCCGCTGGAACAGGCGAGCCGAGCCGGTCCTGGTTGTCGTAACTTATCCGGCCGGGGATGGCGGCAGCAATGCGACAGTCTGCGGCCCGATCGGGCCGAGCCCGTCCGTCATCAGCGGGATGGACCGCTCACTGGCTGCCCGGATCGCCGAATCCGCGCTCCAGGAACCGACGCACCATGCCGCTATTCGCAATCTCACCCTGACGCTCGAGCGAGTCCGGCAGGGTGTACCGGGGATGCGCAACGAAGGCCTCTTTGCGACCAATGAACTCGAAAACGGCATTCCGGGTTCGGCCTCCTGGGCACAGGCCTGCGCCCGGGCCGAGGATTGGCTGGATCTGCGCGGCCGAACGCTGGTCGAATCGCTCGGATTCCGGGTCGAGCCGTTCGAACTAGGAACCACAGTCCTTCGAGCCGCCCAATCCGGCCAAGTCGCGGGCGAGCCGCCGGCGGCGGCGAATACCGCGGTTGCCATCTTCTGCAACGAAGACGAGACCTTCGAATCCCGGTCGGCACGCTTTGATACCTCGCCCGTCTCGCACGCGATCGCGGTTGCTCACCGAAGCCGCATCCGATGGGTGATCCTCACCCGGGCCGGCGAAATCCGCCTCTACGCCGCCGAACCGGGGACCGGGGTCGGCGGGCGCGGACCGACTGAAACCTACATCGAGCTGAACCTGGCGCTGTTGCCCTCCCGGATGGCCGGGTACCTCGAACTGCTGTTTTCGGCCTGCGCCCTTGCCGACGGCGGTTCCGTCGATTCGTCGCTGGAACTCTCGGAACGCTTTTCCAGCGAACTCGCCGGCAGGCTGCGGGAGCGCATCTATTCGGAGGCGGTACCAGCGTTGGCCGCGGCTTTGGCCCGGCGCGCCGGGCCGGAACCCGGGCGCGAGGAACTTGACGAATTGTTCGCCCAGGTGATGTTGATCATCTTCCGGATCCTGTTTGTCGACTACGCCGAAGACCGTGACCTGCTGCCGTACAGGACCAATTCCGAGTACGAATCCCATTCGCTGACCGGCATCGCCCGCCGATTGGTGGAGGACGCGCGCAATGCAAAGAACGACTACGGGAGCTCGCACGACCTGTGGATTGACGTAACCCAGATCTGGCGAGCGGTGGCCGAGGGAAATTCGGACTGGGGCGTGCCCGCCTATGACGGCGGGTTGTTTTCGGCCGACCCGGAGCGGAGCCCGTTTGGGGCGGCGCTCGAAGAAATATCGTTGAGCAATTCAGAATTCGCGCCGGCCCTGCGTTCGATTCTTGTCGACAGGGGCCCGGAGGGCTTCGGCCTGGTCGACTTCCGATCGCTTTCGGCGCGGGAGTTCGGAACCATCTACGAGGGGCTGCTCGAGTCGAATCTTTCGGTCGCTCCGCAAGACCTATGCCTGCAAACCAGAGGCAAGAACGCGGGCATGTATCGCCCCGCGCGCGGCGAGGGCGACGAAGTCGTAGTTGCCAAGGGCCAGGTCTACCTGCAGAACCGGCTCGGCATCCGCAAGTCAACCGGAACGTACTTCACCAAACCGTTCGCGGTCAAACACATCCTCGATCACTCGCTAGATCGGGCTCTGGACGAGCACGTCGAGCGGCTGGAATCGCTGCGCCGCGCCGGCGACGAAGCCGGGCTGGCCGCGTCGTTCTTTGATTTCCGCTGCGCCGATATCGCTATGGGATCGGGGCATTTCCTGGTCGCAGCAATCGACCGGATCGAAGCGCGTTTCTCGGCTTACCTGGCCGAGCATCCGGTTGCCGCGATCGCAAATGAACTGGGCCGCATCGACTCGGCGGCGCGATCCGCGCTCGGGCCATCTTCGGCGAGCGTCGAAATCGAGACCGCGGCGTTGCTCCGCCGCCAGATCGCGCGTCACTGCGTATACGGCGTCGACGTGAACCCCATTGCGGTTGAACTCGCCCGGGTCGCCGTCTGGGTTCATACGTTCGTCCCTGGTCTTCCGCTCTCGTTCCTAGACCACAATTTCGTCTGCGGAAACAGCCTGACCGGCATCAGCGCGCTCGCTGAAGTTGAAACCGCCATGGCCGGGACTGATTCAAGCCAAGCCGGGGAGTCGATATTCGCTGCCAACGCGCGCCGGCATATCAAGGCCGGCGAAGAACACCTTCGTCGGTTGGCGTTGACCTCCGACGCGACCCGCGCCGAAGTGGAGGAGGCCCTCTCCGCCCACCGGAACGCGGTTGCGGCGGTGAAGCCGGCCCGCGATCTATTCGACCTGATCACCGCTCACCGCGCCGGCGCCTGCCAGTTGCCCCCGATGCCGGACGAATCCGAGATTGCCGAGATCTGGAAGCGCCCAGGGACGCAGGAAGTACTTGGGCAGTTCCGGCCGATCCACTTTCCGGCGGTTTTTCCGGAGGTATTTCTGCGCCCTGAAAGATCCGGATTCGACTGCCTGATCGGAAATCCGCCCTGGGACAAACTGGTGATAAATCGGGAAATCTGGTGGGGACGCCATCTGCCCGGAGTTAGATCCCTTCCGACCGGAGAGAAGCGGGCCCAGATTGCGGAATTGACTTCGAGCCGCCCCGATCTCGGGGCCGCTTATGCCTCGGACCGCGAGGGCACCGAGGTATACAAAAAAATAGTTCGAGCTGCATTCAATCTCGGCGCGGGGGACACCGACCTCTACAAGGCGTTCGCGTGGGCGAATGTAGGACTTGCCCGATCCGGCGGCCAAATCGGCCTGATCCTGCCGCGCTCGGCAATATCCGACGCCGGTATGGCGGGGTGGCGCAACGCGCTGCTAGAAACGCAAAATACCCCCCCCCCCGCAAGGGACTTCACCACTCGCGGTGGCGACCCTCATCAATCACCGGGGATGGGTGTTTCCGGGGGTGCACAACTCCTACACGGTCGCCCTGCTTGGGATCACCCGACCCTGTCGGTCGCAACGTGCCTCAACACAGCGCAATGGGTTTTCGACGGGGTCGATGGCCGGTACACGGTCGCGTTCGTCAACGCCTGCAGGCCCAATCCACGATCCGAACCAAGGGGGTGGGTTTGACAGCCAGGAGCCGTGGGTTGAAATCTATCCGGGTCCGGCAAGCACCCCGGAAAGTTTCCGCGAACTGATCAACGCGGGACCCGTGAGGGTCCCGGTTGCCGAATTCCGGGGCTGGTCCGAAACGGCGGCATTTCCGCAGATACCAACCAAACCAGCATTTCGGGTCTGGCGCAAGATCAAGCGCCACCCAAGGTTTGACGGCGCTGATCTTGAACGCACTACGGGGGGGGGGGTCCGGCGGACCTGGCGCTTCCGCCCGGTGGCCGAACTCCACGCGACCCAGGATCGGGGCCATTTTGTAGGCGACGATGGCGCTTCCGCCCGGTCCGCGAACTCGATTCCACGCGAGACCGCCCCCGGTTCGTCGGGGACGACGGCAAAAGCGCCCAGGAGCAAGCGCAGTGACTGATGTCTGGCCGGTGTACAAGGGCGATTCATTCAACATCTGGGAACCAGACACCGGGAGCTTCTACGACAGCGCCGACGCCGGCAGCATCACCGCGCACCTTTACCAAAAACGCCTGCGCCAGAGCCGGACCGGGTCCTCGGCGTTTCACGAAGTGGACCGTGCCGTGATCGAGGATCCGGCCACCCTGCCCTGCCTGTCCCCGCGGATCACGTTCCGCGACGTGACCAACCCCACCAACACCAGAACCATGGTGGCGGCGCTGATTCCGGGGGAGCGGCTGCTGGTCCACATCGCCCCCTACCTGCTCCAGCTTGCCGGGGATGATTCCGATACCGCTTTTGTGATCGGGGTTCTTTCGTCGATGCCACTTGATTGGCAGGCAAGGCGCACGGTTGAACTCCACATGACATTCGCCCAGCTGAACCAGCTCTCATTCCCTGACCCAGGACCGGGCGATCCGGTCCGGGAACGGATTGCCCAGATTTCGGCCTGGCTGGCCTCTGCCGACCCGCGTCTGGCCAACTGGGCCCGCAACGCCTGGGCCAAATTGCCGAAATACCCCCCCCCTCTCAGCGCCTGCGACCAGAGCTGCTGGCCGAACTCGACGCCTGCGTGGCATTCCTCTACGGTTTCGACGAATGCGACTTGAGGGTCGTATTCGACACGTTTGGTCGACCCGGGCAATGGGACGCTCGCCGTGACCGAAGCATCCCGTGGCTCCGGCGAATTGCCGCAAGGGCGGCGATTTGATGATCGCGGTGGACAAATCTGGCCAGTTTGTTCCGGCAAAAGTTTCAACGTCTGGAAGCCAGATACCGGGAATTACTACGACAGCGCCGACGCCGAGTGCATCACCGAGCACCTCTACCGGAAGCGCCTCCGCCAGAGCCGGACCGCGTCCTCCGCCTTTCACGAACTGGATCCTGCGGTGATCGAGGACCCGGCCACGCTGCCGTGTCGGCATCCGCGAATAGTTTTCCGGGATGTGACCAATTCCACCAACACTAGGACCATGGTGACGGCGCTGATTCCCGGGGAGCGGGTCACTACCGAAAGCGCTCCTTACCTGCTGCAATTGGCCGGTGAAAAGAGAGATGTGGCGTACGTTCTTGGCGTGCTTGCTTCGATGGTTTTTGACTGGCAATCCCGCCGTACCGTGGAGTTGCATGTCAAATTTGCGCAGTTGAATGCGTTTTCGATCCCGGACCCGGGACCGGGCGACCCCATTCGCGACCGGGTTACGGAAATAGCTGGCCGGATCGCCGCCGCCGACGAGCGTTTCGCGGAATGGGCCGAGGAAGTCGGTGTCCCGGTCGGATCGATTCGCGATTCGGGCGAATTTGAGAACCTCCTGGCCGAGCTCGACGCGTGCGTGGCCCACCTCTACGGCCTTGACGCCGCAGACCTTCGGACGATTTACGAGACGTTCAGCGGATCGGTCGACTATTCGGGCAGAAGCCGATCCGCGGCAATGCACCTGCTGCGAATACAGGGAGCGAATCGGGCTTGAACGACTCCGAGGTCCGCGGTGGATTCGACTACGGTGACCGCAACAAACCCGAGCTTGCGACCAACCGCCCCGGTGAGCGGACCGCCGACGCGCTTGAGCGGTTTCTGAGCTTTGCGGCTTCGCTCCCTGGGAACCCGCGCGCCGATATTGCCACCGGCTACTTCAACCTGGGTGGCTACACGCTGCTGGCCGACACTCTGGACAAATTCGAGAATGTCCGCTTACTGCTGGGCGCCGAGCCGGAACCCAGCCGAGGCGAACGTCGTATCCGCGAAATCGGCAAGGAACCAGCCGATAGCTCTCGTTCAGAGGAACTGTTGCTTGAACGGGCCTTGGAGGGATTGGACAGAAGCCTCGCCGGGGGCCGAAACCTACTCGGGTACAGCCGCGAAATCGATGGCCATTCAAAACGCCTTATCAAATGGCTTTCTTCCGGGCGCGTCATGGTCCGGCGATACGAGCACGGGTTCCTGCACGGAAAGGCCTTTATCGCCGCCGACAACAGCCATGGCCTTGTGGCGGGATCATCCAATTTCACGCGCGCCGGATTGACCACGAATCTCGAACTGAATCTTGGCAACTATCAGCCACACGTGGTTGGAAGAGTACAGGCGTGGTTTGACCAGCTCTGGGCAGAGTCGCGCGATTACGACTTGGCGAAGTTGTTCGAAGAGCGATTCGAACCCCACCCGCCGAATCTGATTTTTCTGCGCATGCTTTGGGAGCTTTACGGAAGTGAGCTCGGCGCTGACGCGCGACCGGAAGCGGGGGGCCTCCACCTGACCCAGTTCCAAAATGACGGCCTGGCGCGGGCCGGTTCGATTCTTGCCAGGCGCGGCGGAGTCCTGATCGCCGATGAAGTCGGTCTGGGCAAGACATTCCTGGCCGGCAAGCTCATTGAGGCCGCCGCCCTCGACCGCCGCCAGCGGGTGCTGGTCGTTGCGCCCGCCGCCCTCCGCGACGGTACGTGGGACGCGTTCCGGAATGAGTTCAAACTTCCCTTCCAGATCGTCTCATTTGAGGAACTGACCAGGGATCGACGCCTGAATCCGTCGGCGCCGCCGGGGTCCGACCCTCTTGCCGGTGCAGACCCGGACGAATTCGCGTTGGTTGTCGTCGACGAGGCCCACCGTCTGCGCAATCCGTCCACTCAGCGTGCCCAGGCAGTCCGAAGACTGCTCGCCGGGAAAAGCCCCAAGAAACTGGTGCTGCTGACCGCGACGCCGGTCAACAACAGCCTCTGGGACCTGTTTCACATTCTGGGCTTCTTCCTCCAGCACGGACGCCTCGCTGGCCGACGCCGGGATTCTGTCGCTGAAGGAGAGGTTCGCGACCGCGATGCGGCTCGGCCCAGAAGATTTGACGCCGGAACTTCTTTTCGACGTGCTGGACGCTGTGGCGGTGAGGCGCACCCGCAAATTCATAAAGCGCTACTACGCCAACGCCACGATCAGGCTCGGCCGGGCTGGCACGGGCGGTGAGGTCAGGGTCGTTTTCCCCACGCCGAGAGTGCGTCGGCTGGACTACGAGCTGGACGCGGCCCTGCGTCCCGGTTTCTTCGAACGCTTCGAGGAGGCCCTTTCGCCTGACTCCGATTTAGACCGCGATCCGCGGCCCCAAGATCGCGACCAACCGCGCCGCCGGTCGCTCACCTTTGCGCGCTATTTGAGTTCGCGCTACCTGCGTCCGGAGCACGTCGATCCTGACGATCGGGAAGGCCAGTACCAGATCCTCAACGCCGGGATCCTCAAATCCGGGCTGCTCAAGCGCTTCGAATCCTCACCGGCCGCATTCGTGAAGACCTGCCGCCGCATGGTGCGGGGGTTCGACGCTTTCCTCGATCTGCTGGCGCGCGGCCAGGTGGCGTCGGCGGCGGCCCTTGCCGAATGGTCGGCGACCGACTTTGACGAGGAAGGATTCGAGGAATTCCTGTCCGAATTTGGTTCGGAAATGGCCCCGGCCGCGCATTACCACGCCGCGCGGCTCTCAAACGACATCGAATCGGACCGCAATCTGCTGAACTCGCTCGCAGACGAGATCGGACAAATCGGTCCGGACCAGGATCCGAATCTCGCCGTCCTGCTCGACCAATTGGCCGCGATCGCGGCAGCGGCCGCGCGTGAAGGCATCGGCGGCCAGGACCGGCGCGACCGGCGCAAAGTGATCGTATTCAGTTATTTCGCCGATACCGTCGCGTGGATCGCCGATCACCTGCGGGCGGCGGTTCGGACCGATCCCCGGTTGGCTGATTACCGTGGTCGGATCGTGGAGGTGACCGGCGGCAGCGGCAATTCGGCGGCGGCAATGCGCGGCTTCGCGCCGCGCACCAGCGCCCGGTCGGAGCGCGAGGATGACGACCTCTACGACCTGCTCATTTCGACCGACGTGTTGGCAGAAGGGGTGAACCTCCAGCAGGCCCGCCACATCATCAATTACGACCTGCCGTGGAACCCGATGCGGCTGGTGCAACGACACGGCCGAATAGACCGGCTGGGGTCTTCGCACTCAGAGGTATTTATCCATTGCGTTTTCCCCGATAAGCGACTGGATGAGCTACTTGGGCTGGAGGAGCGAATCCGGGCCAAGCTGCACCAGGCCGCAAATTCCCTGGGCGCGCCGGCTGTGCTGCCGGACCAGGCCGGCGGCCGGGGATTCGTCTCCGATACGCGGGGGGAGATCGAACGCCTGCGGCGCGCCGATCCGGCGCTGTTCGAACGTGGCGGTACCGGGCGCAGCGCGCTGTCCGGAGAGGAATTCCGGCGCGACCTCTGGGAGGCGATGCGGGACCAATCCCTGGCCGATCAAATAAGGGAACTGCCCTGGGGGTCGGGCTCGGGAATGATTGCCGGCACCGGTGGGGCGGTCGCGGATTCGACCGCGTTCGTCTTCTGCGCGCGGATCGGTGATCTCGATCGTCCCGAATTTCGGCTCGTAGAGCTGCCCACGAGCGCGAGCGTCGGGGAACCCGACGCCGCCAGCACATCCAGCGATCTTTTGGTCTGCCTGGACCGTGCGCAACCGCCGGCCGGCAGCTTGCAGCCGCGGACGCTCCCGGCCCACGTTTACGACCGCGCGTTTGACGCCTGGCAGATTGCCCGTGATGACATCATCCGCTCCCGCCGAGCCGCGGCGGACCCGGCGACTTACCAGCAACCGCTGGCAAAGGCGTTGCGCGAGTCGGCCCGGTTGATTCGAGATCATCCGCCGCCGGACTTGGCCCGGGAAGAAGTCGAGAGGCTAGTAGATTCGATCGAGGCGCCACACCCGCACCGGACGGTCACGGAATTCCGAACGGCGCTCCGGGGTTCGGAGGTGCCGGCCGAACAGGCCGCGGCGGCGGTTGCGGTAGTCCGCGACCTCGGCCTGCAACCCTACGAGCCGCCGGAGCCCCTGCCGCCGATCGAAGAGTCGGACATAAACCTGATCTGCTGGCTGGCAATTTTGCCTGAGTGATCACGGACTGCGGCGCGTTGATGTCCGTCGTTGCAAAGGAAATCTGATGCCTCCCGGGAATCAGACGAAGCCGGCCTCGATGGGCCAACGGTCAAATTCGCCAACTACGGGACGGGCAAGTCAACATTACGTAGCCGCGAACCAATGCCGGGGCAGCGCCATCGGCCCCAGCGCGCGTGCAGCCAACCAATCAGGCCCCCAGATAAACTGCAGCCGTGTTCGACCCCGTAGCCTTCATCGCCGCCAAGAAGTCGGGGGCGCGGCATCCGCCCGACCAGATCAGGGGCTTCGTCGAGGGACTGGTCGGCGGCCAGGTGGCCGATTACCAGGCCGCCGCGTGGGCGATGGCGGTCTGCCTCAAGGGCCTTGACCGCGACGAGACGGTAGTTCTGGCCGGGGAGATCGCCGCTTCCGGGGCCCGCCTGGACTGGGCCCTGCCGGGCGTGCGGATCGTGGACAAGCACTCCACCGGCGGGGTAGGCGACAAGATATCCCTGGTTGCGGTGCCGCTCGCGGCGGCCTGCGGCCTGGCGGTGCCCAAACTCTCCGGGCGCGGACTGGGCATAACTGGCGGAACGCTCGACAAACTCGAATCGATACCGGGGCTGCGGGTCGGTCTTGATGAGGCCGAATTGCGCGGTCAGGTCGCCGAACACGGCCTGGCGATTGCCGCCCAGAGCCAGGCCATCGCGCCGGCCGACGCCATCCTGTACGCGCTGCGCGATGTGACCGCCACGATCGATTCAATCCCGCTGATTGCGGCGTCGGTGATGGGCAAGAAGCTGGCCGGCGGGGCCTCGACCCTGGCGCTTGACGTCAAATGCGGCCGCGGGGCCTTCATGGCCGAATACGACGACGCCTTCGAGCTGGCCGAGCTGATGGCCGACATCGGATCGGCGGCCGGCGTGACGGTGCGCGCCTACGTCTCGTCCATGGACCACCCCCTGGGTCGCGCGGTCGGGAATTCGCTGGAGGTTTGCGAGGCCCTGGAGTGCCTGGACGGCGAGGGTCCGCCCGACGTGATCGAACTTGCCCTGACCATCGTGGCCGGACTCCTGCGCGATTCGGGGGTGCGACCCGCTCCGCGCGCCGCCCGCGAGGCCGCCGGCCGAGCGCTCGAATCGGGCGCGGCGCTCAAGAAATTTGCGGCGATGGTCAATTCTCAGGGCGGCGACCTGGAGCAGTTTCGGTCCAATCCCGCGCACGCGCGGCGCCGGCGGGTCCAAGTCCGTTCGCCGGCCGCCGGCTACGTGGCCGGGGTCGACGCCCGGGCGATCGGAGCGATCGTGCGGGGCCTGGGCGGCGGGCGGCTGGCCAAGGACGAGAGCGTGGACCACGGCGTCGGAATAAAGATCTGCGCCGGCCGCGGCGAAAGGGTCGCCGCCGGCGACCTGCTGGCGGAGGCGTTCGTGTCCGGACCCGGCGGGCGGGCGGTCGCCGATTCGGTCGCGGACGCGTTCGAGCTGTCGCCCCAACCGGCGCTGCCGAAACCGCTGATCCTGGGCCAGGTACTGCGTACCGCAACTGGCGGCAGCCCCTAGAATCGCCGCGGATCGGCCGTTAGGAAATATGCCCGCCACCCAGAACGCCGCCTCACCCGCGCCGGACACGCCGCCCGAAGGGGCAATTCCGGAGGCGCTGCTGCGCCCGTACGATCCGGCCAGCGTGGAGCCGGGGATTTACGCCGCCTGGGAGGCCTCCGGCGCGTTCCGGGCCGAGGTCGATCCGGATCGGGAGCCCTATTCGATCGCAATGCCGCCGCCGAACCTGACCGGCGCGCTGCACTACGGCCACGTTGCCTTCGTCACCTTCCAGGACCTGATGATCCGCTGGCAGCGCATGCGCGGGGTACCGTCCTTGTGGCTGCCGGGGACCGACCACGCCGCCATCGCCACCAATGCGGTACTGATAAACCAGCTGGCGGCCCAAGGCAAGTCCCGCGAGGACATCGGACGCCCGGCGTTCGAGGAGATGTTCTGGGACTGGATGCGCCAGAGCGGCCAGCGAATCCGCTCGCAGCTGCGCATGGCCGGGGCCTCCTGCGATTGGTCGCGCGAGCGGTTCACCATGGACCCCGGGCTTTCGCGGGCGGTGAACGCAGCCTTCGTCCAGCTGTATGAAAAGGGCCTTATCTACCGCGGCAGCTACCTGGTCAACTGGGACCCGGTCGACCAGACCGCGATCTCGGACATCGAGGTCGAGTACCAGGAGGTCGACGCCTGGCTCTGGACGGTCCGCTACCCGCTCGCCGGGGGCGGACACCTGGAGGTCGCCACCACCCGGCCGGAGACGATCCTGGGGGATACCGCGATCGCGGTCAACCCGGCCGACGACCGCTATCGCGAACTCGTCGGCAAGCAGGCGCTGGTGCCGGTCCTGGGGCGGGCCATACCGATCGTTGCCGACGACTACGTGGACCCCGAATTCGGCTCCGGCGCGGTCAAGGTGACGCCCGGGCACGACCCCAACGACTACGCGATCGGACAGCGCCACGACCTGCCGATGATCAACATCCTGGAACGCGACGGCCGGCTCAACGCCAACGCCGGGCCGTTCGCCGGGCAGACCCGCGAGGCGGCCCGCGCCAATCTGCTGGAGCGGCTCGAGAGCGACGGCCTGCTGGCCGGCCGCAGTCCCCACCGCCACGCCGTCGGCCACGGCCAGCGTTCGGGAGCGGTGATCGAGCCGATGCTCTCGCAGCAGTGGTTCGTGGACACCTCCTCGATGGCGGCCAAGGCCGCCGCCGCGGTCCGTTCGGGCCAGATCCAGTTCCACCCGCCGCGGTTCGCGCAGGTCTTCCTGCACTGGATGGACAACATCCGCGACTGGTGCATCTCGCGCCAGATCTGGGTCGGGCACCGCATCCCGGTCTGGTACTGCGACGGCTGTCCGGACCCGATCGTGGCCACCGAGGCGCCGGAGTCATGCCCCGGTTGCGACTGCAAACCGCGCCAGGACAGCGACGTGCTCGACACCTGGTTCTCGTCCGGGCTGTGGACGTTTTCCACGCTTGGCTGGCCCGACGAGACCGAGGACCTTGCCTACTTCCATCCGACCACGGTGATGGAGACCGGCTACGACATCATCTTTTTCTGGGTGGCACGGATGGCGATGCTGAGCCTGGAACTGCTGGACCAAATCCCGTTCCGGCACGTTTACCTGAACGGCCTGCTGCGCCGCGCCGACGGGTCCAAGGTGTCCAAGTCCGACCCCCAGCCGGGCGACGATCCGGCCGAGGTGATCGGCGAGTTCGGCGCCGACGCGGTGCGCTATCTGATCGCCACCGGCTCCAGCCCGGGCAACGACATGAAGCTCTCCTGGGACCGCCTCACCGCCGCCCGCAACTTCGCCAACAAACTCTGGAACGCGGCCCGGTTCGTGATCGCCGCCCAGCAACCGCCCGGCACCGCGCGGGCGGACCCGACCGCGTTCGACAGCTGGATCCTGGAGCGGCGCGACCAGACCGTGGCGTCGGTCTCGCAGCAGCTGGAGCGCTTCCAGTTCGGCGAGGCCGGCCAGGCGGTGCACGACCTGCTCTGGCGCGACTTCTGCGACTGGTACATCGAGGCCGCCAAACTGCGCCTTTCCGGGTCGGACGCGGCGGCGGCGGCGCAGGCGGCGGCGGTCCTGCGCGAAGTCCTCCTGGACGGACTAAAGCTGCTGCACCCCTACATGCCGTTCGTCACCGAGGCGATCTGGGGTCACCTGCAGGCCGGCCGGGACGCCCCCGACCTGATCGTGGCGCCCTGGCCGCAGGCCGGCGGGCCCGACGCCGAACGCGAACGGATAGCCGGCAACGTCTCCGCCCTGCAGGCGGCGATCGGGGCGATCCGCCGGGTGCGGTCGGATTTCAGGATCGATCCGGGCGCGCTGGTGCCGGCCGAGATCGTGCCCGGACCGGCCGCGGACGAGGTCGAGTCGGAAGCCGAGGTCATCAGGCGCCTGGCGCGGATATCCGAGCTGGAAATTGCCGGCGCCCAGACCGGTGACGTGGCCGAGAGCGGCGCGATCATGCGCCGCCACGACCGGCGCTGCGCCTTCGTGGCGGCCGAAGGCATCCAGGTGTTCCTGCCGCTGGAGGACCTCCTCGACCTGGACGCCGAACGGGTCCGCGCCGAAGGCCGGGCAAAGGACCTGCGGGCCCGCCAGGGCCGACTGCAGGGGATGCTGGCCAACCCCGGGTTCGTGGGCAAGGCCCCGGCCCAGGTCGTCGAACAGCGCCGCAGCGAACTGGCCACCATCAGCGCCGATCTGGAAAACGTGCTGCGGTTCATAGCCGAGCTCGACGCTTGAGCGAGGTTACCGGCGGCGCCGTCGGCGCGTTCCAGATTTCGCTGTTCGAGCGCCTCTTTGCCTCGATCGCCCAGGAAATGGGCGTCACCCTGCAACGCTCTTCGTTCTCGCCCAACATCAAGGAGCGACGCGACTTCTCCTGCGCGGTATTCGACCGCCGCGGGCGGATCATCGCCCAGGCCGAGCACATCCCGGTGCACCTGGGCGCGATGCCCATGTCGGTCGCCGCCGCGATCGAGCTTTTCGAGCGTGATGCGGCCGCGCCCGGCGACCTGGTGATCCTCAACGACCCCTATCGCGGCGGAACCCATCTGCCCGACATAACCACGGTTTCGCCGGTTTACGTTGGCGCCGAAGGCGGCCCGACCCTTTTCGGTTACGCGGCGACCCGCGCCCATCACGCCGACGTGGGCGGGATGAGCCCGGGTTCGATGGCGATCGCGCGCGAGATTTTCCAGGAGGGCCTGATCATTCCGCCGGTAAAGCTCGTCCGCGCCGGGACGATCGAGCGCGGCGTCCTGGACCTGATCGTGGCCAACGTGCGCACCCCCACCGAGCGGCACGGGGACCTTACCGCGCAGCTGGCGGCGCACCGGGTGGCCGAGCGGCGGACCGGCGACATCGCGGCCCGCTACGGCCTCGAACGCATCATCTCGATCTCGCAGGAACTTATCGATTACTCCGCGCGCCTGGCGCGGGCGCGGATCGCCCGCCTGCCGCGGGGGACGTACGAATTCGTCGACTACCTGGACGATGACGGGATCTCCCCCGAATCGCTGCCGATCCGGGTGCGCGTGGACATTGACGAGGCGGGAATGCGGTTCGATTTCGCCGGGACCAGTCCGCAGGTCACCGGTTCGCTGAACGCACCGGCCTCGGTGGCGCGCTCGGCGGTCTACTACGTGCTGCGCTGCATCGTCGGCGGCGACGTGCCCGCCAACGACGGCCTCTACGGATCGGTGACGATCAGCGTTCCCAGGCGTTCGCTGCTGGACCCGGAGTCGCCGCGCCCGGTCGCCGGGGGCAACGTCGAAACCTCGCAGCGGGTCGTCGATACGGTCTGGGGCGCCTTGGCGCCGGCCCTTCCGGATCTGGTGCCGGCGGCCGGCCAGGGAACGATGAACAACATCACCCTGGGCGGGTACGACGAACAGCGCTCGGCACCGTTTGCCTACTACGAGACCATGGGCGGCGGCGCCGGCGGCGGACCGACCCGACCCGGCGCGCACGGCATCCACGTGGCCATGAGCAACACCTGGAATTCACCGATCGAAGCCCTTGAGCACGCACTGCCGGTGCGGGTGCGGCGCTATTCGCTGCGCACCGGTTCGGGCGGTGATGGCGCCCATCCGGGCGGCATGGGCCTGCGGCGCGACATCGAGGTGCTCACCGAATCTGAGGTGACGCTGCTGGGCGAGCGTCGTCGGCACCGCCCCTGGGGGCTGGCCGGCGGCGACGATGGCGCTCCCGGCGACAACCAGGTCCTGCGCGCTGGTGGCTGGGAGAGAGTCGGAGCCAAGGCGACGGTGATGCTCGAGCCGGGCGAGGTGATCTCGCTGCGGTCGCCCGGCGGGGGCGGTTGGGGCCCGAGCCCGGATGGGGATTCGACGACTGCCGAGGATGCGCGCACCGGGGCCTGACCGGCATTCGGGTTCGGGCGGAGACGGTCCAGTGCCGGCCCTGGTCGGGGCACTGACCGGGGCGGCCGATCTCAGTTGCGGGGTCGCCGCGGTGGACGAGGCCGACCTCGGATTCAAACTGCTGCCCGCACTGGGCCGCGAACTCGCGCATACGGTCGCCCGCCGCTGCGGCGCCAGCACGCTGACTGTCCGCCTGAAAGACGCAACCGAATCGGTCGATCCAGCGTCCCTGGGGTGCGACGAGCTGCGCCGGATCATTCGGATCGATGAACTGCCGGACTTTGGTCCTGGAACAGCCGGGTACTCCTGTGGGCCGGTCGACGCCCTTGAGCGCGACCGGTTCCTTGAGTTCTTCGCCGAGGTGTTTTCCCCCGAAGATCTGGGTCTTGCAGACCCGAGCACGCTCCTGCGCACCGCCGGCCAACTGCACCGGGGCAGTCCGGTGCAGGGCCGCGGCGACTACCTGGGCCGGGTGGTTATGGCCGGACCCGAACCGGTCGGACTCTTCTTCCTGGCCGGCGATGGACCGGTGCGTGAAATCGGCTTTCTGGGCGCGGCGCCCAGCCTGCGCCGCCGGTTCGAATTGCGCAGAGCACTGGCGGCGGGCGTCGACTGGATGCTTAGCAACGGGGTCTCGGCACTCACCGCCGAAATCGCGGTGCAGAATTCGATCTCGCTGGCGCTGGCCAGGCGGCTGGGGGCCAGGTCGGCGGGACTGAGAGCCGTTTATTTTTTCCCGGACCGAAATTGATGATTTCAAAGATTGGGTCCCTTTACATCGGGCACGTGGACCTGGCCGATATCGGATTTGCAGGCCTTCCGGTGAACGAACGCCGGCTGTCCGACCAGCATCTGGCCACCGTATTCGCCAAGGCCGAATCGATCGCCCGGCTGATGGACCGGCTGGGTTACGAAACGCTCTGGCTGGGCGAGCACCACTTTCAGTGCGAAGGCCACGAGTGCGTTCCCAACCCCCTGCTGCTGGGGGTTCACCTGTCCCACCTGACCGACCGGCTCAGGTTCGGCTGCGCCTTCAACGTCACGCCCAACTGGCACCCGCTGCGCCTGGCCGAGGACTATGCGACCGCCGACATCCTCACCGGCGGGCGGATCGTATTCGGGGTCGGGCGGGGTTACCACACCCGCGAGGTTGAGACGCTGGGCGCGCCGCTCATCGACCAGGAAGCGAACCGCGCACTGTTCGATGAGCAGGTCGAAATCATCTTCAAGGCCTTCAACGAAAGATCGTTCTCCCACCGCGGCAGGCACTACCAGATCCCTCCCCCGGTTCCCTATCGCGGGTACCAGCTGGAGGAAATCACCCTGGTGCCGCGACCGCGCAGCCTCCCGGTCGAGTGCTACCAGCCGATCGTCAGCGCCAGCCGGCGGGGGATGGACTTTATGGCCCGCAACGGGATGAAAGCCATGATCGGCGGGGGCGGGGCGGTGGCCGCCGGGGCCGCCGACGAATTGATTCAGACCTGGCGCGATTCGCTGGCCCGGGCCGGGCGCCGGACCGAACCGGGCGGAGACCTGATCGTGAACTTCTACACCCACCTGGCCGAAACCGAAGAAAGGGCGAAGGCCGAGGTGCGCCCATACGTGGAGGAATACCTGAAGGTGTTCGCGCCGGCGGGATTGATCGACCTTTCAGACGCTCAACTGGCCGCGCTGGACAGCCGATCGCCGGCCGATGCGGCGGGACTCTCGGAAGTCGTGGACCAGATCCTGGACAGCGCGTGCTGTGCGGTCCGCCGGACGCGGTCGCCGCCAGGCTGATGGCGGTCCAGGAGCGTTTTCCGGGACTTGAACAGATCAACGTCGGATCGGTGATCGGAACCCCCGAGCCGGTCGTTCTGGAACAGTTGCGGCGGTTCGGCGAGGAAGTCATGCCGAAATTCCGTTGCGGGAGTGCCGGCGGGTCGGACTGACCCCTCCCGCCACAACGCGGGTCCCGGTGCGGATGCGACCCGGAATTCAACTCAGGGGCGGCGATCAACGCCCGGGAGCCGGCCGGGGGACTTGCCGAGCTCAGCGTGGGTGAGCAACTGGTAACTGGCACCGGATGACCCCAGGTGGCTCTGATAGAGACCGATCTCCCGAACCCGGAATTGAACCCGCAATGACTCCAAATGCGACTCGGCGGCCCGCCAGATTGCGCGTCGCTCCCGCGTGCCGCCCTGCGTCGGATTCGGGCCAGGGTCAGATGCGGCCGGAATCGCTGCTCGCTCGCGGGAAAACCGTTTTCCTCGAGCGCGTCCTGCAACCGGCGCCACACCCGGCACAGCTGGTCCACGTCGCCTTTGACCGCGGTGGCAATGATGCTCCTCCGCGCCCCGAACGCCAGCAGCTCTCCATCGATTTGAAGCCCGAATGGAACAAGGTCTGCGCTTGCGCCCTTGACCGCGGCGGTCGCGGAATCGGCTTGGACGGGGCTGATTTGCCCGAGAAACGCCAGCGTCAGATGCAGGTTCTGGACCGGGACCCGGCGAAGCAGTGGTTCATCGGCCAACCCGCCGAGGACGCAAGCCAGGCGCTGGCGCGCGCCGGCGTCGGGCGATATCGCGATGAAAGCCCTGATCATGGATTGGCGCCGGTGAAGTCGGAGCGATCAATTGCCTGAATGACCGAAATCCAGTTGGTGCCGACGCGTCAATCCCTTGCTTTACAACCTGAATCCCAGCGCCGCCGCCACTTCGGCCTGGCGGGTATCCAAAGTGAGGAATGCCACATTGCCAGGCGAGGGAGAGACGCTAAGCGCGGTCGCCAAATGCCAGAGATCTGCGCCGCGGACGTAGCCTGCTTCGGCCACTCGTTCGATCTCCTCGGTGAGCGCCCGATCGGGAAAAATCCACTCGATTCCTTTCAGCAGCCCGGGCTCGATATTCACGCCCTCGCGCAAGTGCGCGGCCCTGACTTCGGCTTCGAGCAAATTTGAAGAAGCCCGGATGGAATACGACCTCAATAGCCGCCACTGCTCACGCCAATTCGGCTGACGGAAGGCAATGCACGCCATGCACGAAGAATCCACGTAGGCAAAGCTCATCAATCGCGCTCTTCCAGGAACCGTTCGAGCGCGCCGGGAACGTAATTGCCGCCTTCGAAATGCTGCATCGGCCCGGCGGGGCCGCTCAATATGCCCCTTGCCCGCAAATCTTCAATTCGCTCTTCCATCGTGACCGGCTCTGCAAGGGGCCTTATTTCGGCGACTGGGTTCCCGCGGTAAGAAACGGTCACGGTCCGGCCTTCGCGCACATGGCGAATTACCTCGGAGAAACGTGCCTTTGCTTCGTACGTTGAATAGGTAAGGGCCACTCGGATTCCCTAATTAGTCTGACTAGTGCAGTCATTCTAACCGGTACACGACGCGGTACGAGGATTAGGTTGGTCGGCGTCGCACCTTGCCATCGGCCAAATCTCACTCACGACTGCACCCCATGCCGGCAGTCAACCGCCGGGCAGGATGGCCGCGCCCAACCCGTCGGCCAGGAACATCCCGCGATCGGTTGGTCGCAGCCGCATCCCATCCCGGACCAGCAGGCCTTCATCGGCCAAATGCTCGATCCGTGGTTCGTGCTCGGCAAGCAGGTCGTACCCGAAGCGTTCGTTCAAGTCCGAAAGCTCAATCCCGGCCGCGGTCCGCAGAGGCAGCGCGACCGCTTCCATGAGAAAGTCCGCGGCGTCGAGTTGCTCACATCCGGCCAGCAAGCCGTCTCCGTCCCTGACCCGGGCGACGTAACGGTCCGGGCGGCGCACCAGGTGATACCGGCGGTCGCCCAGGAATCCGTGCGCACCGCAACCCAGGGGCAGGTAACGACCGCCCGCCCAGATGGAGGCGTTGTGGCGGCAGCGATGACCTCCCCTGGCCCAGTTGGAGGTCTCGTAGTGCTCGTATCCGGCCGATGCCAGGATGTCGAGCGCGGCCCGGTAGAAGGCGAAAATCCCGTCGCCGTCCGGTACCCTACCGAGCTCGGCGGATCTGGATCGGGAGCGTTGCGAATCGCGCGTTAGGGCGTAACAGGAAACGTGGCCGACCCCGAGCCGGACCGCCCGCTGCAAATCGGACCGCCATTCCTCCAGCGACTGCCCGGGAGTGCCGTAGATCAGATCGATCGAAACCGATTCGAACCCGGCCGCCAGCGCCAATTCGGCCGCCCGCTCGGCCGAGCTGCCGGTGTGGTCGCGGTCGAGCAGGGCAAGGCGCCGGTCGGCAAACGACTGAACCCCCAGGCTCAGGCGAGTGACCCCGGAATCGGTCATTGCCGAAAAGAGCTCGGCGCTGGCGTCGGCCGGGTTCGCCTCGACGCTGAACTCGCCCCCGGGGTCCAGCCCCAGGTACTGCCGCAACTTTTGGAGCAATCGACCCAGGCGCTCCGGCCCGGCGTGACTGGGGGTGCCGCCGCCTACGTATATGGTGTCGACCCGGGGGCTCGGCTCCAGGAATCCGACTACCGCGCCAATCTCGACCTCGAGGGCGTCAAGGTAATCGGTAACGGCATCCTTACCGCCGGTATGGACGTTGAAGTCGCAGTACCAGCAGTGCCGGCGGCAGAAGGGGAAATGTGCGTAGACGCCGATCGACCCGCTGGCGCACACGTCGGGCCGGCCGAGCCGGTGCGGGTCCCAGGTCAAATCGGCCACCTTCCAATCCCGCAGCGAAATCGCTTACATAATTTGTGGTTAATGCCCAGCAGGCCCTCCCATCAGTACAGGCCCGACCACTGATCATCGACGCCCACACCCACATTTTTCCACCCGCGGTAATCACCGACCGCGGGGCGGTGGCCGCACGCGAGCCGTGGTTTGCCACGCTCTTTGGCGGTCGCGCCCGCATGGCCGACGCCGACGCCCTGCTCTCGGAGATGGACCGCGCCGGCGTCGAGCGATCGCTGTGCTTCGGATTCGGCTGGCAGGGTCGGGAAATGCACCGTCGATGCAATGAGTACCTGGTCGAATCGGCCGCGGCCAGCGGCGGCCGAATCCGGGCCGGCATTACGGTTCCGGCCGACGACTCCGACGCCACAATGGCCGAACTCGAATACTGGCGCGGGGCGCCGGTCGCGGCGGTCGGCGAGCTTTACGCCGGCGGACAGGGATTTGAGCTGGGCAAGCTGCACCATTCTTCGCCCCTGCCGCAGGCTTGCGTTGACCGCGACCTGATCCTCTGCGTCCACGTGACCGAGCCGGCCGGGCATTCCTACCCGGGCAAGGACTCCACCGGGCCGCGCCAGATCGCCAGTTTCGTGGCCGGGATGCCGGACGGGTTGCGCCTGCAGCTGCCGCACTGGGGGGCCGGGTTCGGAATATTCGAATCGATGCCCGAAGTGCGTGCCCGGACCGGTTCGGTGCGCTATGACTGCGCCGCATCACACCTGCTCTACGACGATTCCATCTACGGCCTCATGACCCGGATCGCCCCCGACCGGGTCCTCTTTGGTTCCGACTTCCCGCTGACCAGCCAACGGCGCATGCTGCGCCGGATTCGCCGCCTCGGCCTGGAAACCGGCCTGCAGGCCGGTCTGCTGGGGCGCAACGCCGCCGCCTGGGGAATTTGAGTGAGCGACAAAGCCGCCAGAAGGATCCTCCTGGCCACGACCAATCCCGGCAAGTCCGCCGAATTCGGCGCGCTGCTTAACGGGCGCGGCTGGGAAACCCTGCGTCCGGACCGGGTCGGCATCGAACTCGAAGTTGCCGAGGATGGTGAGACATTTGCCGAGAACTCGGCCCGCAAGGCGCTGGCTTATTCGGAATGCACCGATCTGCCGGTGCTGGCCGATGATTCCGGCCTGGAGGTCGATGCCCTGTACGGTGAACCGGGAGTCCGCAGCGCGCGGTTGGCCCAGGGAAGCGACGCGGACCGGACCGAGGCGCTGCTTTCGCTGATGCACGGGATGCCGGCCGCGCTGCGCGCGGCCCAGTTCCGGAGCGTAGTGACAATTGCCCGCCGTGGCATGGTGCTGGCGGTCGGCGAAGGCGTTTTGCGGGGCACGATCCTGTCATCACCGCGCGGTGAAAGCGGGTTCGGCTACGATCCTGTATTCGTGCCCGACGGCCGTGAGTTGACCCTGGCCCAGCTTGGGATGTCGGCCAAGAACTTAATCTCGCATCGGCGCGCCGCGGTCCTGGCCGCGCTGGACGAACTTGGCCGCCGCTAGGCGTCGCCGCGGCGCCGCGCCACGCGGCTTCCGCCCGCGGCGGTCGCGCGGGCAGAACCTTCTGGTCGACGCCGGCGTGGTGGATCAGATCATCGCCGCGGCCCGCGTCGAGCCCGGTTCGGCGGTGCTGGAGATCGGCGCCGGCGCCGGCGCCCTCACCCGCGCCCTGGCCGCCGAGGCCGATCAGGTCATCGCTGTGGAGATCGAGGCCGAACTGGCGATTGCGCTGCGCCGCAAGCTGCGCGGGTATCCCAACGTGGCGGTGCTGAGGCGCGACGCGCGCGCGCTCGATCTCGAACAGATCTTTCCCGACCGACCCTACCAGGTGGTGGCCAATCTTCCCTACTCGGTCGGCACCCCGCTGTTGGTCGACCTGCTCCACAGCCGCAATCGCCCCCGGCGCCTGACCGTCATGCTGCAGCGCGAGGTTGCCGAGCGGATCTGCGCCGACCCCGGCGACTGGTCGGCGTTGACGGTGATGACCCGCCCGTTCGGGGATGCCCGGATCGAATTCCTGGTGCCGCCGTCGGCGTTCTGGCCGCGTCCCAAGGTCACGTCGGCGGTGATCAGCATAGATACCACCGATCGGGACCGCCGGGACCCGCAGGTGGCCAGCGCGATCTGGCTCTCCCGCCACGCCTTCGCCCAGCGCCGCAAGAAACTCGTAAATTCGCTTGGCGCCGGTCTGCGCCTGGAGCGCGAAGCGGCCATAAACCTACTGTCAGCAGCCGGCATCGACCCCGACGATCGACCCGCCAATCTAGACCTGACGGCCTGGTTGGCCCTGTCCGATGCGTTCCGGGAGGAGGTCGCGACCGCCGATGGGTCTGGGTGATCTGTTCCGGCGCCGACCGGATCCCGAGCGGCTGTTGGTCTTCCTGGGCAACCCGGGGCGCGAACATGCCGGCGGGCGCCACAACATCGGTTGGCGCGTGGGCCGGGCAATGCTGGCCGCCAACCCCGGACCCGACCTGCGGCGACGCTATCGCGGGCGCTTCGCGGTGCGGGATGTCGGCGACGACGCCACCGGATTGCTTTTTCCGCATACGTTCATGAACACATCCGGCAAATCCGTGCGATCCGCGCTCGAAGGCCTGGGCCTGGAGGCGGAACGAATGGTTGTAGTCCATGACGACATGGACCTGGGATTTGCCAGGCTGCGCGTCCGCTTCGGAGGATCGGCCGGCGGTCACCGGGGGATCGAATCGATCATCGCCGCGGCCGGCACCGACCGGTTCCTGCGCTTCAAGCTCGGCATCGGGCGCCCGCCGCCGGGCCTGGATCCGGCCGAATACGTCCTGCAGGGCTTTGGCCGGTCCCAGAAACCGGCCATAGAGCGGTTGGTCGCAGCCGCCCTCGAGGGGCTTTCGCAGGTCGGGGCGATGACCCACGAGGAGTTGATGAACCGGTTCAATCGCGATTGGTCCGGTCCACGTTGAAGCCCGAGCAGATAGCCGCGCGGCTGACCGCGACCGCCGAATTCGCCTCCGCCGCCGAACGGGCCGCCGCCGGCCCTGCCACGGTCGTGGCGATGCCGGCCACGCACGCGATTCTTCTGGCCGACGTCGTACGGCGCAGCGCCCGCCCGTACCTCCTGCTGGTCAGCGACGAGAACCGCGCCGAGGAGCTGCTGCGCGAATTCGAGCTGTGGGCGGGCGGGCTGGAGGTGCTGGCGTTCCCGGCACCGGACCACCTCGCCCACGCCCAGGTAAGCACCGACCACCAGGTCCTGGCCGCCCGCAGCAGGGTGCTCAAGCGCCTGACCCTGGCCGCAGCGGTCCCGCCCGACGAAGGCTTCCTGGTCGTCGCCTCGGCCCGGGCGCTGCTGCCCAAGCTGTGTCCGGCCCGCGAGTTCGCAGAGCGCCTGCTGGCCCTGGAGCCCGGCCTGGTCCTGCCCCCGGCCCGGCTCGCCCAGCGTCTCCTGGACCTGGGTTACCGGCGCTCTCCGCTGGTCGAGGAACCGGGCGAATTCGTCCAGCGGGGCGGCCTGCTGGACTTTTTTCCGGCCGATTCGGAGCACCCGATCCGGGTCGATTTCTTCGACGACGAGATCGAATCGCTGCGTTATTTCGATGTGACCGACCAGCGCTCCGGGGCAGCCCTGGTGAGCTGGGAGGTCGGATCGGCGACCGAGCATCCGGTCTGGCGCGGCCCGCAGGCGGCGGCGGCGCTGGGCAGGCTCGACCTCGACGGCCTGCGGCGCGCCGACCAGGACCGCCTGCAGCGCCAGCTGGCGCTCCTGGCGGAAGGGTCCTTTTTCGACGCCGCGCCGTTCCTGCTGTCCTCCGGCCAGGTGGAGTCCTCCAGCCTGCTCGACTTTGCCGGCTCGGCGCGCCTGGCCGTCGAGGACCCCGACGCGATCGCCTGGGCGCTGCGCGAACAGTCCGGCGCCGAGGAACGGCTGCGTGCCCAGTTGCTCAAGGACCGCCAGCTCCCGCGCGGCATCGGAACGCCGCTGAACGACGTGAAGCCGCTGGTAGAGGCCCTCGAATCGGCCCACCTCAAGTTGCTGCAGAGCGGGTCCGGCCCCCAAAGCGACGAGGTCTACGCGACCGCGGAGTTCTCCTCGCCGGAATCGTACGGCGGAAGGCTGCTGCACATGGCCAACGAGCTGGCCGAGAGCGGCCTGGCCACGATCCTGGCCAGTTACCAGGGGGACCGGCTGGTCGACCTGCTGACCGAACACGGGGTCTGGGCCACCCCCCTGGCCGAGGCCGGCGGCCGGCTCGGGCCGGGCGACGTGGCGGTCGTGCGGGCCTCGCTGATGCGCGGCTGGCGGCACCGCGGCCTGGGCCTGCAGCTGCTCACCGACGCCGAGATATTCGGGCGGATGCGGCGCCGCGCCGCGCCGGCCGCCAAGCCGGCCGTCGACGAGGAGTTCCTGCTGGACCTGTCCGAAGGCGACTACGTCGTGCACGTGGAGCACGGAATCGGGCGCTACCGGGGCGTGGTGCGGTTGGCCAACGCGGCCGGCGACCGCGAGTACCTGCAGATCGAATACGCCCGCGACGGCAAGCTCTACGTCCCGGTCGACCAGCTGGGCCGGGTGCAGCGTTTCGTCGGCGCCGGCGAAGCGACCCCCAAGCTGTCCCGCCTGGGCACCAAGGACTGGACCCGCGCCAAGCGCAAGGCCTCGGGGGCGGCCCGCGAGATCGCCGGCGAGCTGCTGGAGATCTACGCCACCCGCGAGAGCGGGCCGGGCCACTCGTTCGGACCGGACTCGGACTGGCAGCTGTCGATGGAACAGGCCTTTCCGTTCGTGGAAACCCCCGATCAGCTCACCGCCATCGAACAGGTGAAGGCGGACATGGAATCCGAGCGGCCGATGGACCGCCTGATCTGCGGCGACGTCGGATTCGGCAAGACCGAGGTGGCGGTGCGGGCCGCGTTCAAGGCCGCCCAGGAGGGCAAGCAGGTTGCAATGCTGGTGCCGACCACGATCCTGGCCCAGCAGCACCACGACACGTTCCGGCGCCGGCTCGGTTCCTACCCGCTGCGGGTGGAGCTGCTGTCGCGGTTCCAGACCCCGGCGCGCCAGAAAAAGATCGTCGCCGACCTGGAAGGCGGGGCCGTCGATATCGTCATCGGCACCCACCGCCTGCTCTCGCGGGACATAAATTTCTCCGACCTGGGCCTGGTTGTCGTCGACGAGGAGCAGCGGTTCGGGGTGGCCCAGAAGGAGCGCCTCAAGAAACTGCGCGCCGAGGTGGACGTCCTGACCCTCACCGCCACCCCCATCCCGCGGACCCTGCACATGGCCCTGACCGAGGTGCGCGACATTTCGGTGATCGAATCGCCGCCGCACGACCGCCGCCCGGTCAAGTCGTACGTGACCGCGTACGAGGAGGGCGTCGTCCGCGAGGCGATCGATTCCGAACTGGCCCGCGGCGGCCAGGTGTTCGTCGTCCACAACCGGGTCAATTCGATCTACGGCGCGGCCGCCAAGATCTCCAGGATCTGTCCACGGGCCCGGGTCGCGGTCGCCCACGGCCAGATGCCGTCGAACGCGCTGGAGTCGGTGATGGTCGAATTCGCCGGCGGCCAGCACGACGTCCTGGTCTGCACCGCGATCATCGAAAACGGGGTCGACCTGCCCAACGTGAACACCCTGGTCGTGGATGAATGCTGGATGTTCGGCCTGGCCCAGCTCTACCAGCTGCGCGGCCGGGTCGGCCGGTCGGCCACCCAGGCCTACGCCTATTTCCTCTACTCGCGCGAGGACCGCCTGACCGAAGCGGCCCAGAAACGCCTGCAGGCCGTGCTGGAGGCCAACGACCTGGGCGCCGGCCTGCGGCTGGCGATGCGCGACCTGCAGATCCGCGGGGCCGGCGACATGCTGGGCGCCAACCAGTCGGGTTTTGCAAATTCGGTGGGTCTTTACATGTATCTGCAGATGGTTCGCGACGCGGTCCGCGAGGCCAAGGGATCGGGCCCCGCCGACGAGGGGCGGCGGCGTGTCCTGACCCCGGTCGATCTGCCGCTGAGCGCCTATATCCCCGACGAGTACACCGGGACCTATGCGGCCAAGCTGCGCGAGTACCAGCGCCTGGTCCGCGCCGATTCGGTGAGCGCGGTCGAGTCGGTGGCGGCGGGGCTGCGCGACCGGTTCGGCGAATTTCCCGATCCGGTGGCAAACCTCATTTACGTGGCCAAGGTGCGGGCGCACGCCACCGAACTGGGGATCGATTCGATCGCCACAGCCGGCGCCGACCTGGTGATGCGGATGGACCCCGAAAGATTCGTCGATCGCGGTGATATGCGGCGCCGGCTCGGGCCCGAAGCGCGCCTCGGGCAGCTCGGGATCACCTGGCCGGATTTTGAAGATCGTCCCGACTGGCGCCGGCGCCTGCTCGCCTACTTCGAGCGCTCCGGCGCCAGACGGGTGGGCCGCCCGGCGCGGGCCGGGCCGGGGTAGACCCGCCGAACCCGTATCTGCTAAGGTTGGGTGCTTTGGCGCTATACGGCCCAACCGAGCGGGCCGGTGCGGCGCCGAAGACCGCGCATCCGACGCGCACCGGGGGCGGCCCGAATCCGCGCCCGACCGTAAATTCGCCAGCAGAAAAGAACATGGCCCAACGCCGCAAACCATCCACCAAGCGCCGCTCCCGGCCGGCGCCGAACCTGGTGATCGTCGAGTCCGGCACCAAGGCGCAGACCATCAAGCGCTACCTTGGCAAGGACTACGACGTGCTGGCCTCGGTGGGGCACATCCGGGACCTCCCCAAGGGCAAGCTGGGCGTGGACATCGAAAACGGTTTCGCGCCCACCTACGTGGTCCCGCGCGACAAACAGAAAACCGTGACCCAGATCCGCAAGGCGGCGGCGGCCTCGGACACGGTGCTCCTGGCCACCGACCCCGACCGCGAGGGCGAGGCCATCGCCTGGCACCTGATGTCGGCCGCCGACCTTGACGAAAAGAAGACCAGCCGGGTGCGTTTCCACGAGATCACCAAATCGGCGGTCCGCGACGCCCTGAATTCGCCCGTACCGGTCGACGACCGCCTGGTCGAGGCCCAGCAGGCGCGCCGCGTGCTGGACCGGCTGGTGGGCTTTAAGATCTCCCCCATCCTGCGGCGCCGGATTCCGGGCGGATCTTCGGCCGGCCGGGTCCAGAGCGTGGCCCTGCGGATCGTGGTCGACCGCGAACGCCAGAGGCGCCAGTTCGTCCCCGAGGACTGGTGGACGGTCGACGGCCGGTTCGGCGATCCCGGCAGCGGCGTGGCCGCGTTCACGGCCCAGCTGCATCGGGATGGCAAAGAACTGAAACTGGACGCGGAGGCCGCCGGGGCCCTGGTTGACCGGCTGGGCCAGGCCGACTACCAGGTCACCGACCGGCGGCAGAACGACCGGCGCCTGCGTCCGCAGGCACCCTTTACGACCGCCAGCCTGCAGCGCGCGGCCTCGAACCGCCTGCGGCTCTCACCCTCGCAGACGATGCGCATCGCCCAGCGTCTCTACGAGGGAGTCCGGGTCCCGGGTCGCGGCCAGATCGGTCTGATCACCTATATGCGAACCGACTCGGTGAGCGTTTCGGGCCAGGCCCTTGGCGCGGTCCGTGATTACGTGGGTAGCGAACTCGGCCGCGATTACCTGCCCGAAAAGCCCAACTTCTACAGGACCCGGACCCGCAACGCCCAGGAAGCCCACGAAGCGATCCGCCCCACCGAGGTCGCGCTGTCGCCGGCGGTGCTCGGAGAGGCACTGGACAGGGATCAGCGCAGGCTCTACGACCTGATCTGGAGCCAGTTCGTCGCCAGTCAGATGGTGCCCGGGACCGCGCGCCGCCTGGCCCTGGACGTGGCCTCCGGACCCGATTCCGAGCACGTGTTCAGGGTCACCGCCGCGCGCGTTATCGATCCGGGCTGCCTGCGTGTCGCCAGTTACGGTCCGCGCATCGGCGCCGAGGAATCGGCCCGCTTCGACTACCTGGCCGCACGCGCGGTCGGCGATCCGCTCGAGCTGCTTGAGATCGAATCGCAAAAGCACACCTCCGAGCCGCCGCCGCGCTACAGCGAAGCCGGTCTGATCAAGGTACTGGAAGACGAGGGAATCGGGCGCCCCAGCACCTATGCGGCGATCATCCGGACGCTCAAGGACCGCCAGTACGTGACCAGCCAGCGCCGCGTCCTGGAGCCGACCCAGGTCGGCGAATTCGTCACCGACGCAATGGCCGAATTCTTCGCCGACATCGTCGACGTGGCGTTCACCGCCCGGATGGAAACCGAACTCGACCGGGTGGCCAGCGGCGAGCTGGGCTGGGTTGACGCGACCGGCGAATTCTGGGAACGATTGGACAAGGACCTTGCCAACGCCTGGGAGAACCTGAAAAAACCGGTCGCCGACGAACTGCTGGACGAGGAATGCCCGCGCTGTTCGCTCCAGCTGGTCAAGCGCCTGGGCCGGAACGGCATGTTCGTGGGCTGCTCCGGGTTCCCCGAGTGCAAGTTCACCCGCGACCTGGAAAACGCCGGCAACGGCGAAGAGTCAAATGCGGTCGGCGAACCCTGCCCGGACTGCGGTTCGGGCCTGGTGTTCAAGCAGGGCCGGTTCGGCCGGTTCATCGGCTGCGAATCCTATCCCGACTGCCGCTACACGCGCCAGATCACCGAGCCGACCGGGGTCCAGTGCCCGGACTGCGCCGACGGTCAGCTGGTAATCAAAAAGACCCGCCGCGGCCGGATCTTCTACGGCTGCGAGCGGTACCCGGGCTGCGAGTACTCGACCTGGCAGGACCCCCGCAAAAAGCCGGCCGGCTCCGCCCCGAGCAAACCGGCCGCCAAATCCGCCAGGAAAAACTCCGGTGGGGCGGTCGTGGGCGAGTGCCCGGAATGCGGCAAGGACCTGAGCGTCAGGAAAGGACGCTACGGGGATTTCGTGGGCTGCAGCGGGTTTCCGGGTTGCCGTTTCACCGGCAAGATCGCCGATTACGTCCCGGCCGAATCCTCCAGTTCCGGCTGACCCGACGCTGCAGCCAGGTGCGTCCGCACCCGGCTGATTTCGCGGGTGACCGGGACCTCCGGCAGGGCGCCGCGGAGGAACCGGCCGTAGCGCTTGGTCATAATCCGGTCCTCGAGCAGGGCCAGCACGCCGCGGTCGCGCCGGCTGCGGATCAGTCGCCCGAACCCCTGTTTCAGGTCCATCGCCGCCAGCGGCAGCGACAGGGCCATGAAGGATGACCTGCCCTCCGAGTCGATCGCCCGGCAGCGTGCCGAAAACACCGGCTCCGCGGGCGAGGGAAAGGGAAGGCGGTCGACGATCACCATCGACAGTGCGCGGCCGGGAACGTCCACACCCTGCCAGAAGCTCTTGGTTGCAAACAGGACCGCATTCTGCTCGCGGCGAAATCGGCTGATCAGCGAAGCCGGCGAGGCCCGGCCCTGCAGCAGGAGCGTGCGCCCGGCGGAGCGGTCGGCGACCAGTTCGTGGTACTGGAGCATGCGCCGGCGACTGGTGCAGAGGACAAAGACCCCGCCGTCGCAGGCCGAGATCAATTCGAGGATCTGGTCCACTACCGGCGCCAGGGCGCCGCGTTCGTCACCAACTGCCGGCGGCGGGAGGTCGCGGGGAACGTAAAGCAGTGCCTGGCGCTTGTGATCGAAAGGGCTCGCCACCGCCAGTTCATCGGCCTCGTCGATACCCAATCGCTCACGGGTAAACCCGAACCCCTGGGCAGTGGCCAGGGTGGCCGAGGTGAGCGCCACCGCGGCCGCCGGCCTGGTCGGTCCGAACATCTGGGCGTCAAGAATCGGCCCCACCGAAAGCGGCGTTGACAGCAACGCGTAGCCCTCCCGGCGGTCGGGCTGCAGATGCAAGACCCATTCGGGGTCGGGGTCATCCAGCAGCCGGTTCAGGGCCTCGTGCTGGGCCAGCAGGTTTGAGGCGACCGGTATGAGCGGGTCAAACTGCGAATTCTCCGTTTCAATGCGCTCCTCGAGCGACCGCTTTGCCGCATCGATCCGGCTTATCAGGCCGGCGGCCTGGTCGGAGACGAATCCGACGAATCCCTCGTGGGCGGCGGCGTCGATGACGACCTGGCGGCGGTACGGGCCGTCGTCGGTCCCGCCGGCCTTTTCCTGGACGTAGCGCTCCAGTCGCCGAAAGAACGGGTCCGCGGCGTTGTCCAGGCCCCCGCCGGCCGGAATTCGGGTGCCGGCCAACTGACTTGCGGTCCGCAGGTTGCGGGCGATACGCCGCCAGCGCGAACGCGACACCTCGATCGAATACGCGCTCGAAGCGAAACTCTCCAACTGATGGGCCTCGTCGACAACCGCCAGATCGTGGGCCGGCAGGATCGGTTCGGCGCCGGGCTGCGGCGAGATGCCGGCCAGATAGAGAGCCTGGTTGGTCACGATCACGTCGGCGTCGGCGGCCTGGCGGCGGACCCTGGTCACGTGGCACTCTGAATAGAGTTCACAGCGTTTACCGTGGCACATGTCGCCCGAGCCGTCGATCGAAGAGAGCATCGGATCGTCGGGGCTTATGCCGGAAAGTTCGGCAAAATCACCGGTCCGGGTCGCGTCTGACCATTCCCCGATCTGGTGCATCAGCCGGGAATGTGGTCGCCCGCCACCGACCTCAAGCTCCAGTTGGCCGGTTCGGAGTTGGGCGAACTTGAACTTGCAAAGGTAATTGCTGGCGCCTTTAAGGTTCACCACTGCGAGGCCGGGCAGGCCCAGGGCGGTCGTAATCTGCGGCAGGTCCTTGCCAACCAGCTGGTCCTGGAGGGCGCGGGTGCCGGTCGCAATCACCATGCGCTTGCCCGCCATAAGTCCGGGGGCGATGTAGGCGAAGGTCTTGCCGGTCCCGGTGCCGGCTTCCACAAGCAGAATCCGCTCTTCGGCGATGGCGTCGGAGACCGCTTCGGCCATCTGCGCCTGGCCGGGTCGCGGTTCGAACCGCCCGCCCAGGGTCCGGGCGATCGCCCCACCCGGCGCAAAAAGTGCCCCGACCCCCGAACTTGAGACCGGGCCGGGCGGAAACTCTCCGCCGCTGGCCGCGCCGGTCACGGGGCCGGAATATTCACGGGTAGCCGGTGGTCGCTCCTGCCGATCGCGGAGCCGATGTGGATCAAATGACTGCCGCCGTGCAGGCGCCAGGCATTGTCCGCCGGGTCCCAGTAGGAGAACGAGCGATCGTCGAATTCCAGGACCGCGGTGCCGCTCTCGCCCGCTGCCAGATCGATCCGGTCGAAGGCGCGCAGTTCGCGGCGCGGTCTGAACAGCGGACCGGCCGGGGGTTCGACGTATGCCTGCACGACCGCTGAACCGGCCCGCGTCCCGGTGTTTGTGACCTTGACCGCCAGCTCCAGGTCGCCCCCTTGGCCGCGCCGGATGATCTGCGGTTCGGCAAACGCGAAGCTGGTGTAGGAGAGACCGTGCCCGAACCGGTAGCGGACCGGCAGGTCGCGGGTGTCGAAGTGCCGGTAGCCCATCAGCAGGCCCTCGCCGTAGCGGACCTGACCGGCCTCGCCCGGGAAATTCCCATAAGAGGGTGAGTGCTCCAGGCGCAGCGGGATGCTGGTCGGCAGGCGGCCGCCGGGTTCGGCGGCGCCGGTCAGCACGTCGGCCAGGGCGTTGGCAAGTTCCTGGCCGCCGAACCAGCACTGCAGCACCGCGGCCGCGTCGTCGTCCCATTCCATGTCCACCGGCGAAGCGGCATTGATCACCACAACCGTGTTTGGATTGGCCCGGCAAACTTCCCGGACAAGCTCGTCCTGCCCGTCGGGAAGGGCCATGTCGGGACGATCGCGACCCTCGGTCTCGTAGTCCTCGTTGGTCCCGACAACCACGACGGCCACGTCGCTCGCGCGCGCCAGGGCGACGGCTTCAGAAAGCATGTCGCCGGGCTGCGGCGGCAGGAACCCGACCCGGGCCGCCTGGAGCAGGCCGCCGGCGCCGGCTTCACCCTCCATTACGATCCGCAGCGAGTGTTTGCCCGGGGCCAAGTCGACCGCCACGCGCTTTTCCGCGCTGCCGAAACCCATGAAGGATTCGCCCGGCGGAAGCGGGTCGGCTACGCCATCGACGAGGACTTCGTCGTCAATCAGGAGCCGGGCCCCGCCGGCCTGGGCCAGCGAGAACTGGTACGTGCCCGGCGCGGACACGTCGAATGTGCCGGTGGCCCGTACCGCGGCACCGCCCTCGCCGGACGCGGTCACGACAAAGATCTCCGAATGGGCCGATGACTGGGTCCTCAGAACGCCGCCGCCGGCGCCCATGATCTCGATCCGCAGACCGGGCAGACCGTTGGGCTGCCGCAGGTTGGGCCCCTCCAGCAGGGGCAGGAACTTGCCGACGAACGCTCCGGGCGCGTACCTCACCGATGCGTCCGGCCCCATCGCGTCGCGCAGGGATTCCTGCAGGTCCAACCTGTAGTGGGGTCGGAGCTGGGCCGACCCGCCTCCGTACAGCTGCAGCCGCCCGGCGTTGTGCCCGATCAGGGCGACCTTGCCGACCCCCTCCAGCGGGAGCAGCCCGTTTGGGTTCTTCAGCAGCACGATCGAACGGGCCGCAGCCTCGCGCAGCAGCGCGCGGTGCTCGGGCAGGTCCACCTCGCGCTCGTCGCCGGATGAATCGGATCCGAAGGCGCCCACGCGGTCGATCAACTTCAGGATCCGGTCCGCGTGGTCGTCGAGATCGGCTTCTGCCGCGCGGCCGTCTTGCACCGCTTCGGCCAGCGTCGGTCCGTACATGCGGGCCGGCCCGGGCATTTCCACATCCAGTCCGGCGCGCGATGATTCGACCGTGTCGACGAAGGAAAACCAGTCGGTCATCACGATCCCGTCAAAGCCCCACTCGCCCTTCAAGAGGTCGGCCAGCAGCCACTGGTGGGCGGTGCAGGCGGTCCCGTTGAGCTTGTTGTAGGCGGTCATCACGCCCCAAATCCCGGCTTCCCTGACCGCGGCCTCGAACGGCGGCAGATATATCTCGCGCAGCGTCCGCTCGTCGACGACCGAATTGATCGTCATGCGTTCGAACTCGGCGTCGTTGGCGACGAAGTGCTTTATCACGCACGCGATCTTCTGGCTCTGCACCCCGCGCACGTAGGCGACCGCCAGCCGCGCCGTCAGCAGGGGGTCCTCAGAAAAGCACTCGAAATTGCGTCCATACAGGGGAGATCGGTGCAGGTTCACGGTCGGCGCCAGCAGGACCGCGCAGGACTTGGTCTTGGCTTCCTGGCCCAGGGCGACTCCGATGCGCTCGACCAGTTCGGGATCCCAGGTCGCTCCCAGGGCCGACCCGCAGGGAAAGCAGGCGGCGCTCTTCCCGCTCCCGAATATCCCGCTGCCGCGCGCCCCGTTGGGGCCGTCAGTTACCTTTAATCCCGGGATTCCAAGGCGCTCCACTCCCTGCATCTCCCACATGGACGCACCCGCGGTCAGGGCCGCCTTCTCTGATGCTGAAAGCTGGTTGGAAAGACCAGTCAAATCGTTTTCCGACACGTTGGATCCTCGGGTCGACTTGGGATTGGGAAATCCGGGCTGAAGGTGCCAGCTTTCAATTTTTGATTAAGGAATCCCTGCGAAATTGCACGCGCCCGAAATTGCGGTAACTTCGATAGGGTCGTTGCGGCGGTTTGCGCCCGAAGGCAAGGGTCGGGTCGCGGCCAGATCGCGCACCTTCCGGAACAAGATTCGAATATTCCAACAGCGCTATTGACAATGGGCCCGATGCGGGAAATCAAGTTCGCGATTGATCGAAAGCTCCTGGAGGAGCTGGACCGCATTGCCGGGCTAAAGCGCACCTGCAGATCCGCGCTGGTACGCGCTGCGGTGCAAGAGTATTTGGCGGGCGCGGCAGCCGCCGACATCTCGAAGCGATACAAGGAGGGGTATTCCTCCACCAACGGGTGGACGGCCAAGGAGCTCGAATGGCTGGAAGATTAAGCGCTCTGAGCAGGGGAGCAAGAGGGAGGCTCCAGCGCGGATTGAATTGCTATTCCGAGTAGGCTGCCCCGGCCGGGGACTGCGGCTGCTGGCTGTTGATTCACCCGGTCGGGTACCTGGGCTTGCCGGCATCTTCCGGGTTGCAGGCAATTTCGGCACAGACCCATTCAAGCCGCGCACCCGGCAGCCCCGGTAACATCTTTCCACTGACAGTTGTTTTCCGGACGAAAGGTCCGCGGAGTGCGCCAGAAACTCTTGTTCGTCAATCTCCGGAATGGTGACCTGAACTCGGAAGTAGTGGCCTGGGCCTTGTACGACGGAACGCTGTCCGAGGACCAAGTCCAGATGCAAGCCGGCAGCGAGACCGAGCCGCCCTACCCGACCGGAATCGCGGCGTTAAGGGACGGGTGGCGCGTAATACAGGCCGGTCCCGTCCCGGAGCGGACGGCCGGGCAACCGCTTGGCGGGCTTTCCAACGAGTACATGCTTGAAAAACTTGTCGACTGATCCGGTCCTGGGCCGGCGGGAGTGCGTCAATGGCAATCGCTGAATCTGACCCCAAACTGGCGCCGGTCGAAAAACGGCACCTGCTCACCGTCGAACAGATGGCCCGGTTCGTCGTCGACGGGTACCTCGAGTTCGACGACCTGATCCCCGATGAACTCAACGAGCGCGCGTTGGCCGACGAACTGACCGCGGTCGATGATTCGGGCCGCAAGTCCGAATACGCCTGGCACATCACCGACAACAAGGACGGTTTTTTCGATCACTCCAGCGCCATTCGCGAGATTCACGAACTGCCCGCGGTGCGCGGGGTGCTGCAGAGCCTGCTGGGCCCGGGTTATGCCCAGAACCACTCGGCGCTGCACGTGACCTACCCGTTCCAGGAAGAAGCCCAGCTCTGGCACGTGGATTCGGGCGGTCGCCGCCAGGTCCGCCTGCCCGGAATCCACCCATATTCGTTCGACATCCTCACCGCCTATTTCGCCCACGACGTTCCCTACGAGATGGGCCCCACCCTGGTATTGCCGGGATCGCACATGCGATCGATGCTGGGCCCCGATACCGGCCGCTACAAGAACATCAAGGGCCAGAAGCGCCTGGAGGGCAGAGGCGGGCGGATCTGCTTCCTGCACGAAGCGCTCTGGCACTGCGCCCAGACCAACGAGACCGAACAGCATCGGTTCATGTTCAAGATCCGCTACAACCCGCGCACCGAGCAGCGGGCGACCTTTAACACCGACGGCTGGAACAGCCCCGAGCTTCGCCGCTTTTTCCTCATCAACAAGGACACCCACGTGCTGACCGGCGAGAGCGCCTGGGTCGTCGGCGAGCGCGCCCGGTGGTGGCGTTACCTGTGCGGCGCCGACGAGCTGCAGGACCCCAGCGGAACCGGGGCCCACGGGGACTACAACTAGGCCGGAATCAGTCCGGGCCCGGGCGGTCGGGAGCCGCGCCGGCGGCCTCGAGCAGCAATTTCGAGTACTGATGGTCGGGCCTGGCCAACAACTTCTCGACGCTGCCCTGCTCGACGATGCGGCCGCCCTGCATGACCGCGATCTCCTCGCACAGATAGCGGGCCACGGCCAGGTCGTGGGTGATCAGCAGGAAGCTGACCCCCAGATCGTGCCGCAGCTGGTCGAGCAAGGCGATAACCCCCGCCCGCACCGAGACGTCCAGCATCGAAGTGGGCTCGTCGGCCACCACCAGGGCCGGTTCGATGATCAGCGCGCGGGCGATCGCGACCCGTTGCCGCTGACCCCCGGAAAGCTCGTGCGGGTAGCGGAATAGGTAGCGGTGCGGCGGGGCGATCCCGACCCTGGCCAGGAATTCCTCGGCGCTGCGCCGCCACTGCCGCGGGCCCCCGACCCGGTGTACCCGCAGGGGCTCGATGACGCTGTCGTATACGGTTCGCCGCGGGTTCAGCGATTCGTAGGGGTCCTGAAAGATGATCTGGGCGCGACGCCGGAAGGATTTGAGCGCCCGTCCGCGCAGGCCGGCCACGTCGAAGCTTTCCTGCCCGTCGTGGAAGATGATCTGCCCGTCGGTGGGGTCTTCCAGACGGACCAGCATGCGACCGGTTGTCGTCTTGCCCGATCCGGAGCCGCCAACCAGGCCGAAGCTCTGCCCGCGCGCGATCTGGAAGCTCACCCCGTCGACGGCGCGCAGCGGCTTGCCGCGCGCCAGGATGCCGCCGCGGTGCTCGAAAGTCTTGCCCAGACCCCTGACCGTCACGATCGGTTCCCTGGCCGGCTCCATCATCCGGGTGCCGGACAGGGATCGAAACACAAAGCCCAATGCTCCGCCGAACGTTCGACGCGGGGCGCCGGCCCGGTGCGGCACTCGGGCAGCGCCTGCCGGCAGCGGGGATTAAAACGGCAGCCCGGCGGCGGCTCGAGCAGATCTGGCGGTTCGCCGCCGATGACCGCCAGCCGGCGGCGCGGCCCCTGGAGCCTGGGCACCGCGTCGAGCAGGGCGCGCGTGTAGCGGTGGATGGGCGCCGAAAGCACCTGTTCGGTCGGACCCGATTCGATCAGCTGGCCGGCGTACATGACCGCCACGTGGTCGCAGACCTGGGCGATCGCGGCCAGGTCGTGCGAGACCAGGATCATGGCCCGTTGCGAACCGCGGTGGATCCGGGTCAGGCGGCGCAGGATCTGGCGCTGCACGATCACGTCCAGGGCGGTGGTCGGTTCGTCGGCGACCAGAACGTCAGGGTCGCAGGAGAGCGCCATCGCAATCACCGCGCGCTGGCGCATTCCGCCGCTGTACTCGTGCGGATAGGACCACATGACCTCAGGATCCAGGCCGACCAGCTCGTAGAGCTCTTCGAGCCTTTTCTGAATCCCTTCAGGCGGCAGCGACCGGTGCGCGCGGATGGCCTCGACGATCTGCTCCCCGACCCGGTAGACCGGGTTCAGCGAGTTCATCGCCGCCTGGAACACCATCGCCACGCGGGCGCCGCGCAGGGCCCGCAGCCGGGATGGCGAAAAGGCCAGGATGTCCTCATCGCCGAGCAGGATCCGGCCGGAGCGGATGCGGGCGTTTTCCGGCAGGAGGCGCAGCAGGCAGTTGGCCACCGTCGTCTTGCCGCAGCCGGATTCGCCCACCAGCCCGAGCGCCTGGCCCGGCCGCAGCTCGAACGAAACGCGGTCGACGGCGGCCACCGGCCCGTCGGCGGTCAGGTAATCCAGGGACAGGTCCTGCACCCGGAGGAGCGGCGCCGGGCTCACCGTTGGCGGAGTCTTGGGTTTACGACTTCGTCGAGCGCGCGCCCCACCAGGTAGAAGGACGAGCACAGCAGGGTTATCGAAAGACTGGCCGGCAGGATCAGCCACCAGTAATTCCCCACGTCCAGCAGGTAGCCGGCCGATTCGGTGGTGTGGATCATCAGCCCCCAGGACATCCGAACGTCGAGCAGCCCCAGGAACGAAAGGACGGCCTCGGAAAAAATGGCGGCGGTGACGGTGAACATCATGTAGAGAAATGCCAGCGGCAGAAGGTTCGGGACGATGTGCGTGAATATCACGTGCCAGGGGCCGCCGCCGGCCGCCCGGGCGGCCTCGATATAGGGTTTGACCACCACCGACAACGCCTGGGACTTGAGCAGCACCGCGGTGCCGCCGAATCCCGACAACACCCCGATCACCAGGGCCAGCTCAAACTGCTGGACCCCGACAAGCGCCGAAAGCACGATCAGAACGCTGATTCCCGGGACCATGATCATGATGTCGGCCAGGCGCATCAGTACCGCGTCCACCACGCCGCCGAAGTAGGCCGCGACCGCGCCAACGGTGGTTCCGATGGTGACCGTGATGACGGCCGCGGAAATGCCGAGCACGAATTCGGTTCGCGCCGAGAACATCAGCTGCGAGAGGACGTCGCGGCCCAGCGGGTCGGTTCCGAGCGGGTGGGCGCGGCTGGGCGGGGCGGGCTGGACGGTCTGGTCGAAAGCGTAGCCGATCACCGGATCGTAGATCGCCGGATCCCAGACGGTGGCGATCAGGAGCGGGTGCGCGATCGCCATGAGGGCGTAAAGCGAGATGATGCCGAGTCCGGCCAGGCCGATCCGGGTGGCCGCGAACAGCCGCCAGTTGCGCCGGGTGGTGGCCCAGAACAATCCGGCCCGCACTCGCCAGAGCGGGACGCTTTCGCCGTAATCGGCGTCGACCCTCATCTACAACCGGATCCTGGGGTCCAGCAGGGCGTAGAGAACATCGACCGCCAGGTGGGCCAGCAGCACGAACACCCCGACAAAGACGAACGCCCCGACCGCCAGCGGCAGATCCTCCTGCTGGGCGGCCGCGACCAGCGTCTGGCCCATGCCGGGCCAGGAAAACACCGTCTCGATGATCACGCCGCCGTCGATCGCGAACGCCAGCGAGAACACCAGGCTGGTGACGACCGGCAGGATGGCGTTGCGGGCGACATGGCGGTCGCGCACCACGGATTCCGGCAGTCCCTTGGCGCGCGCCGCCAGGACGTAGTCCTCGCGCATCGTCTCGAGCATGCTGTTGCGGGTGAGCAGCATCGTGCCGGCAAAGGAGATCAGGGTCAGGGTCACAACCGGCAGGACCATGTGCGAGACAACGTCCAGCGCAAGGTGCGCGGTCCCGGCCAGGGCGAAGGCGCCCAGCGCGGCAGCGCCGGCTGCGGCCAGCACGCCGACCCCGATCAGGGTCGTGTGCGGCAGCCGGCGGCGGCGCGCGGCGACCAGCGCGGCTATCGCCAGGACAGACACCAGCCCGGCGGCGGCCAGCATTTGGCCGAACAGGGTGTTGGCGTCGACCCCGGCGCCGGACCAGATCCGCGGGTCCAGGAACTTGCCGAGCGGGAACCAGCCCAGCTTGTACCCAAACGCCCAGATCATCATCAGGCCGAACCACGGTGTAAATACGGTGTAGAGCGAAACCCCGCCCACGGTGGCGGCGTATTCGAACCACTGCCCGCGGCGCCAGGCCACGATCTTGCCCAGCGCAAAACCCATATAGAAAGACGCGACCGTGGCGGTGGCGAAAAGCATCACCGTCCGCGGCAGCCGTTCGGCGATCACCTCGCCCACCCCGCGCGGATACAGCGAAAAGGAGGTTCCCAGGTCTCCCCGCACGAAGTTGCCCAGATAAGTCAGGTACTGGCGCCAGAGCGGCTGGTCGAGCCCGAACCGTTCCTGGATCTGGGCCCGGGTCTCCGGCGGGATGTTCGGATCGAGCGCGAAGAAATTGCTGACGTCGCCGGGCTGGGCGTTGACCAGGAAGAAGACCATGGTCACGAAAACGAACAGGGTAAGCAGGATCTGCAGGCCCCGCCGCAGCAGAAACCGGGTCATCGGACCGGCCTCATGTTCGGTCGCCGTCGATGGTGATCGGGCGTTGCCCTATTTGATCAGGGCGATGGTCTGCATCCCGCCCGCCTGCTCGATCCCGCCCAGCACCTCGGTGTAGGGAAATTCGACCCTGGCGGGGCGGTAAGCGTCCAGCTTGGGGGTCTCGAACAGGGTCACGTAGGGCAGGCGGGTGGCGATCAGGGCCTGCAGGCGGTGCGCCAGGTCGCGGGCCTCGTCGAACGTCGTCGCCTGCAGGAACTGGTCGGCGAGGGCGTCGAATTCCGGGTCGGCGAAACCGCCCCAGTTGTTGCCGCCCTTCTGGTTCTCCGGCGCGTAGCGCGAGTGGAAGAAGGACTCCAGGTGGTTGGGGAATATGCCGAAAGACCAGCCCAGGATCCACATGTCCAGGTCGCGGGCCACGTTCTCGGAAAACAGTTTGTCGACGATCACGTTGAATCCGGCCAGGTTGGCCCGGGCCGGGATGCCGACGTCGTTCAGCCAGCGTTCGATCCAGATTGCAAAGGTCGAGCGCAGCGGGTCGTAACCGGCGCTGGGGGCCAGAATCTCCAGCTGCGGGACCGGTTCGCCGTTGGGCATGGTCAGGCCCTTGCCCTGCACGCTGACGAAATTGCCGTCTTCGCTGACCTCCGGTCGGACCTCGAATTCGAAACCTGCGCCCTCCAGCAGGGAAACCGCCTGCGCGATCCGCTCGGCGCGGGTCAGCCCCTCGCCGATTCGTTCGATGTCCGGGTTGTGCCAGAAGGAATTGGCCTCGACAACCATCCCGTACTGCGGGAATGCGGTGGCCTGCAGGACCGTCTGGGTAACGAATTCCTTGTCGATCAGGATCGCCACCGCGCGCCGGAATTCAAGTGAGTCGAACGGCGGCTTGCGGACGTTGAACCCCAGGTAGCGGGTGCCGTTGTTCTCGTTGCTGACCAGCGTCAGGTCGTCGGCCGCCTCCACGCGGTTGCGGAAGCCCTGCTCGAGTCCCTAGCGGATTGAAGACGTAGTCGACGTCGCCGTTGGTCAGGGCCAGGATCGCAGAGTCCTGGTTGCCGTAGATGTCGAACGAGGCGTTCTCGGCGTGCGGACCGGTCACGTATTCAAGTTCGACCTCGCCGACGCCCTCGCCGAGGACGGTTTCCTCATAGCCAAGCACCGGGTTCTGGGTGCGGAGCGAACCGTCCGCAAACTGGGTTATCCGCGTCCCTTCGAAGGCGAAATTCGGAGCGGCCCCGTTCTGGTAGAAGGCACCCGGCTCCCACTGTCGGAAGTGGAGGCCGCCGGCGGAGGGTTCGCCATCGGGAACGTGCGCGAACAGCGCCTCCACCTGGGCGGCGTTGTCGCCCAGGGCCAGGGCGTCTGCGACAACCGGTCGCCAGTAGTGCTCGGCCATGATCGGCATGAATGCGAGCCCGAACTGCCACACGCCGAGTCCCGGAGTCTGCGGCTCCCCGTCCTCGTCGGTGGCCTTGAACCACACCTTCACCGTGTACGGGTCGAGGGCTTCGACGCGCTCAACGAAATTCGGATCGACCGCCCGGGCCCAGCCCGAACCGAGTCGCATTGCCTGCACCGTCTCGACGGTAAAAACAAAATCGCCGGCGTCCAGGGCCTCGCCGTCGCTCCAGAGGATTCCCTGGCGCAGGGGGACCTGGGTGGTCCAGAAGTCTTCTCCGTCCGACTGTTCGATCGCCAGATCGGTCGGGAAATCGGCGGCCACCGCCGGAACCCAGTCAAATCGCTGGTCGGAGAGGCCGTACAGGCTCAGGTTGTACGCCCCGACGACGTAACCGGTCCAGACCGAACCGCCCGGTCCGCCGTAGTAATTCCAGACGTTGCGGGTGATCGGTTCGGCAAACACGGCCATCGAATAGGCCTCGGCGCGACCGGCCGGTTCCGGCGCGGCGGGCGGGGCGACGTCATCGCTGGGGGGAGCGGCCGGGGCCGGGTCAGGCGCCGGCGAATCCGGGAGGTCGGTCCCGCCCGCCCCGAGGTCGCACCCGGTCAGAACGAGCGCTGCAAATAGCGTGCTCAGGGCCAGGGCCAGGCAATGGGCGGGCCGCCGAAATTGAATTGTCACGGTGTACACCTTGTTGCGGACGTGGATGCGGACCGACTTTGGTATCCGGTTTTACCGTAACCAATCCCGGCGTCCGCCGAACCGGAACCTGGCGCTGAATTCGAATTCGGCCCCCGATGGGTGGGGGCGCCGCGCGCTCGTTAATCCCGTTCGCGGTCATCGCGCTGATCACGATCATCAATTCGCGCATCCTCGGCTACGGCATCGGTTACCGACCGGCAGGCTTTTTGCCGCCGGCGGTCCGGCGAGCCGGCCCATCGGGTTGCAGGGCGCGCCTGCCCGCCCCCCGGCAGTCAAGTCAGGTACAAAGCCACGCCGGGCTCCGGGGGCCGGCCTGCGCGCGCCGGCACGCCCCCGGCGATGCGTACATGCCGCAGGCACGCGATTCCTTAGCCCTGCGCCGGGAAGGGGACCGTCAAGCCGGGTCGGTCGCCGGTTACCGCGCGCGAGCGCGCCGGGCGGGTAATTTCGCAGGCATCTGCCCGGCCACCGCATCTGCCCGGAACCACCGCCGCAAACCCTCCGGCCGGGGCTGCCCGAATGCGCGGGAATGGGTAGCGGGGCCGTAGCTAGAATGGGCCCACTGTGCGGTCGAAGGCGACCCCGCCAAAAAAGCGCGGGGACGCGTTTCGGAAAGCAATGCGAACCGAGGAGAATCCAAACGGCGACTGACGCTGGCACTGCGCCCCAGATGACCCTGCGCAGGCGACTCGGTCTGACCTACCGGGGTGGGGCCACGGCGTACCTGTTCGTGCTGCCCTCCATCATCTTCATCTCGGTGTTCGTGATCGTCCCGATCTTCGGGATCCTCTACTACAGCTTCACCGACTACGACCTGCTTACCCCGCCGAAATGGGTAGGGCTCGAAAACTACCAGAAGGCCCCGGACGAGCCCAGGTTCTTCCCGGCGATCCGCAACACGCTGTTCTTCGCCCTCGGCACGGTTCCGGCCGGAGTGATCACTTCGCTCCTGCTGGCGGTTCTGATCAACCGCGCGATCCGCGGGATCTACTTCTTCCGGGCCATGTTCTACATGCCGGTCGTTTCCTCGTTCGTTTCGGTCTCCCTCATATTCCTCTGGCTCTACGAGCCCCAGGTGGGTTTTGCCAACGAGACCCTGCGGGCGCTGGGCCTGCCGTCCTCCAAGTGGCTGCTTGGCCCGGAAACGGCGCTGATGGCCATCATCATCATGAGCATCTGGAAAAACATGGGCCTGAACATGGTCCTGTATCTGGCCGGACTGCAGTCGATCCCGCCGCACCTGTACGAAGCGTCGGACATCGACGGAGCCGGAAGGTTCTCCAAGATGTTCAGGATCACGGTGCCGCTGCTGGCACCGACCACCTACTTTGTCGTCATTGTTTACTTCATTGGCGCATTGCAGGTATTCGTGCAGATGTACATCATGACCTGTAGGACGACTTTCTGATGGTTTGCGGCGGACCCCTGGACACCACAATCACGATCGTGCTGCTCGTGTTCCTGGAAGCGTTCCTGGCCCTGAAGATGGGGTTCGGCGCCGCGCTCTCGTTCATCCTGTTCGCGGTGATCGCGCTGGTCACGATCGTCAACTCGCGAATCCTCAGCTACGACATCGGGTACTGACCGACAAACCCTGAGGGGACCGAGCCCGGCCGGGTGGCGTCCGGGCCGCTGATTCGAAGGCGCTGAACCGGGCGCGCCGGCCCAGAACCCGAAGCGCTGACCCCGCGCATCCGGCGGACCGATGCTCCCCTTGACCGTGACCCCGGATGCGGTCGCCGGTCCCCGCGCAGGTGCGCGTCCGGCCGCCGCGGGACCGCCCGGTCCCGCGGCGGCCGGCACTGTCAGGCCCTGGTTGGCCCGGCCGCGCGGACCCGATGAATCCCCGTCGTCCGGCGGCGGTGCCGGCGATCCCGGCCGGCCCGGCTGCCGCAGTCGCAGGCGGGCCGGCCTATCCGGCGGCAACGCGGCTGATCCGGTGTCCGATCCCGGTGAGCGGGCGCACTCCGTCGGGCTCGATGAGGCAGGTGATCTCGGAACAGAAATGGCCCAGCTCGGCCACGCGCGTTCCGGCTTCCAGGACTATCACCATGCCCGCCTCGAGCGGTGTCGGGTCGACAGGGGCCAGGTAGGGGGTTTCGTGAATATCGATTCCAATGCCGTGGCCGACGAAGGCCCCGGCCATTTCAAGACCCTCGCCTTCCATCCGCGACCGGCCCAGGCGGAACAGTTCGGCCCCGCTCAGACCCGGGCGGAGGGCATCAAGCAGGGCCGCGTTCACCCGGTCGAGCGCGCCGTGAACCTCGAACGCCCGCGGCGGCGGATCGCCGAAAGCGTAGACGTGGAACTTGTCCCCGGCGTAATCGCGGTGAATGCAGCCCACGTCGACCGAAACGACCGAATCGGGCACGATGAGCCGATCGGTCGGCGGCAGCAGGGTCGGGCCGACCGGACCGGCATTCAGGTGCAGGATGTAGGGGCTGGTGCGGGAATCGGCGACCGCGCGCCGGACGTGGCCGGCCAGCTCGCGTTCACTGATTCCGGCTGCAAGGTGCCGGGGCACCGCGGCGTGCCCGCGCTCGCTGCCGGCTACCGCCCCTTCGAGCCGGACCAGCTCGGCCGCGGTCTTGACCATCCGGACGTGGATGAAATCCTGCGTGGCATCGACCAGGTCGGCGAGCGGCAGGTGCGCGGCCAGGCGATCGGCGGTCCGGGCCGGGATGTCGGCCATATCGACGCCGATTACCGCGTCCGCCAGCCCCCTGGCCGCAAGTGCGGCGGCAAGCGCCTCGAAGGGCTCGGCTTCGGTGTTCGGGGAAACGCCGGGCCCGGGCAGTTCGGAAGCCGGACCGACGAAGCGGCGATCGCCGATCCAGCTGCCCTGGAAGGCCGCGTCTTCGGCCTCGTCGGGACAGGTGACAAAAAACGGCGGGGTTCCCGGGTCGGCCGGCAGGGCCGCGAAACGGACCAGCGGCAGACCGTTGTAGAGCGGTCCCGGGAAATCGCGCCCGAAGTGGGTGAAGAAGCCGGTCAGGTATCCGAAGTTGACATACCCGCCGGCCAGCAGCACATCGATGCCGCGCTCGCCCATCCGGGCCAGGGCGCGCTCGTGGTTAAGGAGTTCGGGTGCGGGCACGGCAACAACCTTCCGCCGCTCGGCAGGCTCACGTGCCATTCTGCTGTTCCCGGGGCGCCGGCGCGGGGTCATCGCCGGTCAAACCATAATGGTTACCTGTTGGGAGCTATGGCAGCGGTTGCGGGGGCGAGGTGGCAGTTCTGGATGCGGTTCGCCCGGACGCGGTGCGGCGCCGCCTCGGGCTCACGTTCCGCGGCGGGCTGGTCGCGTACTTCTTCGTCCTCCCGTCGATCGTCTTCATAGTCGTTTTCATCATCGTGCCGATCCTCGGCGCGCTCTACTACAGCTTCACCACCTACGACCTGCTGACCGCTCCCAAGCTGAGCGGACTGGACAATTACCGGGCCATCAGCAGCGAACCGCGATTCCCGCCCGCGGTCCGCAACACCCTGCTTTTCGCCCTGGGCACGGTGCCCTCGGGGGTGTTGATTTCTCTTTTGCTGGCAGTCCTGATCAACCGCTCCATCACCGGGATCGTCATATTCCGGGCGATGTTCTACATGCCCGTGGTGTCCTCTTTCGCGGCAGTGTCGATCATCTTTCTCTGGCTGTACGAACCGCAGGTCGGGATCATCGGCAAATTCATGCAGTCGCTGGGCATGGCGCCGATCAGGTGGGTGCGCGATCCGGATACGGCGCTGCTTTCGATCATCCTGATGAGCGTCTGGAAGAACCTGGGCCTGAACATGGTCCTTTACCTGGCCGGATTGCAGTCAATCCCGCCGCACCTCTATGAAGCCGCCGACATCGACGGGGCGGGCCGGCTGCAGAAGCTCCTGCGGATCACGCTGCCGTTGCTGGCCCCGACCACCTATTTCGTGGTGATCGTCTACTTCATAGGGGCCCTGCAGATGTTCACGCAGGTGTTTTTCATGACCTGCGACTACGAGACCAATATCTGCGGGGGTCCGGTCGATTCGACGGTCACGATAGTGATGCTGATCTACCTGGAGGCGTTCGCAGCGCTGAAGATGGGTTTTGCGGCCGCGCTCTCATTTGCCCTGTTCGCGGTCATCGGGATCGTCACCGCCATCAACGCGCGCCTGCTCTCGTACGACATCGGCTACTGAGCAGTCGGGCCTCGGGTCATCCGGAGACCGCGCGCCGGGCTCAGGGCCGGTCATTGCGTCCGGCGGGGTCCGCCCCATCCGGGCCGGCGGTCCCGTTTCCGAACAGGCGAACCAGGGCCGCGCTGCGGTAATCGAATATCCGCTCCAGGTCCCGGCGCACCAGCAGCCGGTCGACCAGGGGGCCGCCAAGCACCGCGTAGTCGACGCGGTCGGCAACCGCGGTCCCGCCGGACCGGGACTCAAAACGATGCTCGTGAATCCACTCCCGGTACGGTCCCCGCACCTGGACGTCTACGAACCTGCGCGGAGGGTCCCACAGGGCGATTCGGCTGCGCCAGCGCAGCGGCAGCCCGCGCAGCCGCAGCCGGTAGTCGATCGTTGCGCCGGTTTTCATTGCGATCGAGTCCGGATCCAGGACCTCGAACCGCAACCACCCCGGGGTGAGCTTTTCCAGGTTGCGGGGATCGGAGAAGAACTCGAAAACCGATTCCCGGGGCTGCGGCAGCCAGATCTCTCGGTTGAGGCAGAATCTCGACACGGTCACCCGATCCGATCCAAGTGGTGGGTTCGATTATCCGGCCCGATTTCGGCACGATCCCCAATCGGCGCGGAGCGGCCAAGCCGCAGGGCCGGGCGGCAGTTCCCCTAACATGGGCGGGACGGAGCGGTTTTTGGGCCGAGCATGGTCGGGGGCTGTAGATGGCGGCTAATCAATTCCGATTACGGGCGCTGCGTTCGCGGTTCGGGCTCACGTTCCGGGGCGGTTTCTCGGCCTATCTGTTCGTTCTGCCTTCGATCCTGTTCATCTCGCTCTTTGTGATCGTCCCCATCCTGGGGGCCCTGTACTACAGCTTCACCACCTACGACCTCCTGACCGCTCCCCGGTATTCGGGATTTGAAAACTACCTCGACATTTCCACCGAGCCGCGCTTTCCGCCGGCCATTCGCAACACCGTCCTGTTCGCGATCGGGACCGTCCCGGCCGGGGTGGTCACTTCGCTCCTGCTGGCGGTCCTGATCAATCGCGCAATCCGCGGGATCTACTTTTTCCGGGCCATGTTCTACATGCCGGTGGTCTCGTCGATGGTGGCGGTTTCGGTCATATTTCTCTGGATTTACGAACCCCAGACCGGAATAATCAGCGAGTTCATGCAGATCTTCGGACTGGTGCCGATCAAGTGGATGCGGGATCCGAATTTCGCCCTGCTGGCGATCATCCTGATGAGCATCTGGAAGAACATGGGCCTGAACATGGTCATCTACCTGGCCGGCCTGCAGTCGATTCCGCCGCACCTGTACGAGGCGGCCGAGATCGACGGCGCCGGCCGGCTGTCAAAGATGTTCAAGGTGACCATACCGCTGCTGGCGCCGACCACCTACTTCGTGGTGATCATCTACTTCATCGGCGCCCTGCAGATGTTCACCCAGGTGTTCATCATGGCCTGCGACGACGGCACCCGGATCTGCGGCGGGCCGGTCGATTCGACGATCACCATCGTGATGCTGATCTACCTGGAGGCCTTCCTGGCGCTGAAGATGGGTTTCGCGGCCGCGCTTTCGTTCACGCTGTTTATCGTCATTGCGATCGTCACCTTCATCAACGCCAAGCTGCTCAGTTACGAAATCGGCTGGTAGCGCGGCTCCGCCCGGTGGCCCGAACACGCCGACCGCTCGGCCGGATCGGGTGTAATCGCAGCCGGGCCGCCCCGGATCGCGGCGGCCCGCACAGGCGGGAGCGGGAATTGACCCGGAGAGCATGAGCGCGCCGATTCGCTTTGGCAGCGCTGACCGCTGCCCCCTGCCGACCGCCGCCGGCGTCGGACTGCAGGGGGCGATTTTCGCGCTGGCGCCGCTGGTCCTGGTGGTCGCCATCACCGCGCGCGCCGGCGGACAGGACGAAGCCTACCTTTCGTGGGCGGTTTTTGCGGCGCTGATCATCGCCGGCGGCCTGACCGCCCTGCAGGCCGCCCGGTTCGGACGGTTCGGGGCCGGGCACGTCCTGATCATGGGCACCACCCCGAATTTCGTGGCGGTCTCGGTCCTTGCCCTGAAAGCCGGCGGCCCGGCCACGCTGGCCAGCCTGGTCGTGGTGTCGTCGCTTTTCTACCTGGCCCTGGCCAACTGGCTGCCCGCCCTGCGGCGGATCATCACCCCGGTGGTTTCGGGTACCGCGCTGATGCTCATCGCGGTCGCGATCCTGCCCGTGGCGATCGGCCAGATGCGGCAGGTGCAGGGGGACGCGCCGGATTCGGCGGCCCCGATCATTGCGCTGGTGACGCTGGCCGCGATCATCGCCCTGGCGCTGCGCGCCGGCGGCGTGCTGCGCCTCTGGTCGCCGCTCATCGGCATCGCCGCCGGCTGTGTTGCCGCCGCCGCGTTCGGCGCCTACGACCTCGAAGCGCTGGCCGACGCGGCCTGGGTCGGCGTCCCGGCCGCCGGGGTGGCCGGGTTCGACCTGGCGCCCGACGCCCAGTTCCTGGCCCTGCTGCCGGTGTTCGTGGTGATCACCCTGGTGGGGGCGGTCAAGAACATCGGCGACAGCATCGCCGCCCAGCAGGCCTCGCAGCGCAGCCCGCGGGCGACCGACTTTCGGGCGGTCCAGGGCTCGCTCAACGTCAACGGCCTGGGGGTGCTGCTCTCCGGACTGGCCGGGACGCCGCCGACCACGGTTTACTCGGCCACCAGCGTGGCGCTGATCAACCTGACCGGGGTCGCCGCCCGCAACGCCGGATACATGACGGGGGTGTTCCTGGTGGCCCTGGCGTTTCTGCCCAAGCTCACCGCCCTCCTGCTGGCCATACCCGGCGCGGTGCTGGGCGCCTACATACTCACCGCGACCGGGCTGCTGTTCGCCGAGGGCCTGCGCACGATCGCCAGGGACGGCCTGGACTTCCCCAGGATGCTCGTCGTCGGAATATCGTTCGCACTCGGCGCCGGGATCGAACAGCAGAGCGTATTCACCGATCTGATCGGCGGGACCTGGGGCCCGCTACTGGACAACGGCATGCTGGTCGGAGCGCTGACCGCGGTCGCCCTGACGCTTTTCCTGGACGCGACCAATCCGCGCCGCCCGTCGCGGCTGAAGACCGAGCTCGGCCCGGCCGCGCTGGCCGAGGTCGACGGATTCGTGCAGGCCGCCGCGGCCCGCGCCGGCTGGGACCGGAAGGGGGTCGGACGGCTGCGTTCGGCCGCCGAGGAAACCCTGCACAGCCTGATGCCCGACGAGCGGCCGCCCGGCGAGAAGCCAAGCCTGGTGCTCAACGTGCGGCCGGCCGGCGAGTTCATCGAGCTGGAATTCGTGGCCGCATTCGAGGACGCCAACCTCGAAGACCGCCTCGCCCATCTCGAGGAGGAAAGCGCCGACGCCGGCCACGACCAGATTTCGATGCGGCTGCTGGGCCACTACGCCGCCGCGGTCCAGCACCGCAAGTACTTTGGCCTGGACGTGATTTCGGTGCAGGTGAAGGCGCGCGGGTAACCCTTGCAGCGCCCGCTCCTGCCCGTCCCGCGCAACGGACGCTCTGCCGGCGGCGGGCGGCGTCGAGGGACGCCGGCCAATTGACGCCCGGGCCGGCCGGCGACCCGCTGCCGTGGTGGCGAGAGCACGCGCGCCGCGGCGACGTGACCGTCTACCATGTGGACCTGGCGCCCGCGGCGGACCCGCCGCCGGCCCTGGAGTGGCTCGATGGGTCCGAGCGGGAGCGCCGCGACCGCTACCTGGGCGACCTGCCGCGCCGCCAGTTCACCCTTTGCCGGGCCGCCCTGCGGGTCCTGCTGGTCCGGCGCCTTGGCTGCCCCAACCGCGCGCTGGGATTCGGGGAGGGCCGGCGCGGGAAGCCGTTCGCCCTGGTCGGGGACCGGCCGAGCCGGATCAGCTTCAACGTGTCCCACAGCGGGGATCACGGGATGATCGCCATCGCCGCGGGCGGCCGCCTCGGGATCGATATCGAGGCGCGCCGGGCCCGGAAAACGCTGGACCAGCTGATCGCCACGCTAATGACCGAGACCGAGCGGGGCCAACTGGGTCTGATGGGGGAGGACCGCCGGCTCGGGCGCTTTTACGACCTCTGGACCGCCAAGGAAGCGCTGGTGAAGGCGAACGGGCTGGGTCACGCCATCGATGTCGCCCGGCTCGACCTGTCCGATTCGGTGGGCCGGACCGGCGAGGTGCGGAGTTTCCGGGACCGGACCCTGTCCGACGGACGGTGGGAAATCGCCAACCTGGGAACACCGGCATTTGCGGCCGCCCTGGCCAGGGAGCTTCCACCGGAATCCTGACCGGCCCGCCGGCCGGGCCGGCGGGCGCGGGCCCGGGCCGCAGGGCCGCGCGCAAATCCCTGCCCGCCGCGGGCCCGGTGCGGGGAGCGGGCCGGACCGGTCGCTAGACTCTTTTTTGGCTTGGTCGGCGAGCAGCAAGGCACGGCGCCATCACAAACAGGGTGCGGGTCACCAAGCTCGCGGCCATGAAACGCGCGCGGCAGCCAATAGCCTGTGTGACCGCGTACGATCATGCGACCGCGCGGCTGGTGGACGAAGCTCAGATTCCGGTGATCCTGGTCGGGGATACGCTGGGCGAGGTTGTTCTCGGGCTGGACACCACCATCCCGGTAACCCTGGACGACATGGTCCACCACACCAAGGCGGTCGTTCGCGGCGCCCGCCGGTCGCTGATCGTCGCCGACATGCCGTTCATGACCTATCAGACCGACACCGCCGACGCGCTGCGCAACGCATCGCGCCTGCTGCAGGAGGGCGGCGCCCAGGCCGTCAAGCTCGAAGGCGGCAAGGTCGTCGCCGAAACCATCCGGCGACTGACCGAATGCGGAATCCCGGTCATGGCCCACATCGGGCTGCAGCCCCAGTCCGTGCACCACATCGGCGGCTACCGCGCGCGCGGGCGGACCGCCGGCGAGGCGCGCCAGCTGCTTTCCGACGCGCTGGCCGTCCAGTCAGCCGGAGCGTTCTCCGTGGTCCTCGAATTGATCCCCGGCCCCATCGCCGCCGCGATCACCGGGCGGCTGGACATCCCCACCATCGGCATCGGCGCCGGGCCGGGCTGCGACGGCCAGATCCAGGTCATTTCCGACATCCTCGGCCTCGGACCGCGCCTGCCGCGGCACAGCAAGCAATACGCCCGCCTGAACGAGGAGATCTCCGGAGCGCTGGCCAGCTACGCGGCCGAGGTGGCCGGCGGCCAATTCCCGTCGGCCGGTCACACCCTGGCCGTCGACCCCGATGTCCTGGACGCGATCGACGGCAAGGACCGATCGAAAAGCTGACCGAAGTCGCCGGCCTGCGGGCGGCGCTGGCGTCGTCGCGGCGGCCGCTGGGACTGGTTCCAACGATGGGTGCGCTGCACGCCGGGCACCTTGCGCTGGTGAAGCGGGCGCGCCGCGAATGCGCCAGCGTGGTGGTGTCGATCTTTGTGAACCCGACCCAGTTCGGCCGCGGCGAGGACCTGGCCGCCTACCCGCGCCCGCTGGACCGCGACCTGGCCCTGCTGGAACGCGAGCGGGTCGATTTTGCGTTCGCCCCGTCAGCGGCGGAGATGTACCCGGAAGGTTTTGCCAGCACGCTGAGCGTCGCCGGCCCGGCCCTGCCGCTCGAAGGCGCCGCCCGGCCCGGGCATTTCGACGGCGTGGCCACCGTCGTTGCCAAGCTGCTCGGGCAGTCGCGACCGGACCGGGCCTATTTCGGCCAGAAGGACGGCCAGCAGGTGGCGGTCGTGCGGCGCCTGGTGCGCGACCTCGACATTGCCACCGAGATCGCCGTCGAGCCGACCGTGCGCGCCGGCGACGGCCTGGCGCTCAGCAGCCGCAACGCCTACCTGGCGCCCGCCCAGCGGGCGGCGGCGCCGGTCCTTTACCGTGCGCTTTCCAGCGCGCGCGGCAGGTTCGCGGGCCGGCCGGCCGCGGCCGGCCAGGTGGAGGCGTTCTGCCGCCGGATCATCGAATCCGAACCCCTGATCGATTCCATCGACTACGTTGCGGCGGTTGACCCGGACACGATCACCCCCTGGCCCGGGCACGGTCCCTGCATGATCGCGGCGGCGGTCCGGCTGGGCCGGGTGCGCCTGATCGACAACGTCCTGCTTGACTGAACGGTCCTTGCACGGACCCCAAAGCTCCCGGCTGCGAATAATGTCCCCGGGCACAAACAGCCGGATGGCCGCGCCGGGGCGCGGATCCGGCGCAGGTTGAGGGGCAGGACCGCAGGTGATCACAAAATTCGGAACTCTCTATGCCGGGCACGTCGATCTTGACGACATCGGCCTGGCCGGAATCCCGGTAAACGACCGCTGGCTGCCCGACGATCAGCTGGCGACGGTGTTCGAGAAGGCCGAGTCGATCGCGGTGCTGATGGACAGATCCGGCTACGACACGTTCTGGCTGGCCGAGCACCACTTCCAGCGGGAGGGCTACGAGTGCATCCCGAACCTGCTGCTCTTCGGGGTCCA
>CBDBBM010000013.1:0-22956 GCA_965203015.1 Chloroflexota bacterium
AAGCTGGTCGAATTTCTGGGCGAGGAGGACGGCCAGCTATACGACCTGCGCTCGGACCCGGACGAGGTGGTCAACCTCTGGCATGATCCCGGTCACGCCGAGCAGAAGGCCCACCTGCGCGAGGTGCTGCACCGCTGGTTCATGCGCAGCACGGTCCGAACGACCGCGTCCAGGGTCCCGGTGATCGAACCCTAAGGACCGCCCAAAACCGGCGCACCCAAGCGCCCGGGCCAAGTCGTTGGCGGACCCGGTTTCCCGGCCGTAGCGGCCGTACCAATTCGCGGCGGGTTGGCCGGCTTTAGTCGACCACCGGGGGAACGTAGCTCGCGCCGATGACCAGTATCCCGGCGCCCATGAATGCGTCCTCCCGGGCGTGGTCGCGGACCAGCCGATCGCGCAGTGTATCGCCCAGCAGCGCCAGCTTGACCGGGTCGGCGGGATCGTTGGGGTGGAACTCGAAGATCGCCGCCTGGAAGTACTGTCGTATGAATCCAGGGGTCTGCTCCGGCCCGAGCAGGCGACGGGCGCCGACGATGTCGGTGCGCGCTTCGGTTTTTGGGTAACCGAAGGCCGAGATTCCGCCGAGCCGGTTGAAGTAGTCGGCGAACCCGACGGTGGTTCCCTCGATCGAAACGTTCGACACCCGGTTGCCCCAGGGGCCCAGGAGCGTTCCGGGGTTCGGATTGAAGGGTCCTGATTCGAATCCCTGGTCGTCGCTGCCGCCGGCGCCCCCGCCCACGTAGTCCCAAGCTAGGCGTCTTTCAACCACCCAGCCTGCGCCGACGTCATGGAAATCAACCACGCCGCGCTGATAGAACTGGGTGAGGGTGCGGTTTTCCAGAACCAGCACTTCGGAAGTCGGGTAGCCCCAGCGGTCTAGGCCGCCAGTGTTGCGGTAATGGCTAAGGAACCCGGCGATGACCGTCCGCCCGCCGATGTTCACGCTCAAGTCCGGGATGTTGTGGCGAAGGTCCGGGTTTCCGGGAGCGACCTCGTACTGGTTGTCGGTCACGAAGGCCGAGTAGTCGAACGCCGGGCTGTCCTCGGGTCGCGGCCGCGAACTCGGACGGCGCGGCGGCTGGTAGACCTGCGAGGAAGTCGAGATGTTGCGCGAGCGCGCGCGGGTGACGTCGCGGATGGTCACCGTCGCCTCGCCCACCGAATCGCCGTCTGCAGCGCTCCGGAGCGTCATCATGAACTCTTCGTTGTGGCGGTCCGCATCCCCGGTGAAGGGGATCTTGACCGCCACTACGTAGGTTCCGGCACCGGCGCCGGAGCCGGAAAGATCAAGAACGGTACGGGAATCATCCGGGAGGAATGGAAGATCTGCTTCTTCGGCACCTTCATCTGCCGTCGCATCATGAGTGATCGTTATGTGCGGCGTCCCGCTGCCAACCCGGACCTGAAAAGTGAGCACGTCGCTTTCGTAAACGTTGTAGGAGGCGCGGTCAAATCCCGGATTTCCGCGCAGATCGTTGTCGAGGCGAACCACCTGCAGGTGCTGCAGGTTGGACCGCACCGACGAACTCAGGTCCGACGGCACGAATCCGTCGTTGCCGGAGCGGCGCCCGGGGTTGAAGCGCAGGTCGATCAGGGCGATCTCGGTTTGGTCGCCAGTCCCGACATCGCGAAAGGCGTTGGAAGGGATGCTGCGCAGATTATTGCCGCCCAAATCCAGAAATCTCAGTCCAGTCAGGCCTTCAAGGTCCGAGTAGTAAATCTCTTCCAGCGAGCCGTCGATGTCCGGGTGCTCTGGGTAGACGAGCAATTCCTCGATCACCCCCAGTGAATCCAGCGAAATTCGCCGACATTTTTCGCCGCCCAAAGCCGATTCGATGGCCGCAACGATTTGAGGGTGCCGCTCGCAGACTGGATACCGCGGAGAGTCGTTGTCGTCGACGACCACGGTGTCAGTCGCGGTGCTCAGGTCGTCCTCGTAATCGTCGTCGTAACCGTCCAGCACCGCGTTGCGGTCATAGAGGAATTCAAGTTCGAATCCCGTCGTCGTTACTTCGGTGGCGCCCGATCCGACCATCGGAGTTGCCAAATCCCCGTCCTGGCGCTGGCCGACGCGCACCCTTTCTACGGTGATCTCGGCGTTTTCGCTCTCGTCGATCTCCGAATCGTTGCCCATCAGAACTGGCACCACGTAGAGCGTGTCGTCGGGATCCGACGAGGACGTCATCACGTGGACGGTGCGGTCAAAGTCAATGTCAAGACCGCGATAGGAGATCGATATTTCGAAGGCGACGAATCTCTCCACTGTGTTTCCGCGACCCCGGGCGCCGTTGAAATCACCTGTCGGCGGATCGGTCGCCGGATCCTTAACACACGCGGCATCTACAGGGCTTGTGCACGAAACACCCCGTTGGACCGGAAAGCTCAAGCCGGCGGGCCGGACCCCGAAGTGGAATGGGATGTAGAAAATCCCGCCCTCGTCAATCGACGTCGGCAGATTGCCCAGCCCGGTTTCATCGTCCCCACCGTCCAGAAGGAACGTGGGGGAGCGGCCGGTCACACCAAGAGTCGTGCTGGCGGCGCAATCAATCGCCTGATCACCAAACGTATCCGCAATCGCGCAGTAGAGTTCCCGACTGTGGCCATCAACCGCCTTGATCGCTTCGCTCAGGTTTATTTCGTTCTGATTCACTCCGGTGCCGCGCAGGTCGATCCGGGCCCCCGGCCTCAGGCCGTCGAGCTCGCCGGCTGCAGGGGCGAATTCGGACCGAATGCGATTGCCCGAAAAATCCAGCTCAACCCACTTGGTCGTGTAGGGCAGAGGGTCGCCGTCGTCGGCGTCGGGGCAGTCGGTCGTGTCGACCAATTCGGCGTCAAGGAACCCGTCGTCATCGGATGTGTCCACACAGATCGCCGCCGGTGACACCGCCGTGAAATCGTCACCTGAAATCGGGGTAATCGCCGCTTCGCCGCTTTGGGAGAACGACAGGTACAACCCGGCGGCCAGCGCGATCGCGGCCACGAATACCGCGGGCATCACCGACGTGAATCTCCGGTGACGATTCAGATCCATGCCGGGGAGCCGCCTCGTAGATGTAGCAAAAGATCGGGCATACGCAGGGCAATCAATTCAAACACGCAATGGCAAGTTTGGCGCCCGCGTTCCTAGAATCGACCCCACCCACCCCCGTCTTTATGTCACCAATTTCCACGGAATATCACTAGGCTGACGCGTGGCCGACCTGTTTGAGCAGATCCGCGATCTGTTGCTCGGTTTCCTGGAAGCCAACCAGTATTACGCCCTCGCGCTGCTGATCGGCATCGAAGAGGCCGGCGTCCCGCTGCCGCTGCCGGGCGATCTGGCAATCATGTTCATGGGGTCGCAGATAGCGCTCGGTTCGGCGCACCCGGTGGGCGTGGTGGTGGTAGCGGCCGGCTCGGCCACCGCCGGCGCTTCGGTGCTTTACTGGCTGGCCCGCCGCCTGGGCCTGGAAATGCTGCGCCGCTTCGGGCGCTACGTGCGGGTCGACGAAGGCAAGATCGAGAGTTTCGAGGACTGGTTCCGCCAGCATGGCGGCCTGGCGATCATCATCGGGCGAATGATCCCGGGACTGCGGATCGCGGTGGCGGTGTTCGCGGGACTGGCGCGGGTCCCGTTTCCAAGGTTCGTCCTCTACACCAGCATTTCCTCAACGATCTGGGCCGGATTCTTCACCGCCCTGGGCTGGTATTTCGGATCGCGCTGGACCGAGGTGTCAGGGGTCCTGGAACTGGTGTTCGGCAATCCCTGGGTGGCCGGCGCGCTGGGCCTGGCGATAGGGATTGCCTTGACGCGCCTGTACTACCGCCGCCGCCAGCGCCTCAGCAAGCCCCCGCCGGAAGCGGTCGAGGTCAAAACCGTAGAACTGCCGCCGCCCGCACCCGAGATCGAGTTCAGGGTCAGCGAACCGACCGAGGGATCTGCGCTTGAAACCGATCCGCAAAGCCGGCGAACATGGCGGTCCCGACCGGATTCGAACCGGCGATCTCCTCCTTGACAGGGAGGTATGCTAGGCCGCTGCACCACGGGACCTGGGTGGCGGGCAAACATGCCCTTCCGGCAACGCCCAACTGGACGCGCAGCCAATAAGTTTAAGGGTCTCCCCGCCGGCCTGATGCTGCGTCGCCATTGGCGGCCTGGCGCACCCAAATCTGCCGCGGCAGGATCACCAGGAACTCGATTCCTCGTCATGGACGTGGTCGGGCAGTCGGTAGCTGATCCCCGCATCGTCAAATGCCGAGACTTCCAGCAACGCGGTGAATTCATCAAAGCTCTTGGACTGCGCGTAGGCGGGGACCAGCCAGCCGACGAAGCGCGAGTAGCGCTTCTGCAGGCGGAACCACTTGAGGACGCCGCGGGTGGGGCTCGCCGGGTACTTGAGCCGGTCGGCCAGTTCGCTGCCGATCAGCGCGCGCGAGATCGTATAGACGTACCCTGCCAGGTTGTTGCGGGCGTCGGGATCAGAGATTCCCACGATCAAGGGTGACGAATTCACCAGCGAGTTGGCCATCGCAACCGACTCCAGGTCGGGTTCCGGCTCGCACAGTCCGCCGATCTTGAAGATTCGAAGCGCTTCTTCCTCGTCGCGGTAGAGGATGGATTCCGGGATACCCATCAGGTAGCCCGTATAGCGCCAGACCTGCATGAAGCTGGCCCGTTCGGCGTCATTGAACCGTGCGCCCAGGCCCTTGAGGTGCTTTAGCAGCCTGGCCGAGAAGGCGGTTATGGCGAAACCGACGTGGGCGGCGCTGATCGGCACGCCCCAGGCTTCCTCGTCCCAATCGTCGGACTGGGAAAGCAGCCGGCGGATCTGGGCGTGTATCAGGCGGATCCGCACCGAAAGTTTCCAGCCGTCGCCGCCAAATTCCAGGCCGCCGGGGATGAATATCTCCACCATGTGCCGGTTGTTCTGCTGCAGCCTGCGCACGCCGTGCTCGCGGAGCCGCCCGGTGATGAAGAACGACTTGCTGATATTGGTTGCAAATCCCTCCACCAGGGTGCCGCCCACCATCGCCCCGAGCACCAGCTGCGAATTGCGGTGAAACATCCTTATGCCGGGTTGGAAATCGGCCTGCGCGGCCCATTCGGGCACCGTCCGGGCGTCTTCGAAGAAGGCCCGCACTTCCTCCGGCGCAGCGGCCAGTTCATCAGGATCTGAGCTTTCGAGGCCGGCCTGGACGAGGCGATGCGATTCGCGCGGGTCCAGCTCGGCCAGGGCCGCCAACGCCGCGTCGGCCAGGGGATCGCCGATCGTGGTGTGGGCGATGTATCGGTCGGCCAGGACCGGGTTGGCGGCGCGGGCGGCTTCGTACCGCGCCAGATAGTCGGTCGGGATAGTCATTTGCTGGTCGCGCCGTGACCAAATCGAGGCAAAAGGTTACTTCTTAAAAGATTTCAGTCTTCGGCCGGCTCTATGCGCAGGTCGGGCAGCCAGGCCAGGAACGGCGGCAGGTACCAGTTGCGGCCGCCCAGCAGCTCCATGCTGGCCGGAACCAGCACCGAGCGGACGAGCGTGGCGTCGAGAAATACCGCAACCGCCAGGCCGAACCCCACCTGCTGATTGACGATTGTCTGGCCCGAGGCGAACGCCCCGAATACGGCCACCATGATGAGAGCCGCTCCGGTGATCAGCTGCGCGGTCGAACGGAGCCCGTAGGCGACGGCCTCGGCGTTGTCGCCCGACTGGTCGAAACGCTCCCGGATGCGGCTGAGCAGGAACACGTGGTAGTCCATCGAAAGCCCGAAAAGGATCGAGAACAGGAAGAGCGGAATCCAGGCGTCTATCGACGGGGCCTCGTTGAACCCCAGCAGATCGCGGGCCACGCCCTTCTGGAAGACCAGGACCAGCAACCCGTAGGCGGTCCCGACCGAGAGCAGGTTCATGATCACCGCCTTGACCGGGATCACGATCGAACGGAAAACCAGCATCAGCACGATGAAACTGAAACCCAGAACGAACGCGAACACGATCGGCGTGTAGAAATCGACCACGTCGAACAGGTCAGCGGTAATGGACGTTGTTCCGGCGACCAGCACCTGGCCGGGCACCCCGGCGAACGCGGCGGCGATGTGGGTGTCCTTCAGGATCGCCAGCGCATCCACCGCCATCTGGCTGCTGGGCTCGCCGGGAATCGCCACCGCCAGGACCGCCAGATCGCCGCCGGGACCGGGGGTCAGCAGCGGCGGCAACGGGAAATGCGGATCGGCGGCCACCGAAGCCTGCAGGGCCTCGATCGCGGCCGCCACCCGGGGATCGGTCAAATCGGCGTCGATTACGATCTCGGCCGGATTGGCCAGCCCGAACGAGAACTTCTCCTCCAGGGCCTCGAACGCCTGGCGCGTCTGGGTCCCCTCGGGGAACGTGTCGACCCCGCTGAGGCCGGTCTCGATCTGGAAATAAAAGGCCGTCGCCACCACCATCGGAATCCCCACCGCGGCCACGCTCAGTACCGGATACCTGGTGACCACGCGGGTGATGGCGTCCCAGAACCCTCCGGGCGCGTCCGAGCTGGCGGCGCGCCGCCGCCCGACGAACGGCAGCGGGAGCCGGTTGATCCGGGTCCCTAGCAGGGCCAGGACCGCCGGCAGCAGGGTAAGGGTCGCTGCCAGGGCCACCAGGACCACGAGGATCGCCCCGATTCCCAGCGACCTGAAAAAAGCCGCCGGGACTATCAGCATGCCGAGCAGCGCGATTACGACCGTCAGGCCGCTGAACAGGACCGTGCGCCCGGCGGTCGCCCCGGCCCGCTCGACCGCCTCCGGGACATCCAGGCCGCGGCCGAGTTCCTCGCGGAAGCGGGTGATGATCAGCAGCGAATAGTCGATGCCGACCGCCAGTCCGATCATGGTGATCATCAGCGTGACGAAGAAGACCAGTTCGAACGCCTGTCCGATCAATGACACCACGCCGAGCGCCACCACGATGGCCACGATCGCCAGACCCAGCGGGACCAGGGTCGCCACCACGGTGCCGAAGAGAAACAGCAGTATCACCATCGCGACCGGAACGCCGACCCGTTCGCCCTGTTCGAGGTCGTGGGTGGCCAATTCGTTCTGCTCGAACGAGATGCTCGCCGCTCCGCCCATCAGGACTTCGAAGTCCGGATCCCGGTTCTGGGCCTCGATGACCTCCAGGACCTCGCCGACATGCTCCGAGGCTTCCTGGAATTCGCCGGCCAGGACGACCTGGATCATGGTGGCGCTCTGGTCCGGCGAGACCTGGGCGGGGTCACCCGTCAGGTAGTAATTGGCGGCTCCGGCGACTATGTCGGGTCCGAGCGCGACGACCTCGGCGGTGACCGTTTCGACCTTGGCCCGGAACGCCGGGTCGGCGACCGTTGTGCCCGCACCCTGGACGACGATCAGCTCCACCAGCGGATCGGGGCCGCGCGCCTGTTCCAGTATGTCGGCCGCCCGGTCCGATTCGACCCCGCCGCCCAGGCCCAGTTCGGTGGTGGTCGCGCTGGCCAGAAGGGTCGCATTGAGGACCAGCCCGATCACCAGCGCCACCGCCCATGCCGCTATCGTCAACCAGGGGTGACGGATGCCGGCCCGGGCCAATGCCTCGGTCAATGCTCTGCTCCTGAGTTGATGTCGCGGCCGGGGATCGGACCGGAATCGGTGTTTGAAGTCAAGTTAAATTCTGCCCATCCGAGTAAGCGCCTCCGCCGGCCGCCGTCCGGCAACCCGGCCGACGGCGGGATCGCTCGAATTGGGCAGGGGCCGAGAATTGCCCGGGACTCCAATTTTCACAAGTTGGTCCGGCACTCGAACTCGTGTACTGGGAATCAGAGTAGCGCATAACGTGGATTCGGCCCTGGCCGCCGGGCAAACGGACTGGACGCTCGGGCGTTCCTATGCCTACTGCCGCCGACTGGCCGGGCGGCACTACGAGAACTTCACCGTCGGTTCCTGGCTGCTGCCGCGCGACCTGCGCCGCCACGTATATGCCATCTATGCCTACTGCCGGTTCGTGGACGATCTGGGAGATGCCGCGCCCGGCGATCGGCTGGCCCGGCTGGATGCCTGGGAGGAAGAGCTGCTCTCCTGTTACGAGGGGCGTCCGAGCCACCCGATAACCATCGCGCTGCAGGACACGATCGAGCGGTTTTCGATCCCGCCCGAACCGTTCCTCAAACTGGTCGAAGCCAACCGCATCGACCAGCGCAAGGGGCGCTACCGCGACTTTCCCGAACTGCTCGAATACTGCCGCCACTCGGCCGATCCGGTCGGCCATCTGTTCCTGTACCTGTTCGGCTACCGCGACGCGGGCCGGCAGGGGCTGGCCGACTGCACCTGCACGGCCCTGCAGTTGACCAACTTCTGGCAGGACGTGCGCCGCGACTACCAGATGGGGCGGATCTACCTGCCAGGCGAGGACATGGACCGATTCGGGGTGAGCGAAGCCCAGATCGCCGCGCGCCGCTGCGATCAGAACTTCCGGGAACTCATGCGGTTCCAGGTCGCGCGCACGCGCCGGCTGTTCGCCCGCGGCGCCGACCTGCCGGCCCGGGTCAAGGGCGCCGCCCGGCTGGATATCCGGCTCTTCACCCTGGGTGGACTGCACATCCTGGATGCCATCGAACGGCTCGAATACGACGTCCTGGCAACGAGGCCGACGCTGTCCAAGCCGGCCCGCCTGCGGATCATGCTCGCGGCGGCGGCGCGGATGGCGATGGGGCGCTAGATGGGCAGGCTGCAGGAATCGCGGGCGCGGCGGCGGTGAACCGGGACCTGGCCGCCGCCTACGAACACTGTCGGGTGCTCACCCGCGCGCAGGCGCGCAACTTCTATTACGGTTTCACCACCCTGCCGCCGGCCCGGCGGCGGGCGATCTACGCCGTGTACGCGTTTTGCCGGCTGTGCGACGACGCCGCCGACGACAGCGACGACCCGGTCGAGCAACTGCAGCGGGTCGGGCACCAGCGCCGGCTCCTCGACCGGGCCCTTGACGGGGATCCGCGCGGACCGGTCTACACGGCCCTGGCCGACGCGACCGGGCGGTTCTCGATTCCGCACCGTTACCTGCGCGATATCGTGGACGGGGTGGAAATGGATGCGACCACGACCCGTTACCGGACGTTTGCCGAACTTGAGCGTTACTGCTACCGGGTAGCCAGCTGCGTGGGACTGGTGTGCCTGGAGATATTCGGCTACCGCGACCCCGGCGCGCGGCGGCACGCGATCGACCTTGGCATGGCGATGCAGCTGACCAACATCCTGCGCGACATCGCCGAGGACGCCGGGCGCGGCCGGATCTACATCCCGCTGGAAGACCTTGACCGCTTCCGGCTCGGAGAGTCCGAGATCCTCGCCGGTTCGACCAGCGAGCGGTTCCGCAGCATGATGCGGTTCCAGGTCGAGCGGGCGCGGGCCTATTTCGAAACCGCGCGGGGGGCTGCTGCCGCTGCTGCCGGTCTTCTCGCGCGCCTGTCCGGCGCTGCTGGAGGCCACCTACTCCCGGCTGCTGGAACGGATCGAGGACCGCCAATACGATGTTTACCGGGGCCGGGTGAGTCTCGGCACCGCCGAAAAACTGCTGCTAGTGGCCCGGATATGGCCCAAGGTACTGGCGCCGAGATCCCCCCGGTAGTGGTCCTGGGCGGCGGGCTGGCCGGAATCGCCGCCGCCTGCGAGCTCGCCGCCGCCGGCCGCCCGGTGCTGCTGGTCGAAAAACGCCCGTTCCTGGGCGGCCGGGCGTTCTCTTTCCCGGAACCGGAGACCGGCCAGGAAATCGACAACGGGCAGCACGTCTTCCTGGGATGCTGCCACGCCTACATCTCCCTCCTTGAGCGTCTCGGGGTCCTGGGCAACACCCACCTGGCAACCCACCTTGACGTGCCGGTCTATGACCGCAGCGGCCGCCGCGGGCTGCTGCGCGGCGCCGACCTGCCGGCCCCGCTGCACCTTGTCCCGTCGCTGCTGGGTTACCCGCACCTGGGTTGGATGGACCGCCTGCGGGTCCTCTACGGAGGGATCCGCATACAGCTGACCGACCGTCGCCGCGATGCCGCCGCGCTCGAACGCGAGACCTTCGCCGACTGGCTCCGGCGGCACGGTCAGAGCCAGGCGGCGATAGCCGAGTTCTGGAACCTGATCACCCTGCCCACGCTCAACGACGACATCTCCGACGTCAGCGCGGCGATGGGACTGATGGTCTTCCAGGAGGGCGTGTTCGCCAGCCGCGCCAGCTCCGGCATCGGTTATGCAAAAGTCGGCCTCTCGCAACTGGTCTCCGAGGCCGCCCGCGACTACCTGACCGCCCGCGGCGGGAGGGTTCTGCTGGGCACCGGGATCAGGTCACTCCGGGTGGATGACGGCCTGGTGCGCGGAGTCGAGACGTCGGGCGGACTCCTGCGCGGCGATGCCTACGTGTCCGCCCTCCCTCCCGACGCGCTGCTGCCCCTGCTGCCCGCCGAACTGGCCGGGGACGGGTTCTTCGGGAGTTTTTCCCGAATTGACCACGCCCCGATCGTGGCCCTGCATGTCTGGTACGACCGGCCGGTGATGGATGACGCGCTGGCATGCTTCAGCGGAAGCAGCCTGCAGTGGGTTTTCAACCGGACCCGCATGCAGGGGGAATCCGACCGCGACGGCCAGTACATCTGCGTGTCGATCAGCGGCGCCTGGGATTACGCGCAGACGCCGCGTTCGCAGATCGAGTCCGAGCTGCTGGACGAACTGGCCCGCGTAATGCCGCGCGCCCGCAGCGCGGAGGTCAGGCGCGCCCTGGTGATCAAGCATCCCAATGCCACCTTCCGCTGCCTGCCCGGAACCAACGATCTGCGGCCCCGGCCGCAATCCCCGCTGCCAAACCTGCTGCTGGCCGGCGAGTGGGTCCAAACCGGCTGGCCCGGGACCATGGAGGGTGCGGTGCGGAGCGGCCAGGCGGCGGCCCGGAACCTGCTGGGCGAGCACTCCTGAGCCGTTCGCCGGCATCCAGGTCCCAGCTCCCGGAAAGGACTTTCCGGACCGGCGTTCGGCGCCTTGGAATCCATCGCCGGAGCGGGCCGCCCGGTCCCCCGGGGCGCGGCGGCCGGCCGGCCCGATTCGGGGTGCCGAGGCCGGACCCGGTCGGGTGCCGTGGAGCGTAGCATCGACTGTGGCCGGCGGCGGCGGACTCGTTTGCGGCTCGGACCTGCGGGAATCGCGCGGAGACCTGTGCCCGGGTGCCGAAGGGCATTTGCGCCGGCGGTCCCGGTGTTGCGTGATTCTGGGTGGGCCGGGCAGGATTCGAACCTGCGTAGCCATCTAAGGCGCCAGATTTACAGTCTGGTGGTATTAGCCGCTCACCCACCGACCCGGAGGGTGCCGCCGACAACGGCAGGGGAGTCTAGCAGTTAGCGCCAAGCAAACACCGGCCGCGTAGGCCCGGTTCACGGTGACCGAAATATCCGATTGGATTTCCGAATCGCTGGCGGGTCTGCACTGGGGCCCGGTCGTCCTGGCGGTGGCCGCGGCCCTGCTCTGGACCCGGATATTCAGGCCGCCCCGCCTGGACCGGATGGGGTTCTGGCTCGGGATCGGAGCCGGCGTGGCGGTCGCCTGGCTTTATTCGGTCTGGATCGAACCCAACGTGGGCGATGCGGTAACCGACCTGCTGCTCGGCCTGGGCCTGGGGTCGCAACTGGATCCGCATCCGCAGCGGCTTTTTGCAACCCTGATCGAACAGGTGCTGGCGCTCGCGGCGCTGGCAATCGTCTACATCGTGGGCCAGGTCCGCAGCCAGCCGGCACCGACCCTGGCCGCCGGCCAGGGCCTGGGGATCGGCGCTGGCGCATATGTCCTGCAGCTTCAGCTGCCGGATGCATTCGCCGGCGGCCTGGGTGTCGATCTGCTGCTGCCGGCGCTGGCCGGGACTCTGCTGGTCGGGGTGCACATCGGCGCCGGGATGCTGCTTTCGCTGGCCCGCCTGAACGGGTCTTACGTCTACCGCTCCCTCCAGGCCGGCGCGTTCCTGTTTCTGGCCCGCGCCCTGACGGGAATAGCCGATTCGGCCTGGGAAGTGGCCGGTATGGCGGTTTTGGCCCTGCTGATTCTTCTGCTGGCTTCCCGATCGCGCCCGCGCGGACGGGGCGGATGGTAGGCGGTCGCCGATAGCCGCGCAGACAACCCGGCGGCGGCGCCCGGACCGGGCGGTCGCGGCGCTGGCCGGGATCTGCGACCACGGCTCCTGGGCAGCGAGATTGCCACGATCGCGGCCCGGGTCCGCATGCCGCTCTTGCCGCGCCCGGACCGGGATGCCGCAAACGGCCCGACCCGGGAGATGGTTTGCAACATCAGCCCCGTCCGGCCTGACCGGGAGCCGGATGGGATCCGCTGGCCGATCATGCACCCGGCGGTGCGGCCACCTCCGGAAAGAGCCGGGGGCTGATTGAACGCCTGGCCGTCCCCGGCGCCGGTCGGCAGCGGTTCCGCCCGCGGTCGGCCGGCAACCCCGGGCACCCAAGCCCTCCGTCGCAACGCCGGCTCCTTGCCCCGGGCCCCAGGGGCAGGCTAGAGTAGCGGCCAAACGGGGCACCGTGGCGCCGATTCTTGGCAGCGCGCAAGAATTAGGCTTCGTCAATGAGAATGGGTGGGGAGCAAGTTGTGATTGTTCGCGTTTACCGGAGCGCATCGGGCGACACCAGCGACGGAGTAGACCGATGAAAGTTCTTCTGAGTGTCCCGCGGGGATTCTGCGCCGGGGTGGTTCGCGCCATAGAAATAGTTGAACTGGCGCTCCGCAAGTACCCCCATCCGGTTTATGTAAAGCACCAGATCGTGCACAACCCGTTCGTGGTCCGCTCACTTGAGGACAAGGGCGCCCGCACCGTCGAATGCGTTTCGGAAATTCCCGAGGGCGCCACGGTCGTTTTCTCCGCGCACGGGTCCCCGCCGGAAGACTACCGGGAAGCTGAAAAACGCGGCCTGCACGTCATTGACGCCACCTGCCCGCTGGTGACGAAGGTGCACAACGAGGCCAAGCGGTTCGCCAAGAACGGCCGCAATCTGGTCCTGATCGGCCATCGCGGCCACCAAGAGGTGAAGGGCACGATGGGCCAGGCCGACATGCACCTGGTCGATGACCGCGAAGAAGACAACATGCCCGGTTGGGACCGCGACGAGCCGGTGGCGGTAATCACCCAGACAACCCTTTCGGTTAGCGATACCAGCCAGGCGGTGGCCAAGATCCAGGACGCCTTCGCCGACGTCGTGGTCCGCAACGACCTCTGCTACGCCACCACCAACCGCCAATACGCGGTCAGCGAACTGGCCAAGCGGGTGGACGTGGTCCTGGTGGTCGGCGCCCACAACAGCTCGAACTGCAATCGGCTGCGCGAAGTTGCCGAGGCAAACGGCGTTCCCGCCTTCCTGATCAACGGACCCGAGGAACTGGATCCGGAGTGGATCGCGGGCAAGGAGAGCGTTGGCATTACGTCGGGTGCGTCGACCCCGGAAGAACTGATACTCAACGTCATCAGCTCATTGGCGCCCGACGAAGTCACTTCACTCGACGGGGTCGAAGAGGACGTCAATTTCCTGCTGCCACACGAGCTCCGGACGTAGCTTGGATGCTCGGCCCGATTCCAGCGACCTCAGCAAGGGGGCAGGACCAATAGACCGACAGTATCTGGACCGGATCGAAGAGCCCGACGACCTCAAGCGCCTGAGCCAGGAGGAAATGGTTCAGGTCGCCCAGGAAGTCCGGGACACCATCATCTCGGTCATTACCGAACGCGGCGGGCACCTGGCCTCCAACCTGGGCGTCGTCGAACTCACGCTGGCCCTGCACCGTGTCTTCGACAGCCCGACCGATCGCCTGGTCTGGGACACCACCAACCAGATGTACGCTCACAAGCTGGTGACGGGCAGGCGCGACGAATTCCAGGACATCCGCCTGGAGGGAGGCCTGTCGGGATTCGGCGAACCGCGTGAGAGCGCGCACGACACGATGGCCGCCGGCCACGCCGGGACCGGGCTCTCGATCGCGCTCGGTATCGCCGAAGGCGCCGCCAACCGTAACCAGAAGTCCTGGACGATCGCAGTCGTCGGCGACGGGGCGATGACCTCGGGGTCGAGTTTCGAGGCGCTCAACAACATCGTGCATCTGAACCCCGAGCGGTTCATCGTAGTCCTCAACGACAACGGGATGTCGATCTCGGAGAACATCGGGTTCCTGACCAACTGGCGCCAGCGCCTGATCACCCACCCCGAATATCAGGGGATCCTGGACCGGATGAAGGCCATTTCCAGGCGGGTGCCCACCGGCGACCTGATCTACAGCCTGGTGAAGCGGTTCAACACCGCGCTGGCGGGGTTCATAGTCCCGACGATGTTCTGGACTGAGATGGGGTTCGAGTACCTTGGCCCGATCGACGGACATGATTTCGGGCAGCTCGAGCAGACCCTGCGGCAGGCCAGGGTTCCGGACCGGCCGGTCATCGTCCACGTGGTGACCCACAAGGGTCACGGCTACGAACCGGCCGAGGACGACCCGGTGAGGTTCCACCAGCCCAGCTCGCCGCTGGACGGCGGATCCGGCGCGCCGACCTACTCGAGCGTGTTTGCCGAGACCCTCGCCCGCATCATGCGCGAGGACTCGTCCGTGGCGGCGATAAGCGCGGCCATGCTCGAGGGCACCGGGCTGGTCGGGGTCCGACGCGAATTCCCGGACCGGGTTTTTGACGTCGGGATCGCCGAACAGCACGCGGTCAGCATGGCGGCGGGAATGGCGTCCGCCGGCATCACGCCCTTCGTATCGATCTACTCGACCTTCCTGCAGCGCTCATTTGACCAGATAGTCCACGACGTCTGCCTGCAGAACCTGCCGGTGACCCTGATAGCGGACCGGGCCGGGATAGTCGGGGAGGACGGCAAGACCCACCACGGCGCGTTCGATGTCTCCTACATCCGCTGTCTCCCCAACATCGTCCTGGCCGCGCCGAAGGACGAGAACGAGCTGCAGCACCTCGTCTACACCGCCTACAAGCACCAAGGCCCGTTCGCCATTCGGATTGCCCGCGGCGAGTCCGTCGGGGTTCCGATGGACTCGGCGCTGAAAGAGCTGCCGATCGGCAAGGGGTCGCTTATCCGGGAAGGGCGCGACGTGGTCATCTTCGGTCTGGGCAAATCACTGTCGGCCGCAACCGAGGCCGCCGACATCCTTGAAGGGCGAGGGATCTCGTGCGGTGTTGCAAACCCGGTCTTCGTCAAGCCGCTCGACCTTGATCTGATCCTGGAGGCGGCCCGTACCACCGGGCGGATCGTCACCGTGGAGGAGAACGTGCTGGCCGGCGGGTTCGGATCGGCGGTCGTGGAAGCCCTGGCCGAGGCGGGCATGGGCGAAACGCTCGTCCACCGCATCGGCATGCCCGACTCTTTCATCGAGCATGGGGCCGCGGCCGATCAGCGGCGACGGCTGCAGATCGACGCCGAGGGCATCGCCGACCAGGTTGCCGGTGCTTTATTTACCGAGATGGTCCGTTAAGCGATCCCTGACACGCGGCTTTACGGCATCGTTTCTCTCCCCCAAACAAGCCGTTCCGAAACAAGTTGAATGGCACAGGACATTTGCAGATTGCCGCGCGGGCAATACGGCATTCGGTTACCTCGTAGGTTTCACCAACCGCCGCCCGAATATCTGGGCAAGACAGCCCCAGTAAGCTGCAGTCCGGGAGGCTCGGTCCCTCCAATGCGTCACCCGTACCGCCAAACCTGGCTCAATTCCGGTCGCCTGCAGCTGAACCCAACCGACATGTACGCGTGCCGGATGCGCGGAATCCATTCCCGCAATATGCCGGTTATCCGACCGCAGGCCCAAGAAAGGGCCGGCGCGACCGCGGATGTGTAACCCATTCCAGTCAGCGCTTGCAAGTCTGCAATTGGTCGACCGCCATGGCGGGGCGCCGGCGGCGGCGAAGCCTCCGAAGCAGATTCCGCCTATGTTGGACATCACGACTTGTCTAAACTGTCCACATGATCAGGGCCAGTGTCAGCGAAGCCAAGCAAAAGCTCAGCCATTTGCTTCAGGCAGTCCGGCGCGGCGAAAGTGTGCTAATAACCCACCGGGGCCGTACATTCGCCAAGATTGAATCGGTAGATCCGGCGGACCGGCAGGAGCAGCTCGCCTCACTTGTCGAACGCGGGATCATCCTCCCCCCCAAGCGCGAAATCGACATCGAAGAGTTCCTTGCTGAGGAATTGCCGCAAATGCCCCCGGAAGGGCAACTGGTCGATGCCGTTATCGCCGACCGCGAGGAGGGCGCTTGAACTACTGGGACGCGTCCGCCCTCGTCGCCCTCCTGGTCGAGGAGTCGGCAAGCTCAAAACGCAAGTCGATATTGCGCAACAGCCCGACGATAGCTACTTGGTGGGGCAGCCGGCTCGAGTGTGAATCCGCCCTTGCGCGGCGCTGGCGGGAGCGAGTCCTCTCCAGCGAAGAATTCGACTTCGCCAGGCGACGGTTGCTGCGGTTTTCTTCGTCCTGGCACGAGATTGCGCCTTCGGAACAAGTTCGCGCAACCGCCGGGCGGATGATTCGGGTCCATCCGCTGCGAGCCGCCGACGCGCTGCAATTGGCCGCCGCTTTGATCGCCTTTGGAATGCAACCCGAATCGCATACGTTGGTGACTGGAGATGCGCGATTGGCGCGCGCAGCCCGATTGGAAGGGTTCCAAGTCGCCTGACCGCGCGCCCCGAGCGGCCGGTCCCCAAGCCCGGCGAGACGAACAGCGCACCGTCTGCTCAATTCCCGCAGCGATGGGCCAATCCGCGTTGCCCGTCCGCATCGGCGCAGACAACAACGGTGAATCTGCATCCCTTGCGGTCCACCGCATGGGAAAGCGCGTTTGGGAGCGCTACCGATCAGAGGGACGCGGTGCATCTGGGTGCGGAGCCAGCGGGCCGCACATAACCGGTCGAATTGAGCATCCCGTTCTGCGACCGAATCAACCAGTTGCGGAAATCTCGATGAGCCGGTTGAAGCTCTCCGCCTCCAGTGAAGCGCCGCCGACCAGCGCCCCGTCCACGTCCGGCCCGGCGGCGATTTCCGCCCAGTTGGCGGGGCTGACGCTGCCGCCGTAAAGAACCCTGAGAAGGTCGGCCGCGGCCCCGTAGCGGTCGCGATGCCAGTCGCGCACCGCGCGGCATGCTTCGCCGGCCTGCTGCGGGGTGGCATTGCGCCCGGTCCCGATCGCCCAGACCGGTTCGTAAGCGACCGTCACATTGGAAACCTGTTCCCCGGCGACCGATTCGAGGCCGGCCGCCAGCTGGGCGGAGACTACGTCCAGGGTCGCTCCAGCTTCGCGCTCGTCAAGCGTCTCGCCCACGCATAGGACGACCTCCAGGCCCGACTCCAGGGCGGTGGCGACCTTGCGCCCGACAAGCGCCGACGATTCGCCGTAGATATGGCGTCGCTCGGAATGGCCCAGCAGCACCAGGGGGCAGATTTCCGCTAGCATGGCGCAGGAGACTTCGCCGGTGAACGCCCCGCTCTGGAGTTCGTGCGCGTTCTGGGCGCCGATCCGGAGCCCGTCCGGCGCAGCCGCAACCGCGGCGGCCAGCGAGACGAAGGGGACGAACAGGGCCACGTCGACTCCGGAATGGGAGCTAGCCGCCGCACCGATCGCGGTAGTCAGTTCGGCGGCCGCGGCCGGACCGTGGTGCATTTTCCAGTTTCCGGCCATCAAGGGAGTGCGCATAAACATCGCTTTGCTATTGGGGCAAGCTGACTTGGTTTCCCGTGCCAGAAATCACTTTAGGCGTCGAAGGCGCCGGCAAGGGTTCCCATCAGTGCTTTCACCGCAGAGTATCCGAATACCGCCCGCCCCGGCACCGTCTTCGAGTCGAGGGCGGGGAATTCTGCCGAGCGGAAACGCGTTGTCCCCGCCCAACACCGCCCAGGTGTTCCAGCGCCAGGACTTCGCCTGCCGTACAGGACTAATCGCAGGCAGCTCCGGAGGGATCGCCTGCGCTGCCAGATTCCTGCTCGCTCATCATGCCGGGCTTGGCGACCCTACCGTCGTCGCCGATCCGGCGGCAAATCTTAAGGGAGCTTCGAGCATTTCCGACATCTCCCGGGCGCACATCAATTCCCGTGGAGAAATGGCCCGCCGTGGAGCTGCCGGTAAACAGCAAGGAACGCCTCCTCGCGGTCCGGTGGGACGTGCCTGAGGAACGTTCGATAGACCTGTTCTTCGGTTGCGGGCGGCCGATAGGCCAGGTACGACTCGTACAGTTCCCGAATTGCCGATAAGAAAGCGGCTTCCCCGATCGCGCCGAGCAACGCGGCTAGGAAATGGTGGCCGAGTCCATAGCCGCAGGTGCTTTGCGCCACGGGATCCGGATGGTCGGGTTCGCTGAGCGCGTGGATGTTGGGAACCTGGTTGTCCCGGCAGTACGAGATCACGCCCTCGTTGCCCATTAGGTCCCGGCCATCGACCCCTACATACTCGGCAACCAGGTTGGCCCCGCCTTCGTAGAGCCAGAACGGCCCGATTTCGGCGCCCAGCCAGAAATGCGCGATCTCATGGTGCAGGAGGTTGTCGTAGTGGGCCGGGTCCAGTCCCGCCCCTCGCAAGAAAACCAGGGAATCACCCCAGTTCACGCCGCCGTATCCGATCTCGTATTCGTCGACATCCACGGACAGGACGATGAGATCGGTCAGGGGGAACGGGGCCGCGATGATCCGCTCGGCGCCCCGCAACCCGCGCTCGGCCAGGGCCACAAAATCCTCGTCCGGCGGTGCGTCATTGGCAAAGACCCACAGATCGACCTGGCCCGCCGAAGAGGGCGAGATGTTTGCCGAAAGCGTGTACCGCTCGGCGAGCAGCTCCCGGTACAGCCCACCCACCCCAGTGGTATTGCTCACGGCGGTAACGAACGAGCGCTCCTCGGCGTCGAGTCCGTCTGCGAACCAGGGCCGGGCGATGAGCTGTTCGAACGATTCCCGGTCTTGCCTGAGCATGCGCCCCAGGCTGGACAGCAGAAAGGTGTTCAGGGGCCGCACCGGTTCTTCCGCGGCGTAGGCGAGCATCTGCCGCGCCAGCTCAAGGTCGTAGCCGGCCAGGTGGCCCAGTCCGTAGACCGCGTCGTCCTCCCAGTCGGCCAGACCGTCGGCGATCCAGGGCGCCTGCGCCAGTTCCCGGCCGAGCTCCGGGTCTTTCCACCAGACTTCCCGAATCGGCAACAGGGCCAGAGGATATGGCGGATCGTCGTACCACGGGATGTGTTCGGATAGAGCCTCCTCCATGAACTCATCGCTGGTCAGAGTCGGGATCGGGGCAGGCGCCGGACTGGAAACAGTGGTTGGTGTTGGCGTGGCGGTCGGCGAATGGGCAGGAGTCGCATTCGCAGCGGGCACCGCCGGCACGCCCGGCGTCGGCGAGTGAATAGGCTCCACATCCAGCACGGGAGCAGGTATTGGATCAGCCGTTTCCGCGGCCGTCGGCGGCGCAGGATCGACGCAGGCGGTGACCAACGACAGGACCGCCAGGCCCAGCGCCGTCGCCAGACCGACCCGGAGGATTCCCGGAACCGTTCTCGCCCGCCTTCCCTCGTTTGGGGAGTCGATCGCCACTACGGCAACTCCAGCACTACCTTCGGTTCCTCGTCGAGGGGAGTTTCAACCGCCGCCTGTCTTCAGAAACCGCCCAAACATGTCTACACCGATCCTTGCCGGATAGTCACCTGGCGGCAGAGGCAGGCCCTTCACCCGCTCCGAGTCGCCGCCTGGCCGGCCCCGCGTGCGCTGACGCTCTGTCCCGGCATCCGGCCCCGTGCAGAACGGCAGCTGCATTCCGCGGCGGCGACAAAAACTGTAGCCGGATGCCAGGCCCGGGAATGCAAGGCGCAGGGCCCCCGAAAACGGCCAGGCAGAGATCTCGGCGATGTGGCGGAATCATCTGCGTAGCCAGTACGCATAAGGGCAATCAGCCCAATGCAATCGTTTGCGTTGAAGCCTGAAGCGGAAAAATGCCAACCGTGCTACGCGAAGGCCCTTACCGTTTTTTCTTTTACGCAAACGATCGCAACGAACCGGCGCATGTGCATGTGGAGCGCGATGAACAGGTCGCCAAGTTCTGGCTTGAACCTGTAGAAATGCAACAAAGTGGCCGTCTGAGTCAATCCGACCTGAGAAGAATCCAAAGGGAATTACATACTTGGGTTGACGGAACGCCAGCCAGCCTGCATTCTCCCAGCTTCGCCGAATTACAGCGGCAAATGCTCTGCGGGAACCGTTGCAAGAACATCCCGATGCGCGCCGTGATTGCGGACAGGGTCTGGCCCACGAAGGGCAGACGCGCCACCGGTCCGTCGGAGGGGCAACGGTCCGTCCGCATGTCACCGCCAGAACAACGTCAATATCCCTGCCCGGCAAATTAAGTCGCAGCCGGTCGGCGCCCCCGCGAAGGCGAACCGGGAATTTTCGGCCGGGCCGGGCGCGGCAGCCCAACTCTGCCGACGAACGCATCCCGCGTTCTCTGCAGCGCTGGCCGTGCCGGCTGCAACGAGCGATATACACGGATGCAAACAAAGCTGATATATACTCTACGCCCCGCCGATCCCAACCAGCAGAGAGCCATTCCCCGGGGCGATGACCGAAATCTTCCGCACCTACACCCAGCGCGGCTACGTCAGTCGCCGCGGCTGCGCGCATCTCAACCAGGTCCTTTCGGCCTGCGCGGCGCTCTACAACTCCGAACTCGAACACTGGCGCGATTCCTACAGAAAGACCGGCAAGAGCCAATCGCTGTTCGAGCGGATGAAGTCGTTCACCAAGACCCGCAACACCGATGAGTTCTGGCGGGGCGTATCGGTATGCGTCGGCCGCGGCGTTCTCGTCCGCGCCGACCGGGCCAAAAAGGCCTTTTACCGCCGGGTCAAGAACAAAGAGAAACCCGGCTACCCCCGGTTCAAGCCCCATCACCGCTACCGCACCATCCAGCTGGAGCAGACCACCCCGGCGATGGTGCGGCCCGCTAGGCGCGGCTACGTTGTCCGCATCAAGGGTCTTCCGGCGGTAAGGCTGCGGACCGATATCGAATTACCGCCCCCAGAAGACCTGAAGTCAATCCGGATCACCTTCCGGGGCAGACGGGTGCGGGTGAGCCTGATCTACCTGGAAGATGTGAGTCCGCTGCCCAGGAGTTCGGCCCGGGTCGGACTTGATCTGGGTGTCCTAACTCGCATAACCACCAGCGACGGGGAGCGGATCGAGCGTAGGCAGATAGACCGCGGGGCGCTGCGGCGCAAGCAGCAGCGGCTTGCGGCGTGCAGGAAGGGGAGCCGGCGCTACCGGCGGCGCCGCCGCATCCTGGCCAACGCCCACGATCGGGCCCGGGTCAGGGACCGCAACCAGTGTCATGAGATCACCACCCGGCTGGTGCGCGAGAACGGCTACATAGCGCTTGAGGACCTGGACATCGGGAAGATGACCAGGAAGGGCGGAACCAGAAAGCGCGGTCTTAACCGGGCCGTCAGGGAACAGAATTGGTCGCGACTCGTCAGTCAGCTCAAGTACAAGGCAGCATGGGCCGGACGTGAGCTGGTGTTCGTTGACCCCTCATACACCTCGCAGCGCTGTTCGGGCTGCGGGGTGATTGTCAAAAAGAGCCTTGCCGAACGCAGGCACGTGTGCGGGAGGTGCGGTCTCGATCTTGACCGCGATCACAACGCGGCCATAAATGTCCTCTGCAAGGCTCTCGCGGGCGGGGTTCTTCCCGCGGCCGCCGGCGAGGCGGCGTGAATATGTATTCTGGTTGGCTTTTGTCAACCCGGATATATAAGCTTCAATCCAGAGAATCATAAATCGCGAAAGAGACTACTTGATCGGACGGTGGAATGACTTCTTTAATTATTGAAATCAAGAAACCCATGGCGAAATCCTTGGCGATCAATAAACGTGATTTGCGCGCAAAGTTAACGGACGGTCGGACGATAACTGTTCCGCTCAAATGGTTTCCGAGGCTCGCCAACGCCACGCCCGAGGATCGCGGGAATTGGAGATTCATTGGTGGGGGTGCCGGTATGAATTGGCCCGAATTGGACGAGGACATCAGCGTCGAAGGGTTAATCGCTGGCGAGAGGTCCGCGGAAAGCGAGAGTTCGTTCCAACGCTGGCTAAAAGCGTATTCCGGTGGCCAGACGCACTCGGTTAATCGAAAAGAGGCCGAGGGCCGCAGTATCGAATAGTCGCGGGCTTATGAAGACTTTTTTTGATCTAGCCCTACCTACGGGATCTCAATTGGGGATGCGAATTGAGCAGAACCGGCAATTGAGCACATTTGAATGGATCCCCGATCATCGGATGAATTGATCTTTCGGATTTCGTTGACTCTGAGCTTCGACGCGGGCCAATCACCATTGGCACCCAATTCCGTCATGCCGTACATAGCGCAACTGCCAAGCGCAAATTCAATGGAGCGCAACCGGAGTTTGCGACCAATTAGGACAGAGCTTCGAGCGAAATGAGACCGCCATTGGGCTATTTCCACAAATCTCAATCCGAAATTTGTATGGCCGCCCAATTGCGAAGAATTTTGAGGGATGGCGACTCTACCGGTTGCTAGCCCGCCGGCGGCGCCTCCAGCGGCGCCGTGCGGTGGCGGTCGCGAACCTGCTGGATGAATTTGGCCAGCCAGGTCCCGGTGTGAGAACCGGGGCAACCGGCCACGGCCAGCGGTGCGCCCTCGGCGACCAGATCGCCGCCGCCGTCCCCTCCTTCGGGTCCCAGATCGATTACCCAGTCGGCGCGCGCAATCACGGAAAGGTCGTGTTCGATCGCCACGACCGTGTTGCCGTCGGCCACCAGCCGGTCGATGACGGTGAGGAGTTCGCGGACGTCGGCCGGGTGCAGTCCCACCGTGGGTTCATCGAATATGTAAATCGTGCGGCCGGTGGCGGGCCTTGCCAGCTCGGCGGCCAGCTTGACGCGCTGGGCTTCCCCGCCCGAAAGGGTTCGCGCCGACTGACCCAGTC
>CBDBBM010000014.1:0-45349 GCA_965203015.1 Chloroflexota bacterium
TTGGCCCGATCGACGGACATGATTTCGGGCAGCTCGAGCAGACCCTGCGGCAGGCCAGGGTTCCGGACCGGCCGGTCATCGTCCACGTGGTGACCCACAAGGGTCACGGCTACGAACCGGCCGAGGACGACCCGGTGAGGTTCCACCAGCCCAGCTCGCCGCTGGACGGCGGATCCGGCGCGCCGACCTACTCGAGCGTGTTTGCCGAGACCCTCGCCCGCATCATGCGCGAGGACTCGTCCGTGGCGGCGATAAGCGCGGCCATGCTCGAGGGCACCGGGCTGGTCGGGGTCCGACGCGAATTCCCGGACCGGGTTTTTGACGTCGGGATCGCCGAACAGCACGCGGTCAGCATGGCGGCGGGAATGGCGTCCGCCGGCATCACGCCCTTCGTATCGATCTACTCGACCTTCCTGCAGCGCTCATTTGACCAGATAGTCCACGACGTCTGCCTGCAGAACCTGCCGGTGACCCTGATAGCGGACCGGGCCGGGATAGTCGGGGAGGACGGCAAGACCCACCACGGCGCGTTCGATGTCTCCTACATCCGCTGTCTCCCCAACATCGTCCTGGCCGCGCCGAAGGACGAGAACGAGCTGCAGCACCTCGTCTACACCGCCTACAAGCACCAAGGCCCGTTCGCCATTCGGATTGCCCGCGGCGAGTCCGTCGGGGTTCCGATGGACTCGGCGCTGAAAGAGCTGCCGATCGGCAAGGGGTCGCTTATCCGGGAAGGGCGCGACGTGGTCATCTTCGGTCTGGGCAAATCACTGTCGGCCGCAATCGAGGCCGCCGACATCCTTGAAGGGCGAGGGATCTCGTGCGGTGTTGCAAACCCGGTCTTCGTCAAGCCGCTCGACCTTGATCTGATCCTGGAGGCGGCCCGTACCACCGGGCGGATCGTCACCGTGGAGGAGAACGTGCTGGCCGGCGGGTTCGGATCGGCGGTCGTGGAAGCCCTGGCCGAGGCGGGCATGGGCGAAACGCTCGTCCACCGCATCGGCATGCCCGACTCTTTCATCGAGCATGGGCCGCGGCCGATCAGCGGCGACGGCTGCAGATCGACGCCGAGGGCATCGCCGACCAGGTTGCGGTGCTTTATTTACCGAGATGGTCCGTTAAGCGATCCCTGACACGCGGCTTTACGGCATCGTTTCTCTCCCCCAAACAAGCCGTTCCGAAACAAGTTGAATGGCACAGGACATTTGCAGATTGCCGCGCGGGCAATACGGCATTCGGTTATCTCGTAGGTTTCACCAACCGCCGCCCGAGTATCTGGGCAAGACAGCCCCGGTAAGCTGCAGTCCGGGAGGTTCGGTCCCTCCAATGCGTCGCCCGTAGCGCCAAACCTGGCTAAATTCCGGTCGCCCACAGTTGAACCCAACCGACATGTACGCGTGCCGGATGCGCGGAATCCATTCCCGCAATATGCCGGTTATCCGACCGCAGGCCCAAGCAAGGGCCGGCGCGACCGCGGATGTGTAACCCATTCCAGTCAGCGCTTGCAAGTCTGCAATTGGTCGACCGCCATGGCGGGGCGCCGGCGGCGGCGAAGCCTCCGAGGCAGATTCCGCCTATGTTGGACATCACGACTTGTCTAAACTGTCCACATGATCAGGGCCAGTGTCAGCGAAGCCAAGCAAAAGCTCAGCCATTTGCTACAGGCGGTCCGGCGCGGCGAAAGTGTGCTAATAACCCACCGGGGCCGTACATTCGCCAAGATTGAATCGGTAGATCCGGCGGGCCGGCAGGAGCAGCTCGCCTCACTTGTCGAACGCGGGATCATCCTCCCCCCCAAGCGCGAAATCGACATCGAAGAGTTCCTTGCTGAGGAATTGCCGCAAATGCCCCCGGAAGGGCAACTGGTCGATGCCGTTATCGCCGACCGCGAGGAGGGCGCTTGAACTACTGGGACGCGTCCGCCTCGTCGCCCTCCTGGTCGAGGAATCGGCAAGCTCAAAACGCAAGTCGATATTGCGCAACAGCCCGACGATAGCTACTTGGTGGGGCAGCCGGCTCGAGTGTGAATCCGCCCTTGCGCGGCGCTGGCGGGAGCGAGTCCTCTCCAGCGAAGAATTCGACTTCGCCAGGCGACGGTTGCTGCGGTTTTCTTCGTCCTGGCACGAAATTGCGCCTTCGGAACAAGTTCGCGCAACCGCCGGGCGGATGATTCGGGTCCATCCGCTGCGAGCCGCCGACGCGCTGCAATTGGCCGCCGCTTTGATCACCTTTGGAATGCAACCCGAATCGCATACGTTGGTGACTGGAGATGCGCGATTGGCGCGCGCAGCCCGATTGGAAGGGTTCCAAGTCGCCTGACCGCGCGCCCCGAGCGGCCGGTCCCCAAGCCCGGCGAGACGAACAGCGCGCCGTCTGCTCAATTCCCGCAGCGATGGGCCAATCCGCGTTGCCCGTCCGCATCGGCGCAGACAACAACGGTGAATCTGCATCCCTTGCGGTCCACCGCATGGGAAAGCGCGTTTGGGAGCGCTACCGATCAGAGGGACGCGGTGCATCTGGGTGCGGAGCCAGCGGGCCGCACATAACCGGGTCGAATTGAGCATCCCGTTCTGCGACCGAATCAACCAGTTGCGGAAATCTCGATGAGCCGGTTGAAGCTCTCCGCCTCCAGTGAAGCGCCGCCGACCAGCGCCCCGTCCACGTCCGGCCCGGCGGCGATTTCCGCCCAGTTGGCGGGGCTGACGCTGCCGCCGTAAAGAACCCTGAGAAGGTCGGCCGCGGCCCCGTAGCGGTCGCGATGCCAGTCGCGCACCGCGCGGCATGCTTCGCCGGCCTGCTGCGGGGTGGCATTGCCGCCCGGTCCCGATCGCCCAGACCGGTTCGTAAGCGACCGTCACATTGGAAACCTGTTCCCCGCCGACCGATTCGAGGCCGGCCGCCAGCTGGGCGGAGACTACGTCCAGGGTCGCTCCAGCTTCGCGCTCGTCAAGCGTCTCGCCTACGCAGAGGACGACCTCCAGGCCCGACTCCAGGGCGGTGGCGACCTTGCGCCCGACAAGCGCCGACGATTCGCGGTAGATATGGCGTCGCTCGGAATGGCCCAGCAGCACCAGCGGGCAGATTTCCGCGAGCATGGCGCAGGAGACTTCGCCGGTGAACGCCCCGCTCTGGAGTTCGTGCGCGTTCTGGGCGCCGATCCGGAGCCCGTCCGGCGCAGCCGCAACCGCGGCGGCCAGCGAGACGAAGGGGACGAACAGGGCCACGTCGACTCCGGAATGGGAGCTCGCCGCCGCACCGATCGCGGTAGTCAGTTCGGCGGCCGCGGCCGGACCGTGGTGCATCTTCCAGTTTCCGGCCATCAAGGGAGTGCGCATAAACATCGCTTTGCTATTGGGGCAAGCTGACTTGGTTTCCCGTGCCAGAAATCACTTTAGGCGTCGAAGGCGCCGGCAAAGGTTCCCATCAGTGCTTTCACCGCAGAGTATCCGAATACCGTCCGCCCCGGCGCCGTCTTCGAGTCGAGGGCGGGTAATTCTGCCGAGCGGAAACGCGTTGTCCCCGCCCAACACCGCCCTGGTGTTCCAGCGCCAGGACTTCGCCTGCTGTACTGGACTGATCGCAGGTAGCTCCGGAGGGATCGCCTGCGCTGCCAGATTCCTGCTTTTTCCGAAACTCCCGGCTCGCTCATCCTGCCGGGCTTGGCGACCCTACCGCCGTCGCCGATCTGGCGGCAAATCCTCAGGGAGCTTCGAGCATTTCCGACATCTCCCGGGCGCACTTCAATTCCCGTGGAGAAATGGCCCGCCATGGAGCTGCCGGTAAACAGCAAGGAACGCCTCCTCGCGGTCCGGCGGGACGTGCCTGAGGAACGTTCGATAGACCTGTTCTTCGGTTGCGGGGGGCCGATAGGCCAGGTACGACTCGTACAGTTCCCGAATTGCCGATGAGAAAGCGGCTTCCCCTATCGCGCCGAGCAACGCGGCCAGGAAATGGTGGCCGAGCCCATAGCCGCAGGTGCTTTGCGCCACGGGATTCGGATGGTCGGGTTCACTGAGCGCGTGGATGTTGGGAACCTGGTTGTCCCGGCAGTACGAGATCACGCCCTCGTTGCCTATTAGATCCTGGCCATCGACCCCTACATACTCGGCAACCAGGTTGGCCCCGCCTTCGTAGAGCCAGAACGGCCCGATTTCGGCGCCCAGCCAGAAATGCGCGATCTCATGGTGCAGGAGGTGGTCGTAGTGGGCCGGGTCCAGTCCCGCCCCTCGCAAGAAAACCAGGCAATCACCCCAGTTCACGCCGCCGTATCCGATCTCGTATTCGTCGACATCCACGGACAGGACGATCAGATCGGTCAGAGGGAACGGGGCCACGATGATCCGCTCGGCGCCCCGCAACCCGCGCTCTACCAGGGCCACAAAATCCTCGTCCGGCGGCGCGTCATTGGCAAAGACCCATAGATCGACCTGGCCCGCCGACGAGGGCGAGATGTTTGCCGAAAGCGTGTACCGTTCGGCGAGCAGCTCCCGGTACAGCCCACCCACCCCGGTGGTATTGCTCACGGCGGTGACGAACGAGCGCTCCTCGGCGTCGAGTCCGTCTGCAAACCAGGGCCGGGCGATGAGCTGTTCGAACGATTCCCGGTCTTGCCTGAGCATGCGCCCCAGATTGGACAGCAGAAAGGTGTTCCGGGACCGCACCGGTTCTTCTGCGGCGTAGGCGAGCATCTGCCGCGCCAGCGCAAGGTCGTAGTCGGCCAGGTGGCCCAGTCCGTAGACCGCGTCGTCCTCCCAGTCGGCCAGACCGTCGGCGATCCAGGGCGCCTGCGCCAGTTCCCGGCCGAGCTCCGGGTCTTTCCACCAGACTTCCCGAATCGGCAACAGGGCCAGAGGATATGGCGGATCGTCGTACCACGGGATGTGTTCGGATAGAGCCTCCTCCATGAACTCATCGCTAGTCAGAGTCGGGATCGGGGCAGGCGCCGGACTGGAAACAGTGGTTGGCGTTGGCGTGGCGGTCGGCGAATGGGCAGGAGTCGCATTCGCAGCGGGCACCGCTGACACGCCCGGCGTCGGCGAGTGAATGGGCTCCACATCCAGCACGGGAGCAGGTATTGGATCAGCCGTTTCCGCGGCCGTCGGCGGCGCAGGATCGACGCAGGCGGTGACCAGCGACAGGACCGCCAGGCCCAGCGCCGTCGCCAGGCCGACCCGGAGGATTCCCGGAACCGTTCTCGCCCGCCTTCCCCCGTTTGGGGAGTCGATCGCCACTACGGCAACTCCAGCACTACCTTCGGTGCCTCGTCGAGGGGAGTTTCAACCGCCGCCTGTCTTCAGAAACCACCCAAACATGTCTACACCGATCCTTGCCGGATAGTCACCTGGCGGCAGAGGCAGGCCCTTCACCCGCTCCGAGTCGCCGCCTGGCCGGCCCCGCGTGCGCTGACGCTCTGTCCCGGCATCCGGCCCCTTGCAGAACGGCAGCTGCATTCGGCGGCGGCGACAATAACTGTAGCCGGATGCCAGGCCCGGGAATGCAAGGCGCAGGGCCCCCGAAAACGGCCAGGCAGAGATCTCGGCGATGTGGCGGAATCATCTGCGTAGCCAGTACGCATAAGGGCAATCAGCCCAATACAATCGTTTGCGTTGAAGCCTGAAGCGGAAAAATGCCAACCGTACTACGCGAAGGTCCTTACCGTTTTTTCTTTTACGCAAACGATCGCAACGAACCGGCGCATGTGCATGTGGAGCGCGATGAACAGGTCGCCAAGTTCTGGCTTGAACCTGTAGAAATGCAACAAAGTGGCCATCTGAGTCAATCCGACCTGAGAAGAGTCCAGAGAATCATAAATCGCGAAAGAGACCGCTTGATCGGACGGTGGAATGACTTCTTCAATTATTGAAATCAAGAAACCCATGGCGAAATCCTTGGCGATCAATAAACGTGATTTACGCGCAAAGTTAACGGACGGTCGGACGATAACTGTTCCGCTCAAATGGTTTCCGAGGCTCGCCAACGCCACGCCCGAGGATCGCGGGAATTGGAGATTCATTGGTGGGGGTGCCGGTATGAATTGGCCCGAATTGGACGAGGACATCAGCGTCGAAGGGTTAATCGCTGGCGAGAGGTCCGCGGAAAGCGAGAGTTCGTTCCAACGCTGGCTAAAAGCGTATTCCGGTGGCCAGACGCACTCGGTTAATCGAAAAGAGGCCGAGGGCCGCAGTATCGAATAGTCGCGGGCTTATGCAGACTTTTTTGATCTAGTCCTACCTACGGGATCTCAATTGGGGATGCGAATTGAGCAGAACCGGCAATTGAGCACATTTGAATGGATCCCCGATCATCGGATGAATTGATCTTTCGGATTTCGTTGACTCGGAGCTTCGACGCGGGCCAATTACCATTGGCACCCAATTCCGTCATGCCGTACATAGCGCAACTGCCAAGCGCAAATTCAATGGAGCGCAACCGGAGTTTGCGACCAATTAGGACAGAGCTTCGAGCGAAATGAGACCGCCATTGGGCTATTTCCACGAAACTCAATCCGAAATTTGTATGGCCGCCCAATTGCGAAGAATTTTGAGGGATGGCGACTCAACCGGTTGCTAGCCCGCCGGCGGCGCCTCTAGCGGCGCCGTGCGGTGGCGGTCGCGAACCTGCTGGATGAATTTGGCCAGCCAGGTCCCGGTGTGAGAACCGGGGCAACCGGCCACGGCCAGCGGTGCGCCCTCGGCGACCAGATCGCCGCCGCCGTCCCCTCCTTCGGGTCCCAGATCGATTACCCAGTCGGCGCGCGCAATCACCGACAGGTCGTGTTCGATGGCCACGACCGAGTTGCCGTCCGCCACCAGCCGGTCGATGACGGTAAGCAGTTCGCGGACGTCGGCCGGATGCAGGCCCACCGTGGGTTCATCGAATATGTAAATCGTGCGGCCGGTGGCGGGCCTTGCCAGCTCGGCGGCCAGCTTGACGCGCTGGGCTTCCCCGCCCGAAAGGGTTCGCGCCGACTGACCCAGGCGCACGTAGGAAAGGCCCACGTCGGCCAGTGCGTCGAGCGGACGCTTGGCGGCGGGAACGTTGGCAAAGTGGGCGCGCGCCTCCTCCACGGTCATGGCCAGAACGTCGGCGATCGACGCGCCGCGGTAAAGGACCCGCAGGGTCTGCTGGTTGAACCGCCGCCCCGAGCAGACCTCGCACTCCATCTCCACGTCGGCCAGGAACTGCATCTCCACCCGCACCTGGCCCTCGCCGCGGCAGGCCGGACAGCGCCCGGCGCCCTCGTTGAACGAGAAGCGGCGCGCCGTGAACCCGAGTGCGCGCGATTCGGGGAGGCGGGCGAAAAGCTGCCGGATCGCCTCGAACGCGCCCACGTAAGTGGCGGGCGTGGAGCGGGCGCTGCGCCCGATCGGGCTCTGATCGACCACTATGGCCTTGTCAAATTGCTCCGAACCCTCGATGGCGGCGTGGGCCCCGGGCCGGGCGTTCGCGCGGTGCAGCCGGCCGCGCAGGGCGCGCGCCAGGATGCCGTTGACCAGCGAGCTCTTGCCGGACCCCGAGACCCCGGTCACCGCGCAGAAGCAGCCGACCGGGAATTCCACGTCCAGATCGCGCAGGTTGTTGTGGGCCGCCCCCAGCACGCGCAGCTGCCCGCGCGCCGGACGCGGCAGCATCCGCACCTTGGTCGGACCAAGCCGGCCGGAAAGGGCCTTGCCGGTGGCGGTGCCGGCGTCGATCACGTCGGCCGGCGTCCCGCTGGCGACCACCTCGCCGCCGCGTTCGCCGGCCCCGGGCCCGATGTCGATCACGTGATCGGCGGCGCGGATCGTCTGCTCGTCGTGCTCGATCACGATCACCGTGTTGCCGATATCGCGCAGACGGTAAAGCGACCGCAGCAGACGCTCGATGTCGCGCGCGTGCAGTCCGATCGTCGGCTCGTCCAGCACGTAGATCGCTCCGACCAGGCGCGTCCCGATCTGGGTGGCCAGCCGGATCCGTTGCGCCTCCCCGCCGGAGAGGGTGGCGGTGCGCCGGTCAAGCGCCAGGTAGCCCAGGCCGACCTCGAGCAGGAAGGAGAGCCGGTTGGCGATCTCGCGCAGGGCCGGCGCGGCGATCTCGCGTTCGTTGGGGCTTAGCCCGAAGGCCTCCGGATCGGCGCTTACCGCCGCAAAGTGTTCGGTGGCCTGGGCGATGTCCAGGCGCAGGATCTGCGGCAGCGTCAGCCCGGCGAACTGCACCGCCGCCAGGGCCGGTTGCAGACGCCCGCCACCGCAGCTTAGGCACTCTCGGGTGCGCATGAAACGCTCCAGCTTGCGCTGTCGATCCGGGTTCTGCGAGCGTTCGTGCCAGCGCGCAAAAAGCGGAATGAACCCCTCCCAGCGGCGCTTTGAGACCGACTCGCTTTCACCGGTCTCGTTGCTGGAGACCCACCGGCTCTCGATCAATTCCTCACCGGCGCCGTACAGGAGCAGCCGGCGGTGTTCTTCGGGCAGTTCGCGCCAGGGGCGGTAGAGATCGATCCCGAAGTGCCTGGACAGGGCCCGCGCCCAGCGCCCCCACCAGTGCTCCATGGGGTCCGATTCGATCAGGGCCACCGCCCCGGCGGCGTAGGAGATGTTCGGGTCCGGTACCGCCAGATCGGGGTCGATCTGCAGCAGCGTGCCGAGCCCGTCGCAGGCCGGGCAGGCGCCCAGGTAGGAATTGAACGAGAAATGGCGCGGGGTCAGGTCAACGCCGACGCCGGCCCCGCACTGCGGGCAGATGGGCGAGGTGGTGTAGGCCCGCTCGCTGGTCTCTCCGTCGGGCAAAGTCAGCTGGGCGCTGAGCCGGCCGTCGCCGCGGGCCAGGGTCAGTTCGACCGAGTCGCCGAGCCGGTCGCGGCGGTCGGGACGCACCACCAGCCGGTCGATGACCACTTCGAGGCTGCCGTCCCGGGCGGGGGCCAGGTCGTCGGGGAGCGCGGCAAGGTCGATCAGGTCACCGTCCAGGCGGGCCCGGACGAACCCTTCCCGCAGGAGTCCGCGCAACTGCTCGCCCAGGTCCTGGGCCGGGTCCAGTTCGACCGGCGCGGCCAGCACCAGGCGGGTCCCGGCGGGGGCCGCGGCCAGATCATCGGCCACCTGGGTGGATGTCATGCCCGATATGTCGCCGTGGCCGTTGGGGCAGAAGGGGCGCCCGGCGCGGGCATACAGCACGCGCAGGTAGTCGTAGATCTCGGTCGATGTGGCCACCAGCGAACGCGGCGTGCGCGAGGCGTTTTCCTGCGAGATCGCGATCGCCGGCGCCAGGCCGCTTATCGACTCGACCTGGGCGTCATCGGGCCGCCCCAGGAACTGGCGGGCGTAGGCCGATAGGCATTCGACGAAGCGGCGCTGGCCCTCCGCGAACACGGTGTCCATCGCCAGGGTGGACTTGCCCGACCCCGACACCCCGGTGATCGCGGTCAGCCGGTCCTTGGGGATCTCCACGTCGATCGAGCGCAGGTTGTGCTTGCGGGCGCCGGCGATCGAGAGCATGCGCTCCTGGCCGCGGCGCGCGCGGCGGCGCTTGCGCGTCCTTGGCCGGGCAGGGTCCGCGCCCAGGACCCCGGCCAGCAGTCGGCCGGTGTGCGACTTGGCCCTGGCCGCGCAATCCTCGGGACTGCCGGCGAACATCAGCCGGCCGCCGGCGGCTCCGCCTTCCGGCCCCAGGTCGATCACCCAGTCGGCGCACTTGATCACGTCCGGGTTGTGCTCGACCACCAGGACGGTGTTGCCGCTGTCGACCAGCCGGTCCAGCACCGCCAGCAGGTTCCTCACGTCGGCAAAGTGCAGGCCGGTGGTCGGCTCGTCCAGGATGTAGAACGTGCGCCCGGTGGCCGGCCGGGCCAGTTCGCTGGAGAGCTTGATGCGCTGCGCCTCGCCGCCGGAGAGCGTCGTCGCCGGCTGGCCCAGCTGCAGGTAGCCCAGGCCGACGTCCACCAGGGTCTGCAGGATGCGCGCCACCGCCGGAATGTTGGCAAAGAACGCCAGCGCGTCATCGATGCGCATCGCCAGGACGTCGGCGATGCTCTGGCCCTTGTAGCGGACCTTCAGGGTCTCGCGGTTGAAGCGCCGCCCCTCACAGACTTCGCAGACGACCTCGACATCGCCCATGAACTGCATCTCGACCTGGCGCGAGCCGCGGCCCTTGCAGGCCTCGCAGCGCCCGCCGCTGACATTGAAGGAGAACCGGCCCGGCGCAAATCCGCGTGCGCGCGCCTCGGGGAGCTGCGAAAAGAGGCGCCGGATGTGGGTGAAGACGCCGGTGTAGGTCGCCGGGTTGGATCGCGGATTGCGGCCGATCGGACCCTGGTCGATCTCGATGACCTTGTCGATCGCCTCCACTCCCTCCAGGCCGCGGTGCGGGCCGGGCGCGGCGAGCGACCCGTGCAGCCGCTGCGCCAGCGCCCGCCGCAACACGTCGTCGACCAGCGAGGACTTGCCCGACCCCGAGACTCCGGTGACCGCGATCAGGGTGGCCAGCGGGAAATCCACGTCCAGTTCGCGCAGGTTGTTGGCGCCCGCGCCCAGCACCTTCAGGTGCTCGCCGCTGCCGGCGCGGCGCTGCCGGGGAGTGGGGATCCGCTCGTCGCCGCGCAGGAACGCCGCGGTCAGCGAATCCGGCTCGGACAGGACGGCGGCGGGCGGGCCGCTGGCCACGATCTGCCCGCCGTCGTCGCCGGCCCCGGGCCCGAAATCCACGACGTAGTCGGCGGCGCGGATTGTGGCTTCGTCGTGCTCGACCACCACTACCGTGTTGCCGCGCTCGCGCAGCGCGCCCAGGGTCTGCAGCAGCCCGAGATTGTCCTTCTGGTGCAGGCCTATCGAGGGCTCGTCGAGCACGTAGAGCACGCCTTCCAGGCGCGACCCGATCTGGGCCGCCAGGCGGATGCGCTGGGCCTCGCCGCCGGACAGCGATGGCGCGCGGCGGTCCAGGTTCAGGTACCCGAGACCGACCTTGACCAGGAACTCCAGCCGGGTTCCGATCTCGCGCATGATCGGGGCGGCGACCCGGTCCTGGCGGGCGTCAAACGACAGGCCGCCCAGCTCTTCCCCGGCCTCGGCCACCGTCAGGGCCAGGGTCTGGGCGATGTTGCGCCCGCCCAGCCGCACCGCCAGCGCCTCGGGCCGCAGCCGCGCTCCTCCGCAGGCCGGGCAGGTCTGATCGCTCATGTAGGGGAGCGCCCAGCTGGCGATGTCGTTGCCGCGCCGGCAACGGTTGCGCAGGATCGGGAGAACCCCCCGCCAGGTCCGCTCGCGGACCGCCACCCGGCGCCAGCGGCCGTCGCTGGCGGCGCGGTTGATCCGTTCGGTGTACTTGCGCCGCCCGGCGCCGCCCAGGATCAGGTCGCGGACCGGTTGCGAGAGCTGGTTCCAGGGGGTGTCGACCGAGAAACCGAACGCCTCGCCCAGCGATTCCCAGCCCAGCATGTCCATCCGCAGGTACAGCGTCCAGCCGCTGCGGTTGGTCAGCGCCAGGGCCCCGTCGGCGATCGAGCGTTCGGGGTGGGCGATCAGCTTCTGCGGGTCGAAGTCGAACGTGGTTCCCAGCCCGTGGCAGGCCGGGCAGGAACCGCGCCGGCTGTTGAAGGAGAAAAGCGCCGGTTCGGGCGGCTCGACCCCGGCCCCGCAACTCGGACAGCCGTGGCCGGAACTGTACATCGCCTGCCCGTCCCCCCAGTCGACCAGCAGCAGGCCGTCGGCAAGCTCGAGCGCGGTCTCGACCGCCCCGGTGATGCGCTCCAGTCCGGCGGTCCCGATCGTGATCCGGTCCACGATCACGTCGATGTCGTGCCAGTGGGTGCGCGAGAGGTGCGGGGTCGGGTCAAGGCGCCTGGTCTCGCCGTCGATCCGGGCCCGGACGAAGCCGCGCGCGCGCAGTCGCTCCATCAGTTCACGGTGCTCGCCGCGCCGGTGCCGGACCACCGGGGCCAGGAGCAGCGCCCGGCTCTTGTCGGGAAGGTCGGCCACCCGCTCGGCGATCTGCTGGGCGCCGAGGGCCTCGATCTCGGACCCGCAGGCGTGGCAGTAGAGTTCGCCGACCCGGGCGTAGAGGAGCCGCAGGAAGTCGGAGATCTCGGTGATGGTTCCCACGGTCGAGCGGGGATTGCGGCCGGCGCTTTTCTGATCGATAGCCGCCGCCGGGGCCAGGCCTTCGATGTGCTCGACCTGGGGTCGCTCCAGCTGGCCCAGGAACTGGCGCGCATAGCTGGAGAGCGATTCGACGTAGCGGCGCTGGCCTTCCTTGAAGATCGTGTCGAACGCCAGCGACGACTTGCCCGACCCGCTGACCCCGGTGAAAACGGTCAGCGACTCGTGCGGTACGTCCAGGTCTACCGTCTTGAGGTTGTGCTCGCTCGCGCCGCGGACCGAGATGGATTGAATTGGCAGGCCGCCGGACTCCGTTCGCGCGGCGCTTTTCGGGGCGCCGCCGGGTTTGCAAATTTGGACTTCCCCTGCCTTTGCGGCAAGGCTCCAATTATCGGATTTGCGCATCGCGCAGGACTGATTCGGCCATGCCCAAGGGCGCCCGCATACCGATTGGGCGGCAGCGTCCGCAGCCGGGTGGCCGGCGTCAACCCCTCGGGGGGATTTCCGCGCCGGTCAGGCCCAGATGGTGGTCCGTGGGCCGGGCGGGAAGCCGCGTCAACCCGGGCGCAAGGCCCATGTTCCGTTGTGGAGGGTTTGGAATATTCAGGCCGGCAGGGCCGTCAATGGAGCCGGGCCTGAACCATCGGCGCGCCCCGGGAGAGTTGGTACGGCACCCTCCGATTAGCGCGTAGGGCCCTTACCGGCGATCAGACCGGGGGTTGGGTCTGGCGGTTGCCGCAGCGCTCGCAGGACCAGTACTGTTCCTTCCTCAGGCCCATCATGGTCTTGCGTTCCCGCAAGATGATGTTGGTCCGCTGGCGACATGCAGTGCACTCGGCTACAACCACATCGCCGACGCGGTGTGTTGAATCTGCCATGTTCAGCTCCCCCCTCCCATCGAAAGCCGCGCCTTCTTAGACTTCGAATATAAGTTCCGCACCGGTCTGGCGACGCGCAACTCGCGGTCGCGAAGGCCGCAGGCGACTCCAGAAGACCAGGAGCGGTGGTCGGAATATGACAGTCAGCGTCCGCATCCCGCGCGTCCTGCGCGGCCACACCGGTGGGCAGGCGATCGTGCAATTGCAGGCGGCCAATATGGCCGAGCTGCTCGAATCGCTCTACCGTGACTATCCCAGCCTGCGCGAGTCGCTCGGCGGCGACTCGGAAGACGTCCTCAAGTTCACGAATTTCTTCATCAACGACACCGAGGTGGTAGAACGCGGCGGGATGGCGGCCGAACTGTCCGATGGCGACACGGTCACGATCCTGCCCTCGATGGCGGGCGGCTCCGGCTAGTTTCCGGCGCCCGGTCCGCGCCCCAGGATCGCGTCCACGAACACCGCGGGGTCGAACCCGGCCAGATCGCCGATTCCCTCGCCGGTCCCCACGAACTTGACCGGGATCCCCAGCTCCTCGACCACCGACAGCGCGATCCCGCCCTTGGCGGTCCCGTCCAGCTTCGAGATAACGACCCCGTCCAGGCCGACGGCGGCGGCGAACTTGCGTGACTGCGAGAGTCCGTTCAACCCGCTCATACCGTCCAGGACCAGCAGCGTCTGGTGCGGCGCGCCGGCGATCCGGCGGGACAGCACGCGGGCGACTTTTTCCAGTTCGCGCATCAGGTTCGAGTCGGTCTGCAGCCGTCCGGCGGTGTCGACGATCAGGTAGTCCGCGCCCGCCGCCTGGGCGGCGTCGGCCGCGTCGTAGGCGACCGACCCCGGGTCGGCGCCCGGCGCCTGGGCGATGACCCGCAGGCCGAGCACCCCGCCCCAGTGCTGGAGCTGGGCGATCGCACCGGCCCGGAAGGTGTCGCCGGCCGCCAGCACGACCGAGTGACCGTCCCGCTTGAGCCGCGCCGCCAGCTTGGCGATTGTGGTGGTCTTGCCGGACCCGTTCACCCCGACGATCAGGATCACCGCGGGGTTGCCGGGCGCGGGCAGCGATACATCCGGCTCGCCCAGCCGTTCCAGCAGGCGCAGGCGCGCTATCTCGACCAGCCCCGCGCCCGACCCGGTGCCGGATCCGCGCAGCTCCTCGACCAGCTCGGCCGCAAATGCCGGACCCACGTCGGCCGCGATCAGCAGGTCTTCGAGCTCCTCCCAGTCGGCCTCGGACAGGCGGCCGCGGCCGAATACGCCGGCAAGCTGGCTGGCCAGCCCGGAGCGCAGCTTGGCAACGCCCGCCAGCAGCCGCGGGCGGTCGCCGTCAGCCATCGTCCCCGACCGGCTCCAGGCCCTCGGGTTCGGGTCCAAAGAGGCCGACCTCGGCAACCGACACGTATTCGCCGTGGCCGTAATTGGCAAGTACCCTCAGCACGTACCAGCGGGTTTCGATCCGCTCCGGATCTTCATCCAGGGACTGGGGATTGGCGCCGACCGTCCTGGCCGATTCAAACCTGCCCAAAAGCTCCAGATCGCCGGCGTCCAGGCGCGGATCGACCGGCGAGGCGTAGATCTCGAATTCGGCGATGAAGGACCCCGGTTCCTCCAGTTCGTGGTTCCAGACGACCACCTTCTGCAGCGGAAACGGCTCCTCGCTCCAGAAAACCAGGTCGAGCGGGAACCGGGCCGGACCGGACCGCCAGCCCGGCAGGTTGGCCTCCAGCAGGCCGTCCACCAGTCGCGCCGAGGTGTGCAGCTCCGAGAGCGGCACGATCACCGTGGTTCCGGAACCGAATTTGTGATCGCCGCCCACCCCGTTGAGGGTGGAAACGTCGCGCGCCCCCACCCGGAGCTGGTCGGCCAGCCCGACGACGGTCTTGTCGCCGTCCAGGAGCATTCGCCGGGTGGCGCCGGCCGGCACCCAGGCCCCGCCGCCGTTTATGTCCTCGACCAGCGAGATCCCCTGCCCGTCCAGCGAGAAGTCCTGGGTGAAACCGACCCGGGCGCGGCGGATGGTCTCGTAGGGCAGCGGGGTCGAGGCAAGGTTGACGAAAACCGCCGTGCCGCTGCCGATGATGATCGCCAGAAACAGCAGCAGCGCGCCGAGGACCATCGCGCGCGGGGAGCGCAGCCAGGCGAAGAAGTTCGACCTGGTCCAGCGGCGACCTTCGGCCAGCTCGGCGGCCAGTTCGATCTCGGTGCTGCACTTGGGGCACACGCGGACGCCTTCGACCACTTCGAGCGCCTGGGCCGAGAAATAGGAGCGGCAGCGACCGCAGGGGTCGGTGGCGGGTCGGGTCGGGAAGTAGGGGCAGCGCCGGGTGGGTGGGGCGCCACCGGTCCTGCGGCGCTCTTCAGGCAAGAGGGGTCCCCGCGCTCAGCGCACCGCCGCTAGCGCCGGGCCGAGTGGCGCAGGTCGACGACCGGTTCGTTCATGTAGACCTCGCCGTTGCGGATCTTGAGATTGAACTTGCAGGTCGGATTGGTGCAAACCCAGGCCTTGTAGTGGACCGAGGCCCCATGCCCGCCGAAATCCGAAAGAGGCACCAGGACCCCTTCGCCGCAGGCGATGCAATCGGGGAACTGCGATTCAGAATAGGCTTCGTCCACGATTAATCCTTTGTGCGTCGACAACCGCCCTGCACCGTCCGATTCACCGCGCTAACCAACACCCATCCACGAAACGGGAGGGCGGTGCCGCAGGGCGCTCTGATTTTAGTGGCGTACGGCCCGCTGGCGCTCCCGGGCGCTGGCGTATGACTCGGCCAGGAACTCGGCCAGATGCTGGACCCGCATCGCGTTGCCGCGCAGGTCCAGGCCCTGGGCCAGGTGCATCTGGCAGCCCGGATTGGTGGTGACCAGACGGTCGGCGGCGGTGGCCTCTATCGTGTCGAGTTTTTCCGAACGCACCTGCTCGGATACGTCCGGGTTAAGCAGGCTGTAGATCCCGGCGTTCCCGCAGCACAGGAACGAGCGGTCGGGTTCGACCAGTTCCACGCCCGGTACCCGGGACAGCAGCGAGCGCGGCTGCTCGGTGATCTTCTGGGCATGCCGCAGGTGGCAGGCGTCCTGGTAGCAGACCCGCGCGTTGACCGGGCCCAGTTCGCCTTCGAGTCCGATGTGGTCCAGCCATTCGGAGAGGTCGTAGGTCTTGGCCCTGACCCGGGCGGCGGCTTCGGACAGCTGACCGTCGTCCTCGAGCATTTCCTGCCACTCCTTGGCCGAGGAGCCGCAGCCGGCCGAGTTGATCACGATCGCATCCAGGTCGTCGCGGTCGAACGCGCGCACGTTGCGGCGCGCCATCGCGCGCGCCGTCGCCCGGTCGCCGTTGTGCCAGCTGAGGCCGCCGCAGCAACCCTGCCGGCGCGGCAGTACCGCCTCGCAGCCGTTCTCGGCGAGAACCTCCAGGGTGGCCCGGTTCACGTCGCCGAAGGCCACCTGCATGATGCACCCGGTCAGGACCCCCACCCGGTAGCGGCGCCGACCGCGCGCCGGAAACACCTGCAGGTCGGCTTGCCCGCAGAATTTTTCCGACATCCGCGGGGCGCCGCGCGCCGCGCGGGCGAGCCCGGCCGGCAGGATCCGCAGCCGCTGCAGCGGCCCGACCAGCCCGTCCAGGCCCAGCTGCTGGGAGAGCCGCAGGCCGCGGGCAATCAACCGCAGCAGCCAGATGCGGGAAAGGATCAGGCGCATCAGCCGGTTGGCGGTCTGGAGGCCGGCGGGCAGGTTGCCGGCCATCGTGGCCTGGGCGCGGGCGGCCTCGATGATCTGTCCGTATTCGACCCCGGAGGGGCAGGCCGATTCGCAGCCCCGGCAGTCCAGGCACAGGAATATGTGCTCGCTGAACGAGGGTTCGGCCAGGTCCAGTCGGCCCTCGTGCACGGCGCGCACCAGTTCGATGCGGCCGCGCGGCGAATCGGTTTCCACCCGCAGGGCCCGGTAGGTCGGACATTCGGGCAGACACATCCCGCAATGAATGCAGGTCGAGATCAATCCCGGGTCGGGAGCGTCGGTGGCGGAGAAGGTCGAGGTCGGCTGCCAGATGGACATGGTGGGACTGCCTCAGATTCCGCCCAAGTATCGACCGGGCGAGAGGACCGCGTGCGGATCAAGCGCGGTTTTCAGGCGCTCCATCGCGGCGTGCGCCACCGGGTCGGCGGGTCCCCAGGGGTCGAGCTGCCCGGCCAGCTGGTCCGGCAGGTGCTCGAATACGCAGGCCCCGCGGCGCGCGGTGCTCTGCTGTCTGAGCCACCCGAGCTCGCCGGCCAGAACCCGCGGGCCGGCATCCCCGGAAAGGGCGAATTGAAACCAGCCGTGTTCGGTCCGCCCCCAGGCGCTGAATTCGATGCCGGCATCCCGCCAGCGCGCCGACCCCTCACCGGCAAGCTCGATGCGTTGCCTGGCCGGCAGGGCGATCGCGGCGACCGCCGCACCGGCGGCCTGGCATCCCTGCTGCAGGGCGGCGGCGTTCTTCCAGAACTCGGCCGAATCGCCGTCGGTCAGCACCTCCGGATCCGGCGAACCGGCGCCGGCCAGCAAGGCGATCGCGTCGGCCTGCCCGCGCGCGTTGGCGCTGGCCCGACCGCCGAACCGGAGCGCCAGCAGGAACTGCCCCGGCCCGGCATCGCCCAGCCGGGCCGCGGACCCACCCAGGAAAAGGTCGGCGGCCAGCGGCCAGCAAGGCGCGCTCGCGAGCCTTTCAAGCAGGGGCAGGGGGTCTTCGCCCAGTCCCAGCACGGTCAGTTCCGCCTCGGGCTGGGGCCAGACTTTCAGGTTCACGTCGGTGATCAGGCCAAGCGTCCCGTACGCGCCGGTATGCAGCCGGGTCAGATCGTAGCCGGAGACGTTTTTGACCACCTGTCCGCCGGCCCAGGTCAGGGTTCCGTCGGGGTTGGCGACGCGCAGTCCGAGCAGCTGGTCGCGCAGGGCCCCATAGCGGCGACGCAGGGGGCCTTCGGCACCGCTGGCCACCAGTCCGCCAAGGGTGGCGACATCGCCCCAGGGCGGATCGACGGCCAGGAACTGGCCCGCCGCGGCCAGCTCGGACTGCAGCCGCGCCAGCGGCACCCCGGTCTGGGTCGAGACCGTCAGGTCGGCTGGCTGGAAGTCGGAGACCCGATTCAGCGCCGCGGTCGAAATCACGACGTCGGCGCGTCGCGGCGGCCGTCCACGCGCCAGCTTGCTGCCCGATCCCAGCGGTATGGCAGCCGCGTCCCGCTCGGCGCAAACGCGCAGCGTCGCCGCCGCTTTGGCCGGCGAATCGGGAACCGCGAGCAGCGATTCGGACGCCCCGAGCATGGCCGCCACTTCAGGATCGCACGGTTCCACCGCCGCCGGTCCCAGGATTTCGACCAGCTCTCGTCGCAGGTCGCCGTTGGCCATGGAATGTCCCCGAGTCGCGAGGCGGATCACACCGATACCCATCGACTCGCTCGCGCCAAATCGATGACCCCTATTTTCACAACGCGGCCGGCCGGAGGCGTGGCGGACACGATCCGGAAACGGCGATTCCCGACGACCGGAAAGGACCTGCAATTGACGCGCGGCGCGTCCCGGCCCCGACGCCTGAATTCGTTACCCCTTGGCTCAGCCCGAGCGGACGGTGAACCGATAGGTCTCAGCGCGCTGGCAACTCTCGTTCAAAATCCGCCGCGAAGACTTCGATCTCAATACCGGACGAGTTATTCCGCGCTGCCGAGGAATTGGCCAATGAATTGGGAACCACGCGCAGCGGTCTGTATGCCCGGGCGGTGGCCGAATACGTTGCCAGGCACAGCCAGGCGGACGTGACCGCGCAATTGAACCGGGTGTACGCAACAACCTCGAGCGCCCTGCCGGGCGACATCAAGCGCTCGCAAACCCGGATCCTGGCTGCCCAGGATTGGTAGTCGAGCGTGGCGAAATCTGGCGGGCCGATCAGGGCGAACCGTCGGCTCCCGGCCCGGAATTTAACGACCCGTGTTCATCTTCCAGGCCGACCCGTTCAAGCACAGCCGTCGTCAGACGAGGATTGCGCCGAGCATCTCCTCGAATCCCGAACTCGTGGACGCACCCGGCAACGTCCTGCGGCCAGCCGCCGTAACCGACTAACCGAAGGCGCGGTGGCGAACGTTTCGCAGGCCGTGACCCTCGATCTCGAGCACTTGATCGAACCCGCGGGGCGGTTGCGCGACTCGGGATCGACTCAGACCTCGCGTGGATTGCGATTGGCGCTGAGCATTTAGAACCATCCCGGCCAAGCCTGGGCCGCGCCCCGGCGGCGATCACGAACCGGGCGGCCTGCGTCGGCGGTTCAATCCCGGCAGGCATCCCCTGCCAGGAATGTGGCGGCGCCCTGGCCAGAGCGCGGTTCCGAATTTACCGACCTCCGCGTCGGACCGGAACCGGCCGCCCCCCAAAACGGATTAGTCTTGACCAACCAACCTTTGGCTTCGGGGCCCGGCGGAACGCATAGTGCCGGGGCCCTAACCACCACGATCGCGCCCGATAACCAGTGATCCTGGACCTGTTCCCCCTAAATACGGTCTTGCTGCCGGGATGCCAGCTGCCGCTGCATATCTTCGAACCGCGCTATATGCAGTTGACCCAGGATTGCCTCGAACGGAGGCGCCGGTTCGGCATCGTCCTGATTACCAAGGGTTCGGAAGTCGCCGATCACGAAGCCGAATTCTGCGACGTGGGCACCAGCTGCGAAATCGTGGACTGCAAGGACAACGCCAACCAAACGCGCGACATCCGGGTCGTCGGCCGGCAGCGATTCAGGGTGCTGAAGGTCCTGGAAGCCGCCCCGCTGGTGCGCGCCGAGGTCGAGTCAATGCCCTGGGGCAAGGCCTCGCCGGGCGGGCTGGCCGACGTCGAGCGCCTGCGGGTCGAGTTCGCAGATTACTGGCAGTTGGTGTTGCGGCTCAGGTCCTTCTACCGGAGCGCGCCGCCGCTCGGGCAGGACCCGCTCCAGGCCGCGCTTACGGTGGCCGCCAGCCTGCAGGTTTCGGCCACCCAGCGTCAGCACCTGCTGAACGCGCCCGGTATTGACGACCTGCTTGAAGCCTGCCGGGAACTGCTGGGCAACTGCACCCGCGAGTTGCAAAATCAGCTAAGCAATCGCCGGGAGCAGCAATTCAACTGATGGCGCTGGCAGAGAAGACCGCCGAACGGTCCTACGACGTGGCCGCGCTGGCCGCCGAACTGCGCCAGGCGCTGGGGCCGCGCAACGTTCTGGACCAGCCGCACCAGACGATGCTGTATGAGAGCGACGGCTCGACCGACCGGCACCCCTGCGATATCGTCGCCACCCCGGAGAGCACCGAGCAGATCGCCGAACTGGTGCGGATCTGCCGGCGCCACCACGTGCCGATAGTGGCCCGCGGGGCCGGAACCTCGCTCTCGGGGACGGCGGTCCCGGCCGAGGCCGGGGTGGTGGTTTCGACGGCCCGCATGGACAGGATCCTCAGCATCGACCCGCTCTCGCGCACGGCGGTCGTCCAGCCCGGCGTGGTGCAGCTGGATATCTCGCACGCCGCCGCCGAGTTCGGGCTCTACTACGCCCCTGATCCGTCCTCGCAGAAATCGTGCACCATCGGCGGCAACGTCGGCACCAACGCCGGCGGGGCCCACACCCTCGCCTACGGGGTCACGTCCAACCACGTGCTGGCCCTGGAGTGGGTCGACGCCGACGGGGCGGTGGCGACGATGCACGCCAGCCGCGAGGGTCCCGGATACGACCTGACCGGGCTGCTGATCGGCTCCGAGGGCACCCTGGCGTTCGTGACCGAGATCACCGTCGGGCTGCTGCGCCTGCCCGAATCGACCCGCACCCTGCTGGCGAGTTTTGAGACGGTCACCGCCGCCTGCCAGGTCGTGTCCGAGATCATCGGCGCCGGTATCATCCCGGCCGCCTGCGAACTGATGGACCAGCCCTGCGCGCAGGCGGTCGCCGGCTGGGTGCCGTCGGCCGGGATTCCGCAGAACGCGGGGGCGGTGATGGTCGTCGAGGTGGAAGGGGTCGACGCCGGACTGGACGAGGATGCGGCCGCCATCGAGCAGATCTGCCGCGCCAGCGACGGGCTGATCGAGATCCGGCGGGCCGCCAACGAAGCCGAACGCGAGGACCTCTGGAAGGCCCGCAAGGGAGCGTTCGGGGCGATCGGGGTCCTGGCCCCGGACTTTTACGTCCAGGACGGCGTGGTCCCGCGGACCCGCCTGCCCGAGGTGCTGGAAGAGGTCGCCGCCATCGGCGAACGCTACGGCCTGCGGATCATGAACGTCTTTCACGCCGGCGACGGCAACATCCACCCGACGGTCCTCTTCGACCGCGCCGGCGACCCCGATTCTCTGGAGCGCGTCAAGGCCGCCGGGGCCGACATCCTCAAGGTCTGCATGGACGTCGGCGGGACCCTGACCGGCGAGCACGGGCTCGGCATGGAGAAGAACATGCTCCTGGGCGAGCTGCTCGACCCGCCTTCGCTGCAGGCGATGGTGAAGGTTCGCGACGCGTTCGCTCCGCACCGCCTGCTCAACCCCTCCAAGCTGCTGCCGCTGCCGCTGTCGCGTTCGGACCTGGCCGACTACCGGCGTCCGAACCGGGCCGCCCGGGCCGCCTCGTACTCCTCCGGATAGTTAAAGTGCGGCGGCGCCCAGGCCGGGTCCGCCTCAACCGCCAGCAGGCGATCGGAATTGGCCGAAACCACCGCCCGCAGGCCCTGCGAACGCTCGTTCACGGCGGCCAGCTCGGGGTAGAGCTCGGCTCGAAATAGGACCGGGTGGATCCGTCGTCCATCCGTTTCGGGGCAGATGACCAGCGCATCCGGGCTGGTGCGGGCCGCGCCCAGCAAAAGCGCGACCAGCTCGTGGCAAAGCGGCTGGTCGACGTTGCAGAGGATCGCCGGGTCCGATCCCCCGGCGGCCCGGGCCGCCGCCCGCACCGAGGTCGAGCGCCCCCGCCGGTGGTCGGGGTTGTAAAGCGCGGTAACTCCCGCCAGCCCTTCCAGCGCGGCCGAGACCGCGGCGTGCTCGGCACCGGCGACCACCAGCACGGATCCGCAGCCGCCGACCAGGAGGGCCCTGGCCTGCCAGGCTGCCAGCGGCATCCCGCCCCAATCGAGCAGGGCCTTGGCCCGCCCCATCCGCCGGCCCGAACCGGCCGCCAGAACGACTCCCAGGGCCACCGGGTCAGGGGCCGATTCGGGCCAGCCCGCCACTTTCGGTCGACTCGTAAATCGCGTCGATGACCTGGGTCACGGCGCGGGCCTGCTGCGGCTCGACCAGCACCGGCCGGTCGTTTTCGACCGCGTCGACGAACCGGTCGATCGCGGCGCGGTGCTGCGCGCGGTAATCGAGGTCTTCAAACGGGCCGGGTTCGATGTCGTAAAGGGCGTCGCCGTCATCGCCGAAGATCTTGAGCGGAAAGACCTGGGCGCCGCCGCGATCGCCGGCGATGGTCAGCTGCTGCTGGGCACGGGCCTGGAAATTGGCCGCCCAGGAGCATTCGAAGTTCACGATCGCGCCGTTGTCGAACTTGACGCAGGCGAAGGCCGAGTCGTCGACGTCGAATTCGGCGTGGTTGTGCGGTCCGAAGGAATTCCATATGTCGTCGCGGCGGCCCAGGTAGTCGAACGTGGATCCGAACGCGGCCACCGGCCTGGGCGACCCCATCAGCCACATGGTCAGGTCCAGGATGTGCACTCCCACGTCGATCAGCGCCCCGCCGCCGTTGTGGGCGCGGCTGTGAAACATCCCCCAGGAGGGGATTCCGCGGCGGCGCAGGTACTGGGCGCGGGCAAAGTAGATCCGCCCCAGCTCCCCCTGCTCGATCTTGGACTTGAGCAGCCTGGCCTGCGGGGTCTGCCGGGTCTGGAACTGCACCGAGAGTTTCTTGCCGGAGTTTTCGGCGGCGGCGATCATTTCGCTGGCCTCGGCGCTGTTCATGGCCATCGGTTTCTCGCAAAGCACGTGCTTGCCGGCATCGAGCGCGTCAACCGTACAGTCGCGGTGCGCGAACGGCGGAACGCATACCGAAACCAGGTCGATTTCGGGCAATTCGAGCAGCTCGCGGTAGTCGGCGAACGCCCGCGGCACCGAGAATTCAGCCGCCACCTGGCGGGCGCGCTCCTCGACCACGTCGGCAACCGCGCGCACCTCGACCCGATCGGCAAACGCCTGGTAGCCGGGGATGTGACACATCGTCGCGATACCGCCGACCCCGATGACCCCGACACCTAATTTCTCAGCCACGCCGCAGTCCTGACTTGTGTGAGTTGAAGCGGTTTTTGGTGTACCGGCCGGGCGGTCGCCGGGCCTGCCGAACGGGCCGATACCGGACCTGGCGGCCGGGCCCGCCAAACTTAATCTTTGAGCATAGTCGCAGCGCCGCCGCCAATCCGCATTCGGGGAGCGGGCCCGGATGCTGCAACCGGCAGACGGGGGTGCGCCGATGGCCAAAGATGACCAGACGCTGGTGATGATCCACGTCGACGACCTGGGAATGTCGCCCGCCGCCAATCGCGGCGGGATCGAGGCGATGGAAGGGGCGGCCACCTGCGGTTCGATCATGGTCCCCTGCCCCGGCATCGAGGAGATGGTCGCGGTCGCGCTCGAACGCGACGACCTCGATTTCGGCTGTCACATAACGCTGAATGCCGAATTCCCCGACTACCGCTGGCCGCCGCTGCTGGACGACGTCCCAACCCTGGGCGACGCCAACGGCTTCCTCTTCCAGACCTCGCGCGAGACCATCGCCCACGCCGACCCCGCCCAGGTCAGGCGCGAGATGCGGGCGCAGGTCTCCTACCTGCTCGACGCCGGCGTCAAGATCAGCCACATCGACGCCCACATGGGGACCGCCACCGACCAGAACTTCTTCGACGACTACGTGCAGCTGGCCGAGGACTTCGATCTGCCGGTGCTGCTGCGCCGCCTGCCGGACGGCGCCGGCGACATGTTCAACATCGAGCACGGCCTGCGACGCGACCGCGCCCACTTCGATTCCGTCCTGGACCGGATGCAGGCCCGCGGCAATCCGGTATTCGAGCGCTCGATACCGGGGACGCCCTGGTACAACCCCTTCGTGGCCGCCGAGCACAACCGCGCCCGCCTGGAGCAATGCCGCCCGGGACTCAACTACCTGGCCGTCCATTCGGCCTACCCGACCGAGGAACTGAAGGACTTCGCCCCGGACTGGATGATGCGCGACGCCGAACGATATCTCTACGCGGCCGGTGGCCAGATCGAGGCGGCGATCGCCGAACTGGGTTATTCGACCGTCGACTACCCCACACTCCTGGGGATGATCCGGGCCGGGCGGATCTGAGCGTTTCGCGCCCGTCCCCGCCAACACCGGTGTCCTCCAGCGAGGGCGCCGGGGTGGATTCCTACACCGTAGTCCACGTCGACGACCTCGGGATGTCCCGGCCGGCCAATCTGGGCGGGGTGGAGGCGATGGAGGGGGCGGCCACCTGCGGCTCGATCATGGTCCCCTGTCCGGGGTTCGCCGAGATGGTAGAGATCGCCCGCGAGCGCCCCGCGCTGGACCTTGGCTGCCACATCACCCTGAACAGCGAGTTCCCCGCGTTTCGCTGGGGGCCGCTCCTGGACGACGTGCCCAGCCTGTGCGATCGCGACGGCTATCTCTGGCCGGAGCCCGGTGAAACGGTCGCGTTCGCCGACCCCGGCGAGGTGCGGCGCGAGATGCGGGCGCAACTGGAGCTCCTGCTCGATACCGGAATCGAGGTAACTCACATCGATTCCCACTGCGGCACCGCCTGGGACGCGGCTTTCTACCGCGACTACATCGAACTGGGGCTCGAATACGACCTGCCGGTCCTGACCCGGCCGCGCAGCATACCGGCCGATGTCCTCGCCGCCGCCGGCCTGCGCTCGGACCCGGAGCTATTCGGCGCGATGGAAGACGCGGTGGCCGGGCGCGGGTTCCCGATATTCGACCTCATGGAGGTCGACACCCCCAACTACGACCCGTCGGCGTCCGTACGGCACCACCGCCAGCGGATAGACCGGCTGGTTGAAGGGTCGAACTACTTCGTCCTGCATTCGGCGCTCGGGGGACCCGAGCTGGGGGCGATCGCGCCCAACAGTCCCCAGCGCGACGCCGAACGTTACCTGTTCGCCCCGGGCGGGGCGCTGGCCGGCGAATTCGCAAAACGCGGAATCATCACCAGGGGAATGCGCCACCTGCGCGATCGGCCGCGGACCTGAGGGACCGCGGTCCGCGGCCGCATCAACCGCGAATTCGCCCGCCCCTCCGGTGAAGATCTAGAAAGGGATCGCAACTACCCGCGCCAATCTGCAATGAGCCGATCAAGCCGCAAGGACGCAGCCAATGGACAACTTCACCGTGATTCACGTCGACGATCTCGGGATGTCCCGACCGGCCAATCTGGGCGGGGTGGAGGCGATGGAGGGGGCGGCCACCTGCGGCTCGATCATGGTCCCCTGTCCGGGGTTCGCCGAGATGGTCGAGATCGCCCGCGAGCGCCCCGCGCTGGACGTTGGCTGCCACATCACCCTGAACAACGAATTTCCAGGGTTTGCATGGGGACCGGTCCTGGATGACGTGCCCAGCCTGTGCGGTCCGGACGGAACGATGTGGCAGAAGTCGCGCGAGACGATCGCCCACGCCGACCCGGAAGAAGTCCGGCGCGAGATGCGCGCCCAGCTGGAGCTGCTGCTGGATACCGGAGTCGACGTGACCCATGTCGACGCGCACATGGGCACCGCCCTGGACAGGGCCTTCTACCGCGACTACATCGAACTGGGGCTCGAATACGACCTGCCGGTCCTGGCCCTGCCGCCGGAAATGCCGGCCGACGTGGACATGCTTGCCCAGCACGGACTTCGCACCGATCCGGCCCTGACCCGGGAAATGGCCGCGGCGGTCATCGAGCGGGGTTTTCCGATCTTTGACTTCGTGGAGGCCGAGACTCCCTGGTACAACCCGTTCGTGGCCGAACACCACCACCGCCTGCGGATCGACGGGCTGCCCGATGCCAAGAACTACTTCATCCTGCATTCGGCCCTGGGCGGCGGCGAGCTCAAGGAGTTTGCCCCGGACTGGATGCAGCGCGACTCGGAACGATTCCTGTTCGCGCCCGGCGGAGCCCTGGCCGGCGAGTTCGCCGCCCGCGGCATAAAGACCCTCGGGATGCGCGAGCTGCGCGATCGGGCCCGCGCCGGCCGCGGTTAGCGGACCGGCCCGGAGCGCTTCAGGTTTCGTCTACCGCGCTGCGCACGTACTGGGTCGAGTACAGCTGGCGGCACTCGGACTCGTCTTCGATCTGCAGCCCCAGCTCGCGGCCCAGGCGCCGGCCCAGCGCGGCCGACTCGAACCGGGGCCAAACGGCCTCGAACGAATCCAGGTCCTCGAACCGGCATTCGACCCGCAGCAGATCGCGGTCGGCGCTGCTGTGGTAAACCCGCGGCGGCGGCCAGCCGATCCCGGCAAACTGCCGCTGCAGCCAGATTCCAGTTTCCTCGGCGGCCGGCGGCTCGCCGTCCCCGGCCAGCCTGAGCGACCACTCGAAAATGATCAAGCGCACCTCGCGTGGCGTCTTGTCGCAGCGCTCAGCGATTATCGAATTTCCGGGCCCGCCCCGGCGGGGGCTTAAATTGGAGCCGGCGCCCCCGCGGCCGATTGGCGGCCCGACCGCCGTCCGGGAGGAAACATAGAAGCCGACGATCGCCGTCTGATTGTGGTGTCAAACCGGTTGCCGGTGCGTCGCGATGACGACGGGCGCTGGGTCACCAGTTCGGGCGGCCTGATCAACGCCATCGCCCCGGTCCTGCGGCGCGGCCACGGCAGCTGGGTGGGCTGGTCGGGCGTGCCCCAGGACGGCCCCTACGACTTCGAGCACGACGGCCTGAACCTGCGCGCGGTGCGCCTGAGCGCCGAGGAAATCGACAACTACTACTACGGCTTCTGCAACGGGACCATCTGGCCGCTTTTTCACGACGCCCTGCGCACGCCCGAATACCACCGCCACTGGTGGCGGCCCTACGTGGAGGTCAATCGCCGCTTCGCCGAGGCCGCATCCGGCCTGCTGCGGTCCGGCGACGTCTGCTGGGTCCACGACTACCAGCTGAACCTGGTCCCCGGGCAGCTGCGCGCGCTGCGTCCCGACGTGGCCATCGGCTACTACCTGCACATCCCCTTCCCGCCGGTCGACCTGCTCGGCCAGCTGCCCTGGCGCCGCGAGATGCTCGAGGGAATGCTGGGCGCCGACGTGCTGGGGTTCCAGACCCGGCGGGCGCGCAACAACTTCTCGCTGGCCGCCCGCCAGTACACCGCCGCCGAAGGGTCGTTCACCAGCCTGCGCTGGCAGGGCCGGGAAGTGTCCCTGATGGAGGCGCCGATCGCGATCGACTACAAGTTCTTCGCCGACCTGGCGGTCACCCCGGCGGTCAGGCAGCGAACCGCCCTGCTGCGCGAGATATTCAGCAGCGACGCCGCGATCGTGCTCGGCGTGGAACGGCTCGACTACACCAAGGGCATCGATATCCGGCTGCGCGCTTTCGCGACCCTGCTGGAGCGCTATCCGCAGGTCGCCGAACGCTGCGTTCTGGTGCAGGTGGCGGTCCCGACCCGCGAAAGGGTCGGCGATTACGAGCGCATCCGCGAGCGGATCGAAAGGCTCGTGGGCCAGATCAACGGAAGGTTCGCGCGCCTGGGCCGGGTCCCGGTCCACTACCTCTACCGTTCGCTTCCGGTCGAGGAGCTGATGAGCTACTACCTGGCCGCCGACGTGATGCTGGTGACCCCGCTGCGCGACGGGATGAACATGGTGGCGCTGGAGTACTGCGCGGCCCGCCACGACAACAGCGGCGTGCTGGTCCTGTCGGAATTCGCCGGCGCCGCCAACTACATGCCGGACGCCCTGCAGGTGAACCCGCACGATATCGACGGGCTGGCGCGAACCATGTACGAGGCGATCACCCTGCCCGGTCAAGAGCAGGAACGCCGCATGCGCCGGCTGCGGCGCAGGGTTCGCAACCGCGACGTATTCGACTGGGCGCGATCGAGCCTGGAAGCGCTGGGGCGCTTCCCGCCGGCCCAATAACCGGACGCACTCGCCGGCAGGCGGTTCAGGGCCTGCAAGGCTCGGCCGCCCGCTTACCTTTCGGGCCCACCGGCCGCCATGCGGCTCACGCCCTGGCGTTCATCCGCCGAAGCGTTCCTTTCCACTCAAGAATCTGTCGATCCGCGGTAATCAGCGTGTGCCCGGCCTGAGCGGTGGCCACGATGATCCGATCGGCCGGGTCGGCATGGAAATTGGATAAGCGAACGGCGCGGATTCCAACTTCCCCGTCAACCGGGATCTCCCTTATTCCAAGCCCGAGCAACTCGCGGCGCCAGGCACCAATGTCTTCCGGCAGTTCGATTCGACGCCTGGACTGGAGCAGGGCGACTTCCCAGAACGAAATCGCTGAAACGCCCAGTTGGCCCAGTTCAAAAGCAATCGATACGGTGCCGCGACGAAGAACCAATTGCTTCGGCGCCTGCCCACCACCACAGCAGCGCATTGGTGTCCAGAAGAGTCAGGGGTCAATCACGCGGTCTGGGTTGGAAATGGCATCCCATTCAACATCGATCGGGCTGATTATGTCGCCGAGGATCTTGATCCGATCGCGGCCGGCTCCAAACAGCGTTTTGGGCCTTTCCTGGCAGGTGGTCAGCCGGGCGACCGGGCGACCGTATTTGGTAATCACGATGTCGCCGGATCCATCCGCGACCTCGTCCATCAGCGCCAGGCACTTGGCTTTGAACTCGGATGCCTTCATGGTCCGGAGGTGGGCAGGACTGTCTTCGATGCCGGTCACTGTTGGCTCCAAGCAGAGTTGCAGTCCAATTATGACCAATGGTCATGACCAATAGGCTTATCACGGGTCCGGGACCTGCGGAGTTGAGACGGCCCGATCAATCTGGTCTCCAGTGCCAGATGGGTGAGTCAAAGTATTTGCCATCTACCTTTTCCGGGCGCACCCACTTGGCCATGAAATCGAACCGACCACGGCGCTCCACCCGCCACACCGCCCCCTCGACCGCGTCGGGCGGAACAACCCCGTGTCCCCCACCCCGGTCGATCACCGCGCGCACCGATTCGACGCTGAACGGCGGTCCGTCGCTTATGAGCTCCGGCGTGACCACGCCGCACGACCGGCAGCGCCGCAACACTTCGTCCCAGCCAAGGCGCTTCCCGCCGGCGGTCAGGTCGAACGCCACAAAGGGCTCGTGTTGCAGTTCGTAGCGGGTTCCGTGGGCCAGCGCCAGCCACTCGCCGTGGAGTGCCTCGCCGGGCCCGAGCATGCCCGCCCAGCGCTCCGGGTCCGACCGCACCCAGTCGCCGAACAGTCTGATGTGCTCCTGCGGGGCGGTTTCGGCCAGGTAGCCGGCGCGACCCAGGGCGATGATTCGACCGTCGATCTTGGCGATCGCGACGTTGGCGCCGTCCAGTTTCTCGGTGACCACGACGCGGTCGTGGCGATCCCGGGATTTGGCGGTGCAGATGCGGGCCTGGCCCTCGTGCACATGGTGCTCGCCGGCACCCAGCCGCGAGGTGGGTAGATGCGGGATCGAACCGTAGGCCTTGCGCCCCAGCGGCTTGATCGGTTTATCGGGCATAGCGCTGACTGGAATCTGGTTCAGGGAAGCCGAATTGGCGGGCCGGCCGCCGAGGTTTGAACGCTGCCCCGCGAATGCGGGCACCGCGACGCGGCCGGCCGCCGCGGGTGCGAAGGTTAGCACTTCCGCAAGGTTCGAGCGGCCCGGCCCGCCAATCGCGGCCCGGCCCGGCAGCAAGGATTTGGCCGCCTCTCCTAGAATTTGGCCGCCGCGCCCCGCGGCCGCCGAGTGCCGAACGACCGCCCCTCAATCGACGATGCCGACCTACCAGTACGCCTGCGACGCCTGCGGCGCAAGCTACGAAGTCCGCCAGCGCTTCTCCGAAGACCCGCTGGTCGACTGTCCCGACTGCGGGGTCGCCAGCCTGCGGCGCGTGATCTTCCCGGCCGGGGTGATCTTCAAGGGCTCGGGCTGGTACAAGACCGATTCGCGCCCTAAGCCCAAGGTCTCCGAAGCCGTCGAGGCCAAGAAGGAAGCGGCTGCCAAGTCCGACGCGGACAAATCCTCCAAGTCCGAACCCGCATCGGCCAAGGCAGACTCCAATTCCAAATCCAAGTCCACGCCGGCCGGAGCCGCGGCCGGTGGCTGACGGCGGGCCTGGCCATGAAGGCGGTGCTGCAGCGGGTATCCGGCGCTAGCGTCCGGGTGGACGGCCGCGCGGTGGCGGCCATTTCCCAGGGCCTGCTGGTGCTGGCCGGAGCGGCCGACGGCGATGGCGATGAAGATGCCGACTGGCTGGCGCAGAAGATCGTGAACCTGCGGATATTCGACCGCGACGGCAAATTCCAGCGCTCCCTGGTCGATTGCGGCGGAGCGGTGCTGCTGGTCTCGCAGTTCACCCTGCTGGGCTCGACCCGCAAGGGCCGCCGGCCGAGCTTTGCCGGGGCGGCCGCCCCGGATACGGCGCGACGTTTGCTCGATCGCCTGGCCGCGAGGATCGCCGAACTCGGTCCGGAGGTTGCCACCGGCCGATTTGGGGCCAATATGGAGGTGGAGCTGATTAACGACGGACCGGTCACCATCCTGCTCGACAGCCGCGACCGTCTCGAACCGCGCCGGGCGGGATCGCGATGAACCCTCCGGCCATCCAACGCGTCGACGGCGCGTACGACCTGCCGCCCACGATCTGGGCCGCCCAGCGCGCGCTGTGTTCCCAGATCCTGGACGCGATCGCCGGGTTCGGTTACCAGGGCGTGGGTGTTCCGCTTATCGAGGCGGTCGAACTCTACGAACGCAGGGCCGGCGCCAGGGTCGTTTCGCAACTGCTTGAATTCCCCAACCGCGGCGGCCAGATCCTGTGCCTGCGGCCGGAGCTGACCGCTTCGGTGGCGCGCGCCTGGGCCGGAGATCCGCAACGCCAGCGGCCGGCCCGGTTGATGTACACGGGTTCGGCTTTCCGGCGCCGCGACGGTGGTGGCGAAAACATCGAGCAGTACACCGAGACCGGCGCCGAGCTTATCGGGATCGGCGGCCCGACCGGCGACGCCGAGGTGATCGCGCTGGCCTATTCGGCGCTCTCGCAGGCGCGGTTGTGGGAGCGCAGGATCGTGCTCGGCCACCTCGGCCTGCTCTCCGACGTCCTGGCCCAGCTGGGACTCTCGCCGCGCGCCCGGTCGATCCTGCTGGAAGGCCTGGCCGACCTGCGCGCGCCCGGCGGCGGGCTCGAGTCCGTGCGGGCCGCCGCGCTCGAGAAGTACCGCGCCGCCGCGCCGCCGCACCTGGGGTGGGGTCCAGGAATTGACCGCGACCGCCTGGACGCGCTGGCAGCCTCGATCGCCGGCGCCGAGGCCGACTCGTTCGGCGCGCGCAGCCGGACCCAGATAGTAGATCGCCTGGCCGCCAAATTCGAACGCGGCGACGAGACCGAGCGCATCAACCAGGCCTTCGACCTTCTGGGCGAGCTGGCCACCTGCAGCGGTCCGGTCGATTCGGCGCTCGCCGCCACCGGCATGATCCTGGCCCAGCGCGGGATCAACGCCGACCCGCTGGCCGAAATCAACCGCCTCGTGGAGCTCCTGCGCGCCAGCGGCGAGGACATCACCGGCCTGGAATTCGATCCGGCCCTGGGCCGCGGCCTGCAGTACTACACGGGACTGGTTTTTGACGTTTACTGCCGCCTCGGCGACGGGTGGCTGGCGGTGGGCGGCGGGGGCCGCTACGACGATCTGCTGGCCGCTATCGCCCCGCAGGCGCCGGCGCCGGCAGTGGGGCTCAGTTTCAGGGTCGAAAACCTGCTCCGGGCCGGCGGCGCGAGCCTGGCCGAGTCCGGTCAGCGTTCCCCGGCCGACGTGCTGGTGCTCCCGGGCGGCGACGCTGGAGAGGCCCTGGCCCTGGCCAGATCGCTGCGCCGTGCCTGGCTGCGAACACGGCTGGGTGATCCCGACCAGCCGGTCGACCGGCAACTCGAGCGCGCCCGCCGCGAAGGTCTGGCGGCGGCGGTCCAGGTCGGGGGGTCCGGCGCTGACGAGGTTCTCCTGCACGGACTGGCCGGGGAAACGCAGCGTCGCGTTGCGGCAGCCGACGTCGCCGCGCTGGTGCGCAAGATCATGGCGGCCGACAAATGAGCGCCGGTCAGCTGGATTTCACCGTTCCCAGCAAGGGGCGAATCGGCGAACAGACCATGGCCATGCTCGCCAGTTGCGGTCTGGCGGTCGCGATGCGCAGTCCGCGCAGCTACGCCGGGACGGTGCCGGCCCTGCCCGGGGTCGCCGCGCACCTGCAGCGCGCCAGCGACATCGTCGAACAGGTCCGCTCCGGAAACGCCGACCTGGGAATCACCGGCCGCGACATCCTGGCCGAGTCGGGAGCCGGCCGCGACGAGGTGATCATCCTCTGGGAAGATCTCGGCTACTCGCGGGCGCGCCTTGCGATTGCGGTTCCCGACGCCTGGGTCGACGTGGTTTCGGTGGCCGATCTGGCCGAGGTCGCGCTCGAGCTTCGCACCGACGGCCGGGCCCTGCGGGTGGCGACCTCGTTCCCGGCGCTGACCCGCAATTTCCTGATCGAACACGGCGTTTACAACCTGCGCGTGGTAAACACTTCCGGCAGCGTCGAAGCGGCCCCCAGCCTGGGATCGGCCGACATCGTCTGCGATATCGTCGAGACCGGCTCGGCATTGCGCCAGAACCGCTTGCGGGAACTGCCCGACGGGGTGGTGATGCGATCGGCGGCCTGCCTGATCGGCAACGTCGGCGCGCTCCGCGGCGATCCCGCCAAGCGCGAACTGGCCGGCCGCATGCTCGAGTACATCGAAGCCCACCTGGCCGCCGCCGAGGCCTACACGATCACCGCCAACGTGGCCGGGGACTCGCCGGAGGCGGTCGCCGCCTCCATCCTGGGCGACGTGGACCTGTCGGGGATCAAGGGACCGACCGTCTCACCGGTCTATGAGAAGAGCGGCGAGGCCAGCTGGTACGCGATCACGGTCACGATCGCCCGTGACCGGCTGATCGACGCGGTCGCGCACCTGCGCTCGGCCGGGGCGGCGTCGATCATCGCCCGCCGGGTGGACTACATATTCGGGGAATCGTCGGCGGCCAAGGACCGGATGCTCAAAGCACTAGGTCTTTAGGCGTGCGGGGTCTGCGCACGGTCGAGGGACGCACCCGCGTGCGATCCGAACTCCTGCGCCGCCGGCCCCTGCCGACGCCGCCGCTTGCTCCCGAGCAGCGCAGGGCAATGAGCGCGGTCTACGATCGCGACCTGACTGTTGCTGAATTCGTGGCCGAGGTATTCGAAGAGGTCCGGTCCAGCGGCCTGGCGGCGGCCGAGCGAATAACCCGGGCCCTGGGCCTGCCGTGGCCCGAACGTGTTCTCCTGGGGCCGGACTCGATCGCGGCCGCCCTATCCGATTTGCCCGCCCAGACCCAGGAGGATCTGCAGTTTGCCGCAGACCGGGTGCGGGCTTTCTACGAGGCGACCATGCCCGATCCGGGTCCTACTGGAATCGACGGCTGCTGGCAGCGGTTTCATCCGGTCAAGGTGGCCGGAATCTACGCTCCCGGCGGGCGCGCGGTCTACCCTTCGTCGCTGCTCATGACCGCCATCCCGGCCCGGGTGGCCGGGGTCTCCGAGATCGTCGTGGCCTCACCACCGGGTCCCAACGGGGAGGTGTCGCCGGTAGTGCTGGCGGCGGCGGCGGTCGCCGGGGTCGACGCGGTCTACGCGCTCGGCGGAGCCCAGGCCATTGCGGCCATGGCGCTGGGCGCCGAGCCGCTGCCGCGCGCGGACGTTCTGGCCGGCCCGGGCAACATCTTCGTCGTCCTGGCCCTGCGGCACGCCTTCGGGGTCGCCGGCGTGCCGTCGCTGCCCGGCCCGACCGAGACGCTCATAGTCGCCGACCGCAGCGCCGATCCCGCCCAAGTCGCCGCCGATCTGCTGGCCCAGGCCGAACACGATCCCATGGCCAGCCCGCTGTTGCTGACCGACAGCGCGGATTTGGCGGCGGCGGTCGGCGCCGAACTTGAGGACCAGATAGCCGACCTGCCAAGGGCCGAAATCGCCCGGGCCGCACTTGCCCAGAACGGTGGTGTCGGCGTGCTGGACGACCTTTCCGAGGCGGTCGAACTGGTCGATGGCTACGCCCCCGAACACCTTTGCCTGCTCGGCGATCGCGCCGCCGAACTGGCCGATTCGATAACCGGAGCCGCCGGGGTCTTCGTGGGCGACTGGTCGCCCGAAGTCCTGGGCGACTACGTGGCCGGGCCCTCCCACGTTATGCCGGTCGGCGGCACGGCGCGCTTTTCCTCGCCGGTCAGCGTGTACGACTTCCTCAAGCGCGTCAACCGGTTCGAATTGAGCCGCCGGCAGGCGCGCCCGCTATTTGCGGTCGCCGCACGCCTGGCCCGCCTGGAGGGGCTGGAAGGACACGCGCGGGCCGCCGAACGGCGCTGACGGCGGAACGCGATGCCCGACGGTAAACGCCATACTTTGAGGAAACTGACCCGTCGACGGGCCCCTTGTGGCTGCCGGACGACGAGATAGCCCCCGCAGAGAAACAATGCGCATCGGCAAGGCTGAACGGACCACCGCGGAAACCAGCATCGCGGTGCACATCGATCTGGATGGCACCGGGAGCGGCGAGATTTCCAGCGGCATCGCGTTTTTTGACCACATGCTCGCCCAGCTGGCCAAGCACGGCCTGATCGATCTGGACCTGCGCGCCAGTGGCGACATCGAGATCGACGCCCACCACACCGTCGAGGACTGCGGAATCGTGCTGGGCCGGGCGATCGCACAGGCGCTCGGTGACCGCGGCGGGATCACCCGCATGGCCGACGCGCTGGTGCCGCTCGACGACGCCCTGGCGCGTGTGGTCGTGGACCTCTCCGGACGCGGTTACCTGGCCTACGAGGGCGCGTTCGACAGTGAGCGGGTCGGCGATCTCGACACCCAGCTGATCCGCGAATTCCTCTATGCCCTTTCGATAAACGCCGGGTTGAACCTGCACGTGTCGATCCTGGCCGGACACAACGACCACCATCGCGCCGAAGCGCTCTTCAAGGCCCTGGCGCGCGCCCTGCGCCAGGCGGTCAGCATCGACCCGCGCCGCGGGGGCCAGGTCCCTTCAACCAAGGGGACTCTGGACAGCTGAGCCGGAATCCGACCACTCCGATGCGAATCGGACTGCTGCTCAGCCCGCGCGCCCGCGCCGACCGGCCGGCGGTGCAGGCGATCGCCGACGGCCTCGAATCGGCCGGCCACGAAACCTGGTCGGGCGGCATCGAGTCGATCGCCGAATGCGCCGCTCGGATGGAGCGCTCCGACCTCCTGGTCAGCCTGGGAGGTGACGGGGCGATGCTGCGGGTCGGGCTGGCGGCGGCGGCGGTCGAGGTCCCGTGCATGGGAATCAACTTCGGGCGCCTGGGATTCCTGACCGAATTCGAAGCCCACGACTTCGTCGGCCGCCTCAAGGACCTTGACTTCGGCGCCGGCTGGATAGAACGCCGCCTGCTGTTGGACTGGGCCCAGGTGCGCGATGGCAAGGTCATCGACCGCGGCAGCGCGCTCAACGACATCGTGGCCGCGCGCGGCCAGGTCGCGCGCCTGGTCGACATCCTGGTACACATCGACGGGGTGGCGGTCCTGGGCTACCGCGCCGACGGAATCCTGGTGGCCACCCCTACCGGGACCACCGCTTACTCGCTGGCGCTGCAGAGCTCGATCGTCCACCCGGCCGCCGAGGTCATTTCGATTTCGCCGATCTGCCCGTTCCGCAATTCGGCCAACGGGCTGGTCGTCGACGCCGGCGCCAAGATCGAGATCAAGCTGAGCGGGTTCAGCGAGGCGGCGCTGACGATCGACGGAACCAACCTGCACAACCTGCGCGACGGCGACGTCGTCAGTTGCCGGCGCAGCGCCCGCACGGTGCACTTCCTGCGCTTTGGGCCGGCCGACTACTTCTACCGCGACCTGGCCGACCGGCTACAGCTTTCGCCGCCGCCGCGCAGCTGATGCTGGCCCGGCTCTACCTGCGCGACTTCGCGCTGGTCGACGAATTGGTGGTCAGTCCCGGACCGGGCCTGAACGTGTTCACCGGCGATACCGGCGCCGGCAAGTCGATCATCGTCAACGCGGTCGCCCTGCTCGGCGGCGGGCGTGCCGAATCGCACTGGGTGCGCAGCGGGTCGGATTCGGCGTTCATCGAGGGCGTGTTCGAATTGCCCGCCGCTCATCCAGTCTGGTCCGGCCTGGCCGAGCTTGGAATCGAGAACGATGAACCCGGCCAGCTGATAGTTCAGCGCGAGATCTGGGCGGGCGGGCGCTCCCTGGTGCGGCTCAACTCGCGCAGCGTGACCCTGCGGACGCTTGAATCGATCGGTCCGCTGCTGGTCGAGATCAACGGCCAGAACCAGCAGCTGCAGCTGCTGCGGCCGGCCCGGCAGCTGCTGTTCCTGGACGAATACGCCGGCTGCGACAAGGCGCGCCACAGCTACCGGCGCCAATTCGACCGTCACGCAACCCTGAGGGCCGAACTTGAGCGCCTGGGGGCGGACGCGAGCGCGCGGGCGCGCGAGATGGACCTGCTGTCCTACCAGATCGGCGAGATCGAGGATGCCCGGGTCGGCCCGGACGAGGAACAGCAACTCCTCGCCGGACTGCGCCGCAACAGCAATCTGGCCGAGCTGACCGCCCTCATCGACGGGGTCCTGGGAGCCCTGGCCGGCCCGGACGGGGCCTCAAACCGACTGGGTGGCGCGTTGGAGGACCTTGCCCGCGCGGGCGCGCTCGACCCCGAGTCGGCCGGTTCGCTGGAGCAGCTCCGGGTGGCCCAGGAAATCTCCGACCAGGCTGCCGCCGAGCTGCGCGGGCGGCTTGAATCGCTGGTCCCCGACCCGGCCGAGGCCGAACAGCTGGCGGCCCGCATGCGCCTGATCGACGACCTCAAGCGCAAATACGGCAATTCCGCCGCCGAAATTGCCGATTTCGCCACTCGCGCGGAGGCGCGCCTTGAGCAGCTGCAGTCGGCCGAGGGCCGGATCGCCGAGATCGAATCCGAGTTGGCCTCAACCGGAATGAGCATGGCCGCGGCGGCGACCGGGCTCCGGTCCGCCCGGCGCCGCGCCGCGAAACGCCTGGAGGCGGCGGTGCTGGAGAACCTCGCCGCCCTGGGGATGGCCGGGGCCAGGTTCGCGGTAGCGGTCGAGAGTCTGCCCGAGTCAGCCGGCGCGATCGCCTGCGCCGAAGTCGGTGGTATGGGCCCCCTGGGCGCCGACCGGGTCCGCTTCGAACTGGCCGCCAACCCCGGTGAACCGCCGGCCCCGCTTGCCCGCGTTGCATCGGGCGGGGAGATTTCGCGGATCATGCTGGCGCTGCGCTGCGCGTTGCTGCAGGTCCATGTCCCGGCGGTGATCATATTCGACGAAATCGACGCCGGCATCGGCGGTCGCCGCGGGCTGGCGGTCGGGCACCAGCTCTGGAAACTGGCCGATAGGGGGCAGACGGTATGCGTCACCCACCTGCCGCAGATACCGGCGTTCGCGCAGCGGCACTTCTTCGTGGCCAAATATGAAGGCGACGGCCGCAGCAAGATCGCGGTCGAGGCTCTGGACGGAAAGGCCCAGATGGCCGAACTGGCGGCAATGACCGGCGGCGCCGAGGCGGCTGACGCGGCGGCCCGAATTAAAGCCCGCGCCGATGAACTGATGGTTAAGCGCTAGCGCCCCACTTTGCGGCGACGCGAACGCGTCATCAGAAACCCGGACTGCGAAGAATTGGCAGAAATCGGCTACCGCGATTCCCCAGCCCATGCCGGCGAGGGCGGTCGGACCAAGCCCGGCCCGCGCCTGATCCCCAGGCGGATGTCGGCCCCGCCAGCCCGCCCACCGGGTTCGAAGCTGCCAATTCAATGCGATCACGAACGCGCGACCGGGCGTTTAAACGCGCGCCGCGCTTTTAAATATCGCCACCGTGCGTTTATCCGTGCGTTTAAGCGATCGGCTCACTTTTCCAAGTGCACCGAGGCGCCGGTCGGCGCGCTCCGTTGCCATTTGCAATGCCCAGGGAACCGGCGGGCTGCGGTTTCGGAGTTGCCTCGTTCGAAGTAACTCATTCACCTGCCGATTCCAGAAGGGCGAATGCGCAGGTTAATCGCGTTCAGGGAGCCGCTGATGGTCGACATCGGGAGTGAAGCACCATCGGCTTTGGCGGACCAAGATTTGGTCGACGCTGTCGAGTGCCCGGTCAACCGAAAGGACGACCGTCCCGGATGGTCGTTGCTCGGCTTCGAATACGACGGGCAAATCAGCGGGGCCTGTCCGCGGCGCGCTGGCGGGTCAACTGGCCCTCTCCGGGCTCAGGCGCTGACTGCGAGCCGAACCCGCCGTTCGGAAAGCACCACGGTTGAGCCGATCTCTATCTATACGAAGATCCGGACACGGGACAACGTCATCGGCACGTTTCAAACAAAGCTGCCGATGTGCAAAACTGAATCTGGGATCCCTGTAATTGGTCGATCCGGCTGCCGGCGCACCTTCACGCTCGGATGCTGCGAAACCGGTCGGGCGTTGCAAGCTGCAATGAAGTCTGAAACATCGGCCTTCGGCTAGCCAAGGTGCGCCCGGTTGGAGGACTTCCGGGAGCCGACTTCCAAGGGCGAGCCTTAGCGGAGATAGTGATTTGTCTGATCAACCAAACATCGTCGTCCTGATCGCCGACGACCACCGCCACGATTGCCTGAGCGGAATCGGCCACTCCCAGGTCAGGACCCCCAACATGGACCGGCTGGCGGCCGACGGCACGCAGTTCACCCAGGCCTACCTGCAGGGCTCCACCAGCGGGGCGGTTTGCATGCCTTCGCGGGCGATGCTGATGACCGGCGCCGGCCTGTTCCACGTCTTTGCGCCGGGCCAGACCGACCCTTCCTACTACCCGATCCGCGACGAGTTGCCGCTGCTGCCCGAACTGCTGGGCCGGGCCGGCTACCAGACCCATGGAATCGGCAAGTGGCACAACGGCCGCGAGGCGTTCGCACGCGGTTTCGGTGGAGGAGCCCGGATCATGTTCGGCGGTATGTCGGACCACGACGCCGTTCCGGTGCACGACTTTGATGCCAGCGGCGCCTATCCCCCCGAGGACGGCTATGAAGCCGACGGCTTCTCTTCCGAGATCTGGGCCGATTCGGCGATCGAATTCATCGAGCAGCGCGACCGCGAACGGCCTTTCTTTCTGTACGTGGCGTTCACCGCCCCGCACGACCCGCGCACCCCGCCGGACCGCTGGCGCGAGCAGTATCCACCCGACGAGATAGAACTGCCGCCCAACTACATGACCGAGCACCCGTTCGACACCGGGATGCTGGATATCCGCGACGAGGTGCTGGCCGACCTCCCGCGCCGCGGCTTTGAAGTCCGGCGGCACATCGCCGAGTACTACGGCATGATCTCGCACCTTGACGAGTGCATCGGCCGGATCCTGGACGCCCTCGACAGCGAATCGCTGACCCAGGACACGATCGTCGTCTACACCGCCGACCACGGGCTTTCGGTCGGCCAGCACGGGTTGCTGGGTAAGCAGAACCTCTACGACCACAGCGCCCGCATCCCGCTGATCGCGCGCGGGCCCGGGATCGGCCGCGGACGGCGCTGCGAATCGCTCTGCTACCAGCACGACCTGAACCCCACGCTCCTGGAACTGGCCGGCGTGGCGGCACCGGACGGGGATTTCAGGAGCCTGCGGCCGGCCTTCGAGGACGAGGGGGCGGTCGTCCACGAGGAGATCTACGGCAACATGCAGCTGTCCCGCAGCCAGGATCCGGAAACCCCGCACCAGCGCATGGTCCGATTCGGCGACCACAAATTGATTCGGATCGCCCACGGGGAATTCGAACGCTGGCAGCTCTTCAACGTCGCCGCCGACCCGGATGAATTAAACGACCTGGCCGGGTGCGAAGACCATGCACCCCTCATCGCCGACCTAAAGAACCGGCTCGCCCGGGCACGGTTGGCCGCCGACGACCCGTTGGCGTGAGCCCGGCAGGGGAAAGCGGTCCTCCGATCGCGCCGGCGGGCAGGGCATGAAGCTGCCCCGGCCGCGGTCCGGACGATGGCCCGGCGGCCGATTCCGGGCCGCACCGCCCGCCGGCGGCCTCCCGCCCGCCCTGCCGAGACTGCTCGGCGCGGCCGCGCGAAGGCTGCGGCGGCTGGAGGTGGCGGCCAACCTGCCGCGCGCGGCCGCGGTCCCGGTGGCCGCGACCGCCCTGGCCCTGCCCCTCTGGCAGCTCCGGCTTGAGGCGCTGGCCGTATTGGTCCTGGCGATCGGTGCCGGGTGCGCGGCCTGGGTACTCGCGCCGACCCTGGCGGTCCCCGACGGGGTGACGGTTGCGCATCGCCTCGACCGCGCCAACGGGCTCGACGATCTGCTGGCCAGCGCGCTGACCGTGAAGAGGACCGAACCGGGCATGGTCGCTGAACTGCACCGCCGGGCCGCCGAACGCGCGCCGGGGATCGCACCGCGCACGGTCGGCGGCTGGCGGCTCGATCGCGGCGGGATCGCCGGGCTGGGACTGGCGATGGTGCTGGCCGGTTCCGCGGCCGCGCTCGTGATCGAACGCGACGGACCGCCGGCAACCGGGACCGGTCCGGCCGAATCCCGGGTCTCGGCCCGGACCACCCCGCAGTCCGAGTCCCTGCGCGCGGCGCGGGCCGAGCTCGCCTCAGCGCTCGATCCGGCCGCCGAAGCGCGCGCCGCCGGCCTTGAGGAATTGGCGCGGGCGTTCGCCGACGATCCGGCGACCCGCGACGCCGGCCGGGCCATGGCTTCCGGAGACGCCGCCGGGGCGGCCGCCGAGCTGGCCCGGCTCGGCCAGGAACTGAGCGGACTTTCCGCCCAGGAGCGGGCACGCCTGCAGTCAACCCTGGAGGATGCGCTCGCGGGCATGGCCGCCGACCCGCTCGTGGCCGGTCCGCTGCAGGACGCCGCCGAAGCGCTGGCCGAGCACCGGCTGGCCTCGGCCGCCAACGCGCTGGGCGAACTCGGCGAAGCACTCCAGAGCTCGCAGGCGCAGCTGGCCGGCCAGTCCGAGCTGCGCGAGCGCATGGAGGAGCTGGAGGAGCGGCTGGGCGGCGGCGCCCCGGCGCTGCAGCCGGCGGGGGCGGAAACCCCCGGTTCGCCGACGGCCGGCGGCGAGGGCGTGGCCACGGAGGGCTCGGTCGAGCGCATCCGCACCGACGGAACGGTCGAACTTGTCACGCTCAGCCCCGAATCCGATCCGGCCGCGCTGCAGCCGCGACCACTCGAACTGGGGATTGAAACCGAGCCGGGCCGCAACCCCTCGGCCGGATTGCTGGGATTTGCCCGGACCGCGCCGGCCACGCGCGCCCCGGCCGGATTTGAGAACGATCAACTGCTCCGCTCCTACGTCCTGGCGGCCGACGATGAGTAGCCCGGGCGCCGAAGCCCGGATGGCGCAGGTCCTTGAACTCGAGCAGCGCCTGCGCGATCAGATCGGGCGCGTCCTGGTGGGGCAGGAACCGGTGGTCGGCCAGGTCCTTACGACCCTGCTGGCCGACGGACACTGCCTGCTCGAAGGGGCGCCCGGGCTTGGCAAGACCCTGCTGGTGCGGACCCTGGCGGCATGCCTGGGAATGGAGTTTTCGCGGGTGCAGTTCACCCCCGACCTGATGCCGGCCGACATCACCGGCACAACCTTCGTTCGCCAGGACACGGGCGGCCAGCATCACTTCAACTTCGAACCCGGTCCGCTGTTTGCCGAGATCGTGCTGGCCGACGAGGTGAACCGGGCCACCCCGCGGACCCAGTCGGCACTGCTGGAGGCGATGGCCGAGGGCTCGGTCACGGTCGGCTCGCAGACGCACCGTCTGCCGGAGTGCTTTTTCGTGCTCGCCACCCAGAACCCGATCGAAATGGAGGGGACCTACCCCCTGCCGGAAGCCCAACTGGACCGGTTCCTGTTCAAGATCCTGGTGCCGATGCCCAGCCCCGGGCAGGTCGTGGAGATCCTGGCCCGCACGACCACGAACATCCAGGCCGCGCCCGCCCCGGTCGCCGATCGCCGGGAATTGATGGCCGCCCAGGCGACGGTGCGCGACGTCGTCCTGGCCCCGCACGTGGCAGCCTATGCCGTGGACCTGGTGAACGCCACCCATCCCGGCCGCGACGCCCCCGCGGTCACCAACCGGTTCGTCCGCTACGGGGCTTCGCCGCGCGGGGCCCAGGCGCTGGTCCTGGGCGCCAAGGTCGCGGCCCTGCGGGCCGGCCGGGCCCAGGTCTCCCTGGATGACGTCCGCGCCCAGGTGCAACCGGGGCTGCGGCACCGCCTGGTACTGGGCTTTGAGGCCGAGGCCGAGGAACTGGACGCCGACCAGGTCCTGGAAGAGATCGCCATGGCGACGCGCCCCGGCTGAACCGCGGTCGGCAAATGGCCCCGTTCGATCCCGATCGCTCCCTGCCGGCGGCCCTGCTGGTCCAGCTTGAACGCCTCAACCTGGTAAGCCGGAGGCGGCACGACAACACGCGCCAGGGCAGTCGCCAATCGCGGCTGATGGGGTCCTCGATCGAGTACTCGGGCTACCGCGAATACACCCCCGGCGACGACTGGCGGCACCTGGACTGGAATATCTACGCCCGGCTGAACCAGCTGCAGGTAAAGCTCCGCGAGGCCGAGGAGGCCCTGGTGGTCTGGCTGCTGCTCGACGGCAGCAGTTCAATGGACGGCAAGCTCGGATTCGCGGCCGAACTTGCGGCCGCCGTCGGCTACGTGGCCCTGACCGGGGGCGACGAGGTCCGGCTCAGCATCCTGCGCGAGGGGTCGGCTACCCCTCCCCTGCAACTGACCAGCCGGCGCCAGTTCCGGCAACTGACCCGGCAGCTGGCCGAACCGCATGCCCACGGGACCACCGGGCTGGCCATGGCGGTCCGCCACCTGATCGACTACGGGGGTCCGCACGGCGTCTGTCTGCTGATTTCCGACCTGCTCGACGACGACGTCGAGCGCGCCCTGGCCAGCCTTGCCGCGGCCGGCCACGAAACCTGGGTCCTGCACGTCCAGGACCGCTTCGACCGCGACCCTGATATTCCGGCCGCGGCCGTCCTGGTCGACGCCGAGACCGGTTCCGAACTGACCCTGGACGGATCGATCGATCCGATCACCGCCTATCGCTCCAACCGCTCGGCCTGGTTCGCCCACCTGGAGCGCTACTGCCTGCGGGCCAGCATCGGATACCTGCGGCTCTCCAGCGAACAGGAAGCCGGCGAGGCGGTGCTGGGGCCGCTCCGACGGCGGGGGCTGCTGCGCTGACCCTGCTGGCCGCCGGAGCGCTGGGGTGGCTGGCGCTGGGCCTGGTCCTGTACCTGCTGCATCGCCTGCGGCCGCCGCTGCCGCTCATCGAAGTACCCTCGCTGCGCCCCTGGCGCCGCCCGCCCAGAGCGGGCCGGCGGCGCCTGCGGGATTGGCTGCGGCGTCACCTGGCGCTGCTGCTGCAGCTGCTGGCCCTGATCCTGCTTGCCCTGGCGCTGGCCGGCCCCAGCCTGCGCCTGCCGGGAGGCGGCGGCGGAATTGTCGTGACCGTCGCCCAACCGGGCCTCGACCAGGCGCCGCTGGCGGCGGCGCTCGCGGACCTGGAGCATCGCCGGCACGCGCTGGTGCTGGCCCAACCGCACCCCCGGCTGGTGCTGGACGACGGCGATCCGGCCCAGGTGCTCGCCGCCCTGTCTGAAGTCCCCGGCAGTCACGGCGGCGGGGATCTTAGCGCGGCCCTGGACCTTGCCGCGGGGCTGATGGCGGGACAGGCCGACGCGCGCGGTCTGCTGCTGGCGACCGGCAGCGCCGAACTTGCCGCCGATCCGCGTTGGAACGTGCTCGCCCCGGCGGTCCCGGACGGCTTCCGGGTGGGGACCGCTGCTTTCCATTACGGGCCGCTCCGGCGATTCCGTGCTCTACCACCTGCAGGGCCGGCCGGGATCCGAATTCGAGTTGCTGGCCGAGATCGGGCCCGGACCTTCCGCGGACGCCCCGGGCCGCGAGGCCAGGGTGGTGCGGTCGGGCCGCCTGCCGGAGAGCGGCCGCCTGGACGGGCTGCTGGAAGGCCTGCCGGCCAATTCCCAGGTCCGGCTGTGGCTCGGCGGGCCCGACCGCGAAGGCCACGTCAGCGCGGTCACCGGCCCCCCGGACCCGGCCCGCGGACGGGTGTTGGTGGCCGCTCCCGACCCCGGCTCCTACGAGCGCGCGGCCCGCGCCGCCGGACACATCGTCGTCTCCGGCCCGGAAGAGGAATTCGATATCGCCATTTATGTCGGCGAACTGCCCGAACGGTTGCCGGCCGCCGGAATCGTCCTGGTCGACCCGCCGGAAGGGCCGGGCATCCTGGAGCGCGCCGAAGCCACGTTCGACCTGGCCCTGCCGGATCCGACCGGGTCATTGCTGGCCGGGGTGCCGGCCACGGCGTTGGCCCCCGGCGCAGTCCGCGCCCTGATCGCCCCGGCGACGGCGCGCAGCCACGCCGCATCGGGATCGGGCAGCTGGCTCTGGCAGGGGCGCTTCGCCGACCGTGAAGTGGCGGTCCTGGCGCTGGATCCGGCCGCCGGACTCTCCGGACAGGCCGCTTTTCCGCTGCTGGTGCGCGACCTGCTGGCCCAGGTCGACCCGCTGCGCCCGCTGTCCGGGTCGGATCCCGCCCGCGCCGGCATGGCGACCCTGCTGCGCCCGCACCCGCGCGCCGATGCGCTTTCGATCCTGGGCCCCGGCGGCCAGGTCGTCCTTGCGACCGACTTGACCCGCGCCGAGCCCCTTGCCCCGGACGCGGTCGGGCCGGAAGATGCCGGACAGGGGGTCGCCTGGCGCCCGCAGCTGACCGGCCTGCACTGGGTCCGCCAGGAGGCCGACGGAGAACTCCTCCTGCAATCCCCGGTCTGGGTACAGGCGATCGGCCCGGCGGTCGCGCCGAGCACCATGCCGGAACCCTTGGGCGGGGGTGCGGGGAGCCGGGTGCTTGAGCTGTGGCCAACCCTGGCCGCCCTGGCGGTGCTGGCGCTGCTCGGCGAATGGGCCTGGTTCAGCCGGCGGCGCGGCGCGTTTTAGCCATGGTCCCGGGATTGGCGGTCTGCGGCGGCTTTACGTCTCTGGCGGTGGCCGGCCTGGCGATTGCGGCGGTCGCGGCAATCGCCGCCCTCTCGCTGCGTTCGCGGGCCCTGATCGGGCGGGGCCGCCTCTGGCTGGCAACCGCCCTGCGCCTCCTGGCGGTGCTGGCGCTGTTCCTGGCGCTCGACCAGGGCATCTGCAACCTGCGCGACCGGGACGGGGCGATCGCGGCGGTCGA
>CBDBBM010000015.1:0-181160 GCA_965203015.1 Chloroflexota bacterium
GGCTTCGGCGATTGGAAACCGGTCCAGGCCGGTAATCGAAATGTCGCATACCAGCGATCCGACGCACAGGGCCGGTCTGGCGCTGGAGGGAACCAGCATCGCGCCCCGCGTCCTAGCGCACCCCGGGCGAGGTCATCGGCGCCGGATCCAGCGCCTGGTCCAGTTCCGCCTGGCTCAGGTCGGTCAGCCGGCGGGCGACCTGCGGTATCGACTCGCCGGTCCGCACCGCTTCCTTGGCGATCTCGGCCGCCTTCGCGTAGCCGATGCGCGGGGCCAGCGCGGTGGCCAGCATGGTGTTGCGTTCCAGCCAGTAGGCAAGCATCGGCTCGTTGGCCTGGAGTCCGGCGACGCAGCGCTCGGCGAACACGTCCGTCCCGCTGGCCAGGATCTGGATCGACTGGCAGAGATTGAACGCGATCACCGGCATCATCACGTTCAATTCGAGCTGGCCGGCGGCCGCGGCGTGGGTGATCGTCTGGTCGTTGCCGTAGACCTGCAGGCAGATCATGTTCAGGCACTCGGCCATGACCGGATTCACCTTGCCCGGCATGATCGACGACCCGGGCTGCACCGCCGGCAGGCGCAGCTCGTCGAGCCCGGTCCGCGGGCCGGACCCGAGCAGTCGGAAATCGTTGGCTATCCGGGTCAGGTCGACCGCCAGATCGCGCAGCGCGCCCGAGAGCCTGGCAAAGCGCGCCATCGACTGCATCGAATAGAAGAGGTCTTCCGCCGGCTGGAGCTCCATGCCGGTGATTTGGGCAAGTTCTGCCACGACCGCCTGCTGGTAGCCGGCTTCGGCGTTCAGGCCGCTGCCGACTGCGGTGCCGCCGATGCTCAGTTCGGCCACCGCCGCGGCCGCATCGGCCACCGCCGGCCGGTGGCGGCGAACCGCTTCGGCGTATGCGCCGAACTCCTGGCCCAGGCGAACCGGGGTCGCGTCCTGCAGGTGGGTGCGCCCGGTCTTTACATAATCGGACCAGTCGGCCGCCTTCCCGGCCAATTCGTCGGCCAGTTTCGCCAGCGCCCGGTCCAGATCGGGCAGGAGTTCCAGCGCCGCCAGGGCGATCGCGGTGGGGATCACGTCGTTGGTGGACTGGGCCATGTTTACGTGGTCGTTGGGGTGCACCGGCGCGTACTGGCCGCGCCGGCCGCCCAGCAGTTCGTTGGCGCGGTTGGCCAGCACCTCGTTGGCGTTCATGTTGTGCGAGGTTCCCGCCCCGGCCTGGAAGACGTCGACCACGAACTGGTCCAGGTGCAGCCCCTCCTGCAGCAGCTCGTCGGCGGCGGCCACGATCGCGTCCGCCAGGCGCGGCTCCAGGAGGCCGCTCCGGCGGTGCACGAGCGCGGCGGCTTTTTTAATCGCAACAGTCGCCCGCACGAACGCGGGGTGCGGCCCCAGTCCCGAAATCGGGAAATTCGAGCGGGCCCGCTCGGTCTGGATTCCCCAAAGGGCCTGGTCATCGACCGCCAGTTCGCCCAGCGGGTCTTTTTCGGTTCGCATTTGGTTTCGCCGATCCATGCCTGCTGATCAAATTCTGAAGACCGAAGCCGCCGCCGGCGGCATCTTGCGAATTTGCGCCCTGTCCGGCCGGTGGATCCCGGCGCCGGCGATCAGATCGCCAGCCGGACCACCAGCGCGGAGACGAGGAAGAAGGCGATCGCGGCGGCGACCGTAAACCGGTACAGGACCAGGTCGAGTCCGCGGCGCGTGGCGCGGAAACTGTCCGACTGGCCGAATGCTGAACCGAGCCCGGTGCTGGAGTTCTGCATCAGCACGGCGCCGACCACGGAAACGGCCAGCAGGATCTGGATTATCTGCAGGACAGATTCCAAGGAGTGACCTCGGTAAATAGACGGGGGCGCAAGATTTTATGCGGGCCGGCTGCGCAGCCAGCCGATGCTGTCGTAAATCGCGGCCGGGTCGCCGAACCCGCCGGCCTTGGTCACGATCGGCAGGCCGTCGCCGGTGCCGCCGGCCAGGACCGCGCCCGGAATGCCGGGTTGGACCTCGTCGGCAATGGTGATCGAATCCACGGCCAGGTGGTCGAGCGCGATCGCGGCAGTCTCGCCGCCGGTCAGGACGAACCCGGTCCGCCCGCCCGCGGCCAGGGCGCCCGCCACCGTGCCGATCCATTCGATGATCCGGGCGACGGTCGATCCGTCGAGCGACGCCCCGACGTGCCCGGGATGGGCAATCCAGACCCCGGTGCGGTCGAGCTGGCGGTTGGCCTGGGCCAGAGCTTGGCGGGCGGCCCCGGGCCGATTCAATTCGGGCCGAAACGGCGCCTGGCCCAGCAGGCCGGCGGCAACATCGACCTGCCGGGCGGTCTCCGCCGTAAACGATCCGGCAATGACCGCGACCCGCTGGCAGGCCGGTCGCGCAACGGGCGCAATGCCCTCGGCCGGATCTGGTTCGAGGTGGTCGGCCAACCCGGCCGATCCGGCCACAAGCCGGTCCAGACCGGCCAGGGCCGCGGCGGCCGAAATGTTGGCAAGATCGCCGTCGCTGGCCGCGTCGGGCACTATTACCTGGTCGCCGTTGGCCACCCGGTTTTCCAGTTCGCGGGCCAGGACCGCGGTTTCCATTCGCACCGTATCAAGCGGTATGCCGCCGACCCGCAACCGGCTGCCGCGCGAAATCGATTCGACGATGTCGGCGCTGGCCGGGACCCGGCTCGGCCTGCCCCCCAATTCGGTCACCACCGTCTCCACGCCGGCAACCAGCAGGCGCCCGTTCACCACCGTCCGGCCCTGCCTGGGAAAGGCGGGATTGAGGACACAGGCCGGTGCCCCGGTCACCGCGAACACGGCCTCCAGTTCGCTGGCAACGTTGCCGCGCATCGTCGAATCGATCTTTTTGTAAACGCGACGCGCCAGACGGCTCGGCTCGCGCGCCAATTTGCAAACCTTGGCTCGCGCGCCTTCGGCATCGTCGGCGCGCGAGCGCGAGGACAGCACCAGCACGCCGGCCCGCTGGCCGGATGCCAACGCGGTGGAGAAAACAGTTCGGTGACCGCGCTTGGCAAACTGCAGCCCGCAGTCCATGGCGCCGGTGAAATCGTCGGCGAGGACGAGCCACTCGTACCCGCCCACCGGCTCGCCGCTTTCCGCTATCGGTCGTCCCTTACCGGGTTGGACAAGACGCCGATCCCGCCGATCTCTACATCCACCACGTCGCCGCTCACGATCGGCGCCACGCCGGCCGGAGTGCCGGTCGCGATCACGTCGCCCGGCAGCAGGGTGGCGGTGCGCGATGCGTCCGCAACGAGGCTGGGCACGTCAAAGATCAGATCCGAGGTGGACGCCGACTGCCTTACCGCCCCGTTCACCCGGGTGGCGATTTCCAGATTGGATGGGTCCAGGTCGGTTTCGATCCAGGGGCCGAACGGGAAGAAGCTGTCGAACCCCTTGCCGCGGAACCACTGCGACTCGCGTCGTTGCCAGTCGCGCGCCGAGACATCGTTGCCGCAGGTGTAGCCCAGGACGTAGTCGAGGGCCTCCGACTCGGCAACGTTGCGCGCCGGCCGGCCGATTACCACCACCAGTTCACACTCGTGCTCTACGTGATCTGAAATCGCCGGCAGCAGGATCGGATCGCCCGGATTGGCGATCGCGGTGTGCGGCTTGAGGAAGAACATCGGGAACGCCGGCGCCGCCATCCCGGTTTCGGCGGCGTGGGCGGCGTAGTTGAGTCCCACGCAGATCACCTTCCGCGGTTCGCAGGGGGCCAGCAGGGCGACCTCGTCCAGCGGGCCGACCGGTCTTCCGGCCGCGCAATCGCCGAAGGGGTCGCCATCGAGCGCGTGAACGGCCCCATCGACCAGGGTTCCCCAGGCCGGACCGGCAGCGGTGCGGTAACGAAGAATTCGCATCTCAGGATTGACCTCCTACCAAGTCCCAAGCATTGAGCAGTTGCAGCGCCGCTTCGCTGGCCCCGTCCGGGTCGGCCGCCAGCAGCCCCCTGGCGCAGCCGGGCAGCGTGCGCAGGTACGAGTGCTGGATCGCCGAATTGACGAGCCGGGCAACGAACCGGTCCTCTTCGGGCGCGTCGCGCCCGGTGACCACGAGCGTGCGTGCGGTGATGTGACCGAGCAGGTGGTAAAGATCGGTCTGGGCCAGCGACCGACTCAGCGTCACCGCGCAGTCCCGGTCGGCGGCGGCTGCGATCTCGGCCGCGCGGTCGAGTTTGCCCGCGTCCAACCCGGGATATATGTGCTTGTCCAGGAACTGGGCCAGCGCGCCCTTCTCCCAGTCGAGCCCGGCGAGCTCCTCGGCCGCTTTGTCGGCCGTCTCCGGGTTCAGGGTGATGGGAGCGGGTTCGAACAGGACCAGCTTGAACACGAGCGAGGGGTACCGCGCCGCCAGGCTCATTGCCACCGACGCCCCGGCCCCGGCCGCCAGAACGCTGCAGCGCTGGATTTGGGCTCCATTGATTGCGGAGCGGACCTCGTCGGCAAGGACGTGGACGGTGCAGCCGGTCGGTGATTTGTCCGAATTCCCGAATCCACGCAAGTCGAAACCCAGGACCCGGAAAGATTCGTCGAAGCACGGTAGAGCGTCCTGCCAGCTGGCCGAGCTGCCCAGGAACGGGTGCAGCAGGACGACCTTGTGGATCCCTTCGGGGTTCTGCTCGGTGTAGAAGTAGCGGGCCCCCCGGCAGCGAACCTCAGGCACCGTCCGGCTCCTCCAGCAACCCTATGAACGGCAGGTTGCGCCACTCCTGGTCAAGGTCCAGGCCGTACCCGATCAGGAAACCGGGTTCGACCCGGATTCCGACGTAATCGACGTCAAAGCCTGCGTCCGCCCGGATGCGCTCCAGCAGGCAACAGGTCCGCAGCGAGGCCGGACCGAGCGTCTTCAGGTAGGAGACCGTCTGGTCGATCGAATAGGCCGTATCGGAGATGTCGTCTACGACCAGTACGTGGCGTCCGCGGACCGGACCGGTCAGATTCAGGGTCTGTTCCAGCACACCGGATGACTGGCGGCCGAAATAGCTTTTCTGGGCCAGGAATTCGAGCTGCAAGGGGAAATCGAGTTTCCGGATCAGGTCGGCCGCGAACATGAACGACCCCTTGAGCAGTACGACCACGACCGGGTTCAGTTCGGACAAATCGGCGGTCAGCTGCCCGGCCAGCCGCTCGATCGCGGCTTCGATCTGCTGGGCCGAGTAGCGAACATCGACCCGGTCGCCGTATCCGCGCTCCAACCCGCTCAGCGCCCCTGGCCAAACCGCTGGCCGAGCGCGCGCAGGATGTCTTCGGCAAGCCGTTCGGCCCAGGCGGCGCCGCGCTCGAACTGGGCGATCGGGTTCACGACCCTCTCCTCGACGGCCGATTCGAACCGTGCCGAGACGTTTTCCACGGTCCGGCGGTGATGCCGCAGGCTGCGCCGCGTAAGCGCGGTGGCTTCAACGATCGAAACCGAGGCGATCACCGCGACTACCGACAGGGCCACCAGCAGCACCAGCTGGATGGCGACCAGGATGATAAGCGCGACGCTGGCCGCGTCGGACATTATTCGCGTCGACGCGGACGGCGCGGGCGGCGGGCGAACCGTGACCTGATCACGGCCTCGGCGTCGTTGGCCGCCTGCTCGGCGTTGGACTTAAACGCGGCCAATCGTTCTCCGACTTCGCTGACCGAGCGGCCGCGCCGCACACCCAGCATGACAGCCGCCAATACATTGCCGAGGACGAACCCGATCAGTCCGCCCAACATTGCATACAACATCAGTAATTACCGGTTCATCTCCGGCGGAGAAAAATGCCAAGTACTTGCTGCAGCGCGGTGGTGGAAAGAATCGTCCGCAATGCCGATCCGGCTCGGGATTCGACCGTGGTATTGACGACCGATTCGAGCGTAGACGCGGTTTCTGACAGGCTTTCGACGATCGGCAAGAGCTCGCGACGGAGCATGTTGACGAAACGCCAAAGGACGGCGACCGTAATCAATGCGGTCAGCGTCGAGAGCACTGCAACGGCCGCGAGAACGATAACCGCAGCGTCTCTGACCTCGCCCAACGTCAAGTTGGCGACCCCCGTCCAATTCTTTTGATCCACCGGCGCAATACCAGCTTGTACAGCGCCGGCCGCAGCCTTGTCCAGGCTGTCTCCACGCGGTGCCTGTCCGCCGGGTTCAGGCCACCGGGGCCGTAGATCGACCTTGCGTAGTGCTGGGCGATAACTTCTGGCGGGCGTAGTCCGGGGGCATCTTCCCAGGGGCCATCTAGAGTCGCTGATTCGACTAAATCGGCCACCTGTACGGCAGATTCCAGCGGAGTTTTGGCCGCCGAAAAATTATATCCGCCGCGCCCGGCCAGGCCGAGCATGGAGCCGTAAATGGAGGCGGTTCGCGACGCGGACGACTGCAGCCGCGACCGCAGCCAGAGCCCGAACGGAATCACCAGCGCAAAACCCGCCACGCTGGCCCCCACCGCGATCACGATCGGAAGGACTTCACCCAGCTGCGTGGTAAGGCGCTGCAGCAGGAACGCGTCCTCCGGCGCCAGCTCTTCAAAATCCTCAAACTCGAGCCCGTCCAGGAGATCCGAAAAGTCAATTTCGGACGGGTTTTCGATCACCGGATTTGCCGCGCCGACATTGGTGCCGAGGCGGGCTACCGGGGCGCGGTAGCCCGACGGTTCGAACGGAACCCAGCCATAGCCGGGGAAATAAACCTCGGCCCAGGTGTGGACTTCTTCGGGCCCCGCCACCCAGGCGGCGGCTTCCTCGTCGAAGAGACCGGTAACGTAACCGGTCGCCAGGCGCGACGGCAAGCCGTTCAGCCGCGCCAGGATCGCCATCGTGGTCGCTGCGTACTCGGCGTGACCGCGACGGTACTCGAAAAGATAAAGGTCGACGACATCGTCGCCGAGCGATGGCGGGGGAAGGTCTATCGCGAATGGGTAACGGCGCAGGAAGAATTCGATTCCCTGGGCGGTGTCGAAATTGTTCTGGCCGGAAGCGCCGAACCGGTTGGCCAGTTCGCGCACCCGCGGGCTCACGTCCGGAATCTGCAAATAGCGGTCCACCCATTCCGGGTAGACGCTGGGCGCCTCGGCCAGCTGGCCGGGCGTGGCCGCCGAAATGGTCGACTCGGCCGAATAGGCCAGCCTCTGCCCGACCCGGCGGGTGGCGCGGATCGTGGAAAACTCGGTCAGGGCCCCGGTCTCGGGGCTCTGCACCAGGTAGGGGCGGTTGACCGAGACCGCATCACCGGGGATGTAGAGGATCGAGGAATCGGAGTTGTAGATTTCGAAATTGGCCTGGACGGCCACGCGCGCGGCCGATTCGACAACCTCGCTGATCCGCTCGTCCGGCGCCAGCGTCGTCAGCTGGTTGGCGGTGTTTTCCCAGCGATCACCCAGGAACCGGTCGTAGGTAGAGCCCCGCCAGTAGTAGGGCTGGGTGGACCGGACGATCAACAGGGCGCTGCGCGAAAAGGGCAGCGAGGCGCCCACCGAAAACGACTGCTGGCCTGAGAAAGCCGAGATCGAGGAGGGATTGGACACTCCCGAAAAAAGCCGGGTCGTGGCGGCCTCGACGTCACTCCAGCCCTCGCCCAGGTAGTTCCAGAACGCGGTCGCCAGCGGGTTGGCGGTCGCCCGCGGCAGCACCACCGAGATTCCGACCGCCAGCACGATCGCGACCAGCGACAGGGCGGCCATGTTCACCTGCAATTCGGGGGCATATTCGGTCCGTCGCGCCTCCCAGCGCCGCGCCAGCGAGCGCATGTTGACCAGGACCATCAGCAATAGCAGCGCCACCACGAACACGACGAACGGCATGCGCACCGGGCCCAGGTAAGTCGTGTTTATGGCCAGCGTGATCCCGGCCGGCAATGCCGCCAGGGCGGCCGAGCGGCGGCGCAGGATCCCCCAGGCGGCAAAGTACCCCATCCCCCAGGCGCTGGTCGCCATCCAGAAAACGAACACCTCGTTGTCGGCCGAGGGAGACAGGTTCGCCAGTGCCTCGAACCAGTCCAGCAAACGCAGCCAGAGTTCTGATCCGAAGCCGATGCTGGTGGTTATCGCGCCCAGCAGCGGTTGCGGACCCGGCGTTTCGCCTTCCACGGTGGCTTGCAGCCACTGCCAGGTGCCGGCGCTCATCTGGCTGAAGCTCGGCCAGAGCTCGGCGGGGCCGGGGAATACCTCGGCCGCGACCACAAAACTCATCGCGACGCCGGCCAGGCCCCCCAGCACCAGCACGGCCGGACCGGGGGCGCGCGTCCGGCAAACCGCCGCGCCGACCGCCAGCCCCAGAACCGCCAGCGGAAACATCACGAACGTCTTTTCGACCCAGCGCGCGTCGTGGACGGCGTAGACCGGCGCCAGCACCACCGCGATCGCCAGCAGGGCCGGCAACCAGTCGACCCCGCGCTGTCGCAGGCCGGACTGGTCGAAGCCGCTGGTTATGGCCGCCACCGCCGATCAGCTCCCCGTCGCCATCGCCGCCGGGATCCCGGGCGGGGGTTCAAAATCCGGCCGGATGCTGGCAAATTCCTGGCCGGCGCGCAGCGTCCTGATCCCTATTCCCGACAGCGCGGCAAGGCTTACCAGGTCCGAATCGGCGGGTGGTCCGCCAAAGCTGTGCGCGTCGATGTGGACCGCGGTGCAGTTGATCCGGCGCCGGGTGAGCTGGCCCAGGGCGCTGATCCACTCGGGGTCGGCGTCCGAGGAGACCGCCACGATCGAGACCCCCGGGGCCAGGCCCTGGCCCAATTCGGCCAGGGTCAGCGGAAAGGCCTCGCGTCCGCGGGCGCGCAGGACCGCCAGGTGCTCGAGGATGCGCCACAGCTGCTGGGGTCCCTTCTGGGGTTCCAGCACGACCCGCTGGTCGCCGCGCGCGGCCAGACCGACCGCGCGACCGGCGCGGATCTGCTGATAGGCGACCGCCGTGGCCACGATCACCGCCAGCTCTTCGGTCGTGTCGGCGCCGCGGCCGGCCAGGACGGCGCGGTTCAGGTCCAGGGCGATCCAGACGCTGGCGGCCGGTTCCAGATCAAATTCCTTCACCGTGATCTGGTTGCGGCGCGCGGTCGAGAGCCAGTGGATCCGCTTCATCGGATCGCCGGGCGCGAAATCACGGATGCCGGCCGCGTCGGAGGTAATCTGCTGGGTGCGCGAGGACGAGCGCGAGGAGCCGAACTGATGGCCGGCCGGCACCGTCAGCTCGGGCATTAGGGCGATCCGCGGATAGACCACGAACGACGTCACGCGCGGGAAGTTGAACTCGGCCGCGAATATGCCGAACGGGTCGCCGGTGCGCACGACCATCGGCCCCATCGTGAAAATCCCGCGCCGCAGCGCCTTGCCGCTGCTCTGCCAGACCTTGGTCTGGCGGGCGTCGAGGTTTTCGGCGATCGAGGCCGAGTAACCGGGGAAGTTCGACTGGTCCTCCAGTTCGACCATCAGCACCGGCAGGCGACCCAGATTGGTCAGCCGGAATTCCTCGGCCACTTCGTCGCCGGCGAAAGCCGCCTTGGTGACCAGCGAGCGGGCCATTCGGAGATTGGTCACCGAACGCGAGACCCAGTACCAGGTCAGTACCACCAGCGCCGCGGTCACGTAGAAGAACCAGTAGACGATCGCCGACGTGGTCACCAGCGCCAGCACCCCCAGCACCCCCACCGACAGCAGCGCCAGCGGGCGCAGCAGGGTCACGACCGGTCGGTCGGGGCTGAGGATCGCGCGCCGCATGGAGCCTAGAGCTCGACCGTCATCGCGATCTCGTCACAGCGATCGTACTTGGGGCACTTGTAGCATTCCGTCCAGACCTTGTGGGTCAGCGAGTCGCGCTGGGAAACCACAAACCCCAGGCGTTCGAAGAATCCGGGCTGGAGGGTCAGCGTGAACGCCTGCCGGATTCCCAGTGATCGCGCCTCGTCAAGGCAGAGCTCAACCAGCTCGCGGCCGAGCCCCCGGCCCTGCCAGGCATCGGCAACCGCCAGCGCCCTCACCTCGGCGGTGTCCGGCGGCATCAGGTGGAGCGCGGCCACGCCGACCAGCTCGTCGCCATCGAACGCGACCTTGAAGTCGCGCAGGTTTTCGATGATGTCGGCGACCGGTCGGGGCAGCATCTGATCGGCGCGCGCGAACGGCTCGATCAGGCGCGATATCGCGCCGGCGTCGAACAGGGTTGCAGCCCTGATCAAGGCGGGAGCTTGGGACTCGGTCAACTGGGCCATCGGCGGAACCTGAAAATCGGCTACGGCGGTGCCCGATTCTCACACCCCGCCGGAAGCCGGCCGGCGCCCAGCCAACTAGCATTTGCATTGGGATGCAAACGACCGGCCCGAAGGATTGGACGCGCCCAGCTACATGGATCACCCCAGCTACCACGACGAATCGCTGAATGCCGAACAGCTGGAGGCGGTTCGGCACGTCGACGGACCGATGATGATTCTGGCCGGGGCCGGATCGGGCAAGACCCGGGTGATCACCCACCGCGCCGCCTACCTGGTCGGCGGACTGGGGATTGCCCCGGAGCGGGTCCTGGCGGTCACCTTCACCAACAAGGCCGCCGCCGAGATGCGCGAGCGGGCGGTGGCTCTGGGAGGGTCGATCCTGCACGCGGCCCAGATCTCCACGTTTCACCGCCTCGGAGTCCGCCTGCTGCGCCGGTTCGGGGACCGGATCGGGGTCGACCCGAACTTCTCCATAGCCGACGCCGACGACCAGCGCAGCGTCCTAAAGCACGTCCTGGCCCGGCGCGGCCTGGACAAGGCCGGCCTGGGACGCAATATCGAGCGCCACATAATCGCCAGCATCGCCCGCGCCAAGGACGAACTGGCCGATCCGCTCGAACACTACGCCGCGACCGTCGACTTTCGCCTCGACCCGGACCTCTTCGGGGAAATCGCGGCCGACTACGAGCGCGAGCTGGCCGCCTCCAATGCGCTCGATTTCGGCGATCTGCTGGCCCGTCCGGTGAGCCTGCTCGGCGAGCACCCGAGCGTCCTCGAACATCTCCAGGGCCGCTATCTGCACCTGATGGTGGACGAATACCAGGACGTCAACCAGGCCCAGGACACCCTCATGGGGATGCTTGCGGGCGCGCACTCCAATCTGGTTGTGGTGGGCGACGACGATCAGTGCATCTACACCTGGCGTGGCGCCAACGTCGAGCTGATCCTGGGATTTGCGGACCGTTACCCGGGCGCCCGCGTGGTGCGCCTGACCCGCAACTACCGCTCCTCGGGCAACATCCTGGAGTGCGCCAACGGACTGGCCGGCGCGATGAACCGCCGCCATGCAAAAGAGCTCTGGACGCAGCGCCCGTCCGGGGACAAGATCACGGTCATCGAAGCCTCCGACACCGAAGACGAGGCCGAGGAAATCGCCCGCGAAATCGCCCGGCTCACCAACCAGGGCGTCCCGGCCCAGCAAATTGCCATCCTCTACCGGGTCAACTCCCAGTCGCGCGAACTGGAGACCGAGTTGCGGCGGTTCAACATCGCCTACGTGGTGCGCGGCGCCCCGGAGTTTTACCAGCGGCGCGAGATCAAGGACCTGATCGCCTATCTGCGGTTGCTGCACCGCGACGAGGACCTTATCTCGTGGCGGCGGGTGCTCAACACCCCGCCGCGCGGGATCGGGCCGGGAACGCGCCAGCAGCTGGAATCGCTGCGCGAGGATCTGGGGCTGCCGGTTGGTCGGGTGCTAACGCTCCTGGCCGACCAGGACCCCGAACTGCCCCCCAGCGGCCTGACCACGCGCGGACGCGGCGCGCTCGTCCGCCTGGCGGAGGTTATCGGATCGCTCCGCCGGGATGCGGGGGCGCTGTCGCTGCCCGAACTCCTCATGGCCGTACTCGAACGGACCGGCTACCAGCGCTACCTGACCGAGGACGAACGGGGCGAGGACCGGGTTGAGAACGTGCGTTCGCTGCTGGACGGAATGTCGGCCTACGCGGGGCTCGAACCGGCCGAGGCGCTCGGCCAATTTCTTGAAGACGTGGCCCTGATCGCCGGTGGCGACGACGCGGCCGGGATGGGTGTTGACCGCGTGGAGCTGATGACCCTGCATCGCGCCAAGGGCCTGGAATACGACTGCGTCTTCGTCTGCGGATTCGTGGACGGCCTCATACCGCACCAGCGCAGTCAGGACCGGGATGTCGACGAGGAGCGGCGCCTGGCCTACGTGGGCATGACCCGGGCCCGCAATCGCCTGTACCTTTCCTACTCGGCGCTGGCGCGCCGGTACTGGGGGCGGCAATCCCAGGACCCTTCACGGTTTCTGGTCGACCTGCCCGCCGGTCTGCTCGAGTACCGGGCCACCGAGAGCTACGGTCACGGCGTCGGCATGGGAATTGTTCGCTGCGCGCCAGAGCCCCAGATTTGAACCGCCGCCGTTAGCTGATCCCGACCCCCAATTTGGACCCGGGCAGGTTGTGCAGCACGCCACATTTGGCAAGGGCGAGGTCCTCGAGTCGCAGATCGTGCACGGCGAAGAATTCGTCAAAGTCCGGTTTGACACTGGCGAAACCAAGCAGTTGGCCGCCGCCTACACCCGGCTGACTTGAATCACCACCGTCGAACCCGGATAGCGGCGGCCTTCAACTGGAGCATTCGCGTGCGTCGTGCGTCCGCCATCGGCATGGCCGATTGACCTGTTGGGCGGCAGGCGCGCCGGTCCAATCCGTAACCGGGATTTAACTGCCGTCTATTCGGCTCAGTACCAGGGTTGTGATTTCCAACTTGGCGAGGAATTCCTCGACGCTCATGACGGGAATCTGGTATTTGCGGGCATTGCGGGCTTTGCCCGAGCCGCTGGATGGGTCCGCAGCGACGAGAAGGTCGCAGCCCCGTTTCGTGACCGTGGACACCGGCTGCATTCCGATATATGCCGAGAACTCCTCCAGTAGTTGCCGCTTCACAGTCCGACCGAAAACGGTTGCTTGCCCCGTGAAGCAAACGCGCATCCCTTCCTGCAGATCCTCAACTTCGGGCAAATTCGTGACTTCCGGTCGGGATACCTGCTCGACCCCGAGCACATTGGCGACCCGATCGATGATTTCAGCCTCTGCAGCAGTGGTCACTCCATCGCGCTGCGCGGCAGCGATGATGGAGGTCAGATAGGTGTTATGAGCTTTAACCCGGGCTCCCTCGGAAAACGCCTAAATCGGAGGCGATCTCATCTAAAGCCGCCTGTTCATGCCGGTCAATTCGGTAGTCGTCCAGTACCCAATCCAAGGCATCAAGGTAAGCCAAGACCGCTTCATCGGAGTTTGGGTAGTAGGCGTGCGACACCACTCGCACCAATTGACTGGACGGGTTGTCCCGATCATCTCTGCGGTGCGTCCTCGGGTTGATGGACTTGGCGATGTGGCCTACTTTTGCCGCGGCGTATTGGCTGCTGACGTCATCACTGAAATTGCGTGCTAACTGCGCGGTCGCGCGGGCATCGCTGAGCGCCCGGTGTTGGCGTGACATTTGAATGCCAAACCGTTCGCATGCGACATGGAGCTTGTATCGAGTTGCTTTGTACGTGCAAAGCCCCAAGCCGGCGTCAAAGAGTACTCCCAGCCGGGAGAATTCCGCCGCGAGCATCCGCGCGTCGAATGGAAGGTTGTGCGCAATTAGGGTCGCACGGTGTAGCCGTCGGGCCAACGCGGCTGCAACTTCCGAGAAAGTTGGGGCCGCCTCGACCATTGATGCCGATATTCCATGGACGCCTACCGGGCCGACATCGCGCTCGGGATTTATCAACGTGTCGAACTCGTCAACGATTTCCCAGGTCTCCGCGTCCAGCGACACCGCCGCAACTTCGACAATTCGGTCGTTGTGTGAAAACCCGGTCGTTTCAACATCCACGACTGCAAGGCGTTGACTCATTGAACTTAATTACCCCCGCTGCAACGGTTGCCCTGAAAACTCGAACACACTGCCCGGACCCGCACTAACGCCTAGAAGCCCGGCCTAAAAACCCCGGCTTTTCGCCGGCCCGGGTTTCGCCGGGGATGGTTTCTGAGCAAGAGTCGATCATCGGGCCACCACCGCAAATTCGGGCCGTCCCGGCCCATTCTGCGCCCATTTGACGATGATTTCGGCCAATCGGGCAAAAACGGATCCGGCATGGGTCGATTCGGTCTCGCCCGCGCTCCCATCCGGGCCCGGCGGCGCCGGATCCGGCCCTTCGGGGCGCACCGATCCCGCCACCAGGGTCAGGTTGGCCACGGTCGCGGCCATCAGCAGCTGGTACAGGGTGCCGGAGCGGCCGAAGAAGCGCGACTGCCTGATCCCCAGCTGACAGAGCCTGGCCAGGCGGTGCTCGACCCGGACCCGCAGCGCGCCGAGCGCTCTTCCCTCAGCGCTCTGCTGGCGGGTACGGGCCCGCTGCAGCAGCGCTTCCTGGGGATGGACGGTGATCCGGCGGTTGGGATTGATCGCAGAGCGCACGCAGGTAGCCTTGAGCGGGCAGGGCCTGCACTGCCCCCTGGCGAAGTGGAAGATGCCGGCCCGGCGGCCCCTGGTCCGCGAGGGGCGGTAGTCGGAAGTTGACTGCCCGGCCGGGCAGGTGCAGGTCATCTCCTCCAGGTCGATTCGCAAAGTCCTGCTTTACGAAGTAGTCGCTCGAACGCCGGCCCGGCGTACGGGCCAGCAGGTCGTAGCCGCGGTCGTGGAAACGCTGGCGGGTCGCCCCGTCGCCGTAGGCGTTGTCGCCGATGACGGTCTCGGCCGCGGATCCGGCGTTCTCCTCGGCCTGCCGCACCAGTTCCAGGGCGCCGGAAGCGTCGGGGGCGTTGCCGGCGATCACGTCGACCGCGGTTATCAGGCCGCCGTCGGTCTCGGCCGCCACCGACGCCTTGTGGCCGGCGAAGCGGTTGTTGGCGCTCTTGCGGCCGTGGCGCATCTCGGGGTCGTGCACCGAGAGCAGGCGGTCGCGGCCGCCGCCCCGCCTGATGGACGGGCCATCGTCCCCGCCGTCTTCATCCGGGCCGGGCCGGCGCTCTATGTCCTGCAGCAGGATCCGGGCAAGCAGGGAGGCGGACTCTTCAAGGTCCCGCGAGCGCTCATCGCCGGGCTCCAGGGCGGCGTTGGCGGTCCGGGCCCGCTCCAGCAGGGAGTCGGCGTCGGCGACGATTCGCTTAAGCAGCCGGCGGCGCTGCTTGCGGTCCGACCAGTCGATGCCGGCCTCGCCCTTGAGGCTCTTGCCGCAGTGGAGCGCGTAGCCGCGGTCCCGGGCCCAATCCCCGGGTTCGGCCCCGTCCAGATCGGCCAGGGCCCGGATCAGCAGCCGGCAGCCGTCGCCGATCAGGTTGTAGGCGTCCCTTACCGCGCCCCGGCCCAGGATGGCGGTGGTGTCGACCGCCAGCTTCATGCGGCGGCCCTTCAGGTACCCGGACTCGCGGGCGTACTGCAGCGAGCGCCTGAAGACCGCCCGCACCTTCCCGTGCACGATCAGCTGCGACCGAACAGCTGCAGGGTGGACTTGGCGAACGGGGCGCTCGTCGATCGCGGTCCCCAACGCCACCTTCCAGCGGATGTCGAAGTCGGAGCGCTGCTTGGCCTCGCTGTCCGAGCAGCGGTCGTGGGCCTGCAGCAGCAGGGCGGTGGCCAGGATCGAGGGCGGGACGCCGGGGCGGCCGTTGTCGGGGCAGTAGAGGTCGGCGAAGTCCTCGTCCCGGAACAGCTCGCCGCGCCGGGAGGCCAAAAGGCCGTAGAAGGTGTCCCGGCCGACGAAGTCGAGGTAGAGGTTGTCGGCCTGCAGGAGGCCCTGCTGGGCGTGCGATCCGAGCATCCCCTCATCACCCCATAACTGCTATGTTTGTATCTGTGAGAAAGTCCCCGCGGGTATCTGCTGATATTTTAATGTTCGAGTATGGATTAGCCCTTTGTACAGGGGCTTTTCGGCCGGGGTTCTAGCTATTGGCAACCCGGTCGTCTAGTGGACTCTCAGTCGGCCAGAAGCCGCAGCAAGTCCGCCTCTTCAAGTATTGAAACCCCCAGCTCTTTAGCGCGATTCAATTTGCTGCCCGGTTTATCGCCGACTACGAGGTAGTCGGTTGCGGCAGTTACAGAATTGGTCACTTTGCCGCCGGCAGCTTGGATTAGTTCGCGCGCCCTCCGTCGAGGCATCTGTTCGAGAGCACCGGTCAAGACAAACGACTTACCGGACACTTCTGGCAGGAATAGTTGAAGCTGGACCGTTTCCGCCGAAAGCTGTAACCCGAACTCGCGTAACCGCTCGATCAGACGTTCGTTGGTCGCGTCGTTGAAGTAATCGCGCACTGCCGCTCCGATCACCGGCCCGATGTCTTCAACGTCGGCCAGTTCCTCCGCGCTGGCATTGCAAATTGCGTCCAAGTGCCCAAAGTGCGTTGCCAACAATTGAGATGCGCGTTCGCCGACGTGTCGAATCCCCAACCCGTATAGCAACCTGTGGAGCGGTACGTGTTTGGACCTTTCGAGGGCTGCAATCACGCGTTCTGCAGATTTATCTCCGAATCGAATCTTGTGTGGGATTCCTTCAAGTTGGTGCGCATCAAGCCTGTAGATGTCGGACGGTCTTTGGATGCGGCCCATTTCGACCATCGGTTCGCTTTGATTCCCCCAAAACCCCCTACACCGCCGGGAAGGTCGTGGCTGCTAAGCGGCGCGGTAACTCTCTCAAAAATACCGCGAGCCGAGACTCGGGCCAGGGGCTGTCTTTGGCCAATTGCTGAGCCCGCGAGTCCGCATCGGGACCGAAAGGCGGCCCAAATGCCAGCAAGTCCTCGACCAATCGGCGATTGACTGAATCGCCGAATAACTTCTGCAACGATTTGATTTGGCGTTCGGATGCCAGACCCGAGAGGGAGTTAAAGCCAGGTCCGTCGGACCAAAAGTCGGCCAAAGTTGCAAACTGTCCGCCAATTAGCTCGGCTGACTTTGCGCCAAACCCAGGAATCTTAAGCGCATGCAGCACCCTGCCACGGTGACCAGGTCCTTTGCGTTGGCCAACCGTTTGCTGAATGACGCAGCCTGCGAGCTGGAAAAAAGGAACGAATTGGCCTTCAGATCGGCGACATGGCCGGGCTTGAGCCTGTAAAGGTCTGCAATGTTGCTGACCAGCCCGCGGTCTACGATCTCGTTGGCCAACCATGCCCCCAGGCCATCGATGTCCATTGCCGCCCGTTGACTAAAGTGCTGGATTGATTCCTTCAAGCGGCCCGGACATCCTGTGTTCGGACACCGCCACACTACTTCTCCATCGGGTTTTTCCAGTGCGGCCGGGCACGAGGGGCATTTACTGGGAACCGGGATCTCGTTGCGCACCAACCCGTGTTTGATCACCCTCAGCACCTTCGGGATCACGTCGCCCGAGCGCTCGACCAGGACCGTGTCGCCAATTTGTAATCCGAGGCGATCGATCTCGTCGAAGTTGTGCAGGGTAGCGCGCGCCACCGTGACTCCGCCGATTCTTACCGGTTTCAGGTGCGCGCGCGGGGTAACCGCGCCGGTTCTGCCAACCTGAATATCCACGTCCTCGATAACCGTTTCGGCTTGCTGTGCGAGCGGCTTGGCGGCTATCGCCCAGCGTGGCGCCTTGGCGGTCGCGCCCAGCTGCCGCTGGATATGGGTCGAGTCGACTTTGAAGACCAGGCCGTCGATTTCGTATTCCAGCGATTGACGCCGGTCCATCCAGTGATCGCGGAATTCGCGCAGACCCTGCAGTCCCTCCAGGCGCTGGCGATGCGGGTTGATCTTGAACCCCAGCGCCGCCATCAGTTCCAAGCCCTGCCAGTGCGATTCCCCCACGGCCGGCCGTCAACCTGCAGGGTGTAACAGTAGCAGTCCAAGCGGCGCCCCGCGGTAACGCCGGGGTCCAGCATTCGCAGTGAGCCGGCCGCGGCATTGCGGGGATTGGCGAAAACGTGCCCGCCTTCGGCGGCCTGTCGCCGGTTGAGCGTCGCAAAAGCTGCCTTGGGCATCACCACCTCGCCGCGCACCTCGAAGCCGGAATCGACCCCGGCATCGGAAAGAACTCCGCGATCGACCGCGAGCGGGAGCGAACGCAGCGTCTGCGCGTTGGGGGTTATCACCTCTCCCGCGATCCCGTCGCCGCGCGTCAACGCCAGCGCCAGGCGACCTTCGGCGTAGCGCACCGCCATCGAAACCCCGTCGAGCTTTAGCTCGCCGACGTAGGCGATGACGTCTTTGCCGGCGCCCTCGCGAACGCGGCGATCGAATCGGCCAGCTCATCGTCATCGAATGCGTTGTCGAGGCTGAGCATCACCGACGAATGGTCGGCTTTTTCGACTCCCGGGCGTGGGGCTCCGCCCACCCGCCGGGAGGGTGAGTCGGGGGTTACCAGCGCGGGAAATTCTGTTTCCAATGCCAGCAGCTGGCGCAGCAACCGGTCGAATTCGGCGTCGGTGATTTCGGGACGGTCGAGCACGTAGTAGAGGTGTTCGTGCCGGACCAATTCGCTGCGCAACCAGGCGATCTTCTCGGCGGCCTTGCGGACTTCCGGGCCGGCGGCGGAGTCGGCTGCATTCACTTGATCAGGCTGCCCCGGTAATGGATCGTGCGGCGACAAATTGGGTCGCATCGCGCGAATAGATTTTCCTTTGCCGTTCACCTGGCGGCAATTCTCCCGGCCCCGGCATCGCAGTGGTCCGCGGCCGCGGCACAGGGAATAGGCGATAACAGCTCAACCGGGGAGGTTGCCGAAGTGCCAAATCCGCCGGCCGCCGGGTCGCAACCGGGGAACCGGAGGACACCGGACGGGTATCGGCCGTGGAACCCCCGGGCGCAATTCGCCAAGCGGTCAGGGCGAAATCGCCTCAGCAATCAGGGCCGTGTACGCGTTCTGGCCAACCTCGGTCAGATGGACATGGTCGCCTTCCAGCCAGTCCGGTCGATCCGCGCTGATCGTGTGCCAGTCGATGAACCTGACCTTGCTCCAATCAGCGGTGGGCGCCAGCTGCTCATTCACGAATGACTCCCAGGAGCGCGGCGCGCGGACGTTCAAGACCACCAGGCGGTCCAGCCCGATGCTGAGGCGGCGCAATTCATCGAGCTGGGCGGGATCGAAAATCCCATTAGTCCCCAGGTGCAACACGACCACTTCGGAGCGCTCGGCCGGCGGTTTTGCCACCTCGGCCCGGATCCGGGCGACCCCTTCCGGAAACTGGGCGGACCGGGAGGCTTCGACGCGAATCTGCGGGAACTGCGCCAGCAGGTTGTCGGCGGCGCCCAGCATCACCGAGTCCCCGATCGCCAGGACGCGCGGCCAGGCGTCCGGAGCCTCCGGTACCGGTCGGTCCGGTGCCCTGCCCGGTTGGTACTGGATGGAAATCAGGTTGCTGGTAAAGGCCGAGATCATTCCGTCAGCCGGCGTTTCCGGCGGCGAATCGGGCTGCTCACGATCGGCAAATGCCACCGGCGTGCCGGGCGGGCGGGCAATATCCTCGACCGACCTATCGGGACCCTCCGGCGGCTCCGCGGTTCGAATCCCAACCCCGGCATCGGCTTCGAGGATGCTCGCCACGGCCGGCGTCGGGTCGGCCGCGTGCTCGAGTGCCGATGGGCCTGATACCGGGATGGTCTCCCGATGCCCGGCCGCGGCGATGCCGCCGTAGGTTGCCAGGAGCGCCAGGCAAAGCGAGGATGCGACCACGCCCGGAAACTCGGAACCAAACCCGGCGCGGGTTCGCCGCAGCACCCGACGCGCTCCGGGCAGCGCAGGTCCGCGCGAGGGTGCGATCTCCCGGCGCAGCGGGACCTCGACCAGGCGGAACGAGAATTCCGCCAGCCCGAACAACAGCCCCAGCCGCAGCAGGAGAGCGAGCGGCTCGGGCAACTCCGCACCGGCCAGCGCCGCCGGCGCCGGCAACAGCAACAGCGGCCAGTGCCACAGGTAGATGCCGTAGGAGCGGCCGGTCCGATCCAGCGCAGCGGCCGCCAGCTGAGGAAGCCGACCAGGGCGTTGCCCTCGGTCGTTGCGACCACGACGGCCAGTCCGGTCAGGATGGCGATTCCCAGGTAGCCGCCGCGGTAGAGGAATCCGTCCCACTCGTGCAGCAGCGCCATCGCGGCGATGATTCCAGCCAGCGCTGCCGAACCGGCCAGGGTCAGCAATACCGGGTTTCCGGGAACGGTATGGGGCCGGATTCGCACGAGGACCGCCAGGCCCGCGCCCACCGCCAGGCCGAACGCATGCGTGTCGGTGCCGAAGTAGACGCGCGAAACGTCTGCGAACGGGACGTAGAGCAGCCCCATCAGCAGGGCCGAGGCCACCGCCAGGACCAGGGCCAGGATTCCCACCGCGCGGCGTCCGCCCAGGCGCAGCGCGGCGACGACCGCCAGCGGCCAGACAAGGTAGAACTGCTCTTCGACCGCCAGCGACCACAGGTGCGTGCCCAGCGACGGCTGCCACTGGGCAAAGTAGGGGACTTCGCGCAGGATGAAGTCCCAGTTGGTGACAAATAGCAGCGCAAAGCGCACGTCCTGGAGGAAGCGGGCGACAAGTTCCGGCGCCGCCAGCAACAGGTAGGCGGCCACTCCCGCCAGCATCAGCAGCAAGGCGGGCAGCAGCCGTGCCGCACGCCGTCGCCAGAACCCTGCAAGCGAGATCGCACCGCTGCTTTCGCTCTCGCGCAGCAGCAGGGTGGTGATCAGGAATCCCGAAATGACGAAGAAGACGTCCACGCCCAAAAATCCGGCCGGCAGCCACACCGCGCCGGCGTGAAAAGCCACCACCGCCAGGACCGCGAGCGCGCGCAGCCCGTCCAGGGCAGGCCAGTAGCGCGGCGGGGAGACTGCCGAGGACATCTTCGGAGCGTCCCTTTTCGGGGCGGACGCGGTTCCGGCCGCTAGCTCAGGCGGGCGTGGCCTGGAGTTGCCGCAGACGCTCGGTCGCAGCGACCATGTTGCGCAACGCCGGCTCGACTTCTTCCCAGCTCCGGGTCTTGAGGCCGCAGTCGGGATTGACCCAGAGCTGCTCGGGCCGCAGGTGCTCCAGCGCCGCCTGCAGTCGCTGCTCCATCTCCTCGGTCGAGGGTATGCGCGGCGAATGGATGTCGTAGACGCCGGGCCCGATCTCGTTCGGGTAGTCGAATTCGACGAAGGATTCGAGCAGTTCCATATTCGAGCGCGAAGCCTCGATCGAGATCACGTCGGCGTCGAGCGCGGCGATGGCTTCGATGATGTTGTTGAATTCCGAGTAACACATGTGGGTGTGGATCTGGGTCGAATCGGCCGCCCCGCAGGACGCCAGGCGGAAGCACTCGACCGCCCAGCGCAGGTAATCGGCGTGTTCGGCCACGCGCAGCGGCAGACCCTCGCGGATGGCCGGCTCGTCGAGCTGGATCACCGATATTCCGGCCTCCTCCAGGTCGGCGACCTCGTCGCGCAGGGCCAGCGCCAGCTGCTGGCAGGTCCGCTCGCGCGGCTGGTCGTCGCGCACGAACGACCACATCAGGATGGTCACCGGCGCGGTGAGCATTCCCTTGACCGGCCGGTTGGTGAGCGACTGGGCGTACTCGGACCAGCGGGTCGTCATCGGCGCGGGGCGCCATACGTCGCCGAAGATCAGCGGCGGCCGCACGCAGCGCGTGCCGTAACTCTGAACCCAGCCGTTGCCGGTGAACGCGATTCCTTCGAGCTGTTCGCCGAAGTACTCGACCATGTCGGTGCGTTCGAATTCGCCGTGCACCAGGACGTCGATGTCCAGGTCTTCCTGGGCTTTGATGGTGCGGGCGATCTCGGCCCGCAGGAAGTCTTCGTACTGCTCCAACGACTGGCGTCCGCGGCGGAACGCCTGCCGCTCGCGGCGCACTTCCGCAGATTGCGGAAAGGAACCGATCGTCGTGGTCGGCAGCGGGCGCAGATTCAGGTGATCGCGCTGGGATTCGGCGCGCTCCCGGTAGGGGGAACGCCGCCGCAGCATGTCCCCGGTCACGGCGGCCAGTCGCTCGGCAACGGCCGCGTTGTGGATCCGCCCCGAGCTTGCCCGCGAGCGCTGCGCGGCCCGCGAGCGGGCAAACGCTTCTTCGTGACCTGGCTGCCCGTTCATCGACCCGACGACCGCGGCGATCTCGCCCAGCTTCTGCCTGGCAAATGCCAGCCACTGCCTGAGTTCGTCGTCCAGACCGGTTTCGTTCTCAAGGTCGACCGGGCAGTGCAACAGCGGGCAGGAGGAGGCGATCAGGACGCGCCCTGAGCCGAGTTCGGCGACCGCGGCGCGCGCCGTGTCGCGGACCCGATCCAGATCGGCGCGCCAGACGTTGCGTCCGTCCACAAGCCCCAGCGAAAGCGACCAGCCGTTGGACTTGGCGGCCGCGATCGCCGGATCCAGCTGCTGCGGAGCACGGACCAGGTCGACGTGCAGGATTTCCAGCGGCAGGCCGTCGAGGAGGGCCAGGTTCTCGTTCAGGGCGCCGAAGTATGTCTCCAGAACGATGCCCGGCCCGGAGGCCGCCAGTCGCGGATAGGCGGACCGGAATGCCTGGGCCGCGTCCGGGTCCAGGTCGGTAACCAGGACCGGCTCGTGCAACTGGACCTGCTCGGCTCCGTCATCGGCCAACTGACCCAGCAGTTGCTCGTAAACCGGCAGGAGCCGGTCGAGCAGGTCAAGCGGGTTGGAGCCGTCGACCGATTTGCTCAGCAAGAGGTAGGTTACCGGGCCGATCAGGACCGGGGCGGTCTTGATCCCCAGCGCGAGCGCTTCGGCGAATTCGGCACGCGGCTTGGTCGAATCGAGCGCAAATTCCTGGTCGCGCGCGAGCTCGGGCACCACGTAGTGGTAGTTGGTGTCGAACCATTTGGTCAGATCGCAGGCGTGGACATCGCCCTGCGACCCCTGGTAACCACGCGCCATGGCGAAGAAGACGTCGAGCTGGCTCAGGCCGTCAAGACGCGTGAACCGCTCCGGTATCGCCCCGACCATTTCGGTGGTGGCAAGAACCTGGTCGTAGAACGTGAAATCATTGCTGGGTATCAGATCGATCCCGGCGTCGCGATGACTCTCCCAGGCGTAGCGGCGCAGCTCGGCGGCCTTTTCCCGGAGTTCGGCGGCACTCAACCGCCCTCGCCAGTAACGCTCAACGGCGCGTTTCAATTCGCGCTTGGGCCCGATTCGCGGGTAACCCAAACTCAAGCTTCTGATCATGAATGCGGCCTGGACGGGGCTTGATTTGCGGGGCCTGAAAATCGGTCCCGGCAGGCCGGGTCCGGTGGCCACAAAAATTTTATTTGAGTCTTGGTAGCGGCCGCGGCGGGCCGGCCCGGGTCAGTCAATCGGCAGGGCGGGCGTCGCCGACTGCGCCCGCCGGCGCTCCGAGCCGGCCCAGTCCTGGGCGGACTCTAACTGGGCCCGCACCTGGACCGGGGCGGTTCCGCCGGGCGAAGTCCGCGCCCGGACCGCCCAGCCGGGATCCAGCCGCTCGAGCGCCCGTTCGTCGAAGTTCGGGTCGAAGGACCGCAGGGTTTCAAGGTCCACGCTCGGAAGACCCCGGCCCTGCCGCTCCAGTTCGGCGACCAGGGCGCCGACCGCGGAGTGGGCGCGGTCGAAGGGCACGCCCCTGGCGACCAGGTAGTCGGCCAGATCGGTGGCCGCCGAGGCCCCCATGGCGGCGATTTCGGCAAGCCGGTCGGGGCGGAATTCAAGATTGGCGACCAGGCCCGTCATCGCCTGCAGCCCGGCGAGGATGTCTTCCTCGGCCCCATAGACTGCCTGCTTGTCTTCCTGCAGGTCCAGGTTGTAGGCCAGCGGCAGCGACTTCAGGGTGGCTTGAAAACCGGCCAGCCGGCCGATTGCGGTTCCGGCCCGGCCCCGCACAAGTTCGGCCACGTCGGGGTTCTTTTTCTGGGGCATGATGCTGGACCCGGTCGCCCAGGCGTCGGGCAGCACGACCGCCGCAAACGGCTGCGAGGCCCAGATTACGATTTCCTCGGCCAGTCGCGAGAGGTTGACCGCCGCCAGGCTGCAAAGTTGCAGGAACTCGACCACGAAATCCCGGTTGGCGACCGCGTCCACGCTGTTGTTGCAGGTGCGTTCGAACCCAAGCCGGCGGGCGACGTATTCGGGGTCGATGGGGAACGAGGTACCGGCCATCGCACCGGCTCCGAGCGGCAGTTCGGCGGCGGCGTCCAAGCCGAATTGGCAGCGCCGGCATATGCGCCGCAGCGACTCGGCGTGGGCGAGCAGGTGGTGGGCCAGCAGGATCGGCTGGCCGACCTGCAGATGGGTCATGCCGGGGGCCAGGGTGTCGCCCTGCTCGGCGGCCCGTCCCACCAGCGCTTCAAATAGGTCCAGCGCGGCCGCCCACACGTCGGCGGTGGCCCGCCGTACGTAGAGCTTGAAGGCCGTGGCCACCTGGTCGTTGCGCGAGCGCGCCGTCCGCAGGTGGCCGGCGCTGGGACCGACCGCCTCGCCCAGGAGCCGTTCGACGAGCGAGTGGATGTCCTCATCGCCGCCATCGGTCGGAACCCCGTTGGCGCCAAAGTCGGCCGCGATCCGGCGCAGCCCGGCGACGATCGATTTGGATTCGGCCGGATCCACGATCCCGCAGCGGCCGAGCATTTCGACATGCGCGACCGCGACCGCGAGCTCCTCGCGCCAGAAACGCGCGTCGCGGCCGAGCGAGGCGGTGAACGCCATCGCCGCGCTCCCGCCGCCGGCGCCAAATCTTCCTGCCCAGAGACTCAAGCCAGGTTCGTCCTCCGCCGCTTGGGGCAGCGGCATCTGCCGGCGGTCCAAACCCCGGCACGACTCGTCGCCTAGATTTTCGGTTCCGGCCGGCAGCGGCGTCGGCGCGTGCGCGGGCCTTAATTGCCCCCGGGCGGAAGGAGCTTTTCGCCCCCGGCGCCGAGTTGCAGCTGCGCCTGGGTCTGCTGGCTGAGGCCGTGCAGCTTTATGAACCCGACCGCGGCGTTGTGGTCGAAGCTGTCGTCGGCGCCGTAGGTGGCCAGCTCCGGCCGGTAGAGCGAGTCCTCGGAACTGCGCCCGGTCACCGTTGCATGGCCCTTGTGCAGCCGCATCCGGACCGATCCGGTGACTTTCTCCTGGTTGGAACCCAGAAAGGCGGCCAGGTCGCGGTGCAGGCCGGAGAACCAGAGCCCGTCGTAGACCATCCGCGCGTACTCGGCCGAGACTTGGGCCTTAAAGCGCATCTGGTCGCGTGTCAGGGTCATCGTCTCCAGCGCATAGTGGGCCCGGTGCAGGATTTCGGCCGCCGGCATCTCGTAGATCTCGCGCGACTTGATTCCGATCAGGCGGGTTCTCGATATGGTCGGCGCGACCGACCCCGTGCCTTCCGCCGATCTCGTGCAGGCGCGTTATCAGCTGCACTCCCACCATCTCCTCACCGTCGAGCGAAACCGGGATGCCGCCTTTGAATCCGATCTCGAGATCACGGGGCTCTTCCGGGGCGTTGGCGGGGTCGGTGGTCCAGAGCCAGACGTCATCGGGCGGTTCGTGCCAGGCGTCCTCGAGCACGCCCGACTCGATGCTGCGGCCCCACAGGTTCTCGTCGGTCGAATAGGGGCTCTCGACCGTAACCGGGATTTCCAGGCCGCGGGCGGTGGCGTATTCGATCTCCTGGTCGCGGTTCATGCTCCATTCCCGGATCGGGGCGATGATGCGCAGATTGGGGTCCAGGGTGGCAATGGAAACGTCGAACCGGACCTGGTCGTTGCCCTTGCCGGTGGAGCCGTGGGCGACCGCCACCGCTCCGACCTTGCGGGCGGTTTCCACCAACAGCCAGGCGATCAGCGGGCGTCCCAGCGCGGTGGCCAGGTAGTAGGCGTCCTCGTATTTGGCCCCGGCCTGCAGCGAGGGGAAGACGAAGCGTTCGACGAAGAGCGCCCGCGCGTCCTCAACGTGCGCCTCGATCGCGCCGTTGGCCAGCGCGCGTTCGGGCACCCCTTCAAGCTCGCGGCCCTGGCCCAGATCGATCGTCAGCGCGACCACCTCGAGGTCGTAGTTCTCCTTGATCCAGGGGATCGCCACCGAGGTGTCGAGTCCGCCTGAATAGGCCAGGACCACCTTGTCCATTGCCGGATCCAGGGGCTGGTGGTCAGGCGCCGATTGATTCGGCGATGATCGACAGGGCGTTGTCGACTTCGTCGTCGGTGACGGTCAGCGGCGGAACCATCCGGATCGCGGCCGCGGCCACCTTGACGACGATGAGTCCGTTCTCGCGCGCGTCGGCGACGACGTGGTCGGCCAGCTCGGGCGATTCGAGTTCGAATCCCTGCAGCAGCCCGACGCCGCGCACGTCGACAACCTTGCCGCTGGGCCGCATCGCGTTCAGGCCGGCCACGAGCTGGTCGCCGCGCTCGCGGACGTGTTCAAGCAGGCCGGTGTAGCGGATCGCCTGCATCACGACCCTCCCGGCCGCACACATCGCCGGCGAACCGCCGAATGTGTTGCCGTGGTCGCCAGGTCGCAGGGTCTGGGCGTGCTCCTTGAAGAGCACCGCCCCCAATGGGAAACCGCCGCCAAGGCCCTTGGCCAGGCAGATCAGGTCCGGCTCAACACCCCAGTGCTCGAACCCATAGACATAACCCAGGCGCCCGATCCCGGTCTGTACCTCATCGAAGATCAGCAGCAGGCCGTTGCGGTCGCAGATGTCGCGCAGTCCGGCAAGGTAGCCGTCCTGGGCCGGCCAGACGCCACCCTCGGCCTGGATCGGTTCGACCATGATCGCGCAGGTATCGTCGCTGACTGCCGATTCGATTGCACCGAGGTCGTTGAATTCGACCTGCTTGAAGCCCGTCGGCATGGGTGCGAACGGCTCCTGGTAGGCGGGCGTTCCGGTCGCCGCCGTCATCGCCAGGGTCCGCCCGTGGAAGCCGCGCGCGGCGGTGATTACCTCGAATGCGCCGTCGCGATTGTCGCGGCCGTACTTGCGCGCGGCCTTGACCGCGGTCTCGGTTGACTCGGCTCCACTGTTGGTGAAGAAAACCCGGTCGAACGGTGACTCGTCGAGCAGCAGCTGCGCCAGTTCAATCTGGGGCACGCTGTAGTAGAGATTGGAAACCGTTACCAGCTGGCGGGCCTGGTCGGCGACCGCGTCGGCGATGTCGGAATTGGAGTGGCCGAGGCAGCAGACTGCGATCCCGGCGACAAAGTCCAGGTATTCGCGGCCCTCGGCGTCCCAGACACGGGTTCCTTCTCCGCGTACCAGGGTCATCGGGGGGCGCACGAAACACTGCGCGTAGTACTTGTCGGCGAGCGCTTGCCAGTCCATGTGAAGAAGTGCCAGGGGTGTTGAGGAGGAATGCCGGATCGGCCCCGGAGAGCCAAGAGGGATTCTAGATGCCGGAAGATGCCGCATCGCGACCATAGCAATCCCGGAGCGCGCAACCGGAACTACCCCGAATTGGTCGGTACGGGCCAATCGCGCCAGGATCCCGTATCCGATGATTGGCCGCTTCCCGGCCCGGCGCCCAATATCCGCCCTGCAATCCGCCCCCGGTCGTCGATCAACCAGGGCCTCGATTTGCCGCTCAAAGCCAGCAGGCGTCCGGCCAGGTTCCTCTGCCGGGGGTTACAGGAGCCGGGTTTTCACTCCAGCGGCCGACCCCTGTGTAAAGCGCCAGCGGGGTGACATCGGTAGTGGCCTGGCCAACCTGAGTCCGCGGCCGGAGGCGAACGACCGCGTCCGATGCGGCAAATCCGGCTGTGACGGATGCAATTTGGGCCCAAATCAGGGAGCGGAATCTCCTCAATTGGCCCGACCTGCCGCCGTTTGGGTAGTCCGATCTGGAAATTGCCCCGTCCCGCCGGATCGTTTGGCATTTACGGCCCCGGGATCATTGACCCCAAATGGCACCGTAGTCGTCCGGCAGGATGATCGCCGGGATCCCTTCCGAGGCGCATGTGTCCAGAAGCGGTCCATCGGCAGTTGCCAGCGGCGCATTGCGGGCGCGGGCGGTTTCAGCCGCCACGCAGTCGGCAAGGCTTATGGCCCGCGAACGGCGATCGTAATGCCTGGCGCGCAGCAGACCCGCATTCGTTGCAATTTGAGCGTCTAGGTCGGGCGGGCTTGCGAGTCCCAGTTGGGCCAGATCGAGGACCGCCTCGTCCTCATCCAGGCCGGACCGCCTCACCAGAATGTCAATTACCTCCGACATTCCCAGCACGGTCAACGCCGCGTCATCCTCGCCTTCGATCAACGACTGAACAAGCTGGGCCGAATACTCGCCCCTGAAAAATGCAAGCACCGCATATGAATCGAGGATGATCACCGGGCATGGTCTCGTTCCCGGTCATCGAATCGAGCATCCCTGCGGATCTGGTCCGTGGGCGGCAAACTGTCGCTGTGTTTCCCGCGGAGCGCCCCGAGCGAGTCATCGGCAAGCGGGCGCATGACAATGCGATCGCCTAGATCGACGACCAGCATTCGGCGGGCGCCCCAGCGCGCACGCGCCTTTGCGGGAATCGACACTTGCCCATTGGTCGAAACCCTCATCACGTAGTTTTCGGCCATCGAATCGAGTGCCATTGTATGGATGGTTCCACTCATTGTATGACTGGGGCGGCGGCCCGGGAGTTGCTCTGGCACTTGCCTTGGCAAACGCGGGATCGCCGCCGATCCGCGCAACCGCCCCTTCCCGCCGTGGACCCGATTGCCGCCGCATCGGGTCCATGCAAGATTGACTGCTGCGGCCGATGCCGGATCGGAAACTCGGAGCGGCCGTACCCCCATAAACTCGTGATTGTGATCGGGGGACCGATCACCCAACCCAACACCCACCGACTGGCCCAAGCCTCGCATGCGGGCAACGATCATCAACGCGACAAGCTATTTCGGCCTCGAACTCGCGCGACTGCTGAGTACCCACCCGAAATTCAGCATCCACGAACTGACCGGTCGCAGCCACGCCGGCCGCAGATTCGGCGAGGTTTTCCCGCACGCCAAGACTTTCGCTGACGGAGCGGTCGCGCAAACCCGGCTTGTCGCGACGGAGGACGCCGCGATCGACACCGACATTGCCTTCTCATGCCTGCCCCACATGGCCTCGGCGGAAGTCCTGGCGCCGTACATCCAATCCGGGGTGAGGGTCATCGACGTGAGCGCTGACTTGCGACTCGCTTCGGCCGACGATTACCAGACTTACTACGGCCACCCCCATCCGCGTCCGGATTTACTGGAGGGCGCGGTCTACGGGCTGCCCGAGTTGCACCGCGACGAAATCGCGTTGGCAAAAGCGGTCGGCAACCCTGGATGCTACCCCACCGCGGCAATCCTGTCGGCCGCGCCGGCGCTCGCCGACGGCTTGATCGAACCCGATATCGTGTTCGACGCCAAATCCGGGATTTCCGGTGCCGGGCGCTCGCTGAAGCTCGACAGTCATTACTCGGAAGTGACCGAGAGCATCCACCCTTACGGTGTCGACGGGCATCGCCACGCGGCCGAAATGATCCAGGAACTGGAGTTGATTGCGGCCCGGGAAGTGGCGGTGACGTTCATCCCTCACCTGACGCCCATGATCCGGGGCATCCTGTCTACTGGCTACGCCCGCCTGAACCATGCGGTGGAGCCCGGTGTCGTTAATGACCTCTACCGCGACTTTTACGCCGACGCGACTTTTACGCTCGCGCTGGATCAGCCTCCGCGCAGCAAGTGGGTCGCCGGATCGAATTACTGCGCCGTGCATGCCCGCCCAAGCCCTGATGGACGAAGGCTGTTGATGTTCGGTGTGGTCGACAACCTTGTGAAGGGGGCGGCAGGCCAGGCGCTGCAGAACGCCAATTTGATGGCTGGGTTCGACGAGCGCAGCGGACTAGAGGCAGCCCCTGTCTACCCTTGAATTCAATCCCGAAAATCACCGCTTCAAATACTGACCAATTTCAAACATCCGAAAGTTGAGCCCTCATGCCCAAAGCTGAAGATGCTGTCGACCGCGCGTGGACGGTTGCGGAAGCCAAAGCGCAACTTTCGAAGATTCTGAGGCTGTCCGAAATCCAAGGACCCCAGCGCATCGGCATCCGCAAGCGATTTGTCGTAATCCCGGAAGAAAACTGGGTCGAGCAGCAGCGAGCTGGACGAATTCCGCTTGGCAAATGGCTTGTAGAAAACACGCCTCGCGGCGCGAACCTCGAGCCACCGGACCGCCATTAGCTTGACAGCGTCGCGCCTGCCGCGACAAATCAGATGCAGAGCAAGTAATCGGCCCGCAGGCGCAAAATAATGAATTCAGACCAGATTGGCTGAATCTCGCCGCGGGGTAGGGCGCCTGCCCGGCCGCGATTCCGAGGCCACCGCCGATACCGCGAAAACTCGCAAACCCACACGTGAAGGGGATCCAATGGCAGAAGGAGTCTGCGCGCCGCTTGGTTTTGTCGCCGGAGGCCACACCTGCGGGATAAAACCCTCCGGCCAACCCGATCTGGCGGTGCTCCTGGCGACCGATGGACCCGCCACGTTGGCGGGGGTGTTTACCCGGAACCGCTTCGCCGCACCCAGCGTTCGCTACAACCGCGCGGTTGTGGGTTGCGGGCAGGCCCGGGCGATCGTCACCAATTCCGGCATCGCCAACGCAGCTACCGGTCAGCCGGGTTTCGACAACACCATGGAACTGGCGCGCCTGACCGCCGAACGATTCCAGATTCCCTCCGACCAGGTCCTGGTCTGTTCCACCGGAATAATCGGCGTGCAGCTGCCAATGGACAAGCTCTCCGAAGGCGTGGCCGCGATTTCGGTCGGACGCGACGGAGGCCCGGCCGCGGCCGGGGCGATCATGACGACCGATGCCGGCCCCAAGTTCGGGCAGCGCACGCTTGAAGCGGGCGGCGGACAGGTGACGGTCGGGGCCATGTGCAAGGGCGCCGGAATGATCCACCCCAACATGGCCACGATGCTGGCCTACATGACCACGGACGCGGTAATCGATCGCGCCGCGCTGCAGCAGTTGACCGCCGAGGTCGCCGAAGAGACGTTCAATGCCGTCAGCATCGACGGCGACTCTTCGACCAACGATTCGCTGCTGGTGCTTTCTTCCGGGGCGAGCGGAATCGAACTGGCGCCCGACCATCCCGATTGGCCGGCGTTCAGCTCCGCGTTTCGGGAACTGGCCTGGGAGATGGCTGAAGCAATAGTGGCCGGCGGAGAGGGAGTCAACCAGGTGTTCGCGGTCCAGGTGAATGGAGCCTCGTCGCAGGAGCAGGCGCGCCTGATCGCGCGCACGATCACCACGTCGATGCTGGTTAAAACCGCGGTCCGCGGCGCCGACCCCAATTTCGGGCGCATCCTCTGCGCGGCCGGCTATTCCGGCGCCGAGTTCGATCCCGAAAGAATGGACCTCCACCTCGGGGACGTCCAGACCATGCGGCAGGGACTGCCGATCGACTTCGACGCCGAAAAAGCGTCGGCGGTACTGGCTCAGCCGCGCTCGACAATAACCCTTGACCTGCATTCCGGGGTCTACAGGGCGCGGGCGGTTGGTTGTGACCTGAGCGCCGAGTACGTGGCCTTCAACTCCGAGTACACGACGTAAGTGTCGAAGCCGTCGCCCGGTCCGGCTCCGCTGGTCATCAAGATCGGCGGTGGCGACGAACTGGACCTGCCCGAACTCTGCGGTCAGGTGGCGCGCCTGCGCGGCGACCACCCGGTCGTGATCGTGCACGGCGGGGGTCGCGCGCTGAGCTCGGAGCTGGAACGGTCCGGAGCCCGGACGCGGTTCGTGGACGGCCTGCGCTTTACCGACGATCGGGTGCTGGAGGCGGCGATCAAGGTCTTCTGCGGCGCGGTTGGCAAGGAGATCGTTTGCGCCCTGGCCCGGTCCGGGGTGGCGGCGGCCGGTATTGCGGGCATCGATGGCGGCCTGATCAGGGTGATCCCGGAGGCCAGCGGGCGGTTGGGCCGGGTAGGCCAGGTCGATTCGGTCGATACCGTATTGCTGGATGCGTTGCTGGCGGCCGGCATCACCCCGGTGGTGGCCCCGCTGGGCATCGACGCCAGACAGCGCGTATACAACGTCAACGCCGATTCGATTGCCGGTGCGGTGGCGCGCGCGCTCGGGGCCTGGGCGCTGGTGTTTGTGTCCAACGTGCCCGGCGTGCTGGACCGTGAGGGTCGTACCGTGGACCTGGTGACTCCCCGGATCGCGGGGGAATTGCAGCGCTCGGGGGCGGTCGACGGTGGAATGATTCCTAAATTGGAATCGGCGCTGGGTCTGCTCGATCACGTGGGATCGGTGCACATTGTCGACGGCGCCCGCGCCGGATCGATCGAAAGCGCCCTGGCCGGCGGCCGGGGCGGCACGCGATTTGCCGCTTCGAGTTCGTGAGGGAGTGGGAATGATCGAACCGGGCAAATTGGTCAGAGTCAGTGTTGGCGAACTGGCCCTGAATGCCGAACTCTACCGATCGGACGCCGCCGAGGCCTTCTGGTCCAACCTGCCCCAATCCGGCACCGTGAATCGCTGGGGGCAGGAAATATACGCGGCCATTCCGCTGCAGCTTGAACCCACCCGCGAAGACCGGGAAGTCGTGTTCGTGGGCGAACTGGCTTACTGGCCGCCCGGTTCGGCGCTGTGCGTTTTCTGGGGCCCCACTCCTGCCAGCCGGAGCCCGGAAGAGATCCGGGCCGCCAGCAAGGTGATTCCGCTGGGCCGGCTGCGGATCGTTCCGACGCCTGATCTGGACGCCTGCCAGGCGGGCGGAACGATCACCGTGGAGCGCGCCGAATAGAGTCCGCCGGCGCCCCTGCGGGACGGGGCCGGCACGTGGTGCGGGCGGCTGTGCTGCTCAGCGTGATGTTTCTGCTCTCGCGGCTGCTGGGGTTCGTGCGCCAGGCGGTGATCAACGGCCAGATCGGGCTGGGACCCGAGGCCGACGCCTGGTTTGCCGCATTTCGGATCCCCGACACGCTGTTCACCCTGTTTGCCGGCGGCGCGCTGATATCGGCGTTCATCCCGGTATTTGCCGGCCTGGGCGGCGACGACCGCGCCGAGGACCGGCGCCGACTGTTCTCCGGCGTGCTCAATCTGCTGGGGATGGTGATGATCGGCGGCTCGCTGCTGGCGGCCGTCTTGGCCCCGGCGCTGATGCGGGTCTTGGTCCCCGGGTTCGACCCGGAAACCCGTGAGCTTGCCACCGAGGCCACCCGCTACCTGATGCTGTCCCCGCTGCTGTTGGGACTCTCGGCGGTCTTCAAGGGCGCCCTGCACGCCGAGCGCGATTTCCTCCTGCCCGCCGTCGGCCCGCTGCTCTACAACGCCGGGGTGATCGCCGGCGCCCTGCTGCTGGTGGAGCCTTTGGGAATCATCGGGCTGGCCTGGGGCACGATCGCCGGCGCCCTGCTGCACCTCCTCATCCAGATTCCGGGTTTGCGCCGGGCCGGACTCAGCTGGCGTCCGGCGCTGGCGCTTTCGGGGCCGGGCCGGCGCGTGATCGAGCTGATGCTGCCGCGCCTGGGCGGGTTCGCGGTGATTCAGTTGAGCTTTTTCTTCATAAATTACCTGGCCTCGCTGCAGGGCCCCTCCGGCGTGGCGGCATTCGCCAATGCCTGGATGCTGCTGCTCTTTCCGCTCGGAATCCTGGCGATCCCCTACGCCGAGGCGGTCCTGCCCGAGTTTTCGGACTTGAGCGCCCGCGGCGACCGGGCCGGGCTGGCCCAGGCGACGTCCGATTCACTTTCCTACGTGCTCTTTGCGACCCTGCCGGCGGGCCTGGTGATGATCGTCACCGGCGAGCCGCTGGTCAGGGTTCTGTTTGAACGGGGCGCCTTCGATGCGACCGCCAGCGCCGCGACCGCGGTGGTCCTGTCCGCCCTGGCGGTCGGTCTGGTCGGTCACGCCGCGGCCGAAATCCTCACCCGGGTCTACTACTCGCGCCAGGACACGCGCCGGCCGGTGCTGGTCATCTCGGCCAGCCTGCTGCTGCATATGCTGGTCTCCTGGGCGCTTGCGGGACCGTTCGCGGTCGCCGGGATCGCGATGGGTGTATCGATCGGGATTCTGGTGGAGGTTGTGGTCCTTTACCTGTGGCTGCGGCGCCTGGGCCTTGACATTTCGCTGGGGACCGGGACGCTGCGCGTGTTCGGCGCCAGCCTGCTGGCGGCCGCGCTCGCCTGGCTGGGAAGCGAACTGCTGGGCTCGCTGGGCCCGACACCGCCGTTTTTCGCCGCCGGCATGCTGGTGGTGCTGGGACTGGCCGTTGCCGCTTATCTGGCCGTCACGCTGGCGATGGGACTGGAGCAACCGCGGGTCCTGCTGCGAATGCTCAGGTCGCGGCTGGGACCGGACGTGGCCGCAGCGTGAGCGCACCTAGAATCGCTGGCCTACCTACCGCCAGGGGCGTCGCCCGCGCATGATTGCACCCGCAGGCATTCGCAACTTCTGCATCATCGCCCACATCGACCACGGCAAGTCGACGCTGGCCGACCGCATGCTGGAGCTGACCGGCCAGGTCGATCAGCGCCAGATGCGCGAACAGCTGCTGGACTCGCTGGACCTTGAGCGCGAACACGGGATCACGATCAAGGCCACCCCGGTGACGATGCACTGGGAGAACGGCCAGCAGCATTACCAGCTGAACCTGATCGACACGCCCGGGCATGTGGACTTTGCATACGAGGTCTCGCGCGCCATGGCGGCCTGCGAAGGCGCGCTGCTGCTGGTGGACGCCTCCCAGGGCATCGAAGCCCAGACCATCGCCAACCTCTACCAGGCCCTGGAGCTGGGACTGGAGATCATCCCGGTCATAAACAAGATCGACATGCCGGCGGCGCAGCCGCAGGCGGCCCGCGAGGCGATCGTGGAACTGATGGGCGTTGACCCGGAGGAGATCCTGGCGGTGTCGGCCAAGCACGGCACCGGGGTCCGTGAACTGCTCGGCCGGGTGATAGCGACCGTCCCGCCCCCCGACGGGATCGCCGAGGCGCCCCCGCGCGCACTGGTGTTTGATTCAAATTACGACCGCCACCGCGGAGTCTTAACTCACGTGCGGGTCGTCGACGGCCGGCTGGCGGCCGGCGATCGCATTTACCTGCCCGGATCCGGCAACCGCTTCGAAATCATGGAGGTCGGAACGTTCGCGCCGCAGATGCAACCGGTCGAAACGCTCACTTCGGGACAGGTCGGCTACGTGGCCACCGGTTTGAAGGGCGGCTTCGAGTTCGTGGTTGGCGATACCCTGCTGGCCGAAGGCAGCCCTGATTCGCCGCCGCTGCCCGGCTACGCCCCGCCCCGGCCGATGGTGTTCGCGGGCATCTATCCCCAGGACCCGGGTGACTATCCGGCGCTGCGGCGGGCGCTGGACCTGCTGCGCCTCAACGATTCTTCGCTGACCTTCGAACCCGAGGAGTCGGGAGCCCTCGGATTCGGTTTCCGGGTCGGGTTCCTCGGGCTCCTGCACCTGAACATCGTCCGCGAGCGGCTCGAACGCGACAACGACCTGACCCTGATCGTGACCAACCCCGGCGTGCAATTTAGGGTCCTTACCCGCAGCGGACGCCAACTGCTGGTGGACGGCCCCGGGGCGATGCCCGAGAGCAACCGGATCGCCGAGGTCACCGAGCCCTGGGTGGAGCTCTCGATCGTTACCCCGGGCAGCTACCTGGGTCCGCTCATGGAGCTGGTCCGGTTGGCCCGGGGCAGCGTGGACAAAGTCGAGACCCTGGACGCCGGGCGGGTCCTCATGACCGCCCAGGCGCCGCTTTCGGAAATCCTGGTCGATTTCTACGACAAGCTCAAGTCCTCCACCCGCGGCTACGCCTCGCTGGACTACCACGTCGTCGATTTCAGACCGGTGGAGGTCCAGGTGGTGGACATCCTTGTGAACGGCGTGCGGGTGGACGCGCTTTCCTCGATCCTGCACCGCCAGCGGGCCCGCCGCGACGCGCTCGAGATCCTGGCCCGGCTGCGCAAGGTGATTCCCCGCCAGCTCTTCCAGGTGGCGCTGCAGGCCTCGGTCGGCGGCAAGGTCATCGCCCGCGAGACCATCCCCGCGCTGCGCAAGGACGTTTTGGCCAAGTGCTACGGCGGGGACGTAACCCGCAAGCGCAAGCTGCTGAAAAAACAGGCCGAGGGCAAGAAACGGATGAAGATGGTGGGCCAGGTGGAGATTCCGCAGGCCGCCTTCACGACCGTCCTGGAACGGTGACCGGCTGGCTGCTATCCGGGTTCGCCGACGAGGCCTACACCGGCTTTGCCGATCAATTGCGGTTCTTTGCCGGTCTGGGCCTTGAGCGCATCGACGTACGCCATTTCGAACGCGACGGTCAGCGTTGCTCGATTGCCGAATCGACCGCCGGCGAACGCGAGTTCTTGGCGCGCCAGCTGCGCGGGCTCGGCTTCTTCTGCCAGTGCGTGGCCACGCCGGTCGGCAAAGCACCGGTCGACGGTGACTTTGCGGTCCAGCAGCGGCAGCTGGCCAACGGCCTGGCGGCGGCGCTTGAATTTGACTGCCCGGCGGTCCGCGTATTTGGATTCCAGCCGCGCTCGGCCAGCGATCACCCCGCTTGCGTGGCGAACCTGGCCAGGTTGTGCGAACAGGCCCTGCGCGATGCACCCGGGGTGCTGCTGCTGCTTGAGAACGAACGCGGCGTGTTCGGCGAAACCCCCGGGCAGATCCTGGAGGCGCTCGAGTCGGTCGATTCCGACAACCTCGGCTACGTCTGCGACCCGGCCAATTTCGCCGTCGTCGGGATCGATCCGCCCGGCGCCGTCAGGCAGCTCGAGTCGCTCATCGCCGCGCTCCACGTAAAGGACCGGGGCGCGCACGGAGGCATGGTTCTACCCGGGCAGGGTCAGTGCAACTGGCCCCAGATCCTGACCGATCTGGCCGCCGGTGCAGGGTCCATCGAGCTTTCCCTGGAGCCGCACCTGGACGTGGCCGAAAGGCATTTCGGCAGCACGACCCCGGAGGGATTTGTCGCTGCAAAATCCGCGCTGGAATCGATTCTGCCGGGTCTGGGGTGCGCGGCCGCAACCTAGCGGATGCCGCGCCGGATCGCTGCCGAACTGCCCGGCGCGCAGTCGCGGGCGCTCGCGGGAATCGGCGCTCGGAGCGGCGGTTTCGGAGGGCGCGTGCCCGGACAAAGCCGCAAAGCGCGAAGTGTTCCGCCGCGGATGCCGCCGTAGGCAAGATGCGGTGTCGGGGCGTTGCGCAATGCCGAATGCCGCACCCAGAACGCCGCGCCAATTGCGAACGCAGTCGCAGTCGATGCCCCCGATCGAGGGGTTTCTCAGACGGGCCGTCGCACCCCGCTTGTTGATGGCGGGTCGTCGGAGGTGCGGCAGGGATCTGGCCTTTTGCAGTTGCATTCCGCCCGGCGGCCGAGACCGCCTGCTTGCCACCGCCAATAAAATGGCTTCATGGTTACTGGAACGATCCTCAAACGCACGGCCATCGTGGCCGGCATGGTCGCGCTGCTGGCGCTGGTCGCCTGGCAACTGACCGGCGGCGGCAACGCAATTGCGGCCGAATCGCCCCAGGCGCCCGACCAGCCTTCATCCACGGTGCTGACCGTCATAGGCGAGGCGACGCGCAGCTACACCTACACCCCCGCCGCCCGCCAGCAAGAGCGTCATCTGGCCCTGGCCGAGGCGATCGACGATGCGCAGGCAGCCGCGCAATCAGCGGCCACACACCTGGAATTGGAGATCGTCCGCACGATAGCGATTCGCCCCGCTGATCCGGCCTCCGATCGCGGCGACATTGTTGGCGACCCGGCCCAGATCACGGTCCGGATCGAAGCGGTTTACGAATTGAGCCCGGCTGCTGCCGCCCCGCCGACAAACACCGCTCCGAAAGCAACCCCGCCGCAGCCGGCCGAGCCGACCCCCACCTCCACGCCGCAGCCGCTGCCCCCGGTAGGCGTAAGTGGAATCTGCAACTGGGATGACGGGCTGCGACGGGCCGCCTTGGACGCGCTGGGAATCGGAATCTACCGCTGCCACGAAGTAACGCAAGCCGACATTGACCGAATCGCCGACCAACTTCCGCGCTGACCACCAGTCCCCGGCGTCGCCGGCGATCTCCGGGCTGCTCTGAGAAACACCCGCCGGGGTGCCCCAGGCGATTCTCTATGGTGACCTGGGCGGAGCGACCCGGCTGAGGACGTATCGATATCCTTGGGCAACTTGCTCGGACGGTTGCCTCCCACGGGCCGGGAAGCGTTTCCGGGTCGCGGAGTCCGTCAAGGATTTGACGCCATTGCCGTCGTCCGGCGCAGCGCCCGGGCCAGGTTCGAACCGGGCCCATGCGGCTCAGGCCGCTGATGGTGCCGCGGAAGGGATTACTGTGTTGGCGCCGGCCGGCCGCCCGCCGCCGAGCCCTGGTCGGTTGAGCCGGGGGTTGGTCTTGGGCCCGGCTCAACTGCAGGCAAGGGCGTCGATCTGGCCTCCGGGGCCGGCCAGCGTGGCCGTGTCGCCGTCGTTGTTCCAGACGTTGCGCTGGCCCCAGGGTTTGATGTCGCCGCTGGCGCGGCCGGAGGCCACGACCAGGGTTCCCGACGCGGGGATCGTCGTTCCGGCCGCGAATGTGTGTGAATACCGGGGACCGGCGTCGCTGAGGATCCAGCCCCCCAGCGAGGCCCCCGGCGCGCCCGTGATGCGGACTATCTCGGCGGCGGCGTCGCAGCCGGCGATCGAAAACGCGGTGCCCTCCGGCGTTGTCACCGGCGGCGTCACGGTCGGGGTTGGCGCGACGGTGGTGACCGGGGCCGGATCCGGCGCGGCGGTGGCGCCGGCCGGACAATCGGCCAGGATGCGCCGCAACGCGACCGACTCGTCCCGGTCCACGCTCAGTGACCAGCGGTGTTTGACCCGCACCCAGGCGTCGGCGTAGAAGCAGTGGGCGCGCTGATCGGGCGGCAGCCACTCGGCGGGGTCCTTCTTGCCCTTGGAGCGGTTTGAGGAGTCGGACACGGCGATCAGCGAGTGCTCGTAACCTTCGTCGTTGGCGTACCGCTGTCGGGTCGCCCGGTCCCATTCCCAGCCGCCCGATTCATGCGCTTCGGCCAGCGGGACGAGATGGTCAATGTCAAAGCTGGACGGGTTTGACGTGATTTCCCCGTCGAATATCGAATGCCAGCTCCCGTCGGCCAGCCGCTCGGCCGCCAGCACCTCGCAGCGGGTGTTGCAGCCGTCGCGGTCCAGGTCGCTCCAGTGCGGCCAGTCGCTGCGGTTGTAGCCCTCGCCGAACTCGGGGAGGATTTCAAGTGCATCCAGCAGGTCCGTGGCGCCCGGGTCAGCGGTCGTCGGGACCGGCGTGGCGGTAGGTTCAGGAGTCGGCGGCGGGGACGATTCCGGCGGTAACTCGGGCACCAGCGCGGCCTGGCGGGAAGCAAACAGCCCCACCTGCTTGGCCAGGTCCCCGCCGTTGGCCACGGTAACCGTGCCGGCGGAGGCCCAGGGGAAATCCGAAGTCCAGATCTGCAGGACCGCGCGCTGCAGGCGGATCGCCCGCAGCCCGTCGTAATCTACGACCCGCGACTGCGGCAGGCCGTAGGCGTTGAGCGGATCGGCAACCGCGTCGTAGGCCGCGCGCAGTTCCGGTTCGGCGTCGAGCAGGGCGATCCGCCTGGCGATCACCTGGCCAAAATCGAGTCCTGACTCGCCGGCGAAGGCCTCCGGCCTGGGCACGAGGCGGTCTTCGAGCTGATCGTCGAAGCCCAGGCGCGAGAGATCGTCGAAAACGTTCACGAACGCCACCGTGCCGGTCTCCGGGCGCCACTGGAACACCGATTTCTGCATCACCTGGGTTACGAATCCGTCCCAGTTGAAGCGGCGCGAAATCGGATAGCCCACGCCGGCAACCCCGCCGTGGGCCTGAAAGGCGGTCCAGAACCGGGCCTGGCCATCGTCAACGACCGCGAATCCGTCGTCGGGACGCGGCGTATCTCCGCCGCCCTGGGTGTAGAACCAGCCCCCGGGGACCGAGTAATCGGATTCGGGCGCGCCGCGGGCGGTTGTTCCCGCAAAAAGCGCGGCCAGCAGCAGCACCAGCGCAATCAGGGCGGTCGCCGGGGCGAGCCTGGTTAAGGACACGTTCGTAATTTCGGCATCGTTGATCTGCTTTTGGCGCCGCGGACGCCGTATCCCGGCGCCGGTTCGGAATTCGGCTACGCGCCGATTATGGGTTGTCGGTCCTCCTGTCAGAGCCGCCGCTCCGTCCCCAGCCATCACCCGGATCAGGGCGCATTCGCCGGGGTTTACGGCGTTTGAGTTGCCGGCCTTCGGGACCGGCCGCGGGTCTGACGGTTCCGGCGTATTGGGTCGGTCGGCGGGTATGGAAACTCCGTGTGCGGCAAAAGTTCGCACCGCAGCCGCAGCCGGCTGCGGCAATCGCGAACGGTCAGGCCGACCGCCCCGCCGCGGCTGCGCCGAACGACCGGCGCAATGGCGGATTCGGCCGGGGCCCGGCACCCCGGATCAAGGCCCTTCCCGTCAGCCGCTCTCGGGAAAGGGCGCTGCGGACGGCCGGGGTTCGGACCGGCCCCCGGGACCGCAAGCGCGACGGGCGCCTCGACGCGCCGATCGCGGGGCCGAATCGGCCAAGGCGGGGCGGCGCCCTCGTTTGCATCGTCGGCCGCCGGCAGTTCGGCCGCCGGACGGGGCCGGTTGGAGAGTTCTCCGTCGAAGGGGCTTGCGTGGAGTTTCGGATTCAGCGCCAGATTTACCGGATAGACCGCACCGGGCTGCTGGACGCGACCCGCGACGTGGACCCGGACCCTATCGAGCGCCGCCACTTTTGCGTCGTCATACTGCACGGGCGCGTCTTCCCCATCCGGCAGCCGGTCGCGCCGGCGACCGGCTGCGACGCTCGGACATAGGTACCGATGAAGCCCACCGGGTCCTGGAACGCCTCGGATTCGAGACGGCGACCCTGCAACGGCCGCGGCGCGATCCACCCGAACCGGCGCCGGTATCCGAACCGCCCCGGCATCTGCTGGTGATATTTGAAAGCAGGGAGGGGTACGAGGCCGCCAGTTGTCCCACGCTCGGGGGATGCGACGCAATCGCCGGCACCCGCCGTCAGGCGTACACCGAGCTGCGATTGGAGGTGTATCGAACGCTGGAGGAACTGCGGCGCGACGGAGAAGAACTGCCCCCTTCGACCGAGTTCGAAGTCCTGACCGTGTTCTGACCGGCCGCTCCGGATCGCCGAAACGCGGGAAGGCCGCAACCGGGCGGTAGCAGCGCGGCCGCACTCAGCCCCGCTCCCCGGCCGCCGGAGCTGGGTGGGCGTAGATCCGGTCAGCCGGCTCCCCGTCCGAGGTAAGCGCCCGACCGGCGACCGCGTTGCGGTGCAATAGAACTGCCGCGGGCGGACCCTTCCCAGCGCGCCGGCCCCGATCTTTCAGGGGAGATCGCCGACAATCCTGGGTCGATAGGTGAAATGCGTGTCGTACTCTTCGAATTCGACGCCTTTGGCCAGGGCGGCATCGATTGCTTCCCGGGACCGTGCAAACACCTTCCGCCCGGAAAAGGCGATCAGGCTGTTGAACCCTCCGGCTTCGATCTCCAGCGGTTCTTCCGTCGGTGCCCTAATTTCGAGCCTGCGTGGCGGACCGGTCGGTTTGACGGTTCCCGGCCGCTCCCCGTCCACCGAAAGACCCACGATCGGCGACCAGCGCTCCTCGCCGTAAATCATCAAACCGACATAGGGGCCCATCGGAAACCATGTCAGGACACCGGTGCCGGGAATCAAATCCTGCGTGTCGGCGGAGATCTGAATCACGGAGTCTCCGGTGACGAATTCCTGGTCGACCTTGGGTATCGCCAGTCGCGCTACGAGATTGGAAAACGTCGCCGCCGCGCATTGAACCAGCAGCTTGAATAGCGAAAGATCGCGGTGACCGATCAACCGTTCGAATTCGGCGCTGGCCTGCGACTGGGTGACTGAACCCGCCTCGACCAGCCGATTGAGTTCGCTCGCAAGCTGTGCCCACAGGATGGGCGAACGGACGGCATGAATGGCGATGCAGTCGATCATCGCCATCCAGTCCGCAGCTTCCGCCTCGCTACCACCGGCAATCCGGACCGTTGCCCGGGCAAGACGGTTCTGCGCAGATGCGATGTAGTGGTCCACCTCCGGGGAGCAATCTAGCTCGAATTTCGCGACGCTTGCAACCGGACGGATCTGCGGGCGCCGATTCTGGCCGCCCAGGTACCAGACGTGGGGCATCGGGCTGCGCGGTGCGGGAAAGGCGAAATGTTCCATCAATTTGCGGTCGATCGGATGTTGGCCCATCAGGGTTCGCCCTGCCTGTCGCCGATATGTCGATTCTTGCCCGCGCCGATGCCCCGACACTCGCCAAATCTGGCCCCGGGCGGAGTCGGATCGCCGGACGGTCCCGGGTCCGCGGCCCAGCTCGACGACCGGGAAGACGGGCAAGTCGGAATGCCGCTGCGGACTCCGGATCGGTGCTTTTGCACCATCAGCAGCAGCCTCTCGCCGGTCCCGGGGAGCACGACTCCCGGCGGAGGGAGGGCAGCAGGATCTGCAAATTGCAGTTGATCGGTATTGCCAGCGTACACCTCGGCGGGGCGCACCGAGCCGATGCAGCCGGGGTGGCGGGCAAATCGGGCAGAAGCGGCTTCCGGCGTCCGGCCGGGCGCACGGTATATCCGGGACAGGGCCGCCGGGTTAGCGGCGACGCAGCGCCAGCTCGGCCCACACTTTTTCGGGATCGACCCCGCGGTGGGCGAGCGAGACCAGGGCGAAGAAGAAAAGGTCCGAAATCTCACTGGCGAGCCGATCGTCGGATTCCTCGCGGGCGGCGATGCTGGCCTCGGTGGCCTCCTCGATCAGCTTGCGGGCAATGTAGGGCCAGCCACGCCGCAGGCACTCTGCGACATAGGAATCGGGCGGCATTTCTTCTTGGCGCTGCGCGATCACCGCGATCACTTCATCGATGATCTCCACGCCCGGCCGCTCGCTCATGATTGGGCCTTTCGCAACTGGCGGTAAAAGCAGCTCTGGTTTCCCGTATGGCAGGTCGGGCCCACCGGATCGACCGCAAGCAACAGGCAATTGTCCTCGCAGTTGACGTAAATGGATCGCAGCGAGAGCGTATTGCCAGAGGTGGCACCCTTACGCCAGAGCTCCTGCCGACTCCGCGAAAAGAACCAGACCTGGCCCGACTCCAGGGTTCGGGCCAGCGATTCGCGGTTCATGTAGCCCACCATTCGGACCTGACCCGTGGACTCCTCCTGGATGACCGCCGGGATCAGTCCGGCGGAGTCCCAGCGAAGCTGGGCCGGATCCAGGGTTTCAGGTTGCGGGGGCATGGTCTAGTCGCATCGGATTGCCGCGTTCGGCAAGGTATTCCTTGGCCTGGGCAATCGTAAACACTTTGTAGTGAAAGATCGAGGCCGCCAGGACGGCATGGGCGCCGCCCGTGGCCAGCGCATCGTGCAGGTGCTCCAGCGTGCCCGCCCCGCCGGAGGCCACCACCGGCACCGGGACGCGCCGGGTAAGTTCGGCCAGCTGCTCGTTGTCGTAGCCGTCCCTGGTACCGTCGGCATCGATGCTGTTGAGCACGATTTCGCCGGCCCCCAGTTCCACGCCGCGTTCGGCCCACTCCAACGTATCCATGCCGGTATTGGTGCGTCCGCCGTGGGTCCACACCTCCCAGCCGCCGCCGGCTTTGCGCTGTGAATCGATCGAAAGCACGATGCACTGGCTGCCGAAGCGATCGGCGCCCTCGCTGACCAGGGTTTCGCGCTCCACCGCAGCGGTGTTGACCGAGACCTTGTCGGCGCCGGCCCTGAGCAGCTCATACATGTCGGCGGTGCTGCGCACACCGCCGCCGACGGTCAGTGGAATGAACACCTGTTCGGCCACCGCCCGCATCATGCCGAGGGTTATGTCGCGCCCCTCGGCGGATGCCGAAATGTCATAGAAAACAAGTTCGTCGGCGCCGGACCGGTCGTAATAGGACGCCAACTCGACCGGGTCGCCGGCGTCGCGATCGGCCGAGAACCTGACCCCGCGCACGTTGCGGCCGTTCTTAACGTCCAGGCAGGGGATTATTCGCCGGGTCAGCACTTGGCCGTTCCGTCGGCCTTAGTAAGCGCCGCGCGCAGGTCAACGCTTCCGTCGTAAAGCGCCCGGCCGATGATCAGTCCCGGCCGCCCCGGCCGCAGATGCGGCGGTCACGTCGGAAATGGCGGCGACCCCGCCGCTGGCAATCACCGGGATCTTTACTGCGCCGGCCACCTGGGCCAGGCGCTCGGTGTTGATGCCGCCCAACATGCCATCACGGTCGATGTCGGTGTAGATGACCGCGGCCGCCCCCTGGCGCTCGCAGGTGCGGGCCAGGTCGATGGCGTCGGCACCGGCGTCGCGCGCCCAGCCGCGCGTGGCCACGACTCCGTCGCGGGCGTCGATCCCCGCCGCTATCTGACCGGGGAATCTTTGACAGGCGGCCAGAAATAGCGCCGGGTCCTCGACCGCCGCGGTTCCCAGCACCACCCGATCGACGCCGCCGGCGATGGCCTGTTCAATCGCCTCCATCCGGCGCAGGCCCCCGCCGAGCTGAAGCCGCGCCGGCAGATTGGCGATCGCGGCGATCGCGGCGCGATTGGCCGGGGTGCCGCCGCGGGCCCCGTCCAGGTCCACGACATGCAGCCACTCGGCACCCTGGTCTATCCAGTTGCGGGCAGCTTCGGAGGGCGAGTCATAGAAGACGACCTCGCGCGCAAAGTCACCCTGGTGCAGCCTGACGGCGCGTCCGGCGCGGATGTCGACCGCCGGATAGATGACCACCGCCGGGCCCCGAAAGTTTCCTACTGCTGCCCGCAGATGCGGGCGAAATTGCGGTACAGCAGCAGGCCGGTCGCCCCGCTCTTCTCGGGGTGGAACTGGGTGGCGAATGCCAGGTCCCGGCCCAGAACGCTCATGAACTCCAGGCCGTACTCGGTGGTGGCCGCGCAGTATTCGGCCTCGGCGGCGTCGGCGTAGTAGGAGTGCACGAAGTAGAAGTTGGCGCCGTCGGGCACTCCTTCAAGGATGGGGCACGGCCTCCGCCGCCGGACCTGGTTCCAGCCCATGTGCGGCACGTGCAGCCCGGGCGGAAATAGCCGAACCCTGCCCGGAAAGAGTCCCAGGCAGGGGGTGCCGTCGTTTTCCTCGGAGTGCTCCAGCAGGGCCTGCAGCCCCATGCAAACGCCCATGAATGGCCGCCCGCTGGCAAGGTAATCGCGGACCGCGGCGTCCAACCCGCGCGCGCGCAGGCCGTCCATCGTGTCCAGGGCGGCCCCTACCCCGGGCAGTACAACGCCGGCGGCGCCGGCAACCACGTCGGGGTCTTCGGTCAGAGCAAATTCGGCGCCGACGAACCCCAGCGCGCGTTCGACGCTGCGGATGTTTCCGGAGCCGTAGTCGACCAGGGCTAACATGGCCGGCCTCGGCCCTGGCTAATCAGAGCCGACTGAGCGCGTTGCGCGCCAGCGAGATGCGCTCCTCGCGCGCGGCCGCAAACCTGCGGATCCCGTCCAGGATCGAATCGGGATCGAGCCGTGATTCGGCGATCACGTCGGCCTCGGTGCCACCGGTGCGCCAGCGGTCGTCGAAATCCGAGCTCAGAGCATATTGTTCGGCGAACGGACCAAGGTTCGAGAGTGGCGGGACGCGCTTGGTCATGGTGGTGACGAACGTGCAGTCGAAGCGGTCGGCGTCGGACAGGATCCGCTGCTGGTACTCGGGGTCCTGCAGGCGGAGCAGGTCCTCGGAGATGACCGCCACGATCCGGACGTTGATCCCTTCGGCTTCCAGCTGCGGTATGACCGAAACCAGGTTGTTGGTCGAGGAAGAACCCTGGACGTAGACGGTCCCCTGGGGCGGGGCGGCGGGATCGAAATCGCGGATCACATAGGCGCCGCGGCCGGCCGCCAGCACGTCCGTGTCGGCAAACCCTTCTCGGTCGGCGACCAGGAAATCGGGGCGCGCGACGTGAATAACGATCACTCCCGCTTCCTTCTGGCGCGCGGCGTGGTGTACGGCGGCGAAGTACCCGGGCGCCACGTCGTTGTAGTCCCAGAAATAGAGGTTGATGATCTGCCCGCGCGGGAACATGGTCCACACCTGAGGGGCAAAAATCCCGAAGTGGGTGCGGGCGTCGGCGGCGGTCTCCGGACCCGAGTGTCCGGCCAGCACGGTCAGCACGCCGTTGGCGAACGGCGAGTCCTGGTTCTGCTGCGAAAAGACCCGCACCGGCGTGTACATCAGCGGGGTGAACGCGCCGTAGGTGCCGGTCAGGCCCCAGACCCCGGCGTGGCGGTCCGGGTCCCGGGAAAGCGACTGTGACACCAGTCCGGCGATCGTGCCGGCGTTACCGGCCTCCTCGATTCCCGCCCGCAGGCGGGTCCCGCCGGGATTGGTTTCGGCGTCGTATTCGTGGGTGAAGTGGGCGTTCTCCACGTTGATCGAGTCGGACAGATCGGCCGCGATCGTGACGAAACGGTTGTCGGTCACGTAGTTGAGCCACTTGCCGAGTTCGGAGATCGCCCGCCGCGTGCCGGCCTTCTCACCCGCGTTGCGGAACAGGCGGATCTGGGCTTCGACCCCGGCCGAGCTGACCGTGATCTCGTCGCGGGGCAGGTTCTCCGGCGCCAGGCGCTCGTCCTGGAAGGGGTCCCGGTCGAGGTTTATTCGGGCCGGCATCGCATCGGGCAGGGCATCGCCGATGGCGACCAGGCGCTGGGCCAGCCACGCGCCCAGACCACCGTCCAGTACCGAGAGCACGGTATCGACATTGGTCTTGAATTCGATCAATCGGTCCCGCTCGGATCCGGGCACGCCGTCGTGTATTCCGGCAAATTCGACCCCGAAGCGCTGCTCGAAAGACTTGGCCAGGGCCAGGAAATAGGGGCTGTTCATGGCCAGGGTGTAGGGGTGCGAGGCCGCGTCGACGATTTGGTCGTGGCCATTGATCCGGCCGTCGACCGCGCCCGGCCACCAGCCCTTCAGCGTGCGCCCGACGGTGATCATCGGCCGGCGGTCGGCAAAGTCCCATTCCTCCATGGCCTTGAGCGCGGCCACGACCTGGTCCAGCTCGTTGCCGTTCTCCAGCGTGAGGACGTTCCAGCCGTAGGAGGCCCACTGCTCGGGCAGGCTGTAATCGGTGTACTTGGCGTCGATCACCCCGTCGAGCAGCGAATCGTCGATTCCGGCGTTGTTGAAGGAATTCATCACCCGCAGCCGCTTGCCCACCTTCTGGGCCAGGGCGATCGTCTTGATCTCCTGGGCGTGACCCTCGGTCAGCGCCATCTCGCCTTCGAAGACGATCGTCTTGCGTTCGGCCGGGGAGCCGGCGAAGTCCCAGAACATGGCCTTGCCGGCCGAGGTCGAAAACCCGACACCGGACGGCCCGCCGTTGACGTCATTGGTCATGTCGGTGGTTTCGGCGTGGCCGGCCAGGGCGCGGATGCCGCGTCCCTTGGCCTGGGCGAACAGGGGGTGATCGGTCAGGCCGTTTTCATCCAGGATCGTGGCCAGGGCGCCGGCGCCGCGCCGGAAACCGATCGCGTCGACGGACAGCATGTTCTGGTCCGGGTCGGTCGCGAATCGGTCGTCGCCGGTGGCTGAGCGCTGGCGTTCAAGCGCTTCGCAGAGCACGATCCAGAGCGCGTAGCAGGTCGGGATGCAGTGTCCGCCGGCGAGCATGAAGTTGTCGGCGTTGGGGTGCTTGGGGTGCCGCAGGTCGTAGGCCAGACCGCCCAGCTCCGGTCCGACCAGGTGGACCGCCACGTTGTAGGGCGTGTAGGCCAGCGGCCCGCCGAAATGTCCGGTCTGCGAGTAATTGCCGAGCAGGACCAGCAGCATCGAGGTCAGGAACGCGGTGTCTTCAAGCTGCTGACGACCGTATTCGGGAACTTCAATATTGAGTTGATTGGCGCGACCGGCCCCGGCCAGCGAACCGACCGTTACCGAGCGCGTTGCGGTGCTGGATGTTGCCATTTCGATCCCATTCGTTCGAGCCCCGTGCGCGGCCGGGAGATTTAGAGGCGGATTGCGCGGTGCTCACCCTTCAAACGCCCAAATCAGTTTATTTAATTTGCGGCGCCCTGATTAGGGCGGTGGCGGCCGTCCAATTAATCTAAAGGGCTGGCAAGCGACCCCTGACCGGCGCCGGGACTGGTCCAACAATGTCGATAGCCACCGCCATCCGGCGCCTGCTAATTCCGCTTTACATGCCCGCTTTTTTCTTCTTCGTGGGCGTGGGGATGCTGGTGCCCACGCTGCCGCTCCTGCTTGCCGAATTCGGGGTCAGCTACACCGCGATCGCAGTCGGGGTGGCGGTGGTTTCGGTCGGCACCATCCTGTTCAATCTGCCGGCCGGCGTTCTGCTGGGGCGCTTCTCCAACCGCGTTGTCACCACGGTTGGCGCGCTGGTGATGCTGGCCACGACGCTTCCGCTGGTGATCGCCGACGAATTCACCCAGGTGCTTGTCTTGCGGTTGGTATTCGGCTGCGGGCTGTCCATGGTCTTTCTCTCCCGCGTCACCTTACTGGGCGAGTCGGTTGAAGTGGAGCACCGCGGACGGGCCACTGCCGTGCTGGGCGGGACGATGCGGATATCGCGGTTCTTTCTGGGCCCGGCCCTGGTGGGGCTATTCGGCGCATTCCTGGACCTTCGGGCTTTGTTTGCGGTGGCGGCCGCATTCCAGGCGGTGGCCGCGATTGCGTCCTGGTTCGGACAGCGCGGCGAGGAGGAACTGCGCCTGACCGAGGCTCCCCGGGCGAACGTGTTTCAGGGCCTGGACGTGGCCCGCGTCTACCTCCAGCCGCGGGTGGCGATCGCGTCGGCGGGTGCTTTTCTGGGACAGTTCACGCGCGCCGCGCGGCTGGCCATCATCCCTTTCTTCGGCGCCTTCGTGCTGGATCTGGACGCTTCCGCGATCGGTTACATCACCGCCGTCGGGGGCGCGCTCGACATGGTCTTTTTCCCGCTCGCCGGCTGGATGATGGACCGCCTCGGCCGCAAATTCTGTTCGGTCCCCTCATTTACGGTCATGGGCCTGGGGATGTTCATGGTAGCGGTGTCCGACTCCTGGGTGCTGCTGCTGGTGGCGTCGGCGGTCCTGGGGGTCGGCAACGGGCTTGGATCGGGGGCGCTCATGACCCTGGGGGTGGATCTCTCGCCTCCCGACCGGATCAGCGAATTCCTGGGTGCCTGGCGTGCGATCGGCGAAGTCGGCGAGCTCTCCGGCAGCGTGTTGCCCGGTCAGTTCGGTGACAGCGTGGGGTTTGAGAACGGATCCATGATCCTGGGTGCGATCGGGCTTTTCGGAGGACTGCTGATCCTCCTGTTCGTGCCCGAAACCCTGCAGAAATCGCCCGCACGCGTGCAAAAATCCGCCTGAACGCGCGGGTCGGACGAACCTTGCATATCCGCAATCGGAGGCCGTAGTGAGCTGGGAATTTGAAATCCTCGAAGAGGGCTATACCCTCGCCGAAGGTCCGGCCTGGGACGGACAGCAACTGTTGTTTACCGACATAAACAACAGCCGGATCATGGCGTTTGACCCCGAAAGCGGCCGCTCCCGGCCCTGGCACGAGGACACCGCGCGCACCAACGGGCTGCTCTTTGACCACGACGGCCAGCTGTACGGCTGCAGCCAGAACCGCGCCGCGATCTGCCGTTACCGGGCCGGTGGCGAATACGACCTGCTCACCGACGGATTCGAGGGCCGGCGGCTCAACAGCCCCAACGACTTGGCCTTTGACGCCAAGGGCCGGATCTGGTTCACCGATCCACGCTATGACGATCTCTCGCCGCCGCGCGAGCTGGACCACCAGTCCGTGTACCGCCTGGACCCGCAGGAAGGCGGCGGCTGGTCGATCGAGCGGGTCGTCTTCGACACCACCCGCCCCAACGGGATCCTGGTCGCGCCGGACCAGAGCGAACTCTTCGTCTCAAACGCCGGCAAGGACGAAGGGGAGCCGCGCGAGCTGCGCGCTTACCCGATCCATTCCGACGGATCGCTGGGCCGGTTCCGGGTGGTTCACAACTTCTTTCCCTACCGGGCAATCGACGGAATGTGCTGGGACACCGACGGCAACATCGTCGCCACCGCCGGCACTGCCGGCCAGGGCCCCGGACCGATGATCTACGTGTTCGCCCGTTCCGGGAGGATCATCGGAGACCCACCCGGTGCCCAGGGACATGCCGACGAACTGCACGTTCGGCGGCCCCGACCTGAGCGATCTCTACGTGACGACCGGCACCGGCGCGCTGCTGCGGGCTCAGACCTGCCGACGCGGCGCCCTGCGGTTCCCGGCAACTTAAGCGGCCGGATCCCGGACGGAGACGAAACGATGCAGCAACTGGGGATCTCCAACTGGGGAATGCCGCAGATCGAATTCGAGCCATTCGCGCGGTTTGCCCAGGAAATGGGGTTCGCCGGAATCGAGCTTACGGTTCTTGGCAACTGGTCGACCCGGATGGAGGACGTTACCCCTGAGAAGGTGCGCCATTGGCGGGACCTTATTTCCGAGCTGGGCCTGGAGCTGCCCGCGATAGCGTCGCATTCGCCCCTGCTGGAGGTAGACAGGGAGACCCTGCAGAGTGGCTATCGGCGCCTTTACGGCGCCATCGCCCTGGCGCGGGAGCTTGTGCCCGATCGCCCTCCGGCGATCAACACAACCATCGGGGGTTCGGTCGGCGACTGGGAAGGCAAACGCCAGCAGGCGCTGGATCGGCTCGGGCCGGTCCTGGAAGCGGCCCGAGCCGCCGGCGTCGATATCGCCCTGGAGCCGCACGTCGGATCGTCCCTGCATACGCCCCAGCAGACCGTCTGGGTGCTGGACCAGCTTGGCCGTCATAACCTCGGCGTCAATTTCGACTATTCGCATTTCCTGGCCCAGGACATAGATCTGCAGACATCGGTCGACCTGCTGGCGGCCGATACCGTTCATACGCACCTGAAAGGGGTTCGCGGGCGCTGGCCGGATCACGAGTTTCTGGTCCCGGGTGAAGACGACTACGACTATGCCGAAGAGCTGCGGCTCATGGAGACGGCCGGTTACCGCGGCTTTCAGACCTTGGAGGTTTCGGTCATGGTTCAGCGCCGGCCCGACTACGACCCTTTCGAGAGCGCGCGCCTGGGGTGCGTGACCCTACAGCGAGCGTTTCGGGAAGCGGGGGTCTGACCAGGCCGGGAACCTATGGGGCGTTTCAATCATCTGGCTGCGGATCCTCGAGGGCGCGACCGGGATCGTAATCCGGCCGGCCTGACCGGTTAGCCAGCTCGGACCCTGCCCACGCGACCGCCAGTTCGGCAAGTTCAATCGCGGCGGCGTATTCGGATTCAGAAACTGGCGCCCGTGCCGAAGGGTACCGGGCGATTCGCGCGTAATCGCTAAGGCGCGCAACCTGGCGTATCGCGTCGGAAACCGCGACTCCATTTGTCTGCAGCAGCGTAAGCAATTGAGCCAGATCATGGGTGTAAGGAAACTCAACCCGGAGAGCGATCAAAACAGCTTTCAGCGCTTTCTCGGCAGCCTGTTGGGCATCAAAGCAAAGATCTTCGAGGTAGACCCCGGGTAGGCGCTGCCTGGCGCGGGTGAGACTTCCGCGCGCCCGTCCAAGCCACTCTCGCGGATCGTCGGGCGGGAATCGCTCAGGGTTGTTCATAAACAACGAGGCCCTCGCGCAGCGCTGGTTTGTAGATCAAGCAGTGGCTGCCACCGTAGCGCTCGATGTCTCCCGGCGTAGCAATTACAAGGTCCACGGCGGCGTTTGCCCCGAACAGGGCCATTCGGATTCTTGAGGAAAGCTCCCAGTGATCAGCTTCAGCTTTAATCACAAGAAAATCGAGGTCGCTGTGCGGGCTCATGTCGCCGCGCGCGGCGGACCCGAACAGGATTACCTTGTCCGGAGCGGCTGCCTGGACGATCCGCCGGACGACATCCTCCACGTCGTCCCAGGTCATCGTGGTGTTTCCAAGACGGGCGTGATTGATATCGCGATTCGTACTGACCACTTGCTTTACCGCAGTTTTGCTGGACTGTCCAGGGCCGGCGTTGCACCCTCGGTCGCCGAAGCGCAGGCGTGACGGACCGGGCCGCATTCGCCGGCTGCATCCGGGCGAACGCCCAATTTTTGCGCATGACGGTTCGGGCGCGATCCGCGAGTCGATCGCCGGACGCCACTCATTCTTCAATAGTGCTTTTCCGGTATTCGAATTGGCCAGGCATTGGCAGGTGGCACTGCTGAAAATAGAGAGTGCTTGAGCCTTCGGAGGAACCGATTTCCAGCGAACTGGACGGCGCAGGCGGTCGAAATCAAATCCAGGGTTTTGATCCGGTGAACGCTCCAGTCCTAAACGAGCCGTTCGGGGCGCCCAAATTCCACTGGCGCCTTGATCGGAACCTGCGTGCGATTGATGCCAAACCGCTTGCCGGGCGGCGCCACAGCCTCGCGCTTCTACCGGTCCCACGCGATGCCCGACGAGCGTCCGGGCTCGAATTGGATTTGGGCGAGGCCGACCAAAACCGGCTTGTGAACGAGATTCGCGGGGCGGTCAATCGCTGGCGCAGCAGCTTTTACGTTGGAGCGACTGCAACTTCACGCGAATTGCTGACGTGGTGGGCTGAAGGACGTACCCGCCACCGGCTTTTCTTCGCGCAGCGAGAGGCGGTTGAAACCGTCATTTACCTGACTGAGACTCGTGCCGGCCGGCGTCTGGCGCGGAAAGTATATACCGAAAGCCGTGCCCAGAACGATGGCATCGTGCGCTGGGCGCTGAAGATGGCCACCGGCACCGGCAAAACAGTCGTGATGGGCATGTTGATTGCCTGGCAGGCGCTCAATGCCCGCAGGAAAAAGGGGCGGCGCTATTCGCGCGCGTTCCTGGCGATTGCCCCCGGTCACACCGTGCGCGAGCGCCTTCAGGTACTGCGGCCGTCGCATTCCGAGAACATCTACGATGAATTTGGGTTGGTGCCGGCTCGGCACCGTGCCAGCCTCCATGGCATTAGCTTGGCAGTGGTTAATTTCCAGGCGTTTCTGCGCCGCGATCTACTCTCCGGGTCCTCCAATGTGGGCAAGGGGTTGTTGCGGTCCGGTGCCGCCGAGGAATCGGACGCGCAGATGACCGAGGATGCCGCGGCAATGCTGGACCGTGTCCTGCGAGACCTGCGCGGCCGCGAGAAGTTGGTGGTGCTTAACGACGAGGCACACCACTGCTATTTGCCGGCCGCCGAGCGCCAGGGCGCTCACGGGAAAGAGGATGACAAAACGGCGGCGGTGTGGTTCAACGCGCTGCGCGGTTTGCGGCGACCAGGGCCGGCTCGGGCCGATCTACGACCTCTCGGCGACGCCGATGTTCATTGACACGGCCGCAAATAAAGAAGCCAAGCTCTTCCCTTGGACTATCTCGGACTTCCCGCTCCTGGACGCGATCGAATCCGGGCTGGTCAAAATCCCGCGACTTCCCGTAGACGACAACGCCGTTGACCAGGACGAGGTTGTCTACCGCGATCTCTACAGGCACACCTCGCCCAAGCGGGTCAAGCCTTCTCAGATTCCTCAGCCCTTTGGGGCCGCGATGCGTGCGTTGTACAGGGACTATTCCGAGAACTTCAAGCGATGGCAGGCGGCCGGCATGCCCACGCCGCCGGTTTTCATAATCGTTGCCAACAACATCACCAACGCCAGCGAAATCTACCGGCACGTGGCTGGCTACCGGGAAGAATCAGAAGACGGGTCCGAGCGGTTCGTGCCCGGCGCCCTCGATCTCTTTTCCAACGTGTTGAGCGATGGTTCAGGTTTTGAGGTGAGCCCGCGTACGCTGCTTGTGCATAGCAAGCTCGATTCCGATGACGCAATTTCCGGCCGTCTCGGTTCTGAGATGCGGGCCCTGGCGGGACGCCTTGGACGTGATTCCGGCGATTTCAAAGACGTTATCCGCGAGACCCTCAACACCGTCGGCCAGGTTGGTCGGAAAGGTGAGCAGATTCGCTGCGTGATCTCGGTCTCGATGCTTACAGAAGGGTGGGATACCCGCACCGTGACCCACGTTCTTGGGTATCGCGCGTTCTCCACGCAACTTCTGTGCGAGCAGGTAACGGGCCGCGCACTGCGCAGGGTGAATTTTGACAACTTCGACGACAGCGGCCGGTTCAAACCGGAATTTGCCGAAGTATTCGGGATCCCATTTGAATTCATGCCCGCCCGAGGCACGGGTCCGGTTGATCCGCCCCCGCCGAGATATGCGGTGGAGTCGATGCCGGGTAGATCGAATCTGCGGATTTACTTTCCAAGGGTCTCCGGCTATTTGATTCAGCCTGCGACGGATGGATTGCAGCTGAACCCATCGCTCATCCGGCGCCACCACATCAGGGTGGAGGACACTCCTTCAATTACTTGGACAGGTGGCGTGATCGGGTCCAACGACCCAATTGAGATGCCAATCCTGCGCGATCAATCGGCGGTTTTTGCGACCGCGCAGGCTGCGGCCCGACAATTCGCCGGCGATTCGGACCTTCGCCTGAGTTTGTTCCGGGACATGGTTGGAGCCACCGAACAGTGGCTCGATTCCGATCTTGTCGAATGCGAAAACCTGTCTCTGCTCACCCATCCGCCGCACGCCGCCAACGTTCCGGCGGCGATTGCCAAAGCTTGCCTGGGACGCAACTCTTCTAGCCGGTTGATCGGCGAATTCGGCGGGCACGCGCTGGGTTCGACCGAGGACATGCGGTTTGAGACTTCCCTAAGAGATTGGCGACCGGCGCGGAAGTCCGAGTTGAACCGGGCTGCCTGCCACTCCCAGTTCGAGTTGCGGGTTGCCGAATTTCTCGACAGGCACGGCGACGTTGAAGCCTGGGTGAGGAATTTTCAACTCGACTGGACGGTGCCGTACGTCTTCAAGAGCGCCCAGCGCGAGTACGAGCCCGACTTCGTGGCCCGGCTTTTCGGGGATTCCGAGGATGTGGCCTGCATCCACCTGATGATTGAGGTCAAGGGCGTCCCGGACGAAGAATCCGAGGCCAAGGCCCGGTACGTTAAGGAATGGTGGGTTCCGGCGGTAGCAAATTCCGAGCAGGTTCCTCCCTGGCTCCGGCGCTGGCATTTTGTCCAAATCGATGATTTTGATAACCCGTGGCGCCAGCTTGATCGCGCAATCGAGAAAGCACGGGAACTGACCACATTGCCGACCACCGCTTAACGGAGATGGAATATGGCTGCAAGGACTCCAAGAACCAGGTTCTATGATCACGGGTCGGCGGAGAGATCGAACCTGCCGACCGAGGAATCCGAGCCCTCGCTCGAAGCGGACGAAAAATCCCCACGACCCTACCTTCCAAGCTCTCGGGTCTCTGAACCTCCCGCACTCAGCTGGAATCGCGGCGGAGCCGCAAATCTCTGATTTGCGGCTCCGCCGTTATACGTCTCGGAAAAGATACATCCGGGATCATTCGTCCAGTCCCTGACTCGGAAACCGCAGCAACCTGGGCTATTCGACGCGTTCAACGGGGTTCTCCGACGAACGGGCCCGCTACGAGTGGTACAGGCACCGGGGCAGCTGGTCGAACCGCCTGATCCACGGCGAATCGGCTCGGGTGATGGCTTCCTTGCTGGAGCGCGAGGATATGTCCGGGCAGGTGCAGATGATCTACTTCGACCCGCCTTACGGGATCGGCTTTAATTCCAATTTCCAGGTAAATATCCGCAACCTGGACCGCTCTGGCGATCGGTCGGACTCCGTTCCCTACGACGCACGCACCATCCGGGCGTTTCGCGATACGTACAAGCGCGGTATCCACAGCTACCTGGACCAACTCCGCGAAAAACTGATCCTGGCCCGGGACCTACTCGCTGACTCTGGAAGCATCTTCTGCCAGATCGGCGATGAGAACGTGCACCGTTTCGCGCTCGTGCTTGACGAATTGTTTGGGCACGAGAACCGCGTGGCTACGATAGCGTTCGCAACCTCTGGTTCGTCTTCATCGAAAACACTTCCCAGCGTGGCCGACTACCTGCTCTGGTACGCCAAAGACAAGCCTCAAGTCAAATTCAATCAGGTTTATGAACGGCTTTCCCGAAAGGAGGTCATTGAGCACTTTTCTTCATACGCCGCGGTTGAACTTGACGATGGATCTGAGCGAAAACTCACACCCAATGAGAAATCTGATCCGAATACCACTTTGCCCTCCGGCGCTCGAATTTTCAGGCGGTACCCACTGACTTCTCAAGGTTGGTCAAAGACTCGGACATTTGATTACGAATGGAATGGAAATTCGTGGCCGTGCTCCGAGACCGCCCACTGGGCGGTCTCGGAGCACGGCCTACACCACCTCGCCCGCATCAACAGGCTCTCAGCCGCGAGTCCGGAAGCAACATTGTCTTGGAAGGGTTACGAAAACGAAGTACCCGGCCGCAAGATCAACAACCTGTGGTTTCGGCAGATGTCGACTTCAGACAAACGATATGTGGTCCAAACTGCCGATGCGGCTATAGAGCGTTGCATATTGATGACTTCGGATCCGGGAGATCTAGTACTCGATCCAACCTGCGGAGGGGCGACGACAGCGGCAATGGCCGAACGCTGGGGTCGGCGTTGGATCACGTGCGATACGTCACCGGTGGCGGTCGCAATTGCCCGGCAACGTCTGGCGACCAGCACGCATCCATACTGGCTGCTGCAGGATTCAGAGGATGGCGCTGCCAAAGAATCCGAACTCCGCGGTAGCCCGCTGGATCGCCCAGAGGGATACGACGCAGATCCAGTCCACGGATTCGTCTATGAGCGCGTACCGCGGGTCAGCGCCGCGATCCTAGCCTACGACCAAGAAGTTGACCCAATACTCCTAGTAGACAGACCGCACCAGTCGCGAGGCATTACACGAGTCGCCTCAGCATTTACAGTGGAGTCGGAATCTCCGCACTCCTACATACCAACCGATGATCAGGTTGATGAAAACTTGGTCCCAAATGCCATCGCGCATGGCGATTTCCTCGCCCGCGTGACGGATGCGCTGCTTTCAACTGGAGTCAGCTCGCCTCGCTCCGGCGACCAGAAGATTTCGATCACTGACTGCCAAACGTGGCCTGGGAGTCAGCACTCACTGATTTCGCACCGCATTCGATTCCAAGTTGCCGATGAAGAAGAGCAAGTAGGAGCACTCTGCATCGGCGCCGAAGACGCAACCGTGACGGAAGCGATGATCAGGGCCGGCGCCCTAGAAGCCGCTGGCAGAATCCCTGACGCGAACGCTGTATTCATAGTCGGCTATGCGTTTGAAGCGCTGAGCGGCGAGGAACAGTTCGGCCGCATCCGGGTCGTTCGCGTGAATATGAATCGGGACCTGCAGATCGGCGATCTGACCGATTCCGGAAAAGACCAAGCATTCGTGATGATCGGGCAGCCCGAAATTGAAGTTATCGAATGTGATGACGGCCAAATCCGCGTAAAGCTGCTCGGCTACGACACGTACGATCCGCGCTCAGGCAACCTTGGTTCCGGAGATTCGAGCGACGTCGCCTGCTGGATGATCGACACCGAATACGACCGGATCAGCTTCTTTGCCCGAAATCTGCACTTTCCCGGGGCCGAGTCCGACCGACAGGTCAAGGCGCTCAAGAAGCAACTCGGTCCCATCATCGATCAGGTCGCCTGGAACGCCTGTTTTTCGATTGAGTCGGCGCCGTTTCCCAGACCGTCAACCGGGGCAATTGCGGTCAAGATAATCACCACGACCGGGGCGGACATGGTAGCTGTCAGGGCAATACCGTAGGAATCTGACCGCCGCAGGAGAAGGTATTGCGAACCACCTTGAATATCGATGACGATGTACTGGCTGCGATCAAGGAGATCGCCACTCGAGAGTCCAAGACGGCGGGGGCGGTCGCATCTGATCTGATCCGCGGGTCTCTAACGGCGAAACAACGTGGGGAAATCGACTCTGCGGCCGACGAATTCGAAGCCGAGATTGGATTTCGTCCGTTCGCCAAGCGTGGAGGCATCGTCACTAACGAGATGGTTAATCGGCTGCGCGAAGAGACAAGGGATTTGTGAGGGCGTTGCTTGGCGTGAACGTGCAAATTGCCTGGCTGGATCAAGATCACGTCCACCACGTCGCCGTCCGGAGTTGGCTGGGCAAGAACATCGGATTGGGTTGGGCGACGTGCCCGATAACCGAAAACGGTTGAATCCGAATCATGCCGCCCTCTGCATATCCGAACAGTTTGCCGCCGAATTCAATTGCAGAACGCCTCCGGGAAGCCACCGGCTCGATCCACCATCGTTTCTGGGCCGACGAAGTCAGCTTGTTGGACCCCGACATCATTTAGTGGGGCCGCGTCATCGGCGCCAATCAGATTACAGACGTATATCTGCTCGGTTTGGCAGTATCTCGCGGTGGAAGACTAGTTACGCTCGACCTCGGTGTTCCCGTGAACTCGGTCAAGGGAGCGAGCGGCCACTCGGTCGTGACCATCTGAAGGGAATTGATTGCCGGCCGACGCCGCCGCTCGTCCGACGAATACCGGTCGAGTTAGTCGACCTGCCGGAACTGGCGAAAGGGACAGTTTGCGGCTATGCGACCATCCGAGTGCTGGGCTCAAAGCGGCGGTGAGCCCGTGACAACGAATGTGCGTGATTGCGCGTGCTCGGCGAACTCCCTGCTTCACTGACATTTGCGGCCGGATTCTGGTTGCAAGTGAAGCTCGGTGCGCTGATCGAATTCAACTTCCCGGTTGACGACTAGGGGAGGGGGTTGCGAAAAAATGGATTATCGATGGCAATTCTGGCCGGCATTTTCACCCGAAGACAGCCTTAGGGGTCGCTCCGACTTGATCTTCGACTCAAGCAGCCTCAATGTCAGTGAGTTCGAAGTCTCCGCCCTTGAACAGAAGGGGATCCCGCAATGCTTCTGCGAGCGCGTAGGCAAATAAGTCGCCGAAATTCAGTCCTGCGGGATGGTTGCCCTTGCCGAATCTCCGCCAGGCCCGTCGCGCGGCTTGCAAGTGATCAGGAGTGACAGGTTCGAGCTCGATTCCTGCCTCTTGCAGGAACGCGTCAAGTTCGTAACCCGAACCGGCGCCTCCGCGACTTTCGAGCACGATGCTGGTCTCCAACAGGGAGGCGACCGACATCCGGCGGGGCGCTGACGAGGAGATGGCCCTGGCGAAGCGCTCTGCGTCCGGTTCGCGGAAGAGGATTGCCAAGACGGCCGATGTGTCGATGATCATCCCGGCAGCCCCCGCTCGTCATAAAGCAATTCCCCATGCTCCGTGGCGGACGGACCCTCACTCAACAGGCTTGCGCAGCGATTTCCGATGGCGAGAAGCCGCTTGGCCCTGGACTCCGCGTCGCGTTCGCCTCGCTCGCGCAGTAAACGTTCTCTGAGCGCCACGGTGATCGCACCGGTCATTGTTTCGCCGGTTAGGGTCGCCAATTCACTAGCGAGCCGGCACGTTTCTGGATTTTTTATGTTGAGGCTCATGCGGCAAATCATATACAGGTAGATGAATCATATGTAAATCTACCCCATCCCGCCATTTCGGAAATGATCCGATTGCGCGGGTCCGATAGTAACGTGTCCGGATCGCGGCGAACAAAGGATGCTTTCGCCCCTGACCCGGTCGGGGTCGTCCTCATTTGCATTGCCGGCCAAACCGATTCCGACCGCTGCGAATCGCCTTGATCACCCGGTCCCGGTCGGACGGATCTTGCTGGCCGTTTACGCCCGCCGCCACGATTCGCGGCCCGTGGTCTCATCCCGCGCCAAGCCGGCCTTTCGATCGCCGGCCGCATTGGCATGCGTTCTGATTGGATCGGCTCCCTTGCGGAATCGAGTTGGTTGCAGAATCCGGAAGCCGGTCAAGCGCTCGCATTCGATTCAATCGGCGGGCAAATTTTTTCGCGGAGGCAACAGTGACTGACGATTCGCGCCATGAAGGGCCCCAGGTCTGGCTGCAGGGAGATCCCGAGGAGCTGCGCGACATGATGCCGCTCGGGATCGCAGGCCTGGTCACCAACAACCTGATCCTGCGCGACATGGCCCAGAAATACACGGACCTTCGTTCTCTCCTTGAACGCTACCTGGAACTTGAGCCTGGCGCGCTCGTTGTGGAGGTTGACGGGGACACCTACGATGATTTTCTTTATGCGGCCGAAGTGGCCAGCGCGATTTCGGACAAGGTGATCGTCAAGGTGGTCACCAAGCCTGTCGGGTTGCGCGCCCAGGCCACGCTCCGGTCACGTGGCGTGCGAACGATGGCCACGACGGTTTTTTCGCTAAACCAGGCCGTGATCATGGCCGCGGCCGGAGCCAGCTGGATCGCGCCGTTCGTCGGGCCGACCCATGCCGGCGGCAATGACGCCTTCGCACTGGTGAGGCAGATTGCGGAAGCTTTCAGCGGCCGTCCCAACGCTCCCGCCATCATGGGTGGCATCATCCGCGACCCCGCCCATGCCCACCTTGCCTACTCGGCCGGCGCCGACGCGATCGTCACCTTCCCGAACGTGTACTGGGAGATGCTCAAACACTCAGGGACCGACGAGTGGAACAAGACTTTCAGGGAAGCGTGGGCGGAGATGGAGGACCGCGACCAGCTCACCGGCTTTCTTCAAGGCTAGACGCCCGCGAACCGGTCTCGCGCCGACCCTTCGCCCAATTGCGCCAGGCAGGCACGGCGCTGCCTCGAGGCCGCCAAATCTAGCCGATTCCAACCGCGGTCGTCCCGTTCGGAATGCGGTGGTTAGGCGCGCCGCTTGGTTCGATCGCTGCCCAAATTCACGAACCCGGCCGATTCGGCGTGGTCACCCGCCGGCCGAAACCCCCAATCGCTTGGCGTTCCGCCTGGGGTGCAATTTCCGCCTCTCCCAATTGCGACCGCGCCCTGAGGTTTCACATCGCGTTCAGTAGGTGCGGGAATGGGGAAGCGGAAATAGTGATGCATGATGCGTGATGTAGACTTCTTACCAGCCGAATGCGGGGAACTGCTGATGCGAACCACCCTCAATCTCGATGACGATCTCTTATTTGCAATAAAGGAATTGGCGAAGCGCGAGTCGCGCTCGGCCGGCGCGGTGGCCTCGGACTTGATCCGGCGCTCGCTCGACCGGTCTTCGTCGCATAGCCTTCCGTCCACCGAAGATGAAGCGATTCTGGGGTTTGAGCCATTCAGGGACAGCCGCGAAATCGTCACTGACGAACTTGTCAATCAAATTCGCGATGAAATCGGGATTTGATGCGGGCGTTGCTCGATGTCAATGTGCTGATCGCCCTGCTCGACGCCAGGCACGCCCACCACGAATCGGCATTGCGGTGGTTGCAGGAAAACGCTGAGGATGGTTGGGCCAGCTGCCCGTTGACCCAGCTCGGGTGTGTGCGGGTGATGTCGCAACCAAGATATCCAAACACCCTCACGCCCCGCGTCGTGGCTGGGCGACTTGCGGCAGCAACCAGAAGCGGTCCGCACCAGTTCTGGGCCGACGAACCCAATTTGCTTGATGCCGATGTAATCGATTGGACACGGGTGATCGGGCCCAGTCAGCTCACCGATGTGTACCTCCTGGCTCTCGCAGTCAACATGGGTGGACGGCTGGTCACGCGCGATGCCCGGATTCCAATCGACGCCGTATTCGGAGCCGACCCCGACCATTACTGCGTCATTTGACGTCGCGCGGCCCGGCCCGAACCCGGGATTTTCGGTTGGCTCGGCAACCCAGCTTGGCCGCTGGTCCAATCTCAGGGGATATCGCGGCAGCGAGAGCGATTCGCGCAAAATTTCCGGCAGTTACGCGACGGAGGCTCCCACTGATCGCAGGAACGCGCCGGATGCGGCGATAACCAATTTGCTCGCCGAACCAGGCACGAGGGCGCTCGGGTGGGCCGGGAGTGCGCCCGCTACCGCCCAACCCCCAGTTCGCCGGTGACCGCGCTGGCCGGAAGATCGGTCCGGCCGGTCAGGTAGCGGTCGATGCCGCGGGCCGCGTCGCGGCCGTGGGCGATCGCCCAGACGACCAGCGACATGCCGCGGTGGACGTCGCCGCAGGCAAACACCCCCGGCGTCGTCGTCATCATCTGTTCGTCGATGGCGACCATGCCCCGGGCGTCGAATCCCACCGCCAGCTGACCGAGCAGGCTCTCGCCGTGCGGTCCGGCGAACCCTATCGCGACCAGTACCAGGTCGACCTCTATCGAAAACTCGGTGCCGGGCATCCGGATCATCTTGGGCCGTCCGCGCTCGTCCTTCTCGCCCCAGGCCAGCCGGATGGCCTCCAGGGCCGCAACCCGGTTGTCATTGCCAACCAGCCTCTGCGCCAGGACGTTGAAGTTGCGGATTCCCCCCTCGTGGTGGGCGGGGGTGGTGCGAGTGCGCATGATCGCCGGCCAGTACGGCCAGGGGTTGTCGGGGGCCCGCCGGTCGGGCCATTCGTGGATGTCGAACTGGTGGATCTCGGCCGCGCCCTGCCGGATGGCGGTGCCCAGGCAGTCGGCGGCGGTGTCGCCGCCCCCGATGATCACCACCTTCCGGTCGCGCGCGGTAATGAACTCGGAGTCGGGAATGTCCTGCCCGAGGTTGCGGCGGATCTGCTGGCAGAGGTAGTCCATCGCGTAGACGACCCCCTCCATCTCGTAACCCGGGATAGTGAACGAGCGCGGGTAGTTGGCCCCGGTGGCCAGGCAGACCGCATCGAACCGGGCGCGCAGTTCGTCGCCGTCGATGTCGGTCCCCACGTTCACCCCGGTCTCAAACTCCACGCCCTCCTGCTCGAGCTGGGCGACCCGTCGGAAGACGACGTCCTTTTCCAGCTTGAAGTCGGGTATTCCCAGGGTCAGCAGCCCGCCCGGGTACTCGTCGCGCTCGTATACCACGACCCGGTGCCCGCAACGGTTCAGCTGCTGCGCCGCCGCCAGTCCGGCCGGCCCGGAACCGATGACCGCGACGCTGAACCCGGTGCGTTCGCCGGGCGGCTCGGGCCGGATGAAACCGTTTTCAAAACCCCAGTCGGCGATTTCGCGTTCGATGTGCTCGATCGTGACCGGGTCGGAATTGATCGCCAGCACGCAGGACTCTTCGCACGGCGCCGGGCAGATGCGGCCGGTGAATTCGGGGAAGTTGTTGGTCGAGTGAAGGACTTTTAGGGCTTCCTCCCAGCGCTGCCCGTAAACGTGGCGGTTGAAATCCGGGATCTTGTTTCCCAGCGGGCAGGCGGTATGGCAGAACGGTATGCCGCAGCCCATGCAGCGCGAAGCCTGCTGCGAGGACTCTTTGGGATCGCGCTCCAGGTAAATGTCGCGCCAGTCGCCCACGCGGGCGTCTATCCCGCGCTGCGGGATTCCCCGCCGCGGGTGGCTCAGGAACCCGGAGGGGTCAACCGTGATGGACCAGCTCCATTGCGGCGCGTTCCTCGGCTTCGCTGCGCGCGGCCCGTTCGGCCAGCACGCGCTTGTAGTCGCGCGGCATCACCTTGACGAAGCCCGCGGCCAGGTCATCGAAATCGTCCAGCAGTTCGCGCGCGGGATTGCTGCCGGTCCGGTCAAGGTGCTCCCGGAGAAGTCCCTTGATCGCCTGCAGGTCCTGGGCGTCGGGGGTTTCCAGGTCGACCAGCTCGGTATTGCAGCGACCCCCGGCCAGGCGTTTGGCGGGATCGAGCACGTAGGCGATTCCGCCGCTCATTCCGGCGGCAAAATTGCGTCCGGTGGGGCCGATCACGACCACCACGCCGCCGGTCATGTACTCGCAGCCATGGTCGCCGACCCCCTCGACCACCGCGGCCGCGCCCGAATTGCGAACCGCAAAGCGCTCGCCGGCCTGTCCGCGCACGAACATCCTGCCGCCGGTGGCGCCGTAGAGGACCACGTTGCCGACGATGATGTTGTCTTCCGGCAAAAACCCGGCGTTGTGCGGAGGCCGGATGGTGATTGTCCCGCCGGCCATGCCCTTGCCGAAGTAGTCGTTGGCGTCGCCGACGATGCGGGCGTCGATGCCGGGGGCCAGGAAGGCCCCGAAACTCTGCCCGCAGGACCCGCTCAGATCGAGACGGACAGTCTCGGCCGGCAGGCCCTCGCCGCCGTAGCGGCGCGCGATCTCGCCCGAGAGCATGGTCAGCAGGGTCCGGTTGGAGTTGCGGACCGCGAATCGGGCCCGGACCGGGCGGCGCTCCTCCAGGGCGGGGGCGGCGGTCCGGATGATCTCGTTGTCCAGGGCATGGTTGAGACCGTGCTGCTGGGCGAACATCCGGTAGTGGCCGACGTCGGCGGGAACCTCGGGTCGATGGAGCAGGCGGGAAAGGTCGACGCGCACCGTCTTGGAGGGCTCGATATCCTGGCGGGGAGTCAGCAGGTCGGCCCGGCCGATCATCTCGTCGACCTTGCGGATGCCCAGCGCGGCCATGATCTCGCGCAGGTGGCGCGCGACCATGAAGAAGTAATTGACTACCGCCTCGGGCCGGCCGGCGAATCGCGCCCGCAGAACCGGGTCCTGCGTGGCGACCCCAACCGAGCAGGTGTTCAGGTGGCACTTGCGCAGCATGATGCAGCCGAGCGTTACCAGCGGCAGGGTCGAGAAGCCGAACTCTTCGGCGCCGAGCAGGCAGGCGATCGCCACGTCGCGACCGGTGCGCAGCTGCCCGTCGGTCTGGACCACGATCCGCGACCGCAGGTCGTTGGCCAGCAGCACCTGGTGGGTTTCGGCCAGCCCCAGCTCCCAGGGCAGCCCGGCATGTTTGATCGACGACCAGGGCGAGGCCCCGGTCCCGCCCGAGTCCCCGGAGATCAGGACCACGTCGCCGAAACCCTTGGCCACCCCGGCGGCGATCGTTCCAACCCCGACCGCGGCGACCAGCTTGACGTTGATCCGCGAGTAGGGGTTTACGTTCTTGAGGTCGTGGATCAGCTGGGCCAGGTCCTCGATCGAGTAGATGTCGTGGTGCGGCGGTGGCGAAATCAGCTCCACCCCCGGTGTCGAGTGCCGGATCCAGCCGATGTACTCGTCCACCTTGCGTCCCGGCAGCTGGCCGCCTTCGCCGGGTTTGGAACCTTGGGCCATCTTGATCTGCAAGTCGGTCGCGTTGACCAGGTACTCGGTCGTGACCCCGAATCGCCCCGACGCCACCTGCTTGATCGAGCTGTTGCGCCACGATCCGTCCGGGTCGGGCTTGTAGCGGCGGTGGTCCTCGCCGCCCTCGCCGGTGTTGGATTTTGCCCCGATCGAGTTCATGGCCACCGCCAGCGCCTCGTGCGCCTCCTTGGAAATGGCGCCCAGCGATATCGCGCCGGTTGCGAATCGCTGAACTATCTGCTCCTCCGGCTCGACCGCCGCGAGCGGGACCGGGTCGTCGGCCCAGCGGAAATCCAGGAGTCCGCGCAGGGTCGTGGCGCGACGGTCTTCGATCTCGCACTGGTCGGCGAAGTCCCGGTAGATCGGATAACTGTTGGCGCCGGTGGCCTTCTGCAGCAGGGCCACCGTGGCCGGGTTGAGCATGTGCCGCTCGCCGTCGCGGTACCACTGGAAATACCCGCCCGGATCCAGCTCCAGGCTTCCCGCCAGAGCGCCGTTCTGCGGGTAGGCCGCCAGCTGCCGGCGGGCGTAATCGGCCTGCAGTTCGTCTATCGTGATGCCGCCGATGCGGGTCGGCGTCCAGGTAAAGTACCGGTCGACCAGTTCCTGGGCGAGCCCGACCGCTTCGAAGATCTGGGCGCCCTGGTAGCTGCGCGCGGTCGAGATGCCCATCTTGGACATGATCTTGAGCACGCCCTTTTCTAGGGCCTTGACATATTTGGCAAGGGCCTCGTCGGGCGACTGCGAGTTGAGCTCGCCGGCCGCGCCGAGGGCGCGGACCGACGCGAACGCCAGGTACGGGCAGACCGCCTGGGCGCCGTATCCGAGCAGGCAGGCGACCGAATGGACGTCGAGCGCCTCGCCGGTGTCGGAAATGAGACCGCAGGCCAGGCGCTGCCCGGATCGGATGAGGTGGTGATGGACGCCGGCGGTGGCCAGCAGGGCCGGCATCGGCGCCCGCGCCGAGTCGGCGGCGCGGTCCGAAAGCACCAGGATCGTGCACCCGTCGGCCAGGGCGGCGTCCACCTGGGCGAACAGGTCGTCCATCGCCCGGGCAAGCGCGCCCTCTTCGCCGACCGGTCCGTAGAGGGTGTCGAGGGTGCGCGTCTTCAAGCCCGGCCGGTCAAGGGCCCTGATCCCGGCCAGGGTGTCCTCTCCGACGACGACCGAATCAAGGTGCAGCAGGCGGCACTGCTCGGGGCCGTCGGCCAGGACGTTGCCGTGCGCCCCCAGCAGGGTGTCAATCGAGGTGACCAGTTCCTCGCGGATGGCGTCGACCGGCGGGTTGGACACCTGGGCGAACAGTTGCTTGAAGTAGTTAAACAGCGGCTGCGGCTGCTCGGAGAAGACCGCCAGGGGAGTATCAAGGCCCATCGATCCGATCGGCTCGGCCCCCGAAAGCCCCATTGGGTGCAGGATCGTGGTCAGGTCCTCGAACGTGTAGCCGAAGGCCCGCTGGCGGCGGCGCAGTTCACGGTCCGGCGGAGCGGCCTCGGCGCGGGCCGGCGGCAGTGCATCCGCGGCGAGCAGGTTCGCCTGCAGCCAGTCCCCGTACGGGTTGGCTCCGGCAAGTTCGTCCTTGACCGCCCGGTCGGTGACTATGCCCTCGCCGTCGGGGTCGATCAGGAGGATCTGACCCGGGGCCAGGCGTCCGCGCGAACGCACGTTGGCGATATCCAGGTCCAGGACCCCGGTCTCTGAGGCCAGCACCAGGCGGTCGTCCCAGGTTTCCGTATAGCGGAAGGGCCGGAATCCGTTGCGGTCCAGCAGCGCCGCGATGCGGCGGCCGTCGGTTGTAACCAGCAGGGCCGGCCCGTCCCAGGGCTCCATCAGGCAGGCGTGATAGCGATAGAAATCGCGCATCTGCGGCGAGATGGTGGCATGGCGCTCCCAGGCCTCGGGCACCATCATCAGCATCGCCCGGGTGAGCGGCCGGCCGGAGCGGACCAGCAGTTCCACGACGTTGTCGAACGCGGCCGTGTCGGAGGAGTTGGGGGTAATGACCGGAAAGAGTTCGTCGCCCAGGCCGCGGTAATCGGGGTGGTCGAGGACCGCTTCGCGCGCCGCCATCCAGTTGACGTTGCCGCGGAAGGTGTTTATCTCACCGTTGTGGACGGTCATCCGGTAGGGGTGCGCCAGGCGCCAGGACCCGAGCGTGTTGGTGGAGAACCGCGAATGCACGATGGCGAACTGCGCCAGCATGCGCGGGTCGTCAAGGTCGGGAAAGAACCGCCGCGTCTGGGTCGATATGAGCATTCCCTTGTAGACGGTGGTAAGGGCCGACAGGCTGCAGATGAAAAACGTCTCGGGATCGGCCAGGCCCAGCCGCCCGGCGCGGGCTTCGACCAGCTTGCGGGTGATGAAAAGCTGCCGCTCGGCCAGGTCCGGGTCGGCCAGCTGGGCGTCGGGCAGGGCCAGGAATACCTGCTCGATCCAGGGCAGCCGCTCGCGGGCCAGCCGGCCGAGGTGGCCGCGGCGGATGGGGACCCTGCGCCAGCCCAGGACAGCCTGGCCGCGCGCTGAGGCCACTTCGGCGATCAGATCGCGGCAGGCGCGGGCCTGGGCTTCCTCGGGGGGCAGGAATACCGACCCGATTCCGTAGCGGCCGGCCGGCGGCAGGTTGATCCCGACGGCGTTGGCGCTGGGCCGGAAGAACTCGTCGGAGATCGGCAGCAGGATGCCGGAGCCGTCGCCGGTCAGGGGGTCGGCGTTCTTGGCGCCGCGGTGGGCCAGGTTTTCGAGGATCGTCAGGGCGTCGCTGACCAGCCCGTGGGTGCGCCGGCCCTTGAGGTCGGCGATGGCGCCGACACCGCAGTTGGCGTGCTCGAACGCCGGGTCCCAGAGACCCGGGTGGCGGCGGTTGGCGGTGCTGGTCAATTTGGCCAATCAATCCCGCGTGGCGGAGGAAATTAGAAAAGGTTAGCCGTGGTCGACGCCGCCCGTTCCCCGCACCGTCGCAGGGAAAGAGATTTTATGCGGTGCCGCGGAAGCGGTCTCCTAGGAGACCATCGGGGCCCGGCCGACCGGGTTTTCGATGTAGTCCTGCAGGGCCTGCGCGCGCCGCGGATGGCGCAGCTTGCGGATGGCCTTGCTCTCGATCTGCCGGATCCGCTCACGGGTAACGTCGAAGCGCTGGCCCACTTCTTCCAGGGTCCAGGTGCGCCCGTCGCCGATCCCGAACCGCAGCATGATCACGTTGCGTTCGCGTTCGTCGAGTTCGCGCAGCACGCGCAGCACCGCGTCCTGCAGGTTGCGGTGGGCGGCGGCGTCGGCCGGAGTGACGATCGACTGGTCTTCGATGAAGTCGCCCAGGTGGCTGTCCTCGTCCTCGCCGATCGGCGTATCGAGCGAGACCGGCTGCTGGGCCACCTTGCGGATCTCGACCACCTTCTCGACCGTGATGCCCAGCGCGTCGGCCAGTTCCTCGTGGGTCGGCTCGTGTCCGTTCTCCTGCAGCAGCTCGCGGGTCTTGCGGATCAGCTTGTTGATCGTCTCGACCATGTGCACCGGGATGCGGATCGTGCGGGCCTGGTCGGCGATGGAACGGGTAATCGCCTGCCGGATCCACCAGGTCGCATAGGTAGAGAACTTGTAGCCGCGCCGGTAGTCGAATTTCTCGACCGCCCGCACCAGGCCGATGTTGCCTTCCTGGATCAGGTCCAGCAGCGACATCCCGCGACCGGTGTACTTCTTGGCGACCGACACCACCAGGCGCAGGTTCGACTTGATCAGCCGCTCGCGGGCCCGCATGCTGCCGGCCTCCATCTGCCGCGCCAGTTTGACCTCTTCGCGCGCGGTCAGCAGGTTGGCCCGTCCGATTTCGCGCAGGTACATCCGCACCGGATCGTCGAGCGACCCGGTCGACGACGGGGTCGGCGCAACGTTGGTGGGGACGGTTTCGCGCTGCTCGCTCGGCGCGCGCGGCGTTTCGGGCTCCAGCCCCTCGGAGAGGATCTTGACCCCTTCGCTCATCAGGCGCTGGTACAGGTCGTCGACCTGGTCCATTTCCTCTTCGACTTCCGGGATCACCTCCAGGATGTCGTCGTAGGTGACGTAACCGTCGCGCTTGCCCTTGGTGACCAGGGCTTCCATTTCCGACGAGAGCTCCGAGGAGATCTCGATTTCGTCGGCTTCGGGCGGCTGGGCGCGGACGTCGATGTGCTCGGCGGTCAGTTCCCTGTGGAGCTTGTGGGCGGGCCCGAACTTGTCGATGTCGACGTCGGGAAAGACCGCAAACAGCTCGGCATGGGTGACCCAGCCGCGTTCCTGCCACTGCGCCAGCAGGGTTTCGAAGGGGACTTCTTCAGGTTGCGAATTGGGGACTTGGGGCGGGGCAGGTGACTGGTTGTTCTGGTTGTCCGGACCGGCTTCGGGCCCTGCCGCGGCCCCGTTGGCTCCGGATGTCTTCGACTTGCCTTTTACCTTGGTCGCCAAATTACTCTCCGCTCCCGACGCTTCCACCGCACTCGCCAGAGCAGTCCGCTGACCGTAAAGCGCTTGATGCCCGAACGGGTCCTAACGGCCGCAGTCAACCCTTTGCGGTGCGCGTCCAATTCCCGCGCAAAACTTCTCTCTACCAGAGAGTCGACCATCACCACGTCGTCGGAGTGGGTCGCAAAGATTCTAGGTCGAAATTGACAGCCTGTTGCGCTGCTGGTCTATTTCCAGGCGTTGTCGATTCAGGTCATTCATGGCCGCCAGGGCCTGCCGCCGGACCTGGCGGTCGGATTCGGCATCCAGCACCAGCGAAGTGCGTTCGGCCTCGGCCGCGAGCCAGTTCTCGCGCAGGCGCAGCACCAGGCCGGCCATGTCGGCGTAAAGCTGCTGTTCGGTCTCGGCCTCCGGGCGGGCCGAGTTGATCTGGTCGAGGCGGTCGAGGTACTCACGGTTCTGATCGCCCAGCTGGCGTCCCAGGTGGTCGTTGGCCGGCTCGGACGAATGGAGCCGCGACAGGACTTCGAACACCGAGCGCGCCGCGGCCCCCTCGAACACGGCCAGCGGCAGGCCGGCGCGGCCGACCGCCCGCTGCAGCAAAGCCGGGTTGCGCATGGCCAGGGCGCAGAGCCGGTCTTCGGCGGGCACCCCGACCGGACCGTCCGCGCTGGCCGGGGCGCCGGTGTCGGAACCCGGGCCGTCACCGGGGCGCCGCCGCAGCTCGGCTTCGATTGCGGGAACCGGAATCTGCAGCCGCTCGGCCAGGGTGGCGATGTAGTCCGAGCGCGTGACCGGATCGCCGCGGGCCAGCCGGCGCAGGTATTTGAGCGCCTCCTGCAGGGCCTGGGCGCGTCCCCGGCGGGTGTTCACGTCGGCCGCGGCCACGATCTCGCCGAAGAGGTACTCGGGGAGCGGTACTGCGTCGGCCAGCAGCCCCAGCCAGCGCTGGCGGTCGGATCGGATGACATCGTCCGGGTCCTGGCCCCCGGGCATCGGAGCGATCTTTATTTCGGCCCGCAGCTGGCCTTCGTGCCAGACGAGCGGGCCCAGGAACTCGTCCATCCTCTCCAGGTTGCGCCGCCCGGCGGCCCGACCGGCGGCGTCCCCGTCCATGCAGATGACGATCTGGTCCACGCTCCTGGCGACAGTCCGGAACTGGGGTTCGGTCAGGGTCGTGCCCATCGCCGCGACGACGTTTTCAAACCCCGCCGCGTGGGCGGCGATCACGTCGGTGTAACCCTCGACCACGACCGCCCGGCGTTGCCGCCGGAGCGCGCTGCGGGCCAGGTCCAGGCCGTAGAGCAGGCGGCTCTTGTCGAAGATCTCGGTCGACCCGGTGTTGATGTACTTGGCGGAATCGTCGCCGAGGGTGCGGCCACCGAAGCCGCGCACCGCGCCATTGGCGGCCCGGATCGGAAACATCAGGCGGCCGCGGAAGGCGTCGTAGAGGTTCTCGCGCTGGCCCTGGCGAACCAGCCCGGCGGCCAGCAGGGTTTGCGGCGCAATGCCCTGGCCGGTCAACGCCGACAGCAGGCCGTCCCATGAATCCGGCGCCAGCCCGAGCCGGAAGCGGTCCTGGATTTCGGACCCGATACCGCGCCGCCGCAGGTAGTCGCGCGCGGCCTGGCCGTGCCGGTGCTGCTGGAGCTGCCGCTCGTAGTACCGGCTGGCGGCTTCGGCGGCCCCGATGAGCGAGTTGATGTACTCGCGTCGCGCCGGATCGCCGCCGCGCGCGGCGAGCCTGACGCCGGTCTCCTCGGCCAGCCGCTCCAGGGCCTCGCGGAAGGTCAGGTTTTCGGTCTTCATCAGGAAGGTGAAGGCGTCGCCGGACTCGCCGCAGCCGAAGCACTTGTAATTCCCCGAATCGAGGAACACGAAGAATGACGGGGTGCGCTCTTCATGAAATGGGCAGCGACCGCGCAGGTGCTGGCCGGAGCGCTGCAGCTGAACGTGCCGCCCGATCAATCCCTCAATCGAAAGGCGCGCCTTGATCTCATCGATTTCGCCGGCCATGGACGCTTGAACCACCCCTTCCCTGACATCCAATTTTGGTCACTTTCGGACCCGGACCCGGAAATACCGGCTCATTTCCCGAAAGGCGTGGATTGAAACGCCCGCGCCCGCGGATTGGCCATACTTTGCAGAGCCGGTTGAATTGGAGGGCACTCAAATGGGGCGAGACTTCGGGGCCTATCTGCTCAGCGCGGAAGAGCGCGAGACATTCGAACGCGACGGTTACATTCGCTTTCCCGGGGCCCTCGACGCGGACCTGAACGCGCGATGCGTGGAGGCCGTCGATCGCGCCTGGGAAGAGGGATTCGAGGGCGACTTGCGACTCGACAAGTCGATTTCACAGCGTTTCAACCTGCTCGGATTCATCGGCCACGACCGGCTATTCTTCGACCTTGTCTGCTACGAGAAAATCCTGCCCAAGATGTTCGGAATCCTGGGCTGGAACATCTACCTCTACCACTCCCACATGACCGTTTCCGGGCGCGAAGACGGGGTATACGACCCGGGCGGGCCGACCTGGGGCTGGCACCAGGACTCGGGCCAGCTGAACAATGACCTGGAAACCAATCCGCGTCCGCGGATTTCGGTGAAAGTCGCCTATTTCCTCACCGACGTGTCCGAGCCGGGCCGCGGCAATTTCTGGGTCGTTCCGGGATCGCATCTCCAAAACCGGATCGAACTTCCCGCCGGCGGGCGCGGCCAGCCCGAGGGGGCCGTGCCGGTCCTGGCCGAACCCGGCGACGCGGTGGTTTTCGACCGGCGACTCTGGCACTCGGCCACCCCCAACTACTCGGACTTCACCCGCAAGGTCCTCTTCTACGGGTACGGTTACCGCTGGCTCCATGCCCGCGACGAAATGATCTATCCGGCCGAGTGGTACGAAAAGGCCGACCCCATCATGCGTCAGATGCTCGGTCACTCCTCCAGCAACCACGGGCGGACCTCGCCCAGCCCCGAAGACGTGCCGCTGCGGACCTGGATGGAAGAGCACGCCCCGCAGTTAGCGGGCGTGTGAGGCCCGGCCGCGGGGGCCGCCGGGAAGCAATTGCGCCGGATCGGCGATCCGAACACCCGGCGCTCAGTATCCGCGACGGCCGCCGCGGCGACGTCGACCGGGCCGCCCCCCTGCTGTACGAATCGGCCCAGCCCATGGCGGTGGCGGCCTTCGGACTGGGCGACCCGGAACGGGCGCTTGCGGCCGTGGAACGGATGTATCTGGCGCGCGGGAGCCTATTTTCCTGGGACACCTGCAGCGTGGCCGAAATCGATGGCCGCATCGTCGGGATCGTGGCCAGCTGCCGGATCGACGAGATGCGCAGCCGCAACCTGGCCACGATCGGACCCCTGCTGCGCAGCCTTGGTCCGTTCAGGGCGATGGCGCTGCTGCGGCGCGGCCTGGTTCCGACCGGTCTGGGGCCGCGCTCGGTCGTGCCGCGCGCGCTGCGCCGGCACCGGGAACCGCCGATGGTGAGCCTGAGCGACTCCTCCGATCATTTCGTCAACGCGCTGGCGGTCGGCGACAGGTACCGCCGACGCGGCATCGCCCGCAGACTGGTCGACTGTGCCCATGCGGCGGCCAGCGCCGAGGCGGCCGGTTCGATGATCGTGAACGTATTCGAGCAGAATGCCGCGGCGCGTGATTTCTACCGCGGACTCGGTTACCGGAGAGTGCGCCGCTTCGAACCGGATGCCCCGGAACTGGTCGGCACCTCGGCCGCGATACTGACCCTCCAGGCCCAACTGGCGGAGCAGCCGGCGACCGGTTAGACGTCGCGGGTCAGGTCGACCCCCACCGCCTGGGCGGCGGCCAGCCGGGCGACCGGCACCCGGTAGGGCGAACAGCTGACGTAGTCGAGCCCGATCTCCTCGCAGAACGCGATCGATTCCGGGTCGCCGCCGTGCTCGCCGCAGATGCCGATCTCGATATCGGGGCGGGCCGCCCGCCCGGCGCTGCTGCCGAGCCGCATGAGTTCGCCCACTCCTATTGCGTCGAGTACCTGGAACGGGTTGCGCGGCAGGATCTGGTCCTCGACGTACTGGAGCAGGAACTTGCCTTCGGCGTCGTCGCGCGAGATGCCGTAGGTGGTCTGGGTCAGGTCGTTGGTGCCGTAACTGAAGAATTCGGCCACTTCGGCTATCTCGCCGGCCGTGAGGCAGGCCCGCGGAACCTCCATCATGGTGCCGAATTTGTATGACGGCGACCGACCGCGCTCCCGGGCCACCGCCTCGGCGGTGTTGCGCAGGCTGGCCTCGACGGTGCGCAGTTCGTTGATGTGTCCGATCAGCGGGATCATGATCTCGGGGTGCGCGTCGACGCCCTCTTCCTCGAGCTGGATTGCGGCCTCGACTATGGCCCGCACCTGCATCTCGTAGATCTCGGGATAGACGATACCGAGGCGGCATCCGCGCAGCCCGAGCATCGGGTTCTCCTCGTGCAGGTCGGCGACGCGCCGGACCTTGCGCTCGGCGGCGGCCAGTTCGGCCGGTCCGGCGCCGGATTCGCGGAGTTCGACCAGTTCCTCTTCGACCCCGGACAGGAATTCATGCAGGGGCGGGTCCAGCAGCCGGATCACGACCGGCAGGGAGGCCATGGCCTTGAGAATGCCGTAGAAGTCGGCGCGCTGAATGGGCAGCAGCCGGGCCAGGGCGGCGCGGCGGTCGTCCTCGGTCTCGGCCAGGATCATGTCCTGGAAGATCGGCAGCCGGTCCTCCTCGCGGAACATGTGTTCGGTCCGGCAGAGCCCGATTCCCTGGGCGCCGAACTCGCGCGCCTGGACCGCCTCCTGCGGCGTGTCGGCGTTGGTCCAGACCTGCAGCCGGCGCTGCTGGTCGGCCCAGCCGAGCAGGGTCTCCAGTTCGGGGGTTATCTGGCCCGGGATGAGCGGCGCCTCGCCGAGGATCACGTTGCCGGTCGAGCCGTCCACGGTGATCGTGTCGTCGGCTTCTATCTGGGTCGATCCGACCCGCACCCGGCCGGCGTCCAGGTCTATCCGCAGCTGCTCGCAGCCGACCACCGCCGGCAGCCCCAGGGCGCGGGCCACGATCGCGGCGTGCGAGGTCGCCCCGCCGCGCGCGGTCAGAATGGCCTTTGCGACCGCCATGCCGTGGAAGTCGTCGGGCGAGGTCTCAGGGCGGACCAGGATCACGTCCTCGCCGGCGCGGCCGCGTTCGGCGGCCTCGTCGGCGTCGAACACCACCCTGCCCACGGCGGCGCCCGGGGAGGCGTTCAGGCCGACCGCCACCGGCTCCACCGCTACGTTCGGGTCAACCTGGGGGTGCAGGTGGGCGTCGACCTGGGCCGGCTCGACCCGCGCCAGCGCGGTGGCGCGGTCGATGATGCCCTCGTCGGCCATGTCGACCGCGATCTTGACCGCGGCCCGCGGGCTGCGCTTGCCGGCCCGCGTCTGCAGCATCCAGAGACGACCTTCCTCGATCGTAAATTCCAGGTCCTGCATGTCGCCGTAGTGCCGCTCCAGCCGCTCGGCGTTGGCCTCGAACTGGGCGTAGACCGCGGGCAGCTGGTCGGCCAGGGTGGCGATCTGGGCCGGGGTGCGCACCCCGGCGACCACGTCCTCGCCCTGGGCGTTGAGCAGGTATTCACCGAAGAGTTCGCGGTCGCCGGTGACCGAATTGCGCGTGAAGGCCACCCCGGTGCCCGAGTCCTGGCCCATGTTTCCGAAGACCATCGTCTGCACGTTCACGGCCGTGCCCCAGTCGTGCGGGAGGCCGTGGAAGTTGCGGTAGTCGACCGCGCGCCGTCCGTGCCAGGAGTCAAACACCGCCCGGATCGCACCATACAGCTGGTCGACCGGATCCTCGGGGAACGCGCTGCCGGTTTCGGATTCGATGAGTCGTTTGAAGTCGTCGGCGACCGCGCTCCAGTCGGCGGCGCTGAGCTCGGAGTCGCCGGACTTGCCGAGGCGGTCCTTGTGCTCCTGGATGACGTGCTCGAAACGCCGGCTCTCAAGGCCCAGGACGATCGAGCCGTAGCCCTGCACGAAGCGCCGGTAGGAATCGTAGGCGAACCGCGACTGTCCGCTGCGCTCTTCCAGCCCTTTCAGGGTGGCCTGCGAAAGACCCAGGTTCAGGACCGTGTCCATCATCCCCGGCATGGAGACCCTGGCGCCGGAGCGGACCGAAACCAGCAAGGGATTTGCGGGATCGCCGAACCTCTTGCCGGCCTCGTCCTCGACCGCCCGCAGGGCGGCGTCGATCTGCCCCTCCAGGCCTTCGGGAAACTCGCCCCGGCCGTCAAAGTAAGCCCGGCAGGCGTCGGTGGTGATCGTGAACCCCGGGGGAACGGGCATGCCGGACCGGGTCATCTCGGCTACTCCGGCGCCCTTGCCGCCCAGCAGGTTGCGCATCGACTGGTCGCCCTCATTGAAGAGATAGACCCATTTGGTCGGTTGGGACATGCGTGAACTCCGGAGCGGTCGGGATGGCGGCGACAGGGGCGGTGGTGCCGGGCGGACCTGTGGGCTGCAAGGCTTTAGCTGGGGCCCGGCCCAAGGTGGGCGAAAAATTTTATTGGGAGCGGGGCTCGAGCTGTCAAGCCCCCATAATCGTCTGAAGCGGCCGATCCCGCCGGGGCGGGGAGGTACCAGGGGCCGCCCGCGTCCTGCTTGGAAGGGATCAATTGCGGATCAACCGCGGCCTGGCGGCCATCCTTCCGGCCCACTTCGGGATCGACTTCATCACCTTTGCGGTCAATATCCTGTTCCCGCTGCTGGCCACCAAGCTGGACCTGAATTTCACCCAGGTGGGGATCGCGGCCGGGCTGCACATCGCCGCCAACGGGCTTTCGCAGCCGCTGTTCGGATTGCTGGGCGACCGGATCGGAAGCCGCCGGCTGCTGACCGCCGGGATATTCATCCAGGGCCTTTTCATCGGCCTGGCCGCCCAGGCCCCGACCTACTGGCTGCTGCTGGCGTTTCTGCTGGTCTCGGCGCTGGCTTCGGGCGCCTTTCACGCCCTCGGCCTGGAGGCCGCCAACCGCTCCTCCAGCACCGGGAAAGGCTCGGCGGTCGGGCTTTTCTTCCTGGCCGGCAACACCGGGTTCGCGGTCTCGCCGGTGGTCACCGGGTTCTTCGTCGAATCGGCCGGTCTGGGGCTCGATTTTCCGCTTTACCTGATAGGGTTCTCGGCCCTGACGACCGGTTGGTTTTTCCTGCTCACGCGCCGCGGCCGGCGCCGCCAGGCGTCCGTCCGCGCCCCCGAATCCGGCGCGCCGACCGGCGGCGTGCTCTACCGCCTGCTGGCGCCGCTGGCGGCGATGTCGGTGTTCAGGGGCCTGACCTTCGGCGCGGCACCGGTATTCATTCCATTTGCGTTCATCGAAGAAGGGGCGTCGCTGACGATCGCCGGGCTGGCGCTTTCGGTGTTTTCGGCCGGCGCCGCGACCGGCGTCTTCGGCGGCGGCTGGCTCTCCGACCGCCTCGGCGCCAAGGCGGTAATGGCGCTGCCGCTGTTGCTGGGAACGCCGCTCTTCATGCTGATGGTCGTCGACATCGGGTCGCCGCTGTCGTTTGTGGCCGCCTATCTGGTCGGGTTCACGGTGCAGACCCCGCAGACCCCCAGCGTGGTCATGGTCCAGCAGGCGATGGCCTCGCGCATGGGGCCGCCTCCGGATTGGCGCTGGGCTTTATCTTTTCGATTCAGGCGGTGGGGCAGGCCGCGACCGGAGTGCTGGCCGACGAAGTCGGGCTGCAGCTGGCGTTGGTGACCATCGGTTTCATGCCGATCCTGGGGTTCTTCTGCACCCTGGCCGTCCCCGGGCCGATGCTGGAGCGCAACCCGTGGGCCAAATCGGCCGCCGTCACGCCCTGAAAAGGCCTGCCCCGGAAGGCGAATGACGGCCCCGCAGGGGTACCGCCAAAAATAGAATGCGGGCTGGCGGCGCGGGCCCGGCGGGGTGCGATTCATGCCTTCGGGCCTGGACCAATTAGGGGAGGTGTGCATGAACGCGGCTACCAAGCAACTTGACCGTTTCTTCGGTCTCGGCCAGATGGGGTCATCGATCCGCGTCGAAATTGTGGCCGGGATCACCACGTTCCTGGCGATGAGCTACATCATCGCGGTCAATCCGGCGATCCTTTCGGCGGCCGGGATCCCTCCGGTCGCGGCGGCGTTTGCCACCTGTCTGGTGGCCGGCCTGGGAACGATCGCCATGGGACTCATTGCCCGCATGCCGCTGGCGCTGGCCCCGGGGATGGGGCTGAACGCCTTCTTCGCGTTTACCGTGGTGGGCAGCATGGGCCTTACCTGGCAGGAAGCCCTCGGGGTCGTGTTCATATCCGGCATTGTGTTCGTGGTACTGACGATCGCCGGCATCCGGCAGGCCCTGGTGCGCATGATGCCGCGCGAACTGCTGCCGGCGATCGGCGCCGGAATCGGTCTGTTCCTGCTCATGATCGGCCTGCGCAACGGCGGGATCGTGATGGAGTCGGGCGCCACGATCATCACACGGGGCGACTGGGGCGACCCCAAGGCCCTGCTGACGATCGCCACAGTGGTCGTCATCGCCGCGCTGCTGGCACGGGGAATCCGGGCCGGCATCCTGGTTGGAATCGTGGTCGCCACCGTCGTGTCGATCCCGCTGGGGCTCAACGCCGAGCCGGCTTCCGACGGCAACTGGAACGATGCATTCTTCGCGCTTGACATCGGCGGCGCGCTGCAGGTCGGATTCCTCGACATCATCTTCGCGATGCTGTTCGTGGACTTCTTCGACTCCCTGGGAACGGTGATCGGGCTGATCCGCCGGGCCAAGCTGGAGGACGAATCGGGCAACGTGCCCCGACTGGGGCGGATCCTGGCGGTCGACGGCGCATCCACAATCGCCGGGGCCCTGGCCGGCACATCGACGGTCACCACATACATCGAGAGCGCGGCCGGAATCTCGGCCGGCGGCCGGACCGGCCTTACCGCGATCGTGGTCGGAGTGCTCTTCCTGCTGGCGTTGCCACTGGCGGTGCTGGTGGCGATCGTGCCCGAATCGGCGGTCGCCGCGGCGCTGGTCATCATCGCCGCCACCACCGTTGGGCTGGTGCGCGAGATCGAATGGGACGACCTGGACACCGCGGTACCGGCATTGGTGACGATGGCCGGAATGCCGCTGACCTTCTCCATCGCCGACGGCCTGGCGATGGGACTTGTGAGCTACTCGGTGCTCAAGATCCTGCGCGGCAAGGGCCTGGAAGTTTCCTGGCTGGTGCACGTGCTGGCAGTGGTCTTCATCGCCCGCTACATCTTCATCGCCTGAGCGGACCGGCAGTTAACGAACGACCGGCCGCCGCAACTGCGGCGGCCGGTCGCCATTACAGATAAGGGAAAAACGGCTCCCGGACGAACCGCTGCAGCGACAGCGGGGGATCGGGCGGCATGGTCGCCGCCACATCCTCCCTGATGTCGCCGCCCAGACCCGGTCGGTCGGGCACGATCAGGCGGCCAAGCGTCCCGCCCGCGGGAACCTCGGACAGGTCCGCGGGCGGCAACGTACCCGGATCGCGTACTGAACGCCGAAGCGCGACCGTTTGAACCCGATTGACCATCCAGAGCGCCCCAAGACCGGCTTGGCTGAAGGCGACGGCCAACGATTCGGTTTTCCGGAAAGCCCGGTCTACATATAGGGAAAGTTCGGCTCGTTGACCGCCCGGCGTAGCGCCAGGGCCGGATCGGGCGGGAGGGCGGCCGCCGCCGCCTCGTCGATGTCGGCTCCCAGCCCCGGCCGGTCGGGCACCACAAGCTGGCCCTGCTCGACCTCGATCGGATGTGTAAGGAGCTGGTTGTAGCGTGCCCGGTAAGGTTCGAAGAATTCCTGGATTGCGAAGTTGGGGGTGCTGGCGTCAAGGTGGATCGAGGACAGGGTCGAAAGCGGACCGCCGGCATTGTGCGGCTGGACCCCGACGTAGTAGGTTTCGGCCATCGTGGCGATCTTCTTCAGCTCGCTGATGCCGCCGGCGTGGCAGATGTCGGGTTGGATGATGCGCACGCAGTTGCGCTCCAGAAGCGGTCGGAAATCCCAGCGCGAGAGCAGCCGCTCGCCGCAGGCCAGCGGCACCCGCACCGCCCTTGCCACTTCAGCCATGGCGTCGGGGTTGTCGTGCAGGATCGGTTCTTCGTAAAAGAACGGGTTAAATTCCTCCAGGCGCCGGCCGACCCGCACCGCCGAGACCACGTTGAACCGCCCGTGCGCCTCGATGCAGAGGTCAACGTCCGGGCCTACCGCATCGCGGACCGTGGCGATGTTCTCGAACGCGGCTTCCTCGACCTCGCGCGAGAGCATCTGCGTGGCGCCGGTGAAGGGGTCCCACTTCAGGGCGTCAAAACCCAGTTCCACCATCGCGAGGGCGTCCTGGGCGTACTGCTCCGGACCCGAACCAATAGCAAACCAGGAGTTGGCGTAAGCCCGCAGGCGGTCGCGCACCTTGCCGCCGAGCAGTTCGTAGACGGGCACCCCGAGGGCCTTGCCCTTGATGTCCCAGAGGGCCTGGTCGATCCCCGACAGCGCCGACATGCTGACCGCGCCGCCGCTCCAGAAGGCGCCGCGGTGGACGTCGACCCAGATCTTTTCAATTTGCATCGGGTCGCGCCCGCAGAGCCCCTTGGCCAGTTCCGCGATCTCGGTCTGGACCGAGACCTCGCGGTTCTCGAGGCTGGCCTCGCCCCATCCGGTGATTCCGGAGTCGGTTTCGACCTTGACGAACAGCCAGTTGGCGTGACCCCCGGCGGTGGCGATGGTGGATATGTTGCTTATCTGCATTGGGCAAATTCCCGCCTGGATGGTGCTGGGCCCGATCCAAACAATTTTTTCAAATGCCTAGCCGGCGCGCCGCCGTTGGCGCAGCGCCTGGCCAATCGCCAGCAGCGCGAACCGCGGGAGCACGCGCTGCCGGCGCCATCGCCAGGGTTCCCTGGCCAGCCGAAAAAGCCATTCCAGGCCCAGTCGTCGCAGCAAGCGGGGGGCCCGCCTGACCCGGCCCGAGATCAGGTCGAAGGACCCGCCCACGCCGACCACCACCCGGGCCCCGGTCCTCTCCATGTGCGCACCGATCCACATCTCCTGCCGCGGCGTCCCGAAAGCGACCAGCAGCAGATGGGCGCCCGAAGCACGGATCGCCCGGCAGATCGACTCGGCCTGCCCTGCGGGATCGTCCGGCTCGGAGGTGCCGGCAATGTTCAGCCCGGGGTGATCGCGGACGAGGATCGCAGCGGCCTGGGCGGCGGCCCCGGACCGGCCGCCGAGCAGGTACAGGGGGTGGCCGCCGGCGGCGCAGATCCGGCAGAGTTCCGGAATCAGGTCCACCCCGGGCAGGCGCTGCGGACCGCGCCGTCCGCACAGACGGGCCGCCGCCAGCAGGCCCGCGCCATCGACCAGGTTCAGGTCCGCGTTCGCCAGAGCGGCCAGAAACCCGGGATCGGAACGCGCGGCCATGACGAATTCCGGATTTACCGTATAGACCGCGCGCGCCCGTCGGCCGCCCAGCCAGCTGCGGATCCAGGCCAGCGCCAGCCCGCGCCCGCAATCGGCCAGCGGCACGCCGAGCACCGATACCCGCGCCGGCCGGTGGCCCGACTCAGGCACCGGCCAGTTCCAGCGCTTCGCCGAGCACCCGTTCCGGGTCCAGCCAGGCCATGCAGAGCCGGTCGCCGAACGGGCATTCCGGCGGGGCGCGCTGGTCGTAGCAGGGGGCGCAGCCGATTCCGATGGTCAGCGCCCGGCCGTTCCCGCGCGGACGGTAGCGCCCCGGATCGGTCGGTCCGAACAGCCCCAGGGTGGGGACCCCGAGCAGCGAAGCCAGATGAATCGGCATGCTGTCGACGCCGACCACCAGCCGGGCCTGCGAAATCACCCCCGCCAATTGCTCGAGCGAGAGATTCCCGGCCAGGTTGACCACCGCCGGATGGTTCGCACAGATCCGGTCGGCCAGATCGACATCGTCGGCGGACCCCGCCACCAGGGTGTTAAAGCCCCGTTTTGCCAGCGCCGCGGCCAGCCAGGTCCAGCTGGCGGCCGGCCAGGCTTTGGCCGACCCGGACCGGGTTCCCGGGCAGAGCACCGCGCCGCGGGCCAGCTCCGGCGGTACGGCCGCGGCCAGGGCCAGGGGGACCGCCGGCGGGTGCGGCGAAGGCCCGGACACCAGGGCCAGCAGGTGATCGATTTCGTGTTCGCCCGGCCGGATGCGCCGCTCGCGCTCGACCGCGGGCCACCCGCTCCCGTCGGCGATGCGGTGCCGGGCCAGCGAGAGCGACACCACGGTCCGGGCCAGGGGCCCGTAGGCCGAAACCGCGATGTCGAATCGGGCCCGCCGCAGCCGGGCCAGCAGCCGGGCCCCGGAACGCCAGCCACCGGGATCGGCCAGCGCGCGGAAATGGGTCAGGCCGGCCAGATCGCATTCGATGACCTCGTCCACCGCCGGCGCAAGCCGCAACAGCTCGCCGGCCCCGCGCGATGCCAGGAAGGTCACGTGCAGACCGGGGTGGGCCTGCTTCAGGGCCGCCGCCGCCGGCAGGGTCAGCAGGCAGTCGCCGAGCAGGTCGAGGCGAACGATCAGCGCCCTGCGCGGGTTCTCCGGGTAGGGCCAGCACCCCTCGGCGGGGGCGCCCGGGATTTGCCGCGCGCGGCGCTCGAGCGCCGCCGCCGCTCCGGCGACCGGCAGCAGGACCGAACGCAGCGCGCTCTTGCAAATACGCCGCAGGCGCCCCCGCGCCGGCAGCGGGGTCACCGGCCGGAACCGGCCCGCCCCGCGCGCGCGGCGGGCAGGGTCCGGGCCGGGGGATTTCACGAAGCCGTCGCCGCCGGGATCGGCTCCGGGCGCTCGGCTATTCCATGCCGTTCCGACCGGGCGGCAGCCGCCACGTGCATGCTGCCGGTGGCAACAACCACCCCGTGGTTGCCGGCCGCCAGGCCGGCCCCGGCGAGCGCGCGCGGCACGTCGGGATGGGTCGCCCTGCGCGCGAACCCGGGGACCGCCGCCAGCGCCGACGGCCGGGTCGCCCGGGGGTGCCTTGCGGCGCAGAGGTGCAGTCCGGCCACGCGCCCCCGCCAGGGCTCGAGCAGGTCCGCGGCCGGCTTGTCGGCCGAGCACCCGAATACGAGCTGTATGTTCCGTCCGCCGAAGCGGTCGCCGACGAATTCGGCCAGGAGCTCCATGGCCCTGGCGGTGTGTCCGCCATCGACGACCAGGGGCGGGCACCCGGCGATCACCTCGCAGCGGGCCGGCAGCCGGGCCCGGGCGATCCGCTCCAGGGCCCTGGCGGGGCGGTCGGCCATGGGCCCTGCAAGGATCTTTGCCGCCAGGGCCGCACTGGCGGCCAGCTGCGGGGCCCTGATCAGCCGCCGCGCGGCGGCAACATCGGCCGGTTCGAGGAATTGCAGGCGCGCGCCCTGACCGCGGCAGTGCCGGCAAATCACGCCGGTCACGGCGCTCGACTGCGGGGCGCTTACCACCGCCGACCCGGGTTTTACGATCGCGACCTTTTCCGCGGCGATCCGGGCCAGTCCGGGGCCCAGGATCGCTGCGTGTTCTGATTCGATCGGGGTAAGCAGCACGCCGGCGGGGGCCGACAGCACGTTGGTCGCATCCAGGCGCCCGCCCAGGCCGGTTTCTATGACCGCGAACCTGGCGCCGCGCCGCCTGAACCAGTCGAACGCCATCACCGTGGTGAGTTCGTAGGTCGTTGCCGGTCCCAGGTCCGGGCCGTGCCGCCGGCTGGCGTCCTCGTATTCGAGGACCCGTTCGAATTCGTCCGCAAATTCGGCCTCGGATATCGGGACGGCGCCGATCTGCAGCCGCTCGCGGTAGGAGTGCAGGTGCGGCTGCGTATAGAGGCCGGCGCCCGCTCCGGGCCCGGAAAGCGCGGCGGCAAGGTACATGGCCGTGGAACCCTTGCCGGTGCTGCCGGCGATGTGAAAGCAGTTCATCGCATCCTGCGGGTCGCCGGCGACTGCGAGCATCGCGCGGGCCCGCTCCGGACCCATGTTCGGATCGCCGCCGCCCGACCAGAATCCGGGACCGCGCTCGGGGTCCGAACGCGCGTAGAGCCGCTCCAGCGCGGCGGCGTAGTTCACCCGGTCGCCCCGTCGCGGCGGCGATCCAGCCCGACCTGCGGGCCCGCCCTGAACAGATCCAGCGGTTCGGTGGCGGCCAGGCCCTCGGCAAGTTCGGCGACCGTTTTTGCAAGCCCGGGTACGACCAGCTGCGGGCACAGGTCGGCGAGCGGTTGGCAGACGAATCGCCGCCTGGGCATCTGCGGGTGCGGGATCTGCAGATCGGGCGTGTCGACGACCGCGTCGCCGAGGATGAGTATGTCGATGTCGATGAGTCGTTCGCCCCAGCGGCGCGTGGGCCGGCGGCCCAGCTGCGCTTCGATCGCCTTCACCCGCTCAAGCAACTCGCTCGCCGATCCCGACCAGCGGCCGCGACAGCAGCAGTTCAGGAAGCTGGGCTGGTCGAGTACGCCCCAGGGAGGGGATTGGTAAACCGAAGAATGGTCCAGATCGCCCAACTGCGCCTCCAGCAGCCCCAGGGCGGCCAGGAGCTGCCCGTAGCGATCGCCCTGGTTGCTGCCCAATCCCAGGTAAACGGGTCGTGGTTCCATCGCCTTTGCGAGCCTGCTGCCTGCCATTTGCCGCCGCCGAATTTTGTCCGACCGGGGCCGCCCGGCCGGGCGAAGGCTCGGCCGAGTCAAGAATCTAGGCGGAGCTTATAGCGGGGTGATCGAATTGATCGAGAGACGGCCGCTGGCGCCCGCCGAGGGTGGCCGGCCGTGGGCCGGGGCGACCGGCCGCCTGCGCTTCAGGCCGTCGCCGGCCTGGGGCCTGGTCCTGCTGCTGGCGGCCGTGCCGCTGCGGACCCTGCTGGCGGTGCGCACCGAAGTGGCCGATATCACCCTCACCGAGTTCGCGCTACCGCTGGCGGTGGCCTGGACGCTCCTGTTCCGCCGCCGCGGGAGCTTCTATTTCCCCGTCCAGGTTGCCCTGTGGATCGGCCTGGCCCTTTACGGCGCCGCCTCGGTGCTGTGGGCGCCGCAGGTGGGTCCGGTGGTCAAGGAATCTGCCAAGTGGGCGGAACTGATCGTGGCCATGCTGCTGGCCTGCGATTTGGCGCGTGACCGGAGGGACCTGAATACCCTGCTGCTGGGGGCGGCCGGGGTGTTCGCCCTGGAGGTCGCGCTAGCGCTGGCCCTGGTGGCAGGCGGCGCCGGGGTGGTGCAGGCGGCGGTCCCGCGCCTGCTGGGAACCTTCGGTCAACCCAATCCCTTCGGATCGTTCATGGCCATGGGTTTTGCCTTCGCGTTGCCGGCCGCGCTCGCGGCCGGCGGCAGGACCCGCCGGATCGCGGTCGCGGCCGCGGCCTGCGCCCTGGCCGGGGCGCTTTTCTCGTTCTCGCGCGGGTCCTGGCTTTCGATCGTCGGCATCAGTGCGATCGCCCTGCTGCTGACGTACCCGCAACTGCGCCGCCGGGTTTTCCATCCGGTCTCGGCCGCCGCTCTGGCGTTGGTTGCCTCGGCCGGGTTGTTGGTGCTTCTGGCGACGGTGCCGGTGCCGGCCGAACCGGCCGGCCTGCTGCAGGGATCGATTCGCCCCCGCGATGTCGTCGCGGACCCGAACGCGCAGAGTTTTTCCATCGACCAGCGGGTGGGATTCTGGCTGGCGGCGGCAAGGATGACCCAGGCCAACCCGGTCGGCGGGGTGGGCCTTGGCAATTTCGACGAGGCCTACCCCGGCTACATGGTCTCGCCGTGGTTCGAATCACTGGGCCATGCCCACAACCTGGCCCTGGTTATGGCCAGCGAAACCGGATTGCTGGGACTGGCTTTGTTTGCGGCCGCCCTGCTCGCCAGCCTGGCGCCGGCGGTGCGCAAAGCTCGGCGCCCGGACCCTTATTGGATCGATGTCGGCGTCGCCTGCCTGCTCGCGGCCTTCCTGCTGCACGGCCTGGTCGACTACATGCTGGTGGGAGGGCTGGGCATCGTTCTGGGGATGGTCATCGGGATCGGGCTGTGCCCGGCGGGTCCGCGGGACCGCGATTGATCCGGGTCGGCTTCGACGCCACCGCCGCCGCCTGGCAGGGCGCCGGTATCGGGAGGGCGGCCAGGTCGCTGCTGACGGAGATGCTGCGGCGCCGCGATCCGGACATCGAATGGGTCGTGTTCTATCTCGGGCAGCGCATCGCCCGGCGGTTCGAGGAGACGCTCGCCGACTACGGGGTGATACCGTCGCTGATTCCGGTGTCCCCGCGGCTCGGGTTTGTCATCTGGCAGCGCTTGCGCGCCCCGATCCCGGTCGAGCTGTTCACCGGGAGGCTGGATCTTCTGCATTCGCCGGACTTCGTGCTGCCGTTCTCTTTTGCCCGCCGCCGGGTGTTGACGATTCACGACCTGACCTACCTGAGCCATCCCCACACCGCCGAACCGCGCCTGCGCGAACGCCTGGACCGGGCGGTGCGGCGCAGCATCCGCGCCGCCGACCGCATCCACTGCGTGTCCGGGCACACCGCCGCCGCGGTCGGCGAACTGCTCGGCTACGATCCCGACCGCATCGATGTCATCTACAACGGACTGGACCCGGTACTGGCGAGGCCGCCGACCCCCCAAGCTGTGGAACGCCTCGAGCAACTCTGCCTGCCGGACCGCTTCGTGCTCAGCGTCGGGACCCTGCAGCCGCGCAAGAACGTGCTGCGGACCGTTCAAGCGGTGGCCGAGCTGCGCTCGCGCGGGCATGACGTGGGCCTGGTGCACGCGGGCGCGACCGGTTGGATTTCCGAGCGGGACCTGACCGACATCGATCGGATCGGACGGGAATTCCTGGTGCGCCTGGGAGCGGTCGATGACGACCTGCTGCGGGCTCTTTACGCGCGGGCGCGGGTCCTGGCGGCGGTTTCGGAGGCCGAGGGCTTTCTCCTGCCCATCATCGAGGCCATGGCCCATTCCCTCCCCGTGGTCACGTCCGACGCTTCCTGTATGCCGGAGGTTGCCGGCGGGGCGGCCCTGCTGGCCGATCCATACGACGTGGACTCGATCGCCAGCGCGCTGGCGCGGGCTTTGCAGCCCGGGCCTGAACTACAGGACCTGATTTGCGCCGGCCGCGAACGGTCGACCCAATTCGACTGGGAACGGGCGGCCCGGGAAACGATTGCCAGCTACCGGGTAACTCTCGGCTGATGCGGACCGTCAAACGGTGTCGGATCAACTCCGCGCCCGGGTCCGGCTGCCGGTGGGAGACCCGGCGCCGGAAGATGCGGCCACCATGGGGCTGCAGTGCCACCGGCGGAAGAATCGGATTCGTTGCGGAGCGTGTGTATGATTGATGCACATCTTCTATTCGAAGATCGTGATGGCAATTGGCACGAATTCATCTAGTCATTCCTGACGACGACCGTGAGCGTTACGCGGATCAGGCCCGGCGCGAGGGATTGACGTTAAGCGCCTGGCTGCGACTTGCTGCGGAACGCAGATGCGAACTCTGGAGCGCATCCGACGTATTCAAATCGCGGGAGGAAGTTGAGGACTTCTTCCGGAAATGCGACGCGCTCAGCGGCCTGGCTCCGGAGCCGGACTGGGAATTGCAGAAAGCGGCAATGTCAGACGACCTTATCGAGCGGCTGCCTAAAACGTGATTTTCTTGGACACGAACGTATTCATTTACGCAGTGGGCGGGCCGCACCCGAACCGGCTGCACGCCCAGAGGTTTCTGTCCAGTCTGGTCGGTTCGGGAACGGGACGTTTGCACATCCGCGGAAGTCCTGCAGGAATTGGTTCATGTCTATTTGCGATCCCGAAGAACCCAAGTCCTGGACAGGGCTCTGGCCCTTTTACGCAGATCGCGGGTCCGGGTTTGGCCGTTGGAAGAGCCCGACGTACTCTGGGCCCGGAAGTTGCATGACGAGTTCCCTGCGTTGCAAGCCCGGGACCTTTGTATGCTGGCCAGCTGCCAGCGCCGCGAGGCGGAAGAGCTATTCACGTTCGATAGGGAATTGCAAGTCGCTGCCGACCAGCTTTTGAGGCCGCGCTGAGCGGCCACGGTCGTTCATCGCGATCGGGTAAAGACCCGCCATATCGGCGAAATTTCCCAAGCGCGACACCGAACGGTTCAATCGGACGGTCGGGCGCGCTCGCGCAGGAATCGATGTCGCTTTTTGGCGAACTCATCGGCCAGCGGTGACCCGCGCGAGTCGAACGCGTGGGCGGCTCCGGGATAGATCTGAATCTCGGCCGGATTGCCGGCCCCGATCCAGCGCGCGTGCATGAACAGCGAGTCGTCCAGCAACGGGTCGGCCGTGCCTACGCTGAACAGCGCCGGCGGCAGCCCGTGCAGGGGAGCGTGCAGCGGGGACAGGTCCGGATCGGCAAGATCAATGTCGCAGCCCTTGAGGAAATGACCGACGAACCAGGGTATGTTGACGGCGTTTATGACCAGGCTGTCGGCCCCGATCTGGGTCACCGCCGGGCAGGCGCCGGAGAAATCGAAGGCCCCGTATACGAAGTCGGCTCCCGACCAGGCCGTGAACCCGTGACGGTCGCGCATTCGCAGCAGCGTGACCGCCGCAAGGTGCGCGCCGGCCGACTCGCCGCCGATCAGCAGCCGGTCGGTCCCATACAACGAGTCTGAATTCTCGATCAGCCAGCCGGCGGCCGCCTCGCAGTCGTCCGGCCCGGCCGGATAGGGGTGCTCGGGCGCGAGCCGGTACTCGACGCTGATTACGGCCAGGTTGGTCTCCTGGGCCATCCGCCAGAGCGCCTCGTCCTGCATGTCGTAGCCGCCCAGCACCCAGCCTCCGCCGTGAATGTGCAGGTAGGCGCCGGCGCACTCGCGGGGCACGAAGGCCCGCAGCGGGATCGGGCCGGCCGGTCCGGCGCAGGAAAGCTCGCGGGCGTTCTCCAGCCGGACCGGCGCCGGCCGGCCCGGAGCGCCCTCGCGCTGGGCGCTGCGCACCGCGGCCGGGTCAAAGTCGGTGATCGGCGGAGCGGCGGCGTATTCGGCCGCCAGCCGGGCGTTGAACGCGGTCATCTCCGCGGTGACCGCGTCGGGCCTGAACAGGCTTGGATCCAGTGGCATCGGGGTATTCCGCAGGGTAGACGTGGACGCTGGAATTTTGCGTTCCAATTCGCCGGTCTTGGCGGACTTATTCGGCAAATCGTGGGCCGTACAATCGGGCGACCTGTACAAATCGCCTGCCGGGCGGTCTTGGGCCGATCGCCGCCGCCCTGGCCGTGCGTGCACGGGTGGTTGCAGGATCCTTGCAATTTGGGGGTGGCCGACAAACGTGGCCGAAGAGCTTTCCCAGTACGCGGTACTCGCGCTGGCCACCTACCTTCTCGGATCCATCCCATTCGCCTACCTTTGGACGCGCGTGTTCGCGCACGCCGACCTCAGGCGGGTAGGCACCGGCAACGCCTCCATATACAGCTCGTTCTTCAACGGCGGCTACCGGCCCGCGGTCATGACCTTTGCCAGCAACTGCGCCGTGGGACTTCTGGCGGTTCACGTATCCGACGCGTTCATGCCCGGCGACCGGGCCGCCCTGATGGTCGGAATCGGCGGGGCCGCCAGCGGGGCGTTGTGGCCGCTGTTCACCCGGTTCCGCGGCGGCAGCCGGGGAACGACGGTAGTGGGCTGGAGCGCATTTTTCCTCGACTTCTACCTGGGCCGCGCTTTCCCGGTCATCCCGGCCATTACCCTGGCGATCTGGGGGGTGGCGCTGCTCACCCGGCGCCGCACGTTCTTCGCCACCTCGGTCACCTATCGGTTGTTTCCCTTCGTGTTCGGCATCGTCGACCGATCGTGGGAGCTGTTTATCGGGGCGGCCGTGCTTTCGGTCCTCCTGCAGCTGAAGCACCAGGAGAAATACGACGACAGCACGCTTTACGGGGTGGGCCGCCGAATCGGCGTGAACAAGGGCTAGCGCGCCGGCCACCGGCGTGCGGCTTGCCCGAGCCATGCACATCCTTCTGAACGGGCAGTTTGCGGGCCAGCGCACCACCGGATCGGGCCAGTACCTTGAAAACCTCCACGCCGCCCTGCGCCGCGCCGCCCCGGACTGCAGGGTGGAGACGGCCCGTCCGCCGCAGCGCCTGGGGGCGCGCCTGGACAAGCTCTGGTGGGAGCAGGTCGGCTGGCCGCTGACGGTCCTGGAGCGCAACCCCGACGTCTGCCACGTTCCCTACTTCTGCGGGCCCCTGCTGGGCCGCATCGACGTGGTCACGGTCCACGACCTGATCGGGTTTGCGATCCCCGAGTATTCGGCCGACCCGCGCTGGCGGGCGTATCTGCAGCTCATGGGCCGGGCCGTGCAACGGGCGCGACTGGTAATCGCCGATTCGCAGGCCGCGGCCGACGACATCGTGCATTTCCTGCAGGTTCGGCCGGAGCGCCTGCGGGTCATCCACCTGGGCGTTCACCCCGCCCCGAAGATCAGCCGGGCCGAAACCGATCTGCACCTGGCCGACCTGGGGATCCGGCGCCCGTACTGCATCTACCTGGGCTCGGGCGACGTCCGCAAGAACATCGCGGTCACGATCATGGCCCTGGCAAAGCTCGAAGCTGCGGACCGCCCGCAGCTCGTCGTCGCCGGATCGGTGCCCAACACCGGAACCGATCTGCTGCCCGACCACGCCGCGCTGGCCAGGGCGTTGGGGGTGGACGACCGGGTGGTATTCACCGGCCCGGTCAGCGAGGACCGCAAGCATGCCCTCTACGCCGGAGCGCAGATGCTGCTCGCGCCATCGCGCTACGAAGGATTCGGTCTTGAACCGCTGGAGGCGATGGCGCACGGCGTGCCGGTTATTGCCGCCGACCGCAGCGCCACCCCCGAGGTGACCGCCGGCGCGGCCCTGCTGCTGCCGCCGGACGACCCCGCGCAGTGGGCCGACGCGATCCGGGTGCTTGGCTCGGACCCGTCCGCGCGCGCCGAACTCATCGCCGCCGGCGCCGCGCGCGCCGCCGAGCTCAGCTGGCTGCGCACCGCCCAGCAAACCCTTGCCGTATACCGGGAGCTGGCATGAGGGTCCTGCTCCTTTCCAAGGCCTTCCTGGCCCGCGAATACCGCAAAAAACTGACCGCCCTGTCCGCCCTGCCGGGGCTCGAAGTCGCCGCCGCCGGACCCCGCCACTGGGGAAATGGACACGAGCGGCAGGCGTACGAGCCGGGCGAGCCGGACGGCTTCCGGATGGAGTTCCTGGACTGTCGCTTCAACGGCCGCTTCCACCTTCACCATTACCCGGGGCTGGGCCGCCTGCTGGACCGGATACGCCCGGATCTGCTGCACATCGATGAAGAGCCCTACAACCTGGCCGCCGGGCTGGCCGCCTTCGCGGCCCGCCGCCGCCGAATCCCCAGCCTGTTTTTCGCCTGGCAGAACCTGGTCCGCCGCTACCCGCCGCCGTTTTCGCTGATCGAGCGCTATTGCTACCGGACCTGCGGCGCCATCGCCGGGACCGAGCAGGCGGCCCGCGTGCTGCGCGCCAAGGGGTACTCCGGTCCGCTGGCGACCATCCCGCAGTTCGGAATCGACCCGGAGAATTTCTCGCCCGCGCCCGGCAGCGCGACCGGGGGCCGCGACCTGGTCGTCGGCTATGCCGGACGCCTGGTGCCGGAAAAGGGGCTGAGGACGCTGCTCCGGGCCGCGGCCACGCTCGATCCGGCGCCGCGGTTGCGCTTTGCCGGCACCGGCCCGCTGGCCGCCGAGCTGCGCCGGGCCGGCGCCGGCGGTCCGCTGGCCGGCCGGATCGAGGTCCTGGGCCACCTCGGTTCGGGTCAGATGCCCGGATTCCTGAATTCAATCCAGGTGCTGGTGCTGCCCTCGCTTGATCGGGCCAACTGGATGGAGCAGTTCGGGCGCGTGCTGGTCGAGGCCATGGCCTGCGAGCGGGTGGTGGTGGGGTCGGATTCGGGCGCGATACCGCTGGTCGTAGGCGACGCCGGGCTGATCGTCCCCCAGGCCGACGCCGCGGCCCTGGCCCGGGCCCTGGAGCGGCTGCGCGCGGCCGGTCTGCGCGGCCGGCTCGGCAGGGCCGGCCGGCAGAGGGTGCTGGACAACTTCACCCACGCAAGGGTGGCCGAGGCCAGCGCCGCCTTCTATGCCGGGTTCCTGGCCCGCCGGACATCCACCCCGGTTGGGTTCCCCCGGCCAAAAGTGGATAATCGCGGCAGATAACAAACGGGGCCTGCAGGGCCTCCACGATGACAATCTCACCGCCGATTCAACAACTGAATCCCTCGGCCCGGACCACCGGGCTGCGCCTGAATTCTCCGGCGCCTGCGGCCGAGCGTCATCGCGACCGACATCGAGGAACACCCCATGTCTTTGCTGGACAACTGGGTCGCGATCGTCTTCCTGATCGCGGCTGTGGCATTGATCGCACTGGCCGGCGGATATCTGCTGCAGATGCTCATCGCGCGCCGCCAGGCGGACGTATTCGCACTGAACCTGGAATCCGAACTTGCCAAGGTTGAACAAAAGCAGCGGGAGCTGATCGCCGAGGCGACCAAACAGGCCAATGCGCTGCGCAAGAACGTCGAAAAACAGGCCAACGACCAGCGCCACGAAATCCGCCAGCGCAACCGCGAGGCCAAGCGGCGCGAGCAACGGCTTGACCGGCGCTCTGAGAACCTCGAGAAGCGTGAACAGGAATTGCACCGCCGCGAGTCGGACCTGACCCAGCAGCAGAAGGAGTTGAGCGAGCGCCAGGCCGAACACGCTTCCCGGCTGGAGGAGGTGGCCCAGCTGACCCATGCCCAGGCCCGCACCCAGCTGATGGAGAAGGTGACCGAGGAATCCCGGGACCTGGCCGACCAGATCGTGCGCGGAGCCGAGGAGCACGCCCGCCAGGAAGCCGATCTGCGCGCCCGCTGGCTGGTTTCCAACAGCTTGCAACGGGTGGCTTCGGCGGTGACCCAGAGTTCGACCACTTCGGCCGTAAAGCTCCCCGGCGACGAATCGAAGGGGCAGATCATCGGCCGCGAAGGGCGCAACATCCGGGCGTTCGAGGCCATCACCGGGGTGGACCTCCTTATCGACGACACGCCCGAGACCGTGACCCTCTCCTCGCACGATCCGATTCGGCGCGAAATCGCGCGCCGCACGCTCTCAAGCCTGATCGAGGACGGCCGCGTGCACCCGGTCAGCATCGAGCAGCATTTCAACCGCGCCCGCGTCGCGGTCCGCAAGTCGATCCGCGAGGCCGGCGAACGGGCGTGCTTTGAAGCCAAGGTGCCCAAGCTGCACCAGGAACTGGTGCTCCTGCTCGGCCAGCTCAACTACCGCCAGAGCTACGGCCAGAACGTGCTGTCGCACTCGGTCGAGGTGGCCCACCTGGCCGGTGTTCTGGCCGGTGAAATGGGCGCCGACAGCAAGGTGGCCCGGGCCGGTGGCCTGCTGCACGACGTCGGCAAGGCGCTGTCGCACGAGGTCGACGGCAAGCACGCCCAGATCGGCGCCCAGCGCTGCCGCCGCTACGGAGTCGACGAGCCCGTGGCCCATTCCATCGAAGCCCACCACTTCGACGTCTACCCCGCGTCGGCGGAAGCCTTCGTGGTGGCGGCCGCGGATGCTATTTCCTCCTCGCGGCCGGGGGCCCGGCGCGAAACCAGCGAACTGTTCATCAAGCGCCTGGAAGCGTTGGAGCAGATCGCCAACTCGCATGAGGGGGTGGTCAATTCCTTCGCCCTGCAGGCCGGACGCGAACTGCGGATCGCGGTCGACCCGGGCGATGTCGACGAGCTGGGCGCGCTGCGGATCGCGCGTGAGATTGCCGCCGAGGTCGAGGCCGAAATGACCAATCCCGGTCAGGTGCGGGTGACCGTCATCAGAGAAACTCGTGCGGTCGAAGTGGCCAACTGATGCCGCGCGGCTGGGCCTGGCTGGTTGTCTTTGAGGCCGGTTGCCGCCTGCTGAACCTGGTTCCCTGGGCAATCAAGCGTCCGGTGGCCAGCCTTGTGGCCCATTCCCTGTTTCGGCTGTCGGCCCAGATTCGGATGTCGACCAGCGCCAACATGGCGGTCATTCTCGGGGCCGCCGAGGACGACGCTACGGTCCGGCGGCTGGCCCGGCGATCGATCGAGAACTACCTTTTGCAGGCCCTCACCATGGCCGAGGCCTACCTGGCCCCGCCGGTCGAACTTCGCCGCCAGGTTCATTTTTATTCGCCGCTCTCGCGCGCGCGCGCCGAGTACATCTGCAGCAGCGGCCCCCTGATCGTTGCCTGCTGCCATTTCGGTACCTGGGACGCCGCCGCTTCCTGGGGGGCGTCGAAATGCGATATCCACGTGGTCCAGGAGTCGTTTGCAAACCCCGGCATGACCGAGGTGTTCAGGCGCCTGCGGGTTCACCTGGGCATGGAATCATTGGACATGCGACGCGATATCCGGCAGATGTTCTCGGTGCTGCGCAAGGGCGGCCGGGTGGCGATCCTGGTCGACCGCCCCCTGAAACGCGGCGGGGTCCCGGTCACCTGGTTCGGGCGGATCACGCGCCTGCCGGCCGGGGTCGCCAAGCTGGCCCTGCGCACCAACGCCGAGATAATCCCGCTGATCGTCTACCGGAGCGGTTCGGGCAAGGCGGTTCTTCGAATCGCCGAATCGATAATCCCCGACCGGTCGGCGCCGCGCGATGCCGAGATCAGCCGGCTGCTGCAGGCCACCGTCGCCAGTCTCGAGCGCCAGATCCGGGCCGCACCGGACCAGTGGTACCAGTTCCGCACCTTCTGGCCGGCGGCCGGGTGTTGACGCAGGTCATCCGGCCGTGATCGATCCGCCGCGTCGGCCGGCCGACCCCGAGCGCCTGCGAATATGTCTCGTCTCACCCTATGACTTCGCGGTTCCCGGCGGAGTCGGCGCGCACATCTCGAACCTGGCGCGGATCTTCCGGCGGCGCGGCCACTACGTCAAGATCATGGCCCCAAGTTCGACTCCGGTCGGCAACCTGGACACGCCCGGCGTGGTGGGGATCTCGCGAACGATCGTGCCGGTCCGCAGCAACGGATCGATTGCGCGACTGGCGCTTTCGCCGCGCATGCGGCCGGCGATCGAGCGCGAACTGGCCGAGGACGGCGGATTCGACGTCGTGCACATCCACGAACCGATGGCCCCGGTGCTCCCGCTCCAGGTGCTGCGGCTCTCCAGCGCCGTAAACATCGGGACCTTCCACGCCACCCGCAAGACCTCGACCGTCTACCGCGCATACAAACCGCTGCTGGAGGGATTCCACAAACGCCTGGACGGCAAGATCGCCGTCTCGGTCGCGGCCCGGGACTTCGTCTGGCGGGCATTCCCGGGCGAGTACCGCATCATTCCCAACGGAATCGACCCGGAGTGGTTCGGAACCCCGGCCGATCCGATCGCCGAGCTGGCCGGACCGCGCCCGGCGGTCATGTTCCTTGGCCGGATGGAAAAACGCAAGGGCCTGCCCCTGCTGCTGGACGCGATGGCCACGGTGCGCCGCCTGCGCCCCGATGCGCGCCTGGTGGTGGTCGGCGCCTACGACCAGGGACAGCTGCAGCGGGCGCGGCGCCGCTTGCAAAGGGCCGGGATTGAGGATGCCGTCTTCACCGGCCGCGTCTCCGAGGATGAAAAACGCGCCTATCTGCAGTCGGCCGACATATTGGTGGCGCCGGCCCAGGGCTCGGCCCGCGAGAGCCAGGGAATAGTGCTCATGGAAGGCATGGCCGCCGGAACCCCGGTGGTCGCGTCGGACATCCCCGGCTACCGCACCGTCTCACCCGACGGGAGCGCGGTGCTCTACTGCGCCCCCGACGACAAACGCGCCCTGGCCCGAGGGATTCTGCGCCTGCTGCAACACCCCGAGACCGCCGACCGCTTCCGGCGCGCCGGCCGCCAGCGGGTCAACGACTTCTCCTGGGAAGTGGTCGCCACCAGGGTGTATGACTACTACGTCGAACTGCTGCGCGCCCGCTCGCGCATCCAATCCGAAAACCCCGGACCGGCCGCCAGCAGGGCGATCGGGAATTGACCTGGTCGCGGCTGCAGGAGCGGTTTCGCAATTTGATGACGGGCCTGGCCCGGATCGTGGACCGCACCCCGTTGACGCCGAACGCGATCACGGTCGTCGGATCGGGCCTGAACCTGGTCCCGGCTCTGCTGATCGCACTTGATTACCACCTCTGGGCCGGCATTGTCCTGCTCCCGGCTACAGCCCTGGATTCACTCGACGGTGCGCTGGCCCGGCTGCAGGGAAGCGCCAGCCGGTTCGGAGCGTTCCTGGACTCGGTGCTCGACCGTTACGTGGAGATCTTTTTCTTCGCCGGGCTCTCCTGGCACTACGCGCAGTCATCCGAGCACTGGGGCGTGTTCGGAGCGCTGCTGGCGATCAGCGGATCGCTGATGGTCAGCTACTGCCGCGCCCGCGCCGAAGGCCTGGGTCTCGAATGCAAAGTCGGCTTCCTGCAGCGGCCCGAACGATTGCTCATACTGGGTCTGGCGCTGATGGCGGGGGCCGTGTTTGCCGCCTGGATCCTGCTGGCGGCAGTCTGGGTCCTGGCCGCGGTGACCAATTTCACGGCCCTGCAGCGGATCCTGCACGTACGGCGCGTCACTGGCTGAACCGCCTTCAGCCGATACCGTCGCATCCGGGGGAAGTCCGCCGAGGGGTCAGCCGCGGCGCGCGGTAACAGCCACCACATCGACGGATCGGGACGGTGCTGCCGGCAGCCAAATTCCTCCGACCCCGTGCTTTGAGTGGGATTGGCGGGGTTGTGCCTTGCGCGGCCTCACGATTTTTGCAACACAGCAGGCTTCATGATTCCGTACCCAACCGCGTGCACTAAACGACTCCAAAAACCTCGAATGAGACCGTACGGTCCAGCCGGCGAAGCGATGAAACGCACAGTTTGCACGGTTGATGCCGGGAGGCATCCTTTGCCCGGCATCGACCCAGGGGCCCTGCGCGCCCGGTCCCGGCCGCGGATCGGCGCGACCGGCGCTCTGGGGCCATTCCCAAAGTCGAAGTCAGCACCGGTGGCGCAATAACCGGCGAGCCGCTGGCCGACCTGGCGCCGCACAACCCCGGCAACGCGTGCCGGTCGAAATCGATGGGCAGGCTCCTGTTCGGCCATTGGCCCGGCCCTCGCCTATCGGTCGCCACTCCTGAGTTCGGCCACATCGGGTCCGAAAAAGCGTTTCCGAATCTTCTGCCAGTTCGAGGCGACCCGCACCAGCGGGGATGCCCGCCGGGTGTTCAGGTACGCAACCTCCATCGCGGCCAGGAACTGCTCTGGTCCGTCGAACGGAGGGATCTCCTGCCAGCTGCCGCCCACCTCTCCGCGCGTGTGGGCATCCGATCCCACCGCGGCGATCTTGCCGTGACGCCGGCACAGTTCCGCCGCCAGGCGATTGCGGTCCGGATTGACCACGCGCGCATTGAAAATCTCGACCATATCAAGGTGCGGGGCCACCGATTCCAGCTGGTCGGCGTCGAGCGTGCTGTTGCGGGCCTGGTCGAGCGGGTGTGGAATCGACACTATTCCGCCCTGGTCGCGGATGCGCGCGATCGTCTCCAGCGGGGGCAGCCGCGGCGGGATCCACTCGGTGAGGAAATAGGCCAGCACCTCGCCGCGGCTGGTGCGGATTTCCTCGCCCACGATCACCTCGACGATCCCGCAGTCGCGGGCCTCGAAGGCACCACCGATCTGGTTGTGGTCGGTGACTGCCAGGACATCGATTCCGGCGTCGCGCGCCGCTTGACATAAGTCAGGAGGACTGACCCCACAGTCTCCCGACCACCAGGTGTGCGCGTGGAGCTCCACGCGCACCCGCTCAGCCACCGCTGACCGGCGGGATCAAGGCGAATTCGTCTCCGTCGCTGAGTGGCTCGGAATCGTTGACGAACTGGCAGTTGAGGGCCAACCGCAGCGACCCTTTCAACTCTCCGACACCGGGATGGTCGATGCCGATGCGGCGGAACAGCAGCCCCGTCGTGGCGCCCGGTTCAAGGACGTAGGTTTCCTCGCGCAGCCCGACGATGTCAGCCAGTTGGGCAAAGTAGAGCACCCGGACTTTCAACGCGGTTGGTTCCGGGCCGGACCCTCATCGGCGGCGGCCAGGTGCTCGGCGCCCAGCCGGCTGTACTCGGCGGCGTTGCGTCGCATGTAATCGATCTGCTCGGGCCGGACCTGTCCGACGACTTTGGCCGGCACTCCAATGAGCAGCGATTCGGGCGGACAGATGGTGTTCTGAGTCACCAGCGCATTGGCGCCAACCACCGCCCGCTCTCCGATGCGGGACCCATCCAGGACGGTCGACCCCATCCCGATCAGGGCGCCGTCCTCGACGGTGGCGCTGTGCACTATGGCGCCGTGGCCCACGGTGACGTCGCGCCCGATCACGACCGGCTGGCCATGTTCGATGTGCAGCACCGCACCGTCCTGGATGTTGGACCCGGCGCCTACCGAAATCGGTTCGTGGTCGGCCCGGATCACCGCGTTGTACCAGACCGTGACGCCGCGCTCGAGGGTTACCTGGCCGACGATGACGGCGCCCGGCGCCACCCAGGCTTCCGGGTCGATGCGCGGCACGTGGCCCCGGAAGGGGACGATCACCGGACCGCTTGCGGGCACGCTTTCGGGCGGTTGGCCGGGCCGGGTTGGGCCGGCTTCCAGTTCGCGCAGGATCGCTTCTTCGTTCAGGGCCCGGACGTAGACGCTGTCGAGGGTTTCGGGCGGGCGCAGGATCAGATACAGGACCACTCCGGCCGGGCCCAGAACCGCGACCAGGAGAGTGGCGAAAAGGCGAACGTAGATGTCGAGCGTGCGCCCGCGGACGTCGTTGAACGCCCAGAAGATGGCCGCCACCCACACTGCCGCGGCAAAGGCGCCCAGCAGCGCGATGACGATTGCCAGAAAGGAGCCGAATTGCTCCAAGTTGGAAGGCCCTTAGCGGTTCGGTTGCAGGGGATCGGGGGTTGCCGGCACCGGCAGCAAAAATTCTATGGGGCTTGGCATCATATGCCGATGGCGGCCAGGGCCTCGCGCACCAGCGTGTCGTCGACCGCGTGTCCGGCGCTGGCCACCCCCAGCTCCTCCAGCAGGACCCAGCGCGGGCGCCCGCCGGCCGACTTCTTGTCCGCCTGCATCGCGGTCAGGACGTCGGCCGCCGCAAACCCCGCCGCCGTCAGATCGATGCCGCAGCCGGTCAGCAGCGCGTTCTGCCGCTCAAGCTCGTCGGCGCCAAGACCGGTGAGCTTGGTCGATATGTACCCGGCCGCCGCCATCCCGACCGCGACCGCTTCGCCGTGGCGGTGCCGCCGGTACTGGCCCAGGGTCTCGATCGCGTGCCCGACCGTGTGGCCGTAATTGAGCACGGCCCGCAGCCCGCGGTCGAATGGGTCGTTGATCACGACTTCGGACTTGATGCGCACCGAATTGCGCACCGCCAGTTCCAGCATCTCGGGATCGCGCAGGTCAAAAGGCGCGCGTTCGAGTTCGGCCAGGTAGGCGGCATCGCGGATGAAGCCGTGCTTGATCGCCTCCACCCAGCCGGAGGCAAGATCCCGCTGCGGCAGGGTCTGCAGGGTCTGGGTGTCAAGCAGCGAGAGCACCGGGTTGTGGAAGGCGCCAACCATGTTCTTGCCGCCCGGCAGGTCGACCGCAACCTTGCCGCCGATGCTGGAGTCCACCTGGGCGAGCAGGGTGGTGGCCACCTGCGCCCAGGCGATTCCGCGCCCCCAGGTGGCGGCCACGAACCCGGCCAGGTCTCCCACCACGCCCCCGCCGAGGGCCACGATCAGGTCCGAGCGCTCGGCGCGACACTGGAGCAGCCATTGCCAGAGCCGTTCGGCGGCGGCCACGGACTTGCTCTCCTCGCCGGCGGGGACCGTCCGGCGCGAGACGCGCCAGCCGGCTTCTGAAAGCGCGCTTGCGACGCGGTCGCCATAGTGCGCATCGACCGCTTCGTCCCCAATCAGGAACGCGGCGGCGGGCTCCACCCCGCGCAGGGCCAGCTCGCGCCCCAGATCGTCCAGGATCCCCTGCCCGATGGCAACGTACTCGGGCGTGTACCCGTCAGGCTGGGTCAGCATCGAGCATCTCCTTTATTTCATGCGCCAGGCGTTCCGGATCGGTGTCGTCCACGTCCAGGCTGTGGTGCGCCGACTCATAGACCCGCCGGCGCCGGCGCAGCAGCCCGGCGAGCTTTTCGGTCAGGCTGCCTTCCCCGTCCAGCATGGGGCGGCCCTCGGTCCCAAGCTGGGTTGACAGGCGGGCGGCGCAGGTCCGCGGACGCGCTCGGAGGTAGACGACCGCGCCGCTGCCGAGCATCGTTGCGGCCAGGTCGCCGTTGGCCATCTGCCCCCCGCCGGTCGCAACGACGACCCGCAGGTCGTCGGCGGCGCGGGCGGCAACCGATCGCTCCAGCGAGCGAAAGTGGTCTTCGCCGTGGACCTGAAATATCTGTGGAATGTCCATCCCGGCCAAGGCCCTGATCTCCTGGTCCGAATCAAGGAACCGCCAGCCAAGCAATCCCGCCAGCTCGCGCGCCACGGTCGACTTGCCGGAACCCGAAAGGCCGACCAGCCAAATGCGCGCGGGCGGATGCGGGGCTTTGTTCACAGCGCCCGTTCGCAGGCGCGGCGCATCGCCGCCTTGTCCGGATCGAGTCCGGTCCAGATAGAAAAGCTGGCCGCACCCTGCAGGACGAGCATCGTCAGGCCGTCGATGGTGGCGGCCCCGCATTCGCCGGCATCGGCGAGCAGGGGCGTAACCGCCGGGCGGTAGACCATGTCGAACACCACCTGGCCGCGCCCGAGGCAGCCTTCCGGCAGGGGTGAGCGGCCGGCCGCCGCACCACCGGCCATCCCGACGCTGGAGGCATTGATGATCAGTGCCGCTGACCGCGCCGCATCGGCGGCGGCGCGATCGCCCGGCGGAAGGACGCGTGCGTGCGGGGCCAGTTCCCCGGCCAGCGCGCGGGCCTTGGCCGGGGTCCGATTGAGCAGGGTCAGGTGCTCAAAATCGGCCAGGGCCACAAGCGCCGCGCGGGCCGCCCCGCCGGCTCCGATCAGCAGCGCCGGCGAGTCCGCGCCAACTTGTGAGGAAGCGATGATCTCCCGCAGGGCGGCGATGTCGGTGTTGCCGGCCCGGATCCGTCCGTCCCGGCACCAGAGCGTATTTGCGGCCCCGATGCGCGCGGCCAGCGGGTCCGGCCGGTCGGCGAGCCGGAGCGCGGCAACCTTGTGCGGGATGGTCACGTTGAACCCGTCCCACAATCCCTCGCGCAGCTGGCCGAGCCGGTATTCGAGCTCATGCGGCGGCACCGCAAGCGCCTCGTAGGTGGCGCTCAGGCCGGCGCCGGCAAACGCCGCCTGGTGCATGGGCGGCGAAAGCGAATGACCAATCGGATAGCCAAGAACGGCAAAACGCACGGTCAGGCTGCGCAGACCCGGCCTAGCTCGTCGAAGAACCCGGGATACGAGATGTCCACCGCGGCCGAACCGGCGATCCGGCTTTCCCCGTCGGCGATGCACGCGGCCACCGCCATCGCCATCGCCACGCGGTGATCGCCGTGCGAATCCAGACGGGCGCCCTTGAGCGGGGTGGGCCCCTCGATGACCATCCCGTCGGGCAGCTCTTCGATGCGGGCGCCCATCGCCCGCAGGTTCCCGACCGTGGCGGCGATGCGGTCGGTCTCCTTTACGCGCAGTTCCCCGGCGTCGCGGATATTGGTGGTGCCCTGGGCCTGGGTGGCGGCCACCGCCAGCACCGGGAGCTCGTCGATGACGATCGGGATTTCCGCCCCGCCGATATCGGTCGCGCTGAGCGCCGAACTCTCAACCGCCAGGTTCCCCGACGGTTCGGCCCCGGCGGGACTGGGATCGATTGCGATCTCGGCCCCCATTCGCTCCAGTACCGAGAGCGTTCCGGCGCGGGTCGGGTTGAGCCCGACGTTGGCCAGCTCCAGGCGTGCGTCGGGGTGGCTCGCGCCCAGAACCAGCCAGAAAGCGGCCGAGGAAAAATCCCCCGGGACGTCCACGTCGACCTGCATTAGCTGCTGACCGCCTTCGATCGCCAGATCGGCGCCGTCGATCTCCAACCGGGCGCCCATCGCCGCGAGCATTATTTCGGTGTGATCGCGCGACCGCGCCGGTTGGCTGACGCGGGTAACGCCCTCGGCGCTAAGGCCTGCGATCAGCAGCGCGCTCTTGACCTGCGCCGATGCGACCGGTACGTCGATTCTGGTCCCGCACAGTGACGCCGGGTTGATTGCCAAAGGTGCCAGCTCCCCGCCGCCGCGGCCGGATATTTGGGCCCCCATTCGGCGCAGCGGACCGGCCACGCGGCCCATCGGACGGGCCGAAAGCGACTCGTCCCCGACCACGACCGCGAACCGGCCGCAACCGGCCAGCAGGCCCAGCAGCAGCCGCATCGTGGTGCCCGAATTACCGCAATCGAGCGGGCTGGCGGGCTCCTCGAATCCGCCCGCGCCGGGGCTCTCGACGGTGATCTGGCCATTTTCCCGGCGGACGCTGACGCCCAGGCCCTGCAGGCAGGCGATGCTGGAGCGGCAGTCACCGCCGAGCCCGGCGCCGCGAATTCGCGCTTGGCCCCGGGCGAGGGCGTTCAGCAGCAACGCCCGGTGGGTTATCGACTTATCGCCCGGTACCCTGATGCGACCTCGCACGGCCTTGGCCGCAGCAACCGCCGAAGCCGCCCCCGGTTGAGGCAATTGCATTGCTCAGGCGGCGGCCAGGGCCGGTTCGCGCAATGGCCGACCCAGAGCACCGGACATCTGCCGGAGCTTCTTCATCGCCTGTTCGAAGTTGGCGAACGTAAGGCTCTGCGGGCCGTCGCAGATGGCATGGTCGGGCTCGGGATGGACTTCGAGCATCGCTCCGTCGGCGCCGGCCGCCACGCCGGCCAGGGTCATTGCCTCGACCAGGTACCACTTGCCGGTGCCGTGCGCGGGGTCGACGATAATCGGCAGATGCGAGAGGCGCTTGGCCATCGCGATGGCGGAAATATCCTGGGTCGCGCGGGTTGAGGTTTCGAAGGTGCGGATTCCCCGCTCGCAGAGCAGCACCTTGGGATTGCCGGCCGCCAGGACGTACTCGGCCGAGAGCAGCCACTCTTCAATCGTGCTCGAAGGCCCGCGCTTGACCATCACCGGCAGCCCGCTCTGGCCGGCTTCGCGCAGCAGCGGGAAGTTCTGTGAATTGCGGGCCCCGATCTGCAGTATGTCGGTGAATTGCGAAACCTGTTCGACCAATCCCGGTTCCATTACCTCGGTAATGGTCGGAATCGAAAACTCCTCGGAAGCCTCGCGCAGCAGCTCGAGGCCCTCGGTGGCCATCCCCTGGAAGCTGTACGGCGACGTCCGCGGCTTGAACGCGCCGCCGCGCAGAACGCAGGCGCCGGCCGCCTTCACGGCCTTGGCGGTGGAGAAAAGCTGCTCGCGCGACTCGATCGTGCAGGGCCCGGCGATCATGGTTACGCCGGGGCCGCCGAACTGCGCCGAGCCGACCTCGAACTCGGTGTCGATGCGGCCGTCGCCGCGCCCGGCCAGGGTGTAGGGACGCCCGATCCGCAATACCCGGTCCACGCCCGAAAAGACGGCCATCTGTTCCCGGAAGGCCTCGGTCGGCGATCCGATCACGCCGATCACGGTCAGGGTGGATCCTTCGATGCGGTGCGGCTCGAGGCCTTCCTCGCGGATGCGGTCCTCGATCCGCGACACCACGCTCGGGGATGAGCCTACCTTGGTCACTATTACCATTACAGTTCTCTCTTCATGTTGCTGGGGGTCGGGGTCGAAATCTTTTGCGTTTGGCCGAAAAACAAAAAAGCAGAGGGGTTACCTCTGCTGGCCGGTGTCGTCGGTCGGGTGCTACATGCGCGGGCCGACCGGGTACACCGGCCTTGTAAACGCGAAATAGGAGCAGGTCAGGAGCAATTTGGTTCCGATTCAGCGGTGCCCGGCAGGGCACCCGTCCAATCAATCTGAACTTATTTTATAACCGCGATCGATGTCCGTGAGGGCCGCCCGGCGGCCGCATCGTCCCGGTTCGGACCGGGCTTGCGGCTGCGGCGGCAGCTGCATTGCCGGACCCCGGCCGGGCGCCTCCAATCAGCCGGCCGGGCTGCCGTACGTGGCCGCTTCGGACCACATTTGGGCGACCGCCGCGTCAGGTTCGGTCCGCCCCAGCACGGCATCAATGACCACTTCCTGACAACGGTGTTCCCAGGGTTGGAACCACGGTTGCCAGAGGAAGTCGACCGGCGCGGCCTGGGCCAGGACCCAATCCAGTACCGCCGGGTCCAGCCAGCGCTGAAAGTGAGCCTTGATATCCGGATCCTCCAGCAGTCCGCGGTAGGCGGGCGGCAGGTTGCCGGAAAGGGCGAAGTGTCGCGGCCCCCAGAACCGGCCGGAGGCATCGGTCGAGCCCAGATGTACCGCCAACCGCGCCCCCGCCGGGTGGGGCTGCGGACCGCTGGCGAGGGCAAAGAGCGGCGTCCAGCAGACGCTGCCCCGGCCCGGCCCGGACACTCCCGGCAGCGGGGCGAACGCTATCGGTGCCCCGCCCGACTGCAAGCGTGGACCGGCGTAGGCGCCCACTACCGCAAACGCGCAGTCTCCGTCCGCCAGGCGGTCGTAGTCCGGGTGCTCGATTCCAGGGTCCAGGGTTCCGTCCTCGACCGCCATCGCGCGGAGCGCGGCCAGCACCGCGGCGGCCCCGGAAATGCCTGCCCGCGACTCCTCGAACGATGCCGAAGCCGCCTTGAGCAATCCCCACCAGGGCAGGTTGGCGTTGGCCTTCGGCGCCAGGTTGATGCTGATCGGGTTGCGCAGTGAGTGCTCGGACTGCAGCTGCCGGGCGAATCCGGCCAGTTCTTCGAGCGATTCCGGCGCCCTGCCGCCGAGCCGATCCAGGTGCGCCTGGTTGTAGGCCAGAAACATTGCGTCGTGATAGTGCGGGATCCCCCAGAGGACGCCGTCGGCGTCGAAGGCGCCCGCCCGCGCGCCGGGATAGAGAAGCAGGGACAGCTGTTCGAACAGCTCATCGTCCCTGAATCGCGTCAGCAGACCGGCGTGGCGCCAGCGGCCCAGCTGGCCTTCCCGCACCCGCACCACGTCCGGTGCCGACGCGGTCGCAAGACGCGCCTCCAGGGCCGCGGCGTAGTCGCCTTCCACCTTCTCCCAGCGTGCCAGCAGGCTGGGGTTCTGGCGGGTGAACTCGACCAGCACCGGTCGGGCGAGGTCGGAGCTGCCCGGGGCGGCGACCAGCAGCGGCGGGATGTCGGGGTCGCCCATCGTCGGGCCGGCCGGCCTCGGGGCGGGTCCGGAAGGCGCATCGGCGACCGGCCCGCAGGCGGCCGACAACAGCCCTCCAAGCCCGGCGGCGATCACCCGGCGGCGCGTCAGCGCCGGCCGGTTTCGACTGGGTTGGCGGATCATCGCCGGAATTTTATTGGGGCGCGACCCGGATAATTTTGGCTAAGTCATAAAAGTTGACATATACACGCTCAACAAGTACACTATTTGGGCAGTAAGAAAGTGATAGTCTCCCTGACTCCTGATTCGATTCCCCAAGACGCTCCGGACTCTCATGTCGAGGGCGTTACCGGAGCGACCGAGTTGCCGGTGGTGATCCTGGCCGGCCAGGTGGCGTTTCCGCGCATATCGCAGCCGCTGCAGGTCACCGATCCGGCATCGCTGTGGGCGCTTGAACGCCTGCGCGAGCGCACCCAGAACGTTCTGCTGCTGCAGTCGACCGGTAATGCCCGGGACGCCGATCTGTACACCGTCGGGACCGTGTGCACGCTCGTCCGCCAATACCTGATTCCCTCCGGCGGCTACTCGGCGCTGTTCAAGGGCCAGGAAAGGGCCCAGGTTATTGCTACCGAGCGCGAAGGCGAAGGCCTTGTGGCCATGATCACGCCGCTGAACGAGGCGATGCGCAACGGCCCCGAACTGGAGGCGCTGCGGCGCACGCTTTCGACCCAGATCCACGAATACGCCGAAAAGAGCAACCAGGTGGCGCCCGAAGTCGTCTCGCTGGCGCGGCGCGTAACCCATGCCGGATACCTGGCCGACCTGGCCGCCGCCAAGCTGGTCGAGGACCCCGAGCAGCAACAGCAACTGCTGGAGGAACTCGACGTTTACGAGCGAATGTTCGCGGTCACCGCGCTCCTGAACGGGTGGATCCGCACGCTTGACGTGCGCTCGTCGATACAGAGCCAGATCCAGGAGGGCATAGAGTCCGCGCAACGAAATTTCTACCTGAAAGAGCAATTGCGCACGATCCAGCGCGAACTGGGCATAGCCAACGCGGTGGGCGACGAACGGGAGGAGCTGCTTGAAGCGATCGCCGGTTCGCAAATGCCCGAAGCGGTCCGCGCCCGGGCAACCAAGGAAATTGAAAGGCTGGAGGGGATTTCACCGGCCTCGCCCGAGCTGGCGGTCGTGCGCAACTACATCGACACCCTTCTGGACCTTCCCTGGCAGCCTGCGCGCCGGCGGCGCCGGGTCGGGCTCAAGTCCGCGCGAGGGGTCCTGGACCGACACCACTTCGGCCTGGAAAAGGTCAAGAAGCGGGTGGTCGAGTACCTTGCGGTCCGGTCCCTGACCGACGAATCGCAGAGCCCGATCCTCTGCCTGGTGGGGCCGCCCGGGGTCGGCAAGACCAGCCTGGGGCGCGCCATCGCGCAGGCGGTCCGGCGGCGCTACATCCGGGTCTCGCTGGGCGGAGTCCGCGACGAGGCCGAGATCCGCGGGCACCGTCGAACCTACGTCGGCGCATTGCCGGGCCGGATCATCCAGGGCATGGCCCGCGCCGGAACCCTCGATCCGGTCTTCGTGCTCGACGAGGTCGACAAGATCGGGCGCGATTTCCGCGGCGACCCGTCCTCGGCGCTGCTGGAAGCGCTTGACCCGGAGCACAACCGCAACTTTTCCGACCACTATCTCGAGGTCGGCTACGACCTCTCGCAGGTGATGTTCCTGCTGACCGCCAACAACGAATGGGGAATCCCGCCCACGCTGCGCGACCGGCTGGAAATAATCCGCCTGGAGGGCTACACGGCCCGCGAAAAGATGGCGATTGCCAAGGGCCACCTGGTCCCGCGCCAGCTAAAGGACCACGGTCTGGCGGCCGGGGGCAGGAACCGGCTGCGGATCAGCGACGAAGCCCTGGCCGCAATCGTGCAGCGCTACACCCGCGAAGCCGGCGTGCGCGAGCTGGAACGCCGGATCGCGGCCGTCTGCCGCAAGGTTGCGCGCCGCCGCGCGGCCCGCGAACCAACTCACCGGGTGGTGCGGGTCCCCGACCTGCGCGAACTGCTGGGTCCGGCGCCCTACGCCGACCGCAGCGAAGACACGAGCGACCGCGTCGGCGTGGTCAACGGGCTGGCGGTCACCGCCCACGGCGGGGAACTGCTCCCGGTGGAAGCTGCCTGGTCGCGCGGCAAGCGCGAATTCCTCTGCACCGGGAATCTTGGCGACGTGATGGCCGAATCGGCCCAGGCGGCGCTCTCCTACGTGACCCAGCACGCCGGCAGTCTCGGATTCCAGCCGAACGTGCTTACCGATGCGTTCGTGCACCTGCACGTGCCGGAGGGAGCCGTCCCCAAGGACGGTCCCTCGGCCGGCATTGCGATGGGCACGGCTTTGGCGTCGGCGTTCCTGGGCCGCAGCGTGCGCGGCGACCTGGCCATGACCGGCGAAGTGACCATCCAGGGCCGAGTTCTGCCGATCGGCGGAGTCAAGGAAAAGGTGCTGGCGGCGCAGCGCCACGGGATCCGGGAGGTCATCCTGCCGTCCGAAAACCGCTCCGAAGTCGGGGAAATCCCGGCCGACGTGCGCCGCAAATTCAAATTCACGTTCGTCGATTCGATGGATCAAGTCCTGGCGACGGCACTGAGCTCGTCGCCGTATTCGGATCGGCGCACCCAATAACCATCGTCCAATATCTGTCCCTTCGGTCAAGGCCCGGGGGACGCAATCGAAAGGCACCTAGCAGATGGCCAAAGTAGTCGGAATCGACCTGGGCACCACCAATTCGGTGGTCGCATTCATGGAAGCCGGGCAACCGACCGTGATAACCAACGTGGAGGGGGCCCGGACCACGCCGTCGGTGGTGGCCTACTCCAAGAACGGCGAACGGCTCGTCGGCCAGCTGGCCCGACGCCAGAGCGTATTGAATCCGGCCAACACGATTTACTCGGCCAAGCGATTCGTCGGGCGACGCTTCGACGAAGTCGATTCCGAGCGCGAGCAGGTCTCGTTCGAGATCGTCGACGGCAAGGGCGGCGAGGCCCGCATCCGGATCCCGCAGCTAAACAGCGACGTGACCCCGGAAGAGATCTCGGCGATGGTCCTGCAGAAGCTCAAGGCCGATGCCGAGGAATACCTGGGCGAGGAGGTCAAGCAGGCCGTAATCACGACCCCGGCGTACTTCAACGACAGTCAGCGCCAGGCGACCAAGAACGCCGGCACCATAGCCGGGCTGGATGTGCTGCGGATCATCAACGAACCGACCGCCGCCTCGCTGGCCTACGGGCTCGAGAAAAAGTCCGCCGAGACCATTCTGGTCTGGGACCTGGGCGGCGGGACCTTCGACGTGTCGGTGCTCGAGGTCGGCGACGGCGTCTTCGAAGTCAAGGCCACCAACGGTGACACCCACCTCGGCGGCGACGACTACGACCAGCGCATCGTCGCCCACCTGGTCGACGAATTCAAGCGCGATCAGGGGATCGACCTGCGGTCTGACCCGCAGGCCCTGCAGCGCCTGGTGGAAGCGGCCGAAAAAGCCAAGATCGAACTATCCACGACCCCGCAGACCGAGATCAACCTGCCGTTCATCACCGCCGATCAGACCGGCCCCAAGCACCTTGCCGTCACCCTGCGGCGGTCGCGGTTCGAAGAGCTGGTCGGCGATCTAAACCGCCGCATGGTGAACCCGTTCCGCAAGGTCCTGCGCGACGCCGGGATTGGCCCGGAGCAGGTCGATGAAATCGTCATGGTGGGCGGATCCACGCGCATGCCGGCGGTCCAGAACCTGGTGAAGGAGCTCACCGGCAAGGAGCCGAATCGATCGGTGAACCCCGACGAGGTCGTCGCGATCGGGGCCGCGATCCAGGCCGGCATCATCACCGGCGAGGTCCGCGACGTGGTGCTGCTCGATGTGACTCCCCTGTCGCTGGGGCTGGAAACGCTGGGTTCGGTCATGACCTCCCTGATCGAGCGCAACACCACGATCCCGACCTCCAAGTCCGAGATCTTCTCGACCGCCGAGGACGGCCAGACCGCGGTCGACATTCACATCCTGCAGGGCGAGCGCGCCATGGCGACCGACAACATGACCCTGGGCCGGTTCCGGCTCGAGGGAATTCCGCCGGCGCCGCGCGGCGTTCCGCAGATCGAGGTGACTTTCGACATCGACGTGAACGGGATCGTGAACGTCAAGGCCAAGGACACCGGTACCGGCAAAGAGCAGAAGATCACGATCACGGCGTCGACCAACCTGGACAAGGACCAGATCGACGCCCTGGTGCAGGATGCCGAGCGGCACGCCAACGAGGACCGCGACCGGCGCGAACTCGCCGATCTGCGGAACCAGGCCGATGCCGCCGCCTACCAGGTCGAGCGGCTGGTCAACGAGCACAGCGACCAGCTCTCGGACGAGGAGAAGACCGAGATCGAGAGCCAGGTTTCCGAGCTGCGCGGGTTGCTCGACCAGGACGCGCCGGAGCTGGCCGAACTGCGCCGGCGGACCGAGGAACTCAGCCAGCGGCAGCTGGAAATCGGCCAGCGCGTGTACCAGACGGGCGCCAACGGCCAGGCCGGCCCGGACGGTGCGGCCGAAGACGCCGCCGACGCCGACGATGTCGTCGACGCGGAGTTCTCGGCGGCCGACGACGAAGGGAAGTGACCGTGGTCTCCGAGTCCGCATCCAGGCCGCCGGGGGGTCCTTCCGCCGACGCCGGCGGGGCCGATGAGCAGCAGAACCAGGTCCTGCGCCTGCAGGCGGACCTGGAGAACCTGCGACGGCGTTCGGAGCGCCGTCGCCGGGAAGCGGTCGCCATCGCCCGCCAGGAATTGCTGTCGGACGTCCTGCCGGTGCTCGACAACCTCGAGCGGGCGCTGCAGGCCGCCGCCGATCCGGGCGACCAGCTCGCCGTCGGGGTAGGAATGGTCCGCGCCCAGTTGCTGGAAACCCTGGGCCGGGCCGGCCTGGAGGCCGTCCCGGCGGCGGGCGACTTCGACCCGCGGCTGCACGAGGTCGTCGCCTGCCTGCCCAGCGATGAAGTCGCCGAGGGCCAAATCGTGGCCGTTGTCCGGACCGGTTACCAGGCCGACGGGGTCGTCCTGCGGCCCGCCCAGGTGCAGGTGGCGGGCCCGCCCCGCCAGGACGGCGCCTAGCCGTGGAATACCGCGACTACTACAAGATCCTCGAGCTTGACCGCTCGGCCGACGCCGACGCGATCAAGCGCGCCTACCGGCGCCTGGCGCGCAAGTACCACCCCGACGCCAACCCCGGCGACCCCAAGGCCGAAGCTCGTTTCAAGGAAATAAACGAAGCCCATCAGGTCCTCTCCGATCCCGAGAAGAAGGCCCGCTACGACCGCTTCGGTTCGGCGTACCAGCAGAGCGGTTCGTTCGAGTCGGCCATGCGCCAGGCCGGTTTCGGCCAGGCCGGCTTCGGCGGGCAGGGCCCCATGGGCGGGGCCGGGTTCTCCGATTTCTTCGAACAGCTCTTCGGGAGCTTCGGCGGCGCCGCCGCCGGAGCGCGCGGGCCGCGCCAATCGGCCGGAGCGCGCGCCGCCGACGTGGCCCACGAGGTCGACGTGACCCTTGAGGAGATCCTCAATGGCTCGCAGCGGATGATCTCGGTCCGGTCGCCGGACGGCATCGGCGGTACCGCCAACCGGCGCCTGCGGGTCAAGATTCCGCCCGGCGTCCGCCCCGGGGCCCGGATCCGGCTGGCCGGCGAGGGCGGCGTGCGGCCGGATGGCACGCGCGGCGACCTGTTCCTCAAGGTCAGGGTCCTGGACCATCCCAGCATGCGGCGCAACGGGATCAACCTCGAGACCGACATTTCGATCCCAATGACCGCGGCGGCCCTGGGTACGCGGGCGGTGGTATCGACGCTGGGCGGCGAGAAGCTGCGCGTCCGGGTGCCGCCCGAAGTGTCGCAGGGCTCGCGCCTGCGGCTGCGCGGCAAGGGGTTGCCGCAGATGGGCAAGGGCGAACGGGGCGACCTGTTCGTGAAAGTGAACGTGACCACCCCCAAGGGGCTGGACGACCGGCAGCGGGACCTGCTCCGGGACCTGGCGAAGCTGCGCGGGGAGGAGCCGGAGGCGAGCAATGGCAGATGACCGGCGCGGCCGGCGCGGGCCGCGCGACGATCGCGACGTAAAGGGATTCTTCATCGGGGTGGTCGCCAAGATGACCGGCACCCACCCGCAGACGCTGCGCCACTACGAGCGCGTCGGACTGGTCAATCCGATCAGATCCGACGGATCGGTGCGGATGTACTCGATGCGCGACGTGCAGCGGGTGCGGCGGATCCGCGAATTGACCCAGGACGAGGGGGCCAACCTGTCGGGGGTCGAGATCATCCTCGAGCTGCACGACCGCGTCGACGAGTTGCGCCGCCAGCACCGGATCGAACTGGACGAGCAGGCCCTTGCCCACCGGCGCGAGGTCAACCAGCTGCAGACGGAGATTGCGCGCCTGAAGCGCATGCTGCGGCGCGCCACACAGTGAGCGGGCGCTCGCCGCGGACGGATTTGAAAGTCTTTTAGCAAACGGGAAATAGCAAATGGCAGATGCGGGGTTTGGGCGCCTCACCGAAAAGGCCCAGCAGGTGATCGTCGGCGCAAATCAGATCATGAGCGACCTCGGGCACACCCAGTTCGACGCCGAGCACATCCTGCTGGCGCTGCTTGAGACGCGCGAGTCTTCAGCGGTTCGGATCCTGCAAAGGATGCGCATAAACCCGGACTTCGTGCGCTCGCGGGTCAACGGGGTGCTGGACCGCAAGCCGAAGGTGGCCGCCGAGCGGCGCACCGATTCGGCCGTGGAGCAGATATTTATCACTCCGCGCGCCAAGCAGCTGCTCGACCGCGCCGCGGCGGAAGCGGACAGCCTGCGCGACGATTACATTTCGACCGAGCACCTTTTCCTGGCCGTCCTGGCGCTGCGCGACGCCGACGCCTCCAAGATCCTGATTGAGCTGGGCTGCACCCGGCAGAAGACGCTGGCCGCGATCCGCGAAATCCGCGGCTCCCAGGACGCCTCGTCCAAGACCGCCGAATCGCGCTACGCCGCGCTGGACCGCTATAGCACCGATCTGACCGCCCTGGCCCGCCGCGGCCAGATCGATCCGGTGGTTGGCCGCGAGGTCGAAATCGACCGCGTGATGCGCATCCTCTCGCGCCGGACCAAAAACAATCCGGTCCTGATCGGGGAACCGGGCGTGGGCAAGACCGCGATCGTCGAAGGCCTGGCCCAGCGCATCGTCGACGGCCACGTTCCCGAGCTGCTGGCCGGCCGGCGCGTGCTCGCGCTCGACATCGGCCAGATGCTGGCCGGATCCAAGTTCCGCGGCGAATTCGAGGACCGGCTCAAGTCGGTCATCGAAGAGGTGATCAATTCGCGCGGCAACGTCATCCTGTTCATCGACGAATTGCACAACGTCGTGGGGGCCGGTTCGGCCGAAGGCGCGATCGACGCCGCCAACCTGCTCAAGCCCGCCCTGGCGCGGGGCGAGCTGCAGGCCGTGGGCGCGACCACGCTGGATGAATTCCGGCGCCACATCGAGCGCGACAAGGCGCTGGCGCGACGGTTCCAGCAGGTCTACGTCGACCAGCCGGACGTGGATGGAACGATAGGCATCCTGCGCGGGCTGCGCCCCAAGTACGAGACCCACCACCGGCTCAAGATTTCCGATGACGCGCTCGGGCAGGCGGCGCGGCTCTCCAACCGCTACATAACCGACCGTTTCCTGCCGGACAAGGCGATCGACCTGATGGACGAAGCGGCGGCCAAGCTGCGCCTGCAGATCTTCAACATGCCGGAAGAACTGCACGCGCTCGACGCGCGCCTGCGCGAGCTGGAGGGCCTGGAGGAGGAAGCCTGGCAGAACCGCGAGTACGAGTCGGCCGCCAATTACAAGTCCGAATCGATCCGGATGCGCGACGAATTGACCGAAAAGCGGGCCGACTGGCTAAGCGAGCACAACATCTCCGAGACCGTCGAGGCCGACGACATCGCCTCGGTCGTTTCCGAGGCGACCGGCGTCCCGGTGGCGGCGATGCTGGAAGGCGACATGGAAAAGCTCCTGCGCATCGAGGAGGAGATCCATCGCCGCCTGATCGGCCAGGACGAGGCCGTCACGGCCGTCGCCGACGCGCTGCGCCGTTCGCGCTCCGGGCTCTCCGACCCCAACCGGCCGATGGGATCGTTCATATTCCTGGGACCTACCGGAGTGGGCAAGACCGAGCTTTCGCGGCAGCTGGCGCGGTTCATGTTCGACGACCCCGACGCGATGGTCCGGGTGGACATGACCGAATACGGCGAGCGCCACACCGTCTCCCGGCTGATCGGCGCTCCGCCCGGTTACGTCGGCTACGGCGAGGGCGGGCAGCTCTCCGAGACCGTTCGCCGTCGGCCCTACCAGGTCATCCTCTTCGACGAAATCGAAAAGGCCCACCCCGAGGTGATAAACACCCTGCTGCAGGTCCTCGACGCCGGTCGGCTGACCGACGGACAGGGCCGCACGGTCGATTTCCGCAACACCATCCTGATCATGACCTCGAACGTCGGGGTGGCCGAACTGGTCCGCCGCGACAGGGTCGGATTCGGGTCCGAACCGGGTGCCGACGGACCCGATCACGCGGAGATGCGCACTTCCCTGCTGGGGCGCCTCCGCCGGCACTTCCCGCCGGAGTTCCTGAACCGCATCGACGAGGTGATCATCTTCCGCTCGCTGACCCGGGCCGAGGTCGGCGCGGTGATCGAAGTGCAGTTGGGCGACCTGCGCGAGCGCCTGGCGTCGCAGGGGGTCGAACTGGAGATCTCGGCGGCGGCCCGCGAATTGCTGCTGGAGGAGGGCTGGGACCCTGAATACGGCGCCCGTCCGATGGCCCGGACGATCAGGCGGCGGATCGAAAACCCGGCCGCCAAGATGCTCCTTGGGGGCGAACTGGCTCCCGATCAGGAATTACTGGTCGACGCCGAGGACGGACGGTTCAAGTACCTGGCCCGCCAGCGAGCCGGCGCGGTGGTCTAGCCGGGACCCGGCCCGGCCCGAGGATCTAGCCGAGGGCGGCCAGCGCCTCCTCCTCGTCGCGGCGGTCGGGGGCCGCGTTGTGGATCTTGTAGACGATCCGGCCATCCTCGTCGACCACGACCGTCAGGCGTTCGTTGAACCCGGTGTCGCTGTTGAAGGCCCCGTAGGCCTTGCCGGCCTCGTGATCGGGGAAGTCCGAGAGCAGGGTTATTGATTCGTCGAGCCCGATCGCTTCGGCGAACGCGCCGACGGTGAAGAAGCTGTCGATCGACACGCCCAGGACCTTGGCCCCGGCGGCATTGATCCGGTCGGCCTTGGCGTTGTAGTCGGTCAGTTCGTTCTGGCAGATCCCGGAAAAAGCCAGCGGGTAGAAGACCACGATTACTTTCTGCCCCTTGAAGTCGGACAGCCGCACCGTATCGCCGGCGCCGTTGAGCAGTTCGAAATCGGGGGCCTGGTCGCCGACGTTTAGTGACATGTTTCCAACCTTGATTGCCGGGCTTGGGTTCGCTCGCTGGCCAAAATTCTATGCCGCTGCCGCCTGGCGATCAGTAGTGGTCGGCCTCCCAGAGGACCCAGCCCTCTTCGGGGAATACGGCTTCCAGCTGGGTGCGCGAGTCAATCCGCAGGTCGCCTCTCTGCAGCACCCCGGCGCTTCCCGGACAGCCGAACACGAGCGCCAGGAACTCCCCTTCCGACAGCTCCACGACCGGTGCGTCCTCGATCGCCGGTCCGAAGACCGCCTTGGCCGCGGGGAAGCTGAGCGAGTGCACCTGCCCGCCGATATCCAGATTCACCGGCGGCGAAGTGACCGCGACTGCGCGGCGCCGCAGGGAGAGGTGGGGGCCGATGCACGCCAGCAGGCCGTCCAGATTGTTGATCCGGAACATCAGGCCCTTGCCCGCACGGAGTTCCACCTCGGTCAATTGCTCGAGTCCGCGAACGAACGGCGCCTTCGGGGAAACCCGGCCCCTGACCTGGGCAATTCCGTCGGCGTGGGCCAGCTGGAGCAGGCGGGCCGCGGCGGCGCGACCGCGGTCGCGCCCGCTGGCCACGACCTCGAGCAGTTTCAGGTTCCCGGGTTCGCGCTGGTAGCGCAGATATCCGATCGAGCGACCGATTTGCCGCATCGTTTCCCAGGCAATTTCGCGCGGCAGTGCCCTCATCCATTCGTGCTGGCCGTTGAAATAGCGGCGCGAGCGGACCAGCGGGCCGAGCAACTGCCGGTTTTCGTGCCGGTAAAGGTCGAAGAGTTCGTCCAGATCGTCTTCGCCCACCGGCTCAAATAGCGTCCCGCGGGCGGGGATCGGGGGGCGGTCCGGCACCCGGGCCACGAACTCGGTGTGCGGCACCGGCCAGAACCCGTGCTCGCGGTACGGCTCCGGGGTGGCGGCGTGCAATCCGGTTACCGGATGCCGCGTGGCGTCGACAAGCTCCAGCGCCGCCTTGATCAGGCCGCGGGCGATGCCGCGCCGGCGGAAATCGGGGTGCGTGCAAAGCGCGCCGATGTTGGCCGCCGGCAGCGTCTGGTCGCCGAAGTAGTGCTCAACCCAGTGGGACTCGAGGTAGCCGACCAGGCGGCCGTCGACCTTTGCGGCAAGCTGCACGTCGGGCCGGCCGGCCGCCAGCAGGCGGTGGTAGCTGCGGAAATATTCGATCGGCTCGCCGGCAAAACAGCTGCTCATCAGCTCGAGCGCCGCGGTTTCGTCGGACGGACTCAGCGGGGCGATATTCATGTCTGGGCAGTCCCCTCTTGTGCGCGGCGGCACCGCCCGCGGCCGCGCTGTCGGTTGGAATCTTGAATCTGCGTGATTCGGTGTCACCCGATGCGGGGAACCAGCCCCGCCCCGGGCAGCTGCCAGGCCTGCAACCGTTGTTCGGCGCTGGCCGCGATAAGGATATCCACATCGTTGGCCAGGGCGATGGCGCGCACCGGCGCCAGCGTCGTGGCATCGCCGAGATGCTCTCCGGTGGCGGTCAGGACGCTGATCGTGGAAGCCTCGGTGACCGTGGCAAGGTAATTGTTCGAGGCTGCGAGCCGGCGCGGGGCAAGATCCAGGTTCCGCCAGATTGTCTGCCCGTCCATGCCGATTGCGCTCAGGGAGGCGGGGGTCGTGACGTAGACGAACCGTCCGAGCGGGTCGGGCTCGATGTTGATGACTTCCAGCGGCACCCGGTGCAGCAGTCGGCCGTCCTGGGTATCCCGGATTTCAAGCGCCGAGGCGGTCGCCAACACGATTCGGCTGCCATCGCCGCTCAGGGCCAGATCGCTGATCGGATCCTGGGTCGTGAAGCTGTTGCGCAGGAACGTGACCTCGTCGCGCAGGTCGTAGAAAGACACCGCCGGCCCCGGCGACGCCCCGCCCGTGGCGATTGCCAGCAGGCTCCCGTCCAGACTGAGTCGCGCCGATCCGATCCCGCTGCTGTGGGGGCCGGCGTCGAGGCGCCACTTGCGGCCGTCGGCGCGGTGGATGAAAGCCCCGCCCTCGCCGCGATTGTTGGCCGACCGGGCCAGCAACAGGCTGTCGGCGGCAAATTCGATCTGTTCGATCAACTGGTTGTCGGCCTGATCCTTGACATGTGGCCAAACCGGCTCGCCCTGCCGGTCGAGCGGCGCCACGAAGAAACCGAACCCGGCCGTCAGCGATCCGTCGCGGTTGACCGCCACCCCGTCGGCCGGAAAGTTAAGGTCGCGTTCCCACAGCCGCGATCCGCCGTATCCGACCGATGCGACCTGGCCGGCGCGCGAAATGGTGGCCGCCGCCGACCCGTCACCCGACGCCGCGACCGCGACGGGATCGAACTCCAGGTCATGGAACCAGATCAGTTCGCGCCAGTCGCGGTTCGACAGGGCCGGACTGGAGATCGCCACATCGATATGGATGTCGGGCGTCGGCTCGACCCGCACCCTGAACCCGCGCCCGTCCCAGTCCGCCGCCGCCGCCAGGGCTTCCGTGGCACCGTCGTAGCGACCGACCTCGGCCCAGCCCCGGTAGCGGGAGGACAGCTCGGCGTCGGGATCGTAGCGCCCCAGCCGCGCGCTGGCCTCCACCGCCGATCCGAACTCGCCGACCAGGACCGCGAATCGGTTGACGGTGTTGGGCCGGAACTCTATCTCGCCCAGTACCTGCAGCTGTTGCTCCATCGCGGTGCGCGAACCCGGATCGGCGATGGCCGCGACGAAGCCGCCAAGCGCGGCGCGGGCCCTTTTCAGGCTGTCGACCGCCACGACCACCTGGCGCAGATCCTCGTCCTGCAGGTAAGCGTTCATCTTGGCGGCGGCAAGGGTCAGTGAATCGGCCGATTCGAGCAGGCTCTGGTGCGCGGCGCGGGCATCGGCCGGTGGTTCCAGCTGGGCCAGCGTGCGGCCGATGGTCCCGATTTCGGGCCCGTAGCGGCCCAGGGCGAGCGCGTACTGGCGCAGTGAAATCAAACCCGCCGCAAACGAGTGGGTGTTGGATTCCATCTGCCGTGTCACCTCGATCGCGTCGGCGGCGCCCTGGAGCGCCGGGCGCCAGTATGGTCGCACCAGTTCCAGTGGCGCGACGGTGTCCGGTTCGGGTCCGCAGGCGGCCAGCAATAGCGCGCCGCCGGCCAGCAGTGCGCGGCGTCGTCCGAGTCGGGACCCTGGCATCGGCGGTTAGGCGGCGGTGACCGGTGCCCCCCGCAGCGACCAGGCGGTAGCGTCAGTGATTTCCATGTTCACGATCTGGCTTGGCGCCAGCGGGGCGCTGCCCGGCGCAAATACCAGCTTGTTGGTTCGCGTGCGACCCATCCAGCGGGGGCCGGCACCGGCCGCCCGGGCCGGCTGCAGCTGCTCGACCAGGACCTGCTGCCTGCTCCCCACCAGTTCGGCGTTGATCGACTCGGCCAGATCTTTCTGCAGGCTCTCGCAGCGGTGCAGGCGCTCGAGTTTTACCCCCGGATCGATATCGTCGCCCCAGCGGTCGGCGACGGTACCGATCCGGGGCGAAAACGCGGCTATGTGGACCACGTCGAAACGGACCTCTTTCATCAGCTCCAGGGTCGATTGGAACTGTTCCTCGGTCTCGCCCGGGAAACCGACGATCACGTCGGTCGAGATCGCCACCCCGGGCACGGTATCGCGCAGCATGGCGATCATGTCCAGGTACCAGGCGCGGTTGTAACCGCGGCCCATGCGGCGCAGGACCTCGTCGTTGCCCGACTGCACCGGCAGGTTGATCTCTTCCAGGACCGAATCGCACTCGGCCATCGCCTCGGCCAGGGACCGGTCGAAGTGGCGCGGGTGGGCGGTCAGGAACCTGAGCCTGGGGACGATCGCCTGCCGGTCCAGGCGCCGCAGCAGCCCGGCCAGGTCTAGGTCGTCGGCGCGGTCGCGGCCGTAGCGGTTCACGATCTGCCCCAGGAGTGTTATTTCGATTGCCCCTTCGGCGGCCTTGGTCCGCATTTCGGCTTCGATTTCCTCCGGCGGACGGCTGCGTTCGCCCCCGCGTCGGAACGGCACTATGCAAAAGGTGCAGCGCTTTGAACATCCGTAGATGACGGTCACGTAGCGGGTCGGACTGCCGAAACCGGGCAGGTCCTGGGGCGAAAAGTCCTCCCAGTCGTCCACTACCGGCCCCGGCTGGGCCGCCATGTGCTCCAGGAGCTCCTCGACGCGCGAGTTGTCAAAGATCAGGTCCAGCTTCGGCCGGTGGGGCGCCAGCTCGGCCTCCGTGGCCCGGACCGTGCACCCGGTCAGGGCGACCTGCAGTTGGGGTTCGCGCCGCTTGCGCGCGCCCAGCGCGCCGATTCGGCCAAAGGTCTTGCGGTCGGAGTTGTCGCGTACGCTGCAGCCGTTCAGGATCACGAAAGACGCCCGGTCGGGGTGTGATACCGGGACGTGCCCGGCGGCGACCAGGGCGCGCGCGATCCGCTCGGAATCGTCTTTGTTCATCTGGCAGCCCGAGGTCCAGATGTAGAAGCGGTGCCGGCCGACCCCGGGAGTCGCCGGGGCCGCGATCCGGGCTGCGTGGACGGTGGCCATGGAAGCTGTGTCGCGTTGGACGAAAATCAAATCAATACTAGGCGGCATTTGCCGTTCCAATGCCGGCCGCGACGGCCCGGCCAAGGATGGAACCGGTTTGGGATTCTTCGGAAATCAACCGCGCGACGATGCCCTCTACATATATGTAGAGATGGACCGCACCAAGGAAATCGTGACCCTGCGGGTGGACGTAAACAATGATTTGACGCAGGAGTTTGCGCCGGGGTCGAGCCACGACAGTCCGACGCATTACACCTGCACCAAGCAGGTCATGGGTGAACAGACGTTCCGCCCCGCCCATGTCTGGCTGCAGTTTGACTCGCACCGTCGAATGGTCGACTCGAAAGTGGAGGGTGGACGCCTGGTCGCGGAAGAAGAATTGCTCGATTCGACCGGCGCCGACCTCGACGGAGATTGAACCAGAAGATCCGGGCGGCGCTCGGCGCCGTCGCGCTGCTGCTCATGGCCGGCCTGGCCGCCGGGTGCGATCAGCTACCCACCGCGGAACCGCCCGCCAGTCCCGTCGCCCCGTCGACGGAGGCCGACATCGTCTGGAATTCGGACGCCGTGCCGGCGGCCCGGGCGGGCTACGCCCCGGCGCCGATCAACCCGGTCTTCGAGCAGGTTGCCGAATTCGCGCCGGCTTTCCGCGATGAGGCCGGGGTGGGCATTCCGCCCGCGCTGGCGGGGCTGGCCATCGACCGGCCGGGCAACGTCTACGTGACCGACCGGTCCAACAACCAGGTAATCCAGATCACGGTCGATGGCCGAATCGAACGAATTGCCGGGAACGGGACCAGGTCCGATTCGGGCGACGGCGGGCCCGCGCTGCTGGCCGGGTTGCGGGATCCCGGCCCCATCGTCGCCGATTCGCGCTTCGGCGTGTACGTTGCCTCCAGCACCCTGATTCGCCACATCGCCCCCGACGGAACGATTTCCCTGCTGGCCGGGTCCGGCGAACCCGGATCGGCGGACGACCCGGACGCCGTCGGGCAGGCCGGTTTCAATTCCATTTCCGGTCTCGCCCTGGACGGGGACGGCGTGCTCTATGTAGCCGACCGCGGCAACAACCGGATCAGGCGGATCGACCCCGCCGGGGCGGTGACGACTTTCGCCGGCACCGGCGAGCCGGCGACCGGGGGCGATGGCGGCCCCGCCGATCTGGCCCGGTTCGACGGCCCGGCCGACCTGGCGATCTCCTCCGAGGGGGCGCTGTACCTGAGCGAAAGCGAGGGACACGTGGTGCGCAGGATCGGACCTGACGGGATCGTATCGACCGTCGCCGGGACCGGAATTCCGGGACGGGGCGGAGATGGCGGTCCGGCCTCGGCGGCCCAGCTGGACGGGCCCTCCGGCCTGGACATCGACGCGGCCGGCAACCTGTACGTGGCCGACTGGAACAACGCCGCGATCCGGGTCGTTTCCGAGTCAGGCGCGATCTTCACCTACGCCGGGCTGGGTACCGCCGGGTCCGCCCGGCCGGGAGTGCCGGCGCGCGAAGCGGTACTGCCGCGACCGGTCGATTTCCAGCTCGGTCCGGACGGCTCCATTTACCTGTTGGCCCAGCTCTCCGGCAAGATTTTCCGCCTGGCCGGATTCGGGGAACCCGGTTCGGAGACCGGTTGCCGACTCGAGCCCATGCCCGGTCCCCTGCCTCCGGATCTGCCGACATCCGGGATTGCGGCCAGGCAGCTTTTCGGACAGTCCGGATTCGGCTTTGCCGGCGACGGGGGGCCGGTCGCGGCGGCCCAGTTCGCCGGCCCGGATTCGATCGCGGTCGGCGGGAGCGGGATATTCGTTGCCGATACCGGCAACAACCGCCTGCGCAGGATTGCCTCCGGCCAGGTCGAGACCATCGCCGGTTCCGGACTGGCCGCATTCCGCGGTGACGGGGGACTGGCCCGATTCGCGTTGCTGGCGGCCCCGAAAACGGTCCTGGTCGACGGGGTCGGCAACGTCTACTTCTTCGACGCCGGCAATTTTCGAGTCCGCCGGATCGATGGCTGCGGGGTCATCGAAACCGTCGCCGGCAATGGACGGCCCGGCGATCCCGGCACCGGCGGCGCCGCGCTTGAAGTGAGCCTTCTGGACGTGGTGGCGATGGTGATGGCCGCCGACGGCAGCATCTACCTGGCCGATTCGGGCACCGACCGGGTCATGCGCCTGACCACCGACGGCCTGCTCGAACCCGTGGCCGGAAACGGTCAGGCCGGGCCGGCGGTGGAGGGCGCGGCGCCACGCCAGAGCCCGTTGAGCGACCCGGCCGGCCTGGCTCTGGCGGCCGATGGATCGCTGCTGATATCGGAAAACGGCAGCGGGCGAATCCTGGCGATCCGGCCCGGCCTGGATGCGGTCGAGGTCTTCGCCGGCGATTTGATCGACCCGGGTACGCTGGCCACTGCCCGGAACGGGTCCGTCTACGTGGCCGGCGAGGCCGGCGGCCGCCTTGACCGGATCGACCCGCAAGGCGTCCAGGTCCTGATCGATTCGTCGGGATTGGAAGAGGCCCTGCTCGATCCCGTGTTGGCCGCCCCGCGCTCGCTGGCGCTGGCCGGCGGCCAGTTGCTGGTGCTGGACGCCTCGGGGTCTGCGTTTTTGATCGGATGATTGGCTTCCGATCCGGCCCGGGGGTCTGAAATTCGTATATTCGGCGGGATCGCAATGCTGCAATCGGCCGTCGCCGGATCGGCGACCCGGGAAACGCGACAGCGGTAGGAGCTGGATCTAAATTGGCGACCGAAACCACAGGCGGCGAAGCGCCGGCCGAAACCACGCCGGCGACTTGCCCGGACCGGCCGGAGCAGGATCAGTCCGAGCGGATCGACGATCTGCTGAACCGGCTCACCCGGGCGCAGGCCGATCTGGCCAACCTGAAGCGGCGTTCCGGCCAGGAAGTTGCCGACGCCCGGCAATTTGCGGTCATTGAATTTGCCCGCGAGCTGCTCTCCGCCCTGGACCATCTGGACCGCGCCCTGGCCGCGGTTCCGGGCGAGTTGTCCGGATTCACGTTCATCGAAGGACTCTTCTTCACCCGGCAGCATTTCCAGGCCCTGCTGGCCTCGCATTCGATCGAGCCGATCGCCGGGGTCGGTGAGCCATTCGATCCCAGCTTCCACCAGGCCGTGGATACCGACGGCAGCACCGACCCCGACCGCGTGATTGCCGTTCATCAGGCCGGCTACCGGCTGGGCGATCGGGTGGTCCGGCCGGCCTTGGTCAGGGTCGGGCGCCCGGAAGCGGACGAAGCCGGGTCGGCACCCGGCGAGGGCGAAAGCGACCTTGATTCAGGCGGGGACGAGGGCTGATGGCGGCCGGCCGCCGCGACCCCTACGAGGTGCTGGGGCTGTCCCGCGACGCCGGCGCCAAGGACATCTCGCGCGCCTACCGGGCAATGGCCCGCCAGCACCATCCGGACGTGAGTCGCGAACCGGACGCGGCCGAACGGTTCAAGGAGATCCAGGCGGCCTACGACGTCCTCAAGGACCCCGAGAAACGTCAGCGCTACGATCAGTTCGGCTGGCGCGGACTGCAGAGCACCCCGGGAGCCGGATTCGGCGGGGTCGACATTCCCGGATTCGGCGACATCTTCGACGTGTTCTTCGGTCGCGGGGGGCGGCGCGCCGATTCCCCGCAGCGCGGCCGCGACCTCCAGCAACGAATCGAACTCGACTTCGTCAGCGCCGTGCACGGCCAGAAGCTGGGAGTCGCGGTCAATCGCCAGGAGCTCTGTGACGAGTGCGGGGGCAACGGCCTTGACCCGGGCAGCAGGATGGTGGACTGCGAGCAGTGCGGGGGAACCGGCGAGGTTCGCACCGCGACCCGCTCGATCCTGGGGCAGTTCGTAAACATCACCGGCTGCCGGGCCTGCGGCGGCGCGGGCCGGGTCGCCGAACGCGCTTGCGACGAATGCCGCGGTGCCGGGCTGGTGAACCGGGAGCGACAGCTGGAGGTCGACATCCCGGGCGGCGTCGACAACGGGACCGAAATCCGCATCTCGGGCCAGGGCGACAGCGGCGTCAACGGCGGCCCGCCCGGCGACCTTTACCTGGTCGTGGCGGTCGAACCGCATCCGAGCATCGCCCGCCACGGCCGCGATCTGCAGTCCGAGATCGAACTGAGCATCAGCGAAGCGGTGCTGGGCGTGGAGCTCGAAGTGGACACCGTGGACGGCCCGCAGACGGTCGAATTTCCGGCCGGAACCCAGCCCGGCGAGGCGGTCCGGCTCGCGGGGCGCGGCGCGCCAAGCCCGCGCGACCAGCGCCGCGGCGATCACTTCGTGGTGGCCCGGGTAACGATCCCGCGCAAGCTGACGAAACAGCAGCGCGCCCTTTTCGAGCAGCTGGCCGGGGAGGAGGATCCGCCGCCGGGTCTGGCCGAGCGGTTGCGCCAGGCCCTGTCGTGAGCCAGCCCTGGCGTCAGGTCCAGGTCACCGTGCCGGCGGCATTGGCGGAAGATGTGCGGCTGCTGATGCAGCGTCGCGCCGGCCGCGCCGTGGCGGTCGAGCAGGAATTTGCCAAAGACCCTCCCGACGAAAGCGTTCCGACCGGCTCCTGCCGGGTTACCGCCTGGTTCCCGGAAACCGGTAAGGCCAAGGCCAGCGCCCTGCTGACCGACCTCCGGATGGCGGCCGGTCTTGGCGTCCCGTCGCTGCGCGCGGTACGTCAGACCGTTACCGACCGCGAACAGTGGCGTTCCCGCGAGCGGCGGTACCAGCGGCCGGTAACCGTCGGCTCGCTGACGATTGTCCCGATCGACACCGCGCCGCCGCCCGGCGCTCCCGCCGACAGGGTGCTGCGCATCGACGCGGCGGGCGCGTTCGGATCGGGGCTGCACCCCTCCACGCGCGGCGCCCTGCAGATGCTGCAGGGGCTCGATCTGGCGGGACGGACGGTGCTGGACGTGGGCACCGGGACCGGCGTGCTGGCGATTGCGGCGGCGCGCCTGGGGGCCGCCAGGGTCACCGCGATCGACCGGGACGGGGAAGCGGTTGCGCTGGCGCACCGCAACGTATCCCGCAATCGCTGTGGGCAGATCGTGGCGGTCGAACCGGTTGGCCTCGATCCCCGCTGGGCCCGGGCGCGGGGGACATTCGATGTCGTGGTCGCCAACATCACCGCCGATGCCCACCGCCGCTTGCTGGCAGGCTATTCGCTGGTCGCCGGCGGGCCGCTGCTGCTGTCGGGCATCTACCGGCCGCGCCTGGCGGAACTGACCGACACCCTGGACGCCGCCGGCTGGACCGGGCGGGAAATTGCCGTTGATGGCGAGTGGGCCACGGTGCTCTGTCGGCGCCCCGGCCGGCCAATTCCAGAGGGGGCCTGAGTGGGACGGCCGGCGCCCACGTTCGCGCTGAAGACGCTCGGCTGCCGGGTCAACCAGGCCGACAGCGACGAAATCGTGCACCTGCTGGTGGAGGCCGGCATGGACCTGGTCGATTTCGGCGCCCCGGCCGACGTGGTCATAGTCAACACCTGCACCGTCACCCATGTCGCCGATCGCAAATCGCGCCAGGCGATCGGCCGCGCCCTGCGGCGCAGTCCCGAAGCCGAACTGGTGGTCACCGGCTGCTACGCCTCGGTCGCCCCCGAGGCGGTCCGCGCACATTTTCCCGGCGCCCGGGTGATGGGCCGGTTGCCCCCGGGAGAGGTCGCCGCCGCAATCGCCGGCGACCGGCCTTCCAGTGGTCGCGCGCGCGCGACGGCCGAGAGCGGATTCGGGGAGCGCCGGCGTACCCGCCCGACCGTGAAAGTCCAGGAGGGTTGCCGGCACGGCTGCGCATTCTGCATCGTTCCGCGCGCCCGTGGCGGGCCCCGTTCGCGTACCTGCGGTCAGGTGCTGGAGCGGGTACGGGACTTTGTCCGGGGCGGGGCCGGGGAGGTCGTGCTGTCAGGGATAGCGCTGGGCAGTTACCGCTGCCCGGACAGCGGAATCGGACTGGGCGAACTGGCCGGAAGGGTCGCCGACCGGGTGCCGGCGCGCATCCGGCTCTCTTCCATCGAACCGATGGATTTTGACGAACGCCTCTACGACCTGCTGGCGGCGGGCCGGATCTGCGCCCACCTGCATCTGCCCCTGCAGTCGGGATCGGCGGGGGTCCTGGACGGCATGCGCCGCCCCTACCGGCCGGCCGACTACGCCGCGATCGTTGCGCGGCTGCGCGGCGCCGATCCGGCAGTGGCGATCGGGACCGACCTGATGGTGGGATTCCCGGGCGAGAGCGAAGACGATCACCGGCGTTCGCTGCAGTTCTGCCAGCGGATGGGGTTTTCGTACATGCACGTCTTCCCTTACTCGCGCCGCGCCCGAACCCTGGCGGCGCGTCGCAGCGACCATGTCGGGGAACAGACCCTGCGCCGGCGGATGAGGGAAGCCCTGGACCTGTCGGGCAGGCTGTCGGAGCGCTATCAGGCGGGGTTCGTAGGCTCGCCGGCACAGGTATTGTGGGAGAAGGATCCAGCCGGCCGATGCATGGGCCTGACCCGGAACTACCTGCGGGCCCGGCCGCTGGGTTTCGAGCCGGCCGTCGGCACGCTCGAAGCGGTGAGGCTGGCAGCCGGCGACGACGGACTGGTGGCGCTGCCGGCGGCGGCCGCGGGCTGAGCGCCGGGAATTTTTGAGGGAATTGGAGCGCGCCATGGCAAGCGACTGCGTCTTCTGCCGGATCGTCGCCGGGGAATTGCCGGCCGACGTGATCGAGCGCGGCGATGGCTGGATGGTCTTTGCCGATATCGCCCCCGCCGCGCCCACGCACCTGCTTGCAATCCCGACCTGCCACGTGTCCGGCGTGGCCGCCACGGTCGATGAGAACCCGGGTCTGGTGGCCGACCTGGTGGGGGCCCTAACGACCCATGCGCGACGCGCCGGGTTCGAGGACGACGGATACCGGCTGGTGATAAATCAGGGCCGCGACGGCGCCCAGTCGGTCCCCCACCTGCACGTCCACCTCCTGGCCGGGCGACTGCTGGACTGGCCGCCCGGCTGAGCCCGATTCCGGGGCGCGGCAGCATCAAATACCCGGCAGCGCGGCGCGGTCGGGGCTGCTAAAATAGCCTCTAATGAACGACGGAGGACGCGCTTAGCGCCCTTGATGCTTCCCACGCGGCGGCCGGTCCTGAAGCCAGCGATCAGCCGTCCGTAACTTGTCGTACCAGGCAAGATACCCAGTCGCCCATTCCGCACCCCTGATAAGGGTGCGCCCGTTCGCGATCAATCGCCCCATCTGCAACCCGGAGTGCGTCTCTTGAGCAGCCCCAACGGCCACCATTTCGGCACCGTCCCAAATCACCGCGACGCGGTGGACCTCCCTGAGCTGATTGCCATCCAGCGGCGTTCCTTCCATTGGTTTGTAACCGAGGGCCTGCGCGAGGTCTTCGCCGAAATCTCGCCGATTGAGGACTTTACCGGCAAGAACTTCCGGTTGCACTTCGAGGTCCCCGAGCAGCCGTTCGAGGAGCCCAAGCACCCGGTAGCCGAATGTCGCGAGAACGACCGCACCTACCACGCTCCGCTGTACGTGAACGCCCGCCTGGAGAACCTGCAGAACGGCGAGATCAAGGAAAACCGCGTGTTCATGGGCGACTTCCCGCTCATGACCGACCAGGGCACCTTCATCTACAACGGCGCCGAGCGCGTGGTCGTCTGCCAGCTGGTGCGCTCGCCCGGCGTGTACTTCACCGGCGTCCGCGACCGCACCTCGGGCCGCTACCTGTATTCGGCCAAACTCCTGCCCAACCGCGGCGCCTGGCTCGAATTCGACACCTCGGCCAAGGACGTCTTCTCGGTCAAGGTCGACCGCAAGCGCAAGATCGCGGTCACGACCCTGATCAAGGCGATGGACAAAAACCTGGCCTCGGACGAGGCGATCCGCCAGATATTCGAGGGCGCCGTACCCGAAGACGCCGACCACCAGTACCTCGAAGCGACCCTTTCCGACGACTCGGCCGGCTCGCACGAAGAGGCGGTGCGCGAGATCTACAACCGCCTGCGACCCGGCGACACCCTCAACGTCGCCGACCGCAAGTCGGTCGCCAACGCGCGCTCGCTGATCGAATCGACCTTCTTCAATTCACGCCGCTACGACCTGGGACGGGTCGGGCGCTACAAGCTGAACCTGCGGCTGCGCCACTCCGAGCCGTTCACCGACACGGTCCTGCTCCAGGCCGACATCATAGAAGTGGTGCGCGAGCTCATACGCCTGAACCTGGCCCAGAACCGCCCCGAGGACGTAGACCACCTGGGCAACCGCCGGGTGCGCGCGGTGGGCGAACTGCTCATCAACCAGCTGCGCACCGGGCTTCTGCGCATGGAGCGGGTCGTCAAGGAACGGATGTCGATCCAGGACGCCTCGCAGGCCACTCCCAACGCCCTGATCAACGCCCGCCCGATCATGGCCGCCATCAAGGAATTCTTCGGCGGAAGCCAGCTGGCCCAGTTCATGGACCAGACCAACCCGCTGTCCGAGCTGGCCCACAAGCGCCGCCTCAGCGCGATGGGACCGGGCGGTCTCTCGCGCGAACGGGCCGGGGTTGACGTGCGCGACGTCCACCATTCGCATTACGGCCGGATCTGCCCGATCGAGACTCCGGAAGGCCCGAACGTGGGCCTGATCTCGTCCCTGGCCTCGTTCGCCGGCATCAACGAGTACGGCTTCCTGCAGACGCCCTATGAAGTGGTCGGCCGCGATGTCTCCTTCGAAGACGGGTTCGACCTGGAAGGCCGGATCCTCCGCGAGGACCTGATCGTGCGCGGTCGCAACGAGCTTGCCGGCGGGCAACCGCTGGACGCCGACCTGCTGCGACGCCTGCGCAACCGGCCCTACTGGCGCGAGATCCGGTTCCCGGTGGTCCCGTTCGCAACCGGCTGGATACGGCACTGCACCGCCGACGAGGAAGACGGTCTGGCGGTCGCGCCCTACAAAACGGTGCTCAACGACCGGGGCGAGATCGACTCCGAGCGCATCGACGTGCGCATCGGACGCGAGTTCCACGCCGCGCACCGCAACGAGGTCGACCTGATCGACGTCTCTCCGCAGCAGATCGTCTCGATCCCGACCTCGCTGATCCCGTTCCTGGAGCACGACGACGCCAACCGGGCCCTGATGGGGTCCAACATGCAGCGCCAGGCGGTGCCCCTGCTGCGCCCCGAGGCGCCGCTGGTGGCCACCGGCGTCGAAAGGCGCGCCGCGTTGGACTCGGGTCACATCATCACCTACGACGGCCCGCGCGATGCGGAGGTAATCAATGTCTTCCCGGACCGGGTTGAACTCCAGGAAGTGACCACCCGGCGCTGGCACCGGTACCCGCTGCGCAAGTTCGGACGCTCCAACCAGGGAACCTGCATCAACCAGACCCCGGCGGTGGTTCCGGGCCAGGTCGTCCAGCCGGGCGGCCTGCTGGCGTCGGCCTCCAGTTCGGACGGCGAGCAGCTTGCCCTGGGCAAGAACCTGCTGTGCGCCTTCATGTTCTGGGAAGGCTACAACTACGAGGACGCGATCATCATCTCCGAGCGCCTCGTGCGCGAAGACGTCTACACGTCGATCCATATCGAAAAATTCGAGGTCGAGGCCCGCGACACCAAGCTGGGTCCGGAAGAGATAACCCGCGACATCCCCAACGTGTCCGAGGAAGCCCTGCGCTTCCTGGACGAAAACGGGATCGTCTTCGTTGGCGCCGAGGTCGGCCAGGACGACATCATCGTCGGCAAGATCACGCCCAAGGGCGAGACCGAACTCACCGGCGAGGACCGCCTGCTGCGGGCGATATTCGGCCGCGACGCCCGCGAGGTCAAGGACTCGTCCAAGCACGTCCCGGCCGGCGACGCCGGTACGGTCATCGACGTAAAGGAACTGACCCGCGACGCGAACCCCGACCTGCGGGCCGGCGTAAACCACGCCGTCCGCGTGCGCATCGCCTCGCGCCGCAAGATCATGGTCGGCGACAAGATGGCCGGACGTCACGGGAACAAGGGCGTGATCTCGCTGATCCTGCCCGAAGAGGACATGCCGTACCTTGAGGACGGCACCCCGGTCGACATCGTGCTGAACCCGCTGGGCGCGGCGTCGCGCATGAACGTCGGCCAGTTGCTGGAGCTGCACACCGGCCTGGCGGCCGAGCGGCTGGACCGGCAGATAGTGACGCCGGTCTTCGACGGCGCCAGCGAGGATCAGGTCCACGCGCTGCTGGAGGAAGCCGGCCTGCCGACCGACGGCAAGGTCAAGCTCTATGACGGGCGCACCGGCGAGTCCTTCGACAAGCCGGTCGTGGTCGGGCGCATGTACATGCTCAAGCTGGCCCACCTGGTCGAGGACAAGATCCACGGCCGCTCGACCGGCCCGTATTCCCTGATCACGCAGCAACCGCTCGGCGGCAAGGCCCAGATGGGCGGCCAGCGGTTCGGCGAAATGGAGGTCTGGGCGCTGCAGGCCTACGGCGCCGCCAACATCCTGCAGGAGATGCTCACCGTCAAGTCCGACGACGTACTGGGCCGGGTGAAGACCTATGAAGCGATCGTGAAGGGCGAGACCGTGCTCGAACCCGGCGTGCCGGAATCGTTCCGGGTGCTGGTGAACGAGCTCAAGAGCCTGGGCCTGTCGGTCGATCTGTTCGACGAAGAAGAAAAACCGGTCGAGTTTTCGCTGGATGCGATGGTCGACTACGTACCAAACCTCGGCGGCATCAATATCGAGGGCCGCGAGTACAAGCTCTAGGGTCGAAAGGGACATTAAGTGATAAGAGTCAACGAGTTCGCTTCGATCCAGATCGGGCTGTCCTCGCCGGAGCAGATCCGCGAGCAGTCGCATGGCGAGGTGACCAAGCCGGAAACCATCAACTACCGCACGCTCAAGCCGGAGCGCGACGGGCTCTTCTGCGAGCGCATATTCGGACCCACCAAGGACTGGGAATGCGCCTGCGGCAAGTACAAGCGCATCACCTACAAGGGAATAACCTGCGACAAGTGCGAGGTCGAGGTGACCCGTTCGCGGGTGCGCCGCGAACGCATGGCGCACATCGAGCTGGCCGCCCCGGTGGCCCACATCTGGTTCGTGAAGGGGTCGCCCTCGCGGATCGGGCAAATGCTCGACATAAGCCCCAAGAAACTTGAGGCGATCGTCTATTTCGCCTCGTTCGTGATTACCGCGATGGACGAGGAAAGACGCCTGGAAGGGCTCGACAACCTGGACCGCGACCTCAAGCTCGAGCTGCGCGCGGTGCGCGAAGAGGAACTGGACCGGATCGAGCAGCTCGAGGAGGACCTCAAGGTCTCGCTCGAGGAGATGCAGAACGAAATGGTCCTGCAAACCGACCGGCTCAAGGACCAGGAATCGCGCCGCCGCGCCGACCGCGAGGAGGAATCCAAGCGGCTCCTGAAAGTGCTCAGTGAAAACCGCGGCGAGGCCGCGCTGGACGACCTGCGCCTTTCCTTCCGCGAGGACCCGGTGGTCGAACACGCCGAGGTGATCGAGCCAAAGCACCGCAGCCGGGTCACGCGCGCCCTGAAGGCCGAGCTGGCCCGCATGGTCGAGCGCGAACAGGTCGAAATCGCCGAGCTGGGCCACCGGTTTGAAGAAGACATGGCCAAGGAACAGGCCCGCGTCCAGGCCGAAAAAGACGGCGCCGACGCGCGTATCGAGCAGCTTCTGGCCGAAAAGGAAGAATTCTTCAACCGCCGCCGCGATCACCTGGTCGAGCTGGCCAAGGCCGGTGACGACAGCGAGCTGATGCTGCTGTCCGAAGACCGCTACTACCAGCTGAACGAGACGGTCGGGGAAGTATTCGAAGCCATGAGCGGGGCCGAGGCGATCCTCGAGCTGATCCGCAAGAAAGACATCGACGTCGAAGCCGAGCAGCTTCGCGAGGACCTGACTTCAAAGTCGACCCAGCGGCGCCGCAAGGCGGTCAAGCGCCTGCGCGTGATCGAGTCGATCCGGCGGTCCGAGAACCGTCCCGAGTGGATGGTCTACACGGTCCTGCCGGTGCTGCCGCCGGAACTTCGGCCGATGGTGCAGCTGGATGGTGGTCGTTTTGCAACTTCCGACCTGAACGACCTGTACCGGCGGGTGATCAACCGCAACAACCGGCTCAAGCGCCTGCTTGACCTGGGGGCCCCGGACATCATCCTGCGCAACGAGAAACGAATGCTCCAGGAAGCGGTCGACGCGCTGATCGACAACGGCCGGCGCGGCCGCCCGGCGCAGAGTTCCTCGCAGCACATGTACAAGAGCCTTTCCGATCTCCTGCGCGGCAAGCAGGGCCGGTTCCGGCAGAACCTGCTGGGCAAGCGCGTCGACTATTCCGGTCGATCGGTCATCGTGGTCGGTCCCGAACTGGCCCTGGACGAATGCGGTCTGCCCGCCGGCATGGCCCTGGAGCTGTTTAAGCCGTTTGTGATGCAGCAGCTGGTGATGCGCGGGATCGCCTCGAACATCAAGAGCGCCAAACGGATCGTCGAGCGGGTCGACCCGGAAGTCTGGGACATCCTGGAAGACGTTACCCGCGAACACCCGATCATGCTCAACCGCGCCCCGACGCTGCACCGTCTGGGGATCCAGGCTTTCCGGATCCGCCTCGTCCACGGCGGCGCAATCCGCATTCACCCCCTGGTCTGCTTCGCCTACAACGCCGATTTCGACGGCGACCAGATGGCGGTCCACGTACCGCTCTCCGAGATCGCCCAGGAAGAGGCCCGCGAACTCATGCTCAGTTCGCAGAACCTGCTCTCGCCGGCCGACGGCTCGCCGGTGATCTCGCCCACCAAGGACATGATCCTGGGCTGCTACTACCTGACCCTGGAACCCGAAGCGGTTGCCGATCCCCAGCAGCTGCGCACGTTCACCGGCCAGGACGAAGCACTGCACGCATACGAGTCGGGCCTGGTCGGACTGCACACGCCGATCCGCCTTCGCGCCAATGCCGACGAAGTCGGGATCGGCCAAGACCTGACCGCGGGATCGCTCTACGAGACGACGATCGGGCGGGTGATATTCGACCGGATTCTGCCGGTGCCGATGCGCCCCTACGGCCAGGTGATGGACAAGGGTGCGCTCAAGCAGTTGATCAATGACGTCTATTCCGATTACGGAACGGCCGTCTGCGCCCACGTGGGCGACCAGGTCATGTCGACCGGGTTTCACTGGGCCACCCGGTCCGGGGTGACCATGGCGCTCTCGGACCTTACGGTTCCCCCCGACAAGCCGCGGATTCTGACCGAGACCGAAGAGCTGGTGGGCGAAATCTCCGAGCAGTTCGAGGACGGACTGCTGACCGAGGACGAACGCTACCGGCTGCACGTCAAGCACTGGGCCGAAGCCACGCAGCGGGTGTCGGCCGAGGTCGAGGAGTGCCTCGACAAGCGCGATTCGGTTTACTTGATGGGCGCGTCCGGGGCGGCCAAGGGCAATTTCGACCAAATCCGGCAGATTGCCGGAATGCGCGGGCTGATGTCAGATCCGGGCGGTCGGGTTATCGAAATGCCGGTCCGCGCCAACTTCCGCGAGGGCCTCTCCGTATTCGAGTACTTCATCTCCACCCACGGCGCGCGCAAGGGGCTGGCCGATACCGCCCTGCGCACCGCCGACTCCGGGTACCTGACCCGGCGCCTGGTCGACGTCTGCCAGGACTTGATCATCGCCGAGGAAGACTGCGGGACCGAACGGTCGGTCACGGTTCGCGCGGCCGATTCACAGATGTTCGGCAAGAATCTGCCCGAGCGCGTCTATTCGCGCACCCTGGCGGCGCCGCTCGTGGATCCTGAAACCGGGGAGGTTCTGGCCGACGCCGGCCGGATCGTCGATCTCGAGCTGATGGCCCTGATCGAGCGGCACCAGTACGAAGAAGTCCACGTCCGCTCGGTAATGAAGTGCGAATCCCAGAGCGGGATCTGCCAGGCCTGTTACGGATTCGACCTGGCCCGCCACGAACCGGTTGAACTGGGTACCGCGGTGGGGATCATCGCCGCCCAATCAATTGGCGAACCCGCCACCCAGCTGACGATGCGCACCTTCCACACCGGCGGGACATTCCGCGAGGAGGACATCACCCGTGGGCTGCCGCGGGTCGAGGAACTCTTCGAGGCCCGCACCCCGCGCGGGCAGGCCGAGATCGCCGACTTCAGCGGCGTAGTTTCGGTCGACCGGTCCGACGACGGCGTCACCCTGGAGCTCGTGCAGCAGCACGACATCGAGCTGGGCGACGAGTACCGCGCGCTGGGCAAATCCGGCGGAGTGGTCAAACAGGGCACGCGGATCGCCAAGCGGCAGAGCGCCGAGGAATACCTGCTTGCGCCGGTCTCGGGCCGGCTGGAGCTGGTCGAGGGCAAGATCATCCTGCACGAGTCGGTCAAGTACGCAGTCCCGGTCACCACCCGCGTGATGGTCGCCGACGGCGACCGCGTCGAGCGCGGCACCCAGTTGACCGAAGGCCCGCTGAACCCGCACGACATCCTGCGCCTGGCCGGGACATCGGAAAGCGAAAGCCTCGGCAAGGTCGAACAGTACCTGCTGGCCGAGATCCAGGGCGTTTATTCGGTCGTCGGAGTCCCCGTGCACGACAAGCACGTCGAGCTGGTGATCCGGCAAATGCTGCGCAGGGTCAAGGTCCTCACCCCGGGCGACACCGTGCTGCTGCCCGATGAATACGTCGACGCGCGCGAATTCAATCGCGTCAACGCTCAATCGGCCGATCCGGCCACCGGCGAACGGGTTCTCCTGGGCGTGACCAAGGCGTCGCTTTACTCGGACAGTTTTCTGTCGGCGGCCTCGTTCCAGGACACGACGCGGGTCCTGACCGAGTCAGCCCTGGAGGGTGCCCGCGACAGCCTGGTCGGACTCAAGGAAAACGTGATAGTAGGCAAGCTGATCCCGGCCGGGACCGGCTACTTCCATCGCTTCGCTCCGACCGGTTCAAACGACGAACTCACCGGCGCGGCCAAGGTGGTGGCGCGGATCAACGCGCGCCGCGAGGAACGCGAGGAGCTCAAGCGGCAGCTCGAGGAGCTGCAGCGACTGGAGGAGGAACGCTGGCAGGCCTCCACCCAGATGGAGGGCGCGGACGGGTTCGAAGACGGCTTCGCCGACTACCCGTACTCATGACCGGCCTCCCGGTGACGGCCCGGATGGCTGCTATACTCTCCAAGCCTTGCCCAACGGGCCCGGCAGGCGGTTCGCACAGCCGTCATCCAACTCCCCGTCTTTCGCCCCGGAATAGCTGTGCCCACGATTAACCAACTGGTTCGAAAAGGGCGCCGCAGCCCTCGCCGCAAGGTGACGACGCCGGCGTTGCACTACTCCTACAACTCGAACCAGCGGCGCCTGATTCGGACCGGCGGGGCCCCGCAGAAACGCGGCGTGTGCGTGCAGGTACGCACCGTCACGCCCAAGAAGCCCAACTCCGCGCTGCGCAAGGTTGCGCGGGTCCGGCTCTCGAACGGCATGGAACTGCTGGCATACATTCCCGGCGAAGGCCACACCCTGCAGGAGCACTCGGTAGTTCTGGTTCGGGGAGGGCGCGTCCGCGACCTGCCCGGAGTCCGGTACCACATCGTCCGCGGCGCCTACGACGCCACCGGGGTGGAGAACCGTCGCCAGGGGCGCTCCAAGTACGGGTCCAAGCGCGACGCGCATTAACCGAACCGCATTACAGTAAGCCTTCAGAATGCCCCGCCGTAACCGACCCGCCCGCCGACCGGTATTGCCGGACCCGAAATTCGGCAACCGCTCGGTGTCGCGCTTTATCAACGTGCTCATGACCCGGGGCAAGAAGAGCCTGGCCCGGCGCCTCCTCTATGACGCATTCGACCTGATCGAAGAGCGCGTCAATCAGAACCCGATTGAGATCTTCGAGCAGGCGCTGCGCAACGCCACCCCGCAACTTGAAGTCCGGCCGCGCCGCGTGGGCGGGGCCACCTATCAAGTCCCGATCGAAATCCGCGGCGAACGCCGGTTTTCGCTGGCCACCCGCTGGCTGGTCCAGGCCGCCCGGCGCCGCGGCGAAAAAACCATGGTCCGGCGATTGGCCGGCGAGATCCTCGACGCATACCGGCACGACGGCCAGGCCGTGCGCCGACGCGAAGAAAGCCACCGGATGGCCGAAGCCAACAAGGCGTTTGCGCACTACCGCTGGTAGAGCTTCGCAGTCCACAACCGATCCATAACTTCGCCAGGTCCAATTCATGTCGGCTCGACTTGCCCGCACCCGCAACATCGGCATCATTGCCCACATTGACGCCGGTAAGACGACGGTCACGGAACGCATCCTGCTCTACACCGGCCGGATTCACCGTACCGGCGAAGTGCACGAAGGCGCGGCGACCATGGACTGGATGGTGCAGGAGCGCGAACGCGGCATAACCATCACCGCGGCCGCCACCACATGCCAGTGGCGCGATCACACCATCAACATCATCGACACGCCCGGTCACGTGGACTTCACCGCCGAAGTTGAACGCTCGCTGCGCGTCCTGGACGGCGGGGTGGTTGTGCTGGATGCGGTCGCCGGCGTTCAGCCGCAGACCGAGACGGTGTGGCGCCAGGCCGACCGGTATTCGGTGCCGCGGGTCGCCCTGGTCAACAAGATGGACCGTCGCGGCGCCAGCCTGGAGCGGACGGTTGCGATGATCCGCGACCGCCTCAACGCGATTCCGATCCGCTGCCAGCTGCCGGTGGGCCGCGAGGACGAATTCCGGGCCGTGGTCGATCTGGTCTCGTTCAACCAGCGCAACTTCATCGACGACGGGCTCGACCACGTCCGGGTTTCGGAGATCGATCCGGATCTTGTTGCCGAAGCCCGCGCCGCCCGCGAACGCATGATCGAGGAAATCGCCGATTTCGACACGGCGATCGCCGAGAAGTATCTCGAGAACGAGCCGATTTCCAACCAGGACTTGTCGGACGCGCTGCGCCGCATCACCGTGGCCAACACCGCCATCCCGGTCCTGTGCGGGTCGGCCCTGCGCAACAAGGGAATAGAGGCGGTCATCGACTCGATCGTCGATTACCTGCCCTCCCCGCTGGACGTACCCGTCATCAGCGGAACCCATCCCAAGACCGGCGCCAACGTCCAGTGTCCGCCGCAGGATGAGGCGCCGCCGGCGGGGCTGGCGTTCAAGGTCACGACCGACCCCTTCGCCGGGCGCCTGACCTACGTGCGTCTCTATTCGGGCCGGATAACGCCCGGCAGTTACATCTACAACACGACCCGCCGCAAACGCGAGCGCGTGGGCCGGATCCTGCGCATGCACGCCGACAAGCGCGAGCAGCTCGACGAGGGTCTCGGCGCGGGTGAAATCGGAGCGATCATCGGCCTGAAGGACACCTTCACCGGCGATACGATCTGCAACCAGAATCAGCCGCTGCTGCTGGAATCGATCAACTTTCCGGAGCCGGTGGTCAAGGTGGCGGTCGAGCCGGCTTCGCGCGCCGACCAGGACAAGCTGGGCGCGGCGCTGGTCCGCCTCGCCGACGAAGACCCGACTTTCCGGGTCACCGCCGATGCCGAGACCGGTCAGACCCTGATCGCCGGCATGGGCGAACTGCATCTGGAGGTGATCGTCGACCGCCTGCTGCGGGAATTTGCGGTGCGCTCTTCGGTCGGAGCCCCGCAGGTGGCCTATCGCGAGACCATCCGGCGGGCCGCCACCGGGGTCGGGAAATTCGTCCGCCAGAGTGGTGGGCGGGGGCAATTCGGGCACGTCGTGCTTGAAGTGGAACCGACCACGGAAGGTGTCGAAAACACCTTCGAAAGCAAGATCGTTGGCGGCACGATTCCCTTAGAATTCATGGCCGCTGTGGAGCAGGGCGTCGGCGACGCCATGACCGAGGGACCGCACGGCTACCCGATGACCGGTGTACACACCAGAGTCATTGACGGGTCGTATCACGTGGTTGACTCATCAGAGATCGCTTTTCGCATCGCCGCCGCAATGGCCGTGCGCGACGCTTTCGAACGCGCTTCCCCGGTGGCACTCGAACCAATCATGGAACTGGAGATCCGCGCGCCGGATACATATATGGGAGAAGTCATCGGAAACCTGGCGGCCAAGCGGGGCAATATCCGCAGGGCCGACAGCGACGGGTCCGAGGTCCTGATCGAGGCCGAAGTCCCGTTGGCGGGGATGTTTGGCTATGCCAGCGAGCTCCGCTCCCAGACCCAGGGGCGAGGGACCTTTTCGATGGAGTTTGCCCGTTATGAACCCACCAACGCTTCCTCGCTAGCGAGGAGCCGCGCGTGATGCCGGTTGACTCTGTTAAAACCGCCAAGCAATTGGCTACCATCGTTTCCTAGCAACATCGCACCAATGCTCCGAGGGGCAGAAGACAAATGGCCAGAGAAAAGTTCGAACGCACCAAGCCGCACGTAAACATCGGCACCATAGGTCACATCGACCATGGCAAGACAACGTTGACGGCGGCGATTACCAAGACGCTGGCGCTGGCCGGCGGAGCCGATTTCCGGCCGTTTGAATCGATCGACAACGCTCCCGAGGAAAAAGCCCGCGGGATCACGATCGCGATCCAGCACGTCGAATACCAGACCGAAGCTCGTCACTACGCCCACGTCGACTGCCCCGGTCACGCCGACTACATCAAGAACATGATCACCGGCGCGGCCCAGATGGACGGTGCGATCCTGGTCGTATCGGCGCCCGACGGCCCCATGCCGCAGACGCGCGAGCACGTGCTCTTGGCCCGCCAGGTGGAAGTGCCGTCGATGGTCGTCTTCCTCAACAAATGCGACCTGGTGGACGATGAAGAGCTGATCGAACTCGTCGAGCTTGAAGTCCGCGATCTGCTCAACGAGCGCGACTTTGATGGGGACAACGTCCCGATCGTACGCGGCAGCGCCCTGCAGGCGCTCGAATCCGACGCCGACGACATGGGTGATGACTCCTACGCCGGAATCCGCGAGCTGATGGCCGCGGTCGACGACTACATCCCGGCTCCGCCGCGCCCCACCGAGCAGGATTTCCTGATGCCGGTCGAGGACGTGTTCGGAATCAAGGGCCGCGGCACGGTGGTCACCGGACGGATCGAACGCGGGGTGATCAAGACCGGCGAACCGATCGACATCGTCGGCCTGGGGCACGGCCGCGACGGCGTGGTCGTCACCGGTGTGGAAATGTTCCGCAAGACCCTCGACGAAGGCCAGGCGGGCGACAACGTTGGCTGCCTGCTGCGGGGGATCGACCGCGACGAAGTCGAGCGCGGTCAGGTTCTGGCCAAGCCGAAATCGATAACTCCGCACTCAGAATTCAAGGCCGAGGTCTACGTCCTCTCGCGCCAGGAAGGCGGGCGCCACACCCCGTTCTTCCACGGCTACCGGCCGCAGTTCTACATCCGGACCACCGACGTGACCGGCGAGATCAAGCTGCCCGAGGGCACCGAAATGGTGGTGCCCGGCGACAACGTTGAAATGGAAGTCAACCTGATCACCCCCATCGCCCTGGAGCGCGGAGTCCGCTTCGCGATTCGCGAGGGTGGGGTGACCGTCGGGGCCGGTTCGGTCACCGAGATCCTGCGCTAAGCGCAGCCGCAAACAGACAGCAGGCAGGTCAAGGTGGCGGAGCGTTCGAGTCGGACCAGACGCCGGACGCGCACCCGTCGCCGCGGCCGGCCGCGGCGCCAGCGCTTCCGGATCAGGCTCAATGCCTACGACCACCGCATCCTCGACCAATCGGTGCGCCGGATCCTGGACAGCGTGCGGCGCAGTGGCGCGACCGTAACCGCGGTCCCGCTGCCGACCAAGAAGAACAAGTGGACGGTGATTCGTTCGCCGTTCATAGACAAGGACTCGCGCGAGCAGTTCGAGATGCGGACCCACCGGCGGGTCATCTTCGTTTCCGACCCCAACCAAGAGACGATGGACGCGCTCCTGAGCCTGGATCTTCCGGCCGGGGTGGACATCGAAATGAAATCCTGATCCGGCCATGATTGCCGCTCTGCTCGGGACCAAGCTGGGCATGTCGCACATCTACGATGACGACGGCCGCTACGTGCCGGTTACCGTAATCCGGGCCGGTCCGTGCGTGGTCTCGCAGATCAAGTCACGGCAGTCGGACGGATACGATGCGGCCCAGCTGGCCTATGGAAGTACCCGCGAGCGCAAGCTCAGCAACCCCGAACTGGGCCACCTCGAGGGGCTGGGCGCTTACCGCCACCTGCGTGAATTCCGGGTATCGCCCGACGAACTCGGCGACGTCGAACGCGGCCAGGAGATTACGGTCTCGGTCTTTTCCGACGCCAGGCGCGTGAAGGTCGTCGGCACCAGCAAGGGCCATGGGTTCACCGGGGTGATGAAGCGGCACGGCTTCCGTGGAGGTCGTCGCACGCACGGTCAGTCCGACCGCGAACGTGCGCCCGGCTCGATTGGAGCGGGCACCGACCCGGGCAGGGTTTTCAAGGGCAAGAAGATGGCCGGCCGCTCCGGCGGGCGGCGCACGACCCTTTCACGGGTCAAGGTTGTGCGGGTTGATCCCGAGCGCGACCTCCTCCTGCTTTCGGGTGCGGTTCCCGGCCCGAACGGCTCCCTGCTGGCGATCGAGAAGGTCAGCTAGCCAGATGGCCTCAGAACCCGCGGCCACTACCCGAATCCCGGTCATCGGAGCAAATGGCCGGGAGGGAAAAGCCAAGCTCGAATTACCGCAGGCCTGGTTCGATTGCGAGATCAACCAGTACCTCCTCAAGCGCGCGGTGACCGACCACCAGATCAATGCGGCCGAAGGCAACCGCTCCACGCTGCTGCGGTCGGAAGTCCGCGGCGGGGGTCGCAAACCCTGGCGCCAGAAGGGCACCGGCCGGGCGCGCCACGGTTCGATCCGGTCGCCCATCTGGCGCGGCGGCGGCCTGGCGTTCGCGCCCAAACCGCTCAAAAAATCCCGCCAGCTCTCGCGACGCGAACGGCGGACCGCCTTCGTCCAGGCGCTGGCCCTGAAAGCTCGTTCCGGAAGTATCCGGGGAGCCGAACCGATCGATCTGGGCGATGGCAAGACCCGGACCCGGGCCGCCTGGCTGAAGGAGGCCGGACTGACCGGAAGCGGGCGCGTCCTCCTGGTCGACTGCGATCCGAACCCGTCGTTGCTGCGGTCCGCGGCCAACATCCCGCACGTGCAGGTGGCCCGCGCCGACAGCCTTTCAACCTACGACGTTCTCGTATCGGACACGCTGGTCGTCTCCGCCGATGCGGTGGCGGCGCTGGTGGACCGGAGCAGTTGAGCGATGGATCCCGCCAGCGTGCTGATAGCCCCCGTCGTGACCGAAAAATCGACCTACCTGGCCGAAGAAAACAAGTACGTCTTCAAAGTCGATCGGTCCGCCAACAAGATCCAGATCCGCGAGGCGGTCGAACGGATGTTCGAAGTCAAGGTGGTCAAAGTCAACGTGATTTCCCAGCGCGGCCGCAGCCGGCGCTTTGGTCGCCACAGCGGCCGCACCTCGGACTGGAAGAAGGCGATCGTGACCCTGGGCCCCGACGATCGCATCGACGTGTTCGGCGCCTGATCGGGGATTGAGCAGGACAGCATGCCGGTAAAAACCTACCGACCGACCTCTCCGGGGCGGCGCGAATACGTCTCGGTCGATTCCTCCGACATCACGCGCCGACGGCCGGAGAAAAAACTCACCCGCCCGCGCAAATCGCGCGCCGGCCGCAACAACCAGGGCCGGGTCACGGTTCGCCACCAGGGTGGCGGCCACAAGCGCAAGCTGCGCCAGGTCGACTGGAAGCGCGACAAATGGGGCGTGCCGGCCAAGGTTGCCCAGATCGAATACGATCCGAACCGTTCGGCTCGACTGGCGCTGCTCCACTACGCCGACGGGGAGAAGCGCTATATCGTCGCGCCGGCCGGACTTTCTCCGGGCTCGACGGTTCAGTCCGGACCCGGTTCGACGCTGACCGTGGGCAACGCCCTGGCACTGCAGGACATACCCGACGGCACGGTGGTGCACTGCGTCGAACTGACCCCGGGCCGCGGGGCCCAGCTGGCGCGTGCGGCCGGGTCCTACCTGCAAGTTCTGGCCAAGGACCGCGGCATGGCCACGCTGCGTATGCCGTCCGGTGAAATGCGAATGGTCAGCGGCGCCTGTTTTGCGACAATTGGTCGCTCTGGCAACGAGGATCACTCGAACCAGTCGCTGGGCAAGGCCGGACGTTCCCGCCACCGGGGGCGACGACCGAGCGTGCGCGGGTCGGCGATGAACCCCAAGGACCATCCGCACGGCGGCGGCGAAGGCAAAGCGCCCACCGGGATGCCTCCGAAGACTCCGTGGGGTCGCTCGGCGCTGGGGCGAAAAACCAGAATCGGCAAGCGTCGCAGCGACAAATTGATCCTGCGCCGGCGCCGTACGCGTCGTTAATCGATTTGCAGAAGAACTCCTGAGAACAAATGCCTAGATCGCTGAAGAAGGGACCCTACGCGGACCGCAAACTGCTGCGTCGCGTCAAGGCCCTTGATCGTCGCGGCGTCAAGCAGGTGCTGCGCACCTGGAGCCGGCGCTCGATGATTTTTCCCGAGATGGTCGGGCACACGATTGCCGTCCACGACGGCCGGCGGCACGTCCCGATTTACATAACCGAAAACATGGTGGGCCACAAGCTCGGCGAGTTTGCGCCCACCCGCGTATTCCGCGGGCACTCGGGCTCGCGGGCCCGCACCGGCCGCTGAGCGGACCAGGGAAGCACGGGCGCAGATGGAAGTCGCAGCCTCCTCGCGGTACCTGCGGATCGCCCCGCGCAAGGCCCGGCTGGTCGCCGACCAGCTCAAGGGACTGGAGATCGGCGAAGCCTTTTCGCTGCTGGCCTACCTGCCGAACCGGTCGGCGGCGATGATCGCCAAAACGATCAAATCGGCCGTCGCCAACGCCGAGAACAACTACGGATTGAATCCCGAATCCCTCTACGTGGCCAGGGCGTTCGTAGACGACGGTCCGCGCCTTCGCCGGATGCGGGCCAAATCGCGCGGCAGGGCCGGTTTTTACCGGCGCCGCATGTGCCACATCACTGTCGTCGTAGACGAGCGCGAGGCCTAAATGGGTCGCAAAGTTCATCCGGTCGGATTCAGGCTGGGCAATTACCGCAGCTGGGACAGCCAGTGGTATGCCGACCGGCGGTTCGCCGACCTGGTCATCGAAGACGCGCGAATCCGCGATTTTGTCCGGACGTGGCTGAAGAACCCGCCCGGGCAGCACGAGGACCGCGGCGGACGGCGCCGCTCCTACAGCGCGGGCGTCTCGCGAATACTGATCCGGCGCGTGCAGGATATGGTCCGGATCAACATCCACACCTCGCGCCCCGGGGTGGTCATCGGCCGGGGCGGGTCCAACCGCGAAGCCCTGCAGAAAGCGCTGTCCAAGGAAATCGGCAAACGCATCGATGTCGATGTGACCGAGATCACCTCGCCCGATCTGGACGCCTACCTGGTGGCCAGGTCGGTGGCCGACCAGATCGAGCGTCGCGTTTCGTTCAGGCGGGCGATGAAGTCGGCCGCCGAGCGCTGCCTGCGGGCCTGGGCCGAAGGCGCCAAGATTCAGGTTGCCGGCCGCCTGGGCGGCCGCGACATGGCGCGTACCGAATACGAGATCGAAGGCCGCGTGCCGCTGCAAACCCTGACCGCCGACATCGACTACGGACAGGCGGTGGCGCGTACCACCTACGGGACGATCGGGGTCAAGGCCTGGGTGCACCGCGGCGACCGCGCGCGCCGGGCCTCCGACCAGAACCGGTCCGGGATCGGCGACGTATTGCCGGCCGGCCTGGAGCGCTGATCCATGCTGATGCCCAAGCGACTGAAGCACCAGAAAAGGATGCGGGGCAAGAACCGTGGCCGGGCGACCCGCGGAAATTCGGTTCGCCACGGCGACTGGGGCCTGCAGGCGACCCAGCGCGGATTCATGGATTCGCGTCAGATCGAAGCCGCACGGCGCGTCCTGACCGGCCACATGCGCCGCCAGGGCCGGGTGTGGATATGCGTGTTTCCCGACAAGCCGGTTTCCTCAAAGCCCATCGAGACGCGCATGGGCGGCGGCAAGGGCGCGACCGATCGCTGGGTGGCGCCGATCAAGCCCGGTCGGGTGCTTTTCGAGATTTCCGGAGTCGAACCGGACGTGGCCGTCCGGGCCCTACAGCTGGCGGCGAACAAACTGCCGGTGTCCGCCCGCATATTGAGCCGTACCGAGGAGTTCGTAGTTGGCTGACATGGAGCAGTTCCGGGCGATGAGTCCGCTTGAACTGGAGACCGCGATCGCCGACCGGCGCAACGACCTGTTCCAGTTGCGCGTGAGTGCGGCCACGCACCAGCTAGACGACAACTCGCAGGTTCGCAAGGCGCGCAAGGACATCGCCCGCATGCTCACCGTGCTTTCGGCGAAATTGAACGCGCCCGTTGCGGGCCAGGAAGGCGCGTGAGCATGGCCGGCAAGCGACGCTTGCGCTGCGTGGTGGTCTCTGACCGAATGGACAAGTCGCGGGTCGTCGAACACACCCGCGTCGTCCGCCACCCGCTCTACGGCAAGCAGGTGCGGCGGCGCAAGCGGTACATGATCCACGACGCCGACAACGCCTCCAAGAACGGGGACGTGGTCGTGATCGAGGAATGCCGTCCGCTCTCGGCGCGCAAGCGCTGGCGGCTGCGCCAGGTGGTCGACAACACCCCGGCCGGCACGGCCGAATCCGCCGACGGGGAAGCCTGAGTGATTCAGCAACAGTCGCGAGTCAAGATCGCCGACAACACCGGCGCCCGCGAACTCCTGGTAATCAGGGTGCTCGGCGGTACCGGCCGGCGCTACGCGTCGGTCGGCGACGTGGTGGTCGGCTCGGTCAAATCCGCCGTGCCCAACAGCCCGATCCCGAAAGGGCGGGTCGCCCGCGCGGTGATCGTCAGGGTCGCCAAGGAGTACAAGCGCCGCGACGGATCGCGGATTCGCTTCGACGACAACGCCGCGGTCCTGGTCGATGGACAGCAGGCGCCGATCGGCACCAGAATCTTTGGCCCGGTGGCCCGCGAGCTGCGCGATGCGCGCTTTGCGCGGGTGATCTCGCTGGCGCCGGAGGTGCTTTGAACCCCATGGCGTCGATGCGAATCAAGCAGGGCGACGAGGTCTTGGTGATTGCCGGGCCCGAGCGCGGCAAGCGCGGTTCGGTAACCCAGGTGCTCAAGAAAACCCGCCAGATCGTCGTCGAGGGCGTGAATCTGCGCAAGCGGCATGCCCGTTTTTCCGGTCCCGGCCGTCCGACCGGAATCATCGATTTCGCGGCCCCGATGCACGTTTCCAACGTGAAGCTGATCGATCCGGCCACGCAGAAACCGACCCGGGTCGGAAAGCAGACCCTGGCGGACGGGCGACGGGTCCGCTACGCCAAGTCGTCGGGCGAGGTGGTGGACGACCAGTGATCTCCCGACTGCGCAGACGCTACGTGGACGAATTCCGGCCGCAGCTGGCGCGCGAGCTGGGCATCGCCAACGTGATGGAAGTTCCGCAGCTGGTCAAAGTGGTGGTCAACAGCGGCGTCGGCGAGGCGATTTCGGACCAGAATGCGCCGGAGAACGCGGCCCGCGACCTGGGCATCATCACCGGCCAGAAACCCGTAATCACGCGGGCGACGCGGTCAATTTCCAACTTCTCGCTGCGCAAGGGAATGCGCGTCGGCGTGATGGTGACCCTGCGCGGCGACCGCATGTACCACTTCGTCGATCGGCTGTTTTCGATCGGCATTCCGCGTGTGCGAGACTTCCGCGGGCTTTCGCGGCGGTCGTTCGACGGACGCGGAAACTACTCCACCGGCTTTGACGAGCAGCTGATCTTCCCCGAGATCGACTACACCAAGATCGACCGCGTGCGGGGATTCCAGGTGACATTTGTAACTACCGCCAACAACGACGCCCACGGTCTGGCCCTACTGGAAGCGCTGGGTTGCCCGTTCCAGGCCGAGGGGAGCATGAACTGATGGCCAAGAAAGCGCTGATTGAAAAATGGAAGCGGCCGCCCAAGTACAAGGTGCGCTTCCATCATCGCTGCGCGCTTTGCGGGCGACCGCGGGGCTACATCCGCAAGTTCGGACTCTGCCGGATCTGTTTCCGCGAGCGCGCGCTGCGCGGCGAGATTCCCGGCATCATCAAGTCGAGCTGGTAACCGCGATGGCACGCTCCCCGGTTCTTCGCTACGCGCACTCTGACCCGATCGGTGACCTGCTGGCGCGCATCCGCAATGCGGGCCAGGCCGGACTCCCGCACACCGACGTCCCGGCGTCCCGGCAGAAGACCGCCATTCTGGGAATCCTGGAACGCGAGGGCTACATCGCCGGTTTCGAAGAGCTCGAAGTGGAAGGACCGCAGGCGCAACTGCGGATCCTGCTCAAGTACGACACCGACCGCCAGCCGATCATCAATGCCGCCAAGCGCGTCTCCAAGCCCGGACGGCGCCAGTACACCCGCGCCCGCGACATCCCGCTGATTCGTGGCGGGACCGGAATCGCGATCATCTCCACCTCGCAGGGCATCATGACCGGCCGGCAGGCCTATCGCCGCAAACTCGGCGGCGAGCACATCTGCTCGGTCTGGTAGCCGGACAATGTCGCGCGTAGGAATGCTGCCGATTCCGATCCCGGAAGGGGTCGAGGTCGACTGCTCGAGCTCGGGCCGGGTCGCGGTCAAGGGCCCCCTGGGCCAGCTGGAGCTGCAGCTCCAGTCCGGCATCAGCGCGGTGATCGAGGATGGCCAGATCAAGGTCGCGCGCCGCAACAACTCGGCGCGGCAGCGCTCACTGCACGGGCTCTCGCGATCGCTCATCGCCAACAACGTGGTCGGGGTGACCCGGGGCTACTCGCGCACCCTCGACATCGTTGGAACCGGTTATCGGGCGCAGGCCCACGCCGATGGCATCGAAATGCAGATCGGCATGTCGCACCCGGTGATATTTGAGGCCCCGGAAGGCGTGGAACTGCAGCTTGAGGGCGCGAACCGGATTTCGGTGCGCGGGATCGACAAGGAGCTGGTCGGACGGACCGCCGCGAACCTGCGTGCCCTGCGGGCGCCCGACGCCTACAAAGGCAAGGGGATCCGCTACGCCGGCGAGGTCGTTCGCCTCAAGCCGGGCAAGGCGGCCATCGGAGCGGGCAGATGAAAAAGCGTTCCCGCGGCGCCGACCGCCGCCGCCGCCATCGGATCATCCGCAAAAAGGTGCGCGGTTCGGCCGAGCGCCCGCGACTGGCGGTCTTCCGCAGCAACCGCCACATCTACGGACAATTGATCGACGACGATGCGGGGGTAACCCTGGCATCGGCTTCAAGCCTCGAAAAAGACCTGGGCGAGCCCGGCAGCAAGACCGAAACCGCCCGCATGGTGGGCGAGCGGCTGGCCAAACGGGCCGCCGGCGCGAATCTCGAATCGGCGGTTCTCGATCGGGGCGGACATCGCTTTCACGGCCGCGTCGCGGCGCTGACCAATGGCGCGCGCGCGGCAGGATTACGGATCTAGAAAGAGCCATCTGAATTGAGTGCACGCAGCAACGTCGACGGCGGACAGCGCATCGAAGAGCGCGTGGTGCGCATCAAGCGCGTGGCCAAGGTCGTCAAGGGCGGGCGCACGTTCGGTTTCAACGCCGTGGTGGTCGTCGGCGACGGACAGACCAGGGTCGGCCTGGGACTGGGCAAGGCCCGCGAGGTCGCCTCGGCGATCCGCAAGGCGCACGAGAAAGCCCGTGCCGGGATGGTCTCGGTCCCGGTCTGCGACGATGGAACCATACCGCACTATGTCGAGGGCCGCTACGGGGCTTCGAAAGTCGTCCTGCGCCCCTCCAGCCCCGGAACCGGGGTGATCGCCGGCGGGGCAGTCCGGGCGGTGGTGGAGGCGGCCGGAATCTCCAACGTACTGACCAAGGCGTTCGGATCGTCGAATTCGATGAACCTTGCCAAGGCGACGATGGCGGCGCTCAACGACCTGAGCGTACCGGCCAACGCCAAGCTGCGCCGGCCCAGCCGGCGGCAGCGCTCAAGTTCAAATGGCGCTTCTTGAAATCACGCTGCGGCGCAGCCCGATCGGGGCGCTGCAGCGGCACAAGGACACGGTTGCCGCGCTCGGCCTGCGCCGGATCGGACAGGCCGTCCGTCATCCCGACAACCCCGCGATTCGGGGGATGGCGCACAGCGTGATCCACCTGGTCGACGTAGCGACGGTCGAAAAGGGTTCCAACGATGGCAAATGACATCTCCCTGGCCGTCAGCGGGTCGAAAAAGCGCCCCCGCCAGCGAATCGGGCGGGGCATCGGTTCCGGACGCGGACGGACCGCCGGAAGGGGCCAAAAAGGCGCCAAGTCCCGGTCCGGTTCCAATCGGCGCTGGTACGCGGAAGGCGGACAGACGCCCATCCTGCGCCGGTTCCCAAAGCTGCCGGGATTCTCAAACGCGCGCTATCGCACCGAATTCGAACCGGTCAACGTTTCCGCCCTGAACGGTTTTGAAGACGGCGCCGAAGTCGGCCCCGGCGAATTGATCGCGGCCGGGATCGCCCGGCGCGGCCCGATCAAGATCCTGGGCAGCGGATCGCTGGAACGCAAACTCACCGTTTCGGCCACCCGTTTCTCGGCTGCCGCCATCGCCAAGATCGAGGCCGCCGGCGGCTCGGCCAGAGTAATCGAGTAACTGCCCTGGGGCGCGCCGAGGGAGTGCATTCTGAACCTCCGGGCAAGCCGGCTCGATGACTGACTCATGATTCAGGCAACGATTTCCGCGCTCAGGTTGCCGGATCTTCGCAACAAGATCCTCTTCACCCTGGGCATGCTCATCATCTTCCGGGTCGTGGCCCACATCCCGCTGCCCAACGTCGACCTGGAATTGCTCCAGCAACGGTTCGAGGGCGACCAGCTGCTGGGGTTCCTCAACCTTCTCTCGGGCGGTGCGCTCGAGAACTTTTCGGTGGTCGCGCTGGGTGTTTATCCCTATATCACCGCCTCGATCATCTTCAACATCCTGGTGCCGATCGTCCCGCAGCTGCGCGAGCTGTCCCGCGAGGGCGGCGACGCCGGCCGCCGCAAGCTGGCCTTCTACACCCGGCTGTTCACCGTACCCCTGGCGATGATGCAGGGCTACGCGCAGATCCAGATCCTGCGCGCGGCCGCCCCGTCGCCGATCGGCGACCTGCCGCCGCTGACGATCCTGGGGATGCTGACGATCCTGGCCGGAGGGACGATGTTCCTCTACTGGCTGGGTGAATTGATAACCGAGCGCGGGATCGGCAACGGTGTCTCGATCATCATCCTCGGCGGCATCGTGGCCGGCGTGCCGCCGGCGCTGGGCCAGTCGCTGCTCGGCGGAGAAGCGTTCACCGGCCTGGCCGCCTTTTCGGTGATCGGGGTGCTGATGGTGTCCGCGATCGTGTTCGTCCACGAGGGCCAGCGCCGCATACCGGTCAGCTACGCCAAGCGGGTCCGCGGCAACCGGATGTACGGCGGGCGCTCCACGCATATCCCGATGAAGATCAATTCGGCCGGCATGATCCCGCTGATATTTGCGTTTTCGATCATGCTGATGCCGGCCACCATCGCCCAGTACGCCGCCACCTCCGACGCCCTGTGGCTGGCCGAATTTTCCGGTGTTCTGGCCGGCTGGTTCGGCCCGGAAGCCTTTCCCTATTGGTTCATGACGTTTTTGCTGGTGGTGGCCTTTACGTTCTTCTACACGATCGTGATCTTCAACCAGCAGAACCTGCCCGAGAACCTGCAGAAGAACGGCGGATTCATCCCCGGCATCAGACCCGGCCGCCCGACCGCGGCGTTCCTGAACCGGGTGTTGAACCGGATCACCCTGGCGGGCGGTCTCTTCCTGGGGCTGATAGCCATAGTCCCGTTTTTCGTGGGCCTCGGGACCGGGGTAACGACCGTCGCACTCAGTTCGACCGGGCTTCTGATCACGGTCGGGGTCGTCCTTGACACGATGCGCCAACTGGAATCGCAGTTGATGATGCGGGAATACGAAGCGTTCCTGTGAGCGACCCCGCGATCGATCGGAAACTCCTGCTGGTCCTGCTCGGCGGCCCGGGCGCCGGCAAAGGCACCCAGGCCGAGCTCCTGCAGTCCCGGATGGGTCTGGTGCACCTCTCGTCGGGTGAACTTTTCCGGGCGCTTGAATCGCGCTCGGACCGGCTTGCCCGCCTGATCAAGGAAAAACTGTCGGCCGGGGACCTGGTCCCCGACGAATTGACCACGCAGCTGATCACGGCCGAGGTGGAGCGGCTTTGCGCAGACTGGCCCGGGGTGGTCATTGACGGATTCCCGCGCACTTCGGTGCAGGCCGGGCTCTTCGACGATTGGCTGTCCTCGGTCGGGGGCCGCATAGCCGCCGTCGTGCACCTGAAAGTCGACAACGAGGTGAAGGTCAATCGCTCACTCCATCGCGGGCGGCCCGACGACCGGCCGGAGATCATCGATCACCGGATCGCCGTCTACGACGCCGCGACCAGGCCGGTCTTTGACCATTACCTGGAGCAAGGGATCCTTTTCGATATCGATGGAGACCGTCCGGTCGACGTAGTTGCGGCCGATTTCGCAGCCTTGATTGCGGCCCGCGGCCTTGGCTGCGAACCCCTCATTGCGCCGGCCACCGGCGTGGCCAGTTCGGCGCGTGGCCGGTAATGATTTCCCCCTATACCGTCTATAATTCGTTCGCTCGGCAAGGCGCAGGACCCAACCAGATCTATCGGAAGGACTCGACCGGTCGGGTCGGGTTCCAAATTCCCTGCTACCGGGATTGGGTACCAGCAAGTAATCCGCGGCAGCGCTGCCAGCCACCAGCTAGGATCTAGGGCTTTTGGCCAAAAAAGACGTGATAGAGGTTGAAGGAACGGTGCGCGATTCGCTGCCCGATACCAACTTCAAGATCGAACTGGAAAACGGCGCCCTGGTACTGGCGCACCTCTCCGGCAAGCTGCGCATGAATCACATCCGGATTGGGATCGGCGACAAGGTCCGCGTCGAACTGACGCCCTACGACCTGACCCGGGGCCGAATCACCTGGCGCCTGCCGGACCAGCGATAGGAGATTGACGGTGAAGGTTTCCGCTTCAGTACGCAAACGCTGCAACAAGTGCAAGATCATCAGGCGGCGCGGGGTGGTCATGGTGATTTGCGAAAACCGCCGCTGCATACAGAAGCAGGGCTAGCATGGCGCGGATTTCGGGTGTTGACGTACCGGTGGACAAGCCGGTCTGGATCGCCTTGACTTACATCTACGGTATCGGCCGGCCGACCAGCCAGGAGATCGTGCGACGGGCGCGGATCAGACCCGGCACGCGGGTGCGAGACCTCACCGACGCCGAGCTTGCCCGGGTGCGTGACATCATCGAACGCGAGCACAAGGTCGAAGGGGAGCTGCGCCGCGAAGTCGGGCTGAACGTCTCGCGTTTGCGCGAGGTCGGCAGTTACCGCGGCCTGCGGCACCGCCTGGGTCTGCCGGTGCGCGGCCAACGGACGCACACCAATGCGCGAACGCGTCGGATGCGCAAGACCGCCATCGGCATCCGCAAGAAATCGATCAAGCGCTAACCCAGAACGGAATTAGCCCCAATGCCTCCCAGGCGCCGACGCCGCCTCACCCGCATGGTTACTGAAGGCCAGGCTCACATCCACGCGACCTTCAACAACACCATAGTGACCATCACCGACGACACCGGTGCCGTCCTTACCTGGGCTTCCGGCGGAACGAGCGGATTCAAGGGATCGCGCAAGGGTACGCCCTATGCGGCCCAGATCACCTCGGACAGCGCCGCCCGCCAGGCGCTCGAACTCGGCATGCGCCGCATCGCCGTTTTTGTCAAAGGACCCGGCAGTGGGCGCGACGCGGCAATCCGCGCCCTGCAGGCGGCCGGACTGCAGATCATGAGCATCTCGGACGTAACTCCGATTCCGCACAACGGACCCAGACCACGCAAGCGACCTCGCAACTAATGGCACGTTACACCGGACCCAGCTGTCGACTCTGTCGCCGCGAGGGGGTAAAGCTGTTCCTGAAAGGGGAGCGCTGCTTTGGCCCCAAGTGCGCGATCGAGCGCCGCAATCTTCCGCCGGGCCAGCCCGGGACGGGACGCCCGCCGCGCCAGCGGTTTTCAAATTACGCCCAGCAGTTGCGCGAAAAGCAGAAGGTGCGGCGCACCTACGGGGTGATGGAGCGCCAGTTCCGGCGCTATTTCGAAATGGCCGAACGACAGAGCGGCCGGACCGGCGAAATCGTTCTGCAGATGCTCGAGATGCGACTCGACAACGTTTTCTTCCGGATGGGTTTTGCCACCTCGCGCAAACAAGCCCGGCAGCTGGTCAGCCACGGTCACGTTGAGGTCAACGGCCGGCGCGCCAAGAGTCCCTCACAGATCCTGGCGGTCGGCGATTCCGTCGGGGTTCGCCAGTCCAGTCGCAACCTGAGCGTGGTTCAAACCGCCCTTGAAATCAACGCCCAACGCCCTATCCAGAGCTGGGTTGATGTCAATCCCGGCGAAATGAGCGGGCGGGTAACCGGTCTGCCCGGACCACAGAGTTCGGATGTGGCCATTCAAGAGCAGTTGATCGTCGAATACTATTCGCGCTGACGGCCAATTCATGCCGGCCGCGGCGCCTTCACAGCCAACCAATTCCCTAACGGAGGCCCAATTGGCAATTCAAACCGCGCAGACGCCACATGTACACGCGGTGGAAGTTACCGACAACTATGGCCGGTTCGAGGCGAGCCCGCTGGCGCGCGGCTACGGCCACACACTCGGCAACGCGCTGCGCCGGGTGCTGCTGTCTTCGCTCCCCGGCGTGGCCATCACGCGGGTGAAAGTCGAAGGGTGCCTGCACGAGTACTCGACCCTGGACTTTATGCGCGAGGATCTGATCCAGTTCATCCTCAATCTCAAGGACGTGCGCTTCAGGCTTGTGGCCGACGAGCTCTATTCGACCGATTACGGCATGGAGCCGGGAGTCGGCGCCACGCTCGAGATTTCGGGGCCGGCCGATGTGACCGACAAGGACATCCGGGTCCCCCCGGAAATCGCGATCGTAAACCCCGACCACCATCTGGCCAGCCTGGTCGGCGAAGGTGAACTGCGGGTGGACATGCGCATCGAGCGCGGGATCGGTTACCGCGGCAGCGAATTGCAGCACGAGAGCAAGGAACGCGAAATCGGCGAAATCCTGATGGACTCGCTGTTTTCGCCCATCAAGGCCGTCAATTACCAGGTCGACGACGTGCGCGTGGGCCGGGCGACCGACCACAACCGCCTGACGCTGGAAGTCTGGACCGATGGCACCATCGGGCCGCTCGATGCGGTCACCGACGCCGCCGGACGCCTCATCGAGGAGCTGCAGCGGATCGCCACCGTGTCGGTCGGCGACGAACCTCCGCCGGAAGTCGAACCGGTCGTTGCAACCCAGACGCCGCTGGCCGAGCTGGAAGGGGTGCTTTCGACCCGGATCATGAACACGATCAAGCGATCCGGCCAGGTTCAATTCGTTGAGGATCTGATCGAACTGCGCAGCGCCGACCGGCTCGAATCGCTCAGCGGGGTTGGCGAGAAGGCAGCCGCCGACATCGAAAGCGCGCTGGATTCGCTGAACGCAGCAACCGAAGAGTAGGTCGCAAGGACTGCCGGTAACAAATGCAACACCGTGTCAAGAAGCGAAGATTCGGCCGCGGCACCGGTCACCGCCGGGCGTTGGTGCGCAATCTGGTGCGTTCGCTGCTGATCCACGAGCGGATCTCGACCACGCATGCCCGGGCCCTGGCGATCCGGCCAATGACCGATCACCTCATTACCCTGGCCAAAAAGGGCGATCAGCACGCGCGCCGGCAGGCGTTCGCGCAACTCCAGGACGAGATCTTAATCGACAAGCTGTTTGGCCAGCTGGCCGAACGCTTCTCCGACCGGCAGGGCGGCTACACGCGCATTTACCGACTCGGGCTGCGCAAGGGTGACGGCGCCAGCCTGGCCCAGATCGAGTTGATCTGACCGATGGCCCGGCGTCTGCGCCTGACCGTCGAATACGACGGCTCCGGGTTTGCGGGGTTTCAATTGCAGGCCGAGGCGCGAACCGTGCAGGGCGAACTCGAACGCGCCCTGGCGGTGCTCAACGGGCGACCCGGACGGATCTGGGGCGCCGGCCGGACCGATTCCGGCGTCCACGCCGAGGGACAGATCGTGGCCTGCGACTATGTCGGCCCGCTCGCCGACGCCGAAGTGGCCAGGGCGCTGAACGGGCTACTGCCGGGCGATCTGGCGGTGCGCGAGCTGGGGACGGTCGAGAACGGCTTCGACCCGCGGCGCAAAGCCTCGGCGCGGACCTACCGCTACCGGATCCTGAACCGTTCGGCCCGTTCGCCGCTATGGGCGGAGCGCTCCTGGCACGTCCCCGGCCCGCTGCGCTGCGATCACATGAACGGGGCCGCCGAGCACCTGCGCGGGGTGCACGACTTTCGCCGGTTTGCGTCCGAGCCCGGCCCGGTGATCCGACACCTTTTTGACTGCTTCTGCCATCGCCGCGGAGACCTGCTGCTGGTGGACATCCGGGCCTCGGCATTTGCGCGGCGCATGGTCCGCCGCATCGTTGGCGGATTGGTCAACGTAGGCTCGGCGCGCTGGCAGGAATCGGAATTTGCATCCCTGCTCGACCTGGACCGCGAAAGTGAACTGATCCCCCCTTCGGCGCCTGCCCACGGGCTCACGCTGCGGTCGGTCGAATACGGCCGCCGAGTGGTGCCGGCGGACAACATTGCCCACGAGGTGGCCGGAGATGCCTGAAGCTAGTTTTCGTACCCATGTGGCCAAACGCGCCCAACAGCAGGAAAAACGGTGGCACGTTCTGGACGCCACCGACCAGACGCTGGGCCGCCTGGCCAGCCGGATCGCCGGCCTGCTCAGCGGAAAGCGGCGGGCCGATTTTTCGCCGAACCTGGACATGGGCGACTTCGTCGTGGTGATAAACGCCGAGCGGATCGCGGTCACCGGCCGCAAGCGCGAACAAAAGGTGTATTACCGACATTCCGGGTATCCGGGGGGATTGCGCGAGAAGACCCTGCAGACCCAGTTGGACGAGCACCCGGAGCGGGTGCTGCAGCTGGCGGTGAAAGGCATGCTTCCGCGCAATAAGATTGGCCGAAGGTCGCTGCGACGCCTGCACGTGTACGCCGGGCCCCAGCACCCGCACGCCGCCCAACTCAGCAACTCCAACAAAGAGGAATAACCTTGGCGCCGGACGAAAAGTACTACTACGGAACAGGCCGCCGCAAGCAGGCCTCGGCCCGGGTGCGTTTGTTTGCCAGCAAGGGCAACGTGGTCGTGAACGGCAAGCGCCTGGATGAGTATTTCTCGGTCCCCATGGACCGCATCGTGGCCACCGAACCGCTGCGCCTCTGCGAGGTAGGCCAGCTGCGCGCCTCGATCAAAGTTTCCGGCGGTGGCAATTCCGGGCAGGCGGGCGCCATCCGCCTGGGCCTGGCCCGCGCGCTGAACGCGTTCGATCCGGAATTTCGTCCGCTGCTCAAATCAGCCGGCATGCTCACCCGCGACGCCCGCGTCAAGGAGCGCAAGAAGCCGGGTCTGAAAAGGGCCCGCAAAGCCCCGCAATTTACCAAGCGCTAACCGGCGGGTTAGGTTTCCGGGGTCGGCCGGACGACCGCCCGTCCCGCGCTAGCGGGAGTTTCCGTTCCGCACCAGTTCGATGACCCGCTTGCTGGAGCCGGCCAGTTCGAGCAGTTCGGCGCCGGCCTCGCGGTGCCGCGCCAGGCGGGCCACCTGGGCAAGGTAGGAGTTGTCGTCGCGGCTCTGCCAGCGCGCCAGCGTCGCGGGCGAGGCGCCGACCAGGACGACCAGGACGCGCTGGATGATCCCGGGCCTGCCTTTGCCGACGTCGGCCAGGAGCAGCGCGCGCCGCCGGTCGGCGGCGTCGGCGCCCCGGCCGCGGTGGAGGCGAAGGCGAACGCGCGCCAGGAGGCGCTCGATGCGGCCCATGCGCCGGAAAAGCGCCAATTCACGCTCAGACAGCAGCGCGGCAATCTCGCCCGCGGCGTTCCTGTGGCCGGGCTCCGGATTCGATAATTTCCCTGGTCGGCGCTGCCGCATACGCCGATTATCCCGACCGGCAAAATCCAATCTGCAGATGACCGCGTGACCAATCAAGAGGGCCGCCCCAGGGTCGCAATCATCGGGGCCGGCATCACCGGACTGACCCTGGCCCACGAGCTGGCCGGTTCCGGAATCGAAGTCGAAGTCTTCGAAGCCGGTCCGGCGATCGGCGGCGAACTGGGCGTGGTCGAGGTCAACGGCGAGCCGGTGGAGCGGTTCTACCATCACCTCTTCCTCGACAGCCCGGAAATCCAGGGCCTGATGCGAGATCTGGGGGTGGCCGATCGGCTTTCCTGGAAGACCGCGCCGATGGCGTACTTCACCCGCGGGCGCCTATTTCCGTTCAACACTCCCTGGGACCTGCTGAATTTTTCACCGATTAGTCCGCCCGCGCGGCTGCGGATGGGCCTGGCCGCGCTGCGCCTGCAGATGGTGACCGATTACGCCAGGTACGAGGATGCTCGCGCCGCCGACGTGCTGCCCGCCCTCTCCGGGCGCGAGGCGTTCGAGGCCGTCTGGCGCCCGCTGCTCGAAGCCAAGTTCGGCTCGCACTGGCAGTCCATCTCGATGGCCTGGTTCTGGAGCCGGGTTCACGTCAGGGCCCGGTCGCGGCCGCGCGGTTCGCTGCGCGAAGTGCTCGGCTACATTGACGGCAGCTTCCTCGAATTGACCCGCGCCCTGGCGGGCTCGGCCGAACGCCAGGGCGCCCGCATCCACCTCGGAACCCCGATCGGCGGAATCGATCGCAGCCGGGACCGGGTCCGGGGGGTTCTGGTCGGCGGAGAACCGCGCCGCGCCGACGCGGTCGTGGCTACCGTCGGCCTGCCGATTCTGCGCCGGCTGTTGCCCGGACACGAGCAATGGATCCGCATCCCGCAGATTGAGTATCGCGGCGCCCTGGTCCTGCTGCTGCAGCTGGAAGAGCAGCTCTCGCGCTACTACTGGACCAACGTTGCCGATGCGGCGATCCCCTTCCCGGTCCTGGTCGAACACACCAACCTGATCGGCCCGGAAAGATACGGCGGGGCCAGGCTTCTTTACGCCGGCAGCTATCTTGACCCGGGACACGAATTCTTCGAGTATTCGCCCGAGCAGCTGCTTGCGGCCTACGCGCCCGCCATCCGGCGCGTGTTTCCAGGATTTGGAACCCGCCAGGTCAAAGACCTCTGGCTGTCCGCCGACCGGGTCGCCCAGCCGGTAATCACGGCCGGCTATCAGCGCCAGCGCCCGCCATTTGCGACCGACCTGAATGGGCTTTACATCTGCAACACCTCGCAGATCTATCCCGAGGACCGCGGCACCAACTACAACGTCCGGCTCGCCCAGGAATGCGCCCGCCAGGTGGCCAAAGCCCTGCGGCGGTCACCGGGCCCGCGGGCGGTCTGAGTCCGCGCAAGCCCCGGTCAGGATCCCAGCAGCACGCCGTTGACGAAAGATATCGGTCCCCCGACCAGGAATCCGATGACGTTGAGTCCCAGGAACGGTCCGGCGATCAGCAGCGCCAGGAGCAGGAACGGCCCGTAGGCGCGCAGCCGGTCCAGCTGGTAGGCAATATCCCGCGGCACTATGCCGACCAGGACCGCGAACCCGTCCAGGGGCGGAATCGGGATCAGGTTGAAGATCGCCAGAAGGACGTTGACCTGGACGGTCAGGACGAGGATCAGGCCCAGGGCTTCGGTCAAGGGATCCGCGCCGCCCCCCGTGAACGTGCGCGCTACCGGCGCCAGGGCCAGCGCCAGGACCACGTTGGACAGCGGTCCGGCGACCGCCACCAGGGCCATGCCGGTGCGCGGCCCGACCGTGAAATTCGAGGGGTTGACGATCACCGGCCGGCCCCATCCGAATCCGACCAGGGCCAGCAAAACGGTCCCCATCGGATCCAGGTGGCGCAGAGGGTTGAGGGTGACCCGGCCCTCGCGCCGCGGTGTCGGATCCCCGAGGCGGTCGGCCGCCCATGCGTGCAGGAATTCATGGATCGTGATGGCCACCACGAACGCCACTGCCAGGGATACCAGCAAAACCGGGTCGGAGGCGGCGCGCAGAAGCCCCATAGTTGCCTAAATGCCTGCCAAGCCACCGAATTATCTGAAAATGTGCCATATCCGCGGGTCGCCGCGGCGCTTTTTGGCCGGGACCCCACGGGAGCGGAAGTCGGTCGGCAAATGGATCCTGAAGAACTAATCAACAGCGCGCTGGCCAAGATCGAGGAAGGCCGCCACGCCGCCGCGATCGGCGATCTGGACGCGGCGATCCGCCTGGACCCGGACAACCCGGTGGCGCACAATTCGCTGGCCCTGGCGCGGGTCGCGCTGGGGGACTTTGCCGGAGCGGTAATCGCCTACGAGAGCGCGATCGCCCTGGACCCAGACGACGTCGACGCCCGCATCGGCTGCGCCCACGCGCACGTCGAACTGGGCAACCGGTCAGCCGCGATCGAGCAGCTCCGGGTCGTGCTGGCCGACGACGACCAGAACCCCCAGGCCCTGGCGCTGCGGGCCAGCTGCTACGAGCGCATGGGGCAGCACGCGCTGGCGGCCCGCGACCTGAGCGAACTGCTGAAGCAGGAGCCCGGCGCCGACACGCTCCGACTGCGCATGGCCCGCAGTCTGGCCCGGGCCGAATTGCTCAAGGAAGCCGTCGAGGAGTTCGACCGGCTGCTGGGGGTGCTCGGTCCCGATCCCGAAGTCTGCTACGACCGCGGCGTGGCGCACATGCGCCTAGGGCAGCTGCGCCATGCCGTGAACGATTTTTCGCTGACCCTGGACATCGAGCCCGAAAACTCCCGGGCGCTGCAGAACCGGGGCAACTGCCTGCTGCGCCTGGAACTGATCGAGGATGCGCTGTTGGACTATGACCGCCTGATCAAGCAGGGCGACAGCGCCGTGGCGCGCTTCAACCGCGGCATCATCCACCGACGCCTGGGCAATTCGAACCGGGCCCGGGTGGACTTCTCGCAGGCCGTGGCCCTGGGCGGCAGCGGGAACATCGCCAACCGGGCGCGCCGCTACCTGCAGCCGGATTGATCGGGGCCGCGGGGCTTTTCTGCATCCGGCCTTGCCCGGAGCGCGCAGGGCCCGCACACACCGCTAATCGAAAGGCGTTGGTATGAAGGCAATCGTGGTGATCCTGGACTCGCTGCGGCGCGACCACGTCGGCTGCTACGGCTCCGGATCCATCCACACCCCCGCCCTGGACCAGCTCAGCCGCGAAGCGGTGCGGTTCAGCAACCCCAAGCCCGAGGCCCTGGCGACCCTGCAGACGCGGCGCGCGGTGCACACCGGAAATCGCGTCTTCCCCTTCGGCGACCATCACAGCTACAAGGGCGATATCAACCGGGCGCCGGGCTGGGGACCGCATTCCGAGGCCGTCGTGACGATGGCCGAGATCGCCCGTCATGGCGGCTTTCACACCGGCCTGGTCACCGATACCTACCACCAGTTCAAGCCGTCCATGAATTTCCACCGCGGATTTGACCAGTTCCACTGGATACGCGGCCAGGAAAACGACCACTGGGGGTCGGTCCAGTTGATCGACCGGGACACCGCCGAAGCCCACAGCTATCCCGCACAGCACAACGAGTACCGCCGGATCCGATTCAGGCGTTATCTGTCCAACGTCGCCCGGCGCCACTACGAAGCCGACTACTTCGCCCCGCAGGTGTTCTCAGAAGCGATGCGATTCGTCGAAGACAACCGCGAACGGGATTTCCTGCTAGTGGTCGACAGCTTCGATCCGCACGAGCCCTGGGACCCGCCGTGGTGGTACGTCGACCGCTACGCCCCCGGCTATCGGGGGACCGATCTGATCTGGCCGAGTTACGGATCCTGCGAAGGGCTGGAGCAAGAGCAGATCGATCTGATCCGGGCGCTATACGCCGGCGAGGTGACGATGACCGACCGCTGGCTGGGGGCCTTCCTGGAGCACTGTCACTGCCTGGGGATCATGGACGAGACCCTCCTGGTCGTCTTCTCCGACCACGGACACAGCCTGGGCGAGCACGGGTTCATGGGCAAGCTGCCCTATTCGTCGTACCCGGAGTTAATTGACATAATCATGATGGTGCGGCGCCCCGGCGCCCAGGACGGCGGAACCTGCTGCGAATCGTTCGTGTACACGCACGATGTTCCGGCCACGGTGCTTTCTCACCTGGGACTGGAAGCGCCGCTGCCGATCGAAGGCCGGGACCTGCTGAAAATTGCCGGTGGTCAGGAGTCGGGCCGGGAGTACGCCGTGACCGGGTACCACAACTACGTCATTTACGCCGATTCGGACTACTGGTATTTTTCCGACCACGGACGCTCCGACCAGCACCTTTACGACCTCGGTTCAGACCCGGAATGCCGCAACAACCTGGCCGCCGAAAACACCGCGCGCTGCGACAGCTTCTTTCAAATCTGCCGCAGCGAAGCCGGCGGGGAATTTCCCCGGATCACGCCCGAACAGCTGCGCCGGTCCGGGCCCTGGTACGAAATGGTCTGAACGCCCGGATTGGGTCGCGACGGCCCCGACCCGCCCGATGGCCGCAGACGGCTTGATTTGAATGGAGCCGGCCGAAGGGCGATAGCATGATTCGGTGCCCGTTTGCCGCGCTCTTGGAAAGGCTCCCCAAATGAAGGCGATCATGGTGATCCTGGACTCGCTGCGGCGCGACCACGTCGGCTGCTACGGCGCCGACGGCATTCACACGCCCGCCCTGGACCAGCTGAGCCGCGAGTCGGTCCGTTTCACCAACCCAAAACCCGAAGCGCTGGCCACCATCCAGACCCGCCGCGCCATTCACACCGGAAACCGGGTGTACCCGTTCGGCGGCCACCAGACCCCCAAGGGCGACGCGGTGCCCTGGGCCGGCTGGGAGGCCCATGACGAGAGCGCGGTCACGCTGTCCGAGATCGCCCGCAACGCCGGTTTCCACACCGGCCTGGTCACCGACGTCTACCACCAGTTCAAACCGGCCATGAACTTCCACCGCGGATTCAATCAGTTCCACTGGGTCCGCGGCCAGGAGAGCGACCGCTGGCAGTCCCAGCACCTGATCGACGATGCCACCGCCACCGCCCACAGCTACCCCGTCCAGCACACCGACGCCGGACGCGAGCGGATCCAGCGCTACCTGGCCAACGTTGCCTGGCGTCGCTACGAGGAGGACTATTTCGCCCCGCGCGTTTTTGCCGAGGCGATGCGGTTCATCGAAGACAACCGCGAACAGGACTTCCTGCTGTGCGTCGACTGCTTCGACCCGCACGAACCCTGGGACCCGCCGCGCTGGTACCTCGACCGCTATGCGCCGGGGTATCGCGGAACCGACCTGATCTGGCCCAACTACGGACCCTGCGACGGGCTCGGTCCCGAGGAACTCCGGCTGATCCGCGCCCTCTACGCCGGCGAGGTGACCATGACCGACCGCTGGCTGGGAATCTTCCTGGAGCACTGCCACGATCTCGGAATTATGGACGACACGCTGCTGATCGTGCTCTCCGACCACGGACACAGCCTGGGCGAACACGGGGTCATGGGCAAGCTGCCAAGATCCCTCTACCCCGAACTGGTCGACATATTCCTGATGGTGCGGCGCCCCGGCGGCGAAGGCGGCGGGGCCACCTGCGATTCCTTCGTCTACACCCACGACCTGATGCCGACGGTACTCAATCAGCTGGGCCTGGAGGCGCCGCTGCCGATCGAGGGCCGGGACCTGCTGGCGATCGCCGGCGGCGTCGAACCGGGTCGCGACCACGCCGTGACCGGGTTCCACAACTATGCGGCCTATGCCGATTCCGAATACTGGTACTTTTCAGATCACGGGCGTTCCGACCAGCACCTTTACGCGCTCGGTGACGACCCGGAATGCCGCATCAACCTGGCCGCCGACAACCCCGACCGCTGCGACCGGTTCTTTGAAATCTGCCTGCGCCAGGCCGGCGGCGAGTTCCCCGAGATCACGCCCGAGCAGCTGCGCCGGGCCGGCCCCTGGTACGAGATGCTCTGAGCGATGACACCCTGGGAAAAAGCGCCCAACGTCGTCCTGGTGACGCTCGATTCGCTGCGCCGCGACCACGTCGGCTGCTACGGCGGACGCGCCCACACCCCCTGCCTGGACCGGTTTGCGACCCAGTCGCTCCGGTTCGCCCGGCCATATCCTGAGAGCCTGCCCACGATCGAGGTGCGCCAGGCGCTCTACACCGGGCAGCGGATCTTCCCGTTCGCCGACCATTTCAGCCGCAAGGGTGATTTCGTGCGCTGGCCCGGATGGCACCCGCTGGACGACGAACGGGTCACGATGGCCGAGATCCTGCGCCACTACGGGTACCACACCGGCCTGGTGACCGACGTCTATCACCAGTTCAAGCCGGCGATGAATTTCCACCGCGGGTTCAACCAGTTCCGCTGGATCCGCGGGCAGGAAAACGACCTGTTCCAGTCGCGGTTCCGCATCCCGATGCGGCAGGTCCGGCGGGTCCAGCCCGATTCGGATGTCGGCAGCGTGCGCGACCAGATGCTGCGCCAGTACCTTGCCAACGTCGAGGCGCGCCGGCACGAGGAAGACTGCTTTGCGCCGCAGGTTTTCAGGGCCGCGATGCGGTTCCTGGAAGAAAACCGCGAACGCCCCTTCTTTCTCAGCGTGGACTGCTTCGACCCGCACGAACCCTGGGACCCGCCGCCCTGGCGCTGGGAGCCCTACGATCCGGACTACTCGGGCCGCGACTACATCTGGCCGACCCGGATCGACCTGGGCACGATAAGCGCGGTGGAACTGGAGCACATCCGCGCCCTCTACGCCGGCGAGGTGACCATGACCGACCGCTGGCTGGGGCGGTTCCTGGACCATCTGGATGCTCTCGGCCTGTCCGACAGCACCCTGGTCGTGATCAACTCCGACCACGGCCACCCGCTGGGCGAGCACGGCTACATCGGCAAGGACGGCCTTTACATGCATCCGGAGCTCATGGACGTGATCCTGATGGTGCGCGACCCCTCCGGCGAGGGCGCCGGGCAGGTACGTGACGACTTCGTCTACCACACCGACGTGCTGCCGACCGTGCTGGGAAGGCTGGGCGTCGAGGCCCCGCTGCCGATTGACGGCGTCGACCTGGGGCACTCCGCCAGCGACCGCGACTACGTCACGTCGGCGATGGGAGATCAGGTCTTCTACCGCGACCGCGACTGGTGGCTGATCGTCAACCGCGACGGGTCCGAGCCGAAACTCTTCTCGGTCCGGCGCGATTACCCAGAATGCGCCGACAACGTGGCCGGCGCCGAGCCCGCCGCCCTGGAGCTGGCGATGGAGAGGATCCGCGCCGACGCCGGCGGCCAAGTCCCGAGCTTGGACCCGGTGGCGCTGCGCCAGCGGGGGCCCTGGTACGAGCGAACCTAACCGTCCGGGTGGTCGGCCTGTTCCGCCCGGGTCAGGCGCTATCGCCCCGGCGCGCGAAATAACCCGCGATGAAGAAGAAGGCGACCGCGGCGACCAGGATCACCAGCGGTTGCCCCAGCGCCGGGCTGCGGTCGAATATGCCGCCCGATTCGATGGTGCTGTCTATGATCGCGCCGGCCACGCGGAACGAGTAGATGATCGATGTGACGCAGAAAATCCCGGACGCGACCATCAGGTACGCGGTGCGGATGAAGCGCGCCGGTGGAGAGTCGGCCAGCTGCCGGGCCCGGACCAGCATGAGAATGTAGATCACCACCGCCAGGGCGCCGTAAACGACCCACCGGGCGAGCTCCTCGAGCTCGTCCACGTCGGACCCGCCACCGTAGGCGAACGCATCGCCAAAAACAAGTGAAAGCGCCGCGGTGAGGATGTTGACCGTGGCCACGAAAGTGATCAACACCATCCCCAGGGCCACCAGGCGGGCAAACAGCAGGTGCAGCCCGGCAACCGAAAACCGGATCGTGCCCATGTTGTGGGCGCGGGCCAGCAGGTACACGACCGCCACCAGCAGGGCGGCCGCCACGCTTATCCAGGCCAACGCGATCCCGCCGACCAAGGATCCGACCAGGTCGAATATCTGATCCATGGCCTCAGGCTTTCAACTCGGGATTTGCCGCGATCCGGGCCCGGTCCGGCCGATCGGAACGGCCGGGCGGGGTTTGGTAGCCAAGAATAGGCCACCTTGTCTTGAGCGCGGCCTGACGGGGAGAAGTTAACGCCGCACGGGGAGGGCCGTAATTGATCGAATTGGCGGCGCTGGCGTGCGGCTATCTGGTTGGCGCGATCCCGTTCGCGCACCTTGTAGGGCGCTGGCGCCGGCGCGACCTGCGGCGCCTTGGAACCGGTAACCTCGGCGCCTCGAACACCTACCGCCATGTCGGCAAGCTGTGGGGTGCGCTGGTACTGCTGCTGGACCTGCTTAAGGCGCTGCTGCCGATGCTGGCGCTGCATTACCTCTGGGAGTCCGAGTGGGGTCCGGTGCTGTGGGTCGTCGGGGCGTTTTTGGGGCACTGCTGGCCGATATGGCTCCGGTTTGCAACCGCCGGAAGGGGGGTTGCGGTCCTGGCGGGTATGTATGTTGCGTTCGGGTTTTTTGAGAGCACGCCCCTGTACGTTCTGGGAGCGGTGGTCGGCTACGGCGCGGGATTGATAGTTCACAGACCAGGTTTCACGGTACTGGTCATGGTCATCGGGACGATTGCGTTCGCGCCCCTGGCCGGCGTCGCAGCGCCGGTCGCGGCCGGCAGCCTGGCGGCCCTGGCGCTGCTGCTGCTCAGGCGCGCATTCCTGCTGCCGGCCGCGCTGGCGTCCGGTGCAAACCGGCGAGTGGCGATCTGGCTGGCCCTGGCCGAGGACATTGTTCCCGGGCAGTCACTTTAGGCCGCAAATTCGCGACCGACCGGTCGTGCGGGTCGGGATTTCATTCTTCCCAACTGGCCAGGTTGCGCCAATTGGCAGGTGCGACCGAATCTTGAAATCGACCGGGCAATCGGAAGGATGGATTCGCTGGAATGGGTCGGCTTGCCAACTGGCAAAGATCCGAAATTGAAGTGCGACGCGGCCGGACGCTCCGTTGCGGAAGTCGTCGAGCGCGCCGACCTTTATGCCTCGGAGTTGCTCGATCCGGAGTTGATGTCCGTATTGCGAAGGGCCGTCCTCGGTGGCTTCCTGCAAGTGCGCAGGGCGCGCGATGCCCTGGAAGACTTGGAGATAGGGGGTGTCGAGAGGATTCCCCACCGGGTTCTTTCGAGGCCGGCCTGGAGCAACATCCAGAACTTATCGGCCTACGACAGCCATTGCGTTGCCGTAGCGCCGGCTTACCAGATGCCGTTGCTAACGGCCGACCTCAGGATTGGCCGGGCGCCCAATTTGCCGGTCGAAGTGCGCGCCGTAGAGGTCCCGTAAACCACGAACCAGCCGGCACCTTGGCACCAAATTGGTCTGTCGATTCGATGGCCGGCCAGGCCCGGCGGATCCGCTGCGGCGGCCCAAGTACATCCAAGCGCGGCCGGCAAGTCGGCAGGCTGGATACGGCAAACGTGCGGTCGCGAACCCTCTTTGCCGGGAGCACCCGCCGGCAAGGGCCGGAGCCGACCCCGAAATCGGCCAACAACGCCGAATTCGGCGGCCGGGCTTGGCCGCCAAACCGGCCGATTCGAATCAGCGCGCTAGCCCACGCGCAGCGATTCGGCCGGCATCCGGACGCCTACGCCGACCATGCGCGGGCTGAGCAACGCCAGCACGATAGTCAGCGGTCCGAGCCGGGCGATGAACATGATCACGCACATGAAGAGCTTGCCGCCGGGATTGAGCTGGGCGGGCACGCCGGTCGATAGTCCGATGTCACTGACCGCCGAGACCGAATCGAACAGCGAATTGACCAGCTCCGGACTCGAATAAGTGGCATGCACGACCAGCAGGGTTATCAGCTCCATGGCCAGGAACAGTACCAGCAGGGTCACGCTGACGTAGATCCGGTCCACGGGGATGCTGCGCCCGAAGATTTCGGTCTGCCGCAGTCCCCGCAGGCGCGAGAGGGCGGTCGCGAACAGGACTCCGACGGTGTTGATCTTCAGGCCAGCGCCCATCGATGCCGAGGCGGTCCCGATGATCATGAACGGCACCAGCAGGATAAGGGTCAGCTCGTTTAGCATCCCGACGCTGACGGTCGAGAAACCGGCGTTGCGCGAGGTGACCGCGTGAAACGCCGAATTGGACACCCGGTCGATCGCCGACAGCGCGCCCAGGGTGTCGGGATTGCCCCACTCCAGGATCAGGAAGCCGGCCGCCGCGAGCGGCCAGCAGATGGCGTTGCCGGCCAGGATCAGCTTGGTCTCCATGCGCATGTTGGCGGGACGCCGCGGACGGACCGGGGCAAGCTTGGATTCGGGCTCCGGCGGGGTCCTGGCCTGGCCGCCAAACCGCGCGCGCAGCCAGCGGGCGCCCACGTTGAGCCGCCAGCCCGCGCGGCTGCCCAGATTGACCAGCGCGGTTTCGACCCGCTTGAACCGCCATTCCAGGGCGTAGGGCCAGGAGCGGCTGCGCAGTCCGTCGAACACGGCCAGAAAACCCAGGTCGCCAGGGACTATCAGCGCCATCATGACCAGCAGGAAGATCGGGTTGGCGGCAAATGCGGACATCGACGCGAAGCCGCCCATCAGGTCGAAGCCGGACCCGGTGAATGCGCTGACCGCGTGGAAGAGGCCGTAGAAGACCGGATCCTGGCTGCCGGGCCCGTCCGAGTTGGCAAACTGCCAGCCCAGCAGGAACCAGCCGATCAGTTCCAGGACCAGCGTGTAGGCGACGAAATACCGCGCGGTGCGCGACATCCCGCCGAAGAACCGCAGCGCCAGCTGCTCCTGCAGGGTCTGGCGCTGATGGCGGCTGATCTGGCGCCCCAGCGCCTGGAAGAGGATGATCGTGCCGGCCATGAATCCGAGCCCGCCGGCCTGCATCGCAAGCAGGATCACGATGCGCCCGAACTGGCTCCAGTGGGTGCCGGTGTCCACGACCACCAGGCCGCAGGTGGCGACCGCCGAGGTGGCCGTAAAGAGGGCGTCCCAGATCGGGGTGACCGTGCCGTCGGCGGAGGCGAACGGCAGGGAAAGCAGCAGCGCCGCAAGCAGCGTCATCACCAAAAAGCCCACCACCAGCGTGAACTGGGGGGAGCGCCGCCGCCGCAGCGTTACGGTGTCGATTATCTCGACCTGGATTGCCCGGCCCAATCGGACCGGCACCGTATCGCGGGAACCGCGCTGCGGCGGTCTTCCGTCGGCCCTGGTGCTAGCTACCCTGTCCGGCCCCTCTCAATTCTCTGCCGCAAGAATAATACGCATGTCGCGCCAGCACCCATCAACGCCCATCACCGGAGCGCTTTTTCCAATGCAGATCACCGACGTCCGCGCGGTACCCGTCCACCACGCCGACCGCGGCCGCAACTTCAATTTCGTGGTCGTGGAGACCGACGCCGGCATCACCGGGCTCGGCGAATCGGGCATAACCGGCAAGGAGCTGGCGATCGCCGGCTGCATCGAACACTTCCGGGAAATCCTGGTCGGCCAGGACCCGCGCCGGATCGAGCACCTCTGGCAGCGCCTCTTCCGGGGCGGTTTCTTCAAGGCCGGACAGATAGTGACGGCAACGATTTCGGCCATCGACATCGCCCTCTGGGACATCCTCGGCAAGTCGCTTGACGTACCCGTCTACCAGCTCCTGGGCGGCAAATGCCGCGAACGCGTGGTGGCCTATGCGCACGTTAACGGCGACACCCCCGCGGCGGTCGCCGACGACGCGCGGCGCGCGGTCGGAGAGGGTTACAAGTTCGTCCGGATCTCGACCACCGACGCCTCGAACGGGGTCTTCGAGCCCCGTCACATCGTGCGCCAGACCCAGTCCTGGGCCGAGGCGGTGCGGTCGGCGATCGGCCCCGACATTGAGCTCTGCGTGGATTTCCACACCCGCCTGGATCCGCACGATTCGGTTCGCCTGGCCGAGCGCCTGGCGGACCTGGACCTCTTCTTCATCGAAGACCCGGCGCGGTCGGAGAACCCCGACGCCTACGCGCATGTGCGGCGCCACACCAGCATCCCGATCGCGGGCGGCGAGGAACTGGCCAGCAAGTGGGAATTCAAGCCGCTGATCGAGCGCGACCTGATCGACTACGTGCGGGTCGATCTCTGCATCGCCGGCGGAATCAGCGAGGCGCGCAAGATCGCCGGCTGGGCCGAGACCCACTACCAGTACCTGGCCCCGCACAATCCGCTGGGGCCGGTCTCGGCCGCCGCCTGCGTTCACCTGTGCCTGGCGAGCCCGCTGGTCGGGGTCCAGGAGATGCCGCGCCGGCCCGGCGAGCTGGCCGAGGTATTCCCGGCCCAGGTCGGGTTCGAGGACGGTTACCTGACCGTGCCGGATGCCCCCGGTCTGGGAATCGAACTCGACCTGGATGCGGCCGCCCGGCACCCCTTCCGGATGCGTCGCAACCCCGAATACCGGCGCGCCGACGGCGCGGTAACCAACTGGTAGGTCCGGGGCCGGTCAGTCCTCGTCTTGGCCGCCCGCGGCCAGGGCCTCGACCACGGTCGCATCCTCGAGCGTGGTCGTATCGCCGGCGACGGTGCCCGAGGAGGCGATCTCGCGCAGCAGCCGGCGCATGATCTTGCCCGATCGGGTCTTGGGGAGGGCCGGCGCAAAGCGCAGGATCTTGGGCCGCGTGAACGCGCCGATGCTCCTGGCCACGTGCGCCCGCAGCTCGGCGGCCAGCTCGTCGGACTCGGCCACCCCGCCCCGCAGGGTCACGAACGCGGCCACCGCCTCGCCGGTCAGCGGGTCGGGAATCCCGACCACGGCCGACTCGGCGACCGACGGGTGGTTCACCAGCGAGCTTTCCACTTCGGCGGTGCCGATGCGGTGCCCGGACACGTTCAGGACGTCGTCGACGCGGCCGATGATCCAGAAGTAGCCGTCGGAGTCGCGGGTGGCGGCGTCGCCGGTGAAGTACAGCCCCGGGAACCGCTCGAAATAGGTTTCACGGAAGCGTTCCAGGTCCCCGAATTCGCCGGGATGACCGGGCACCCCCCAGCCGTCGGCGTAGATGCCGCGCATGATCGAGGGCCAGGGGCGCCGGATCACCAGCAGCCCGCGCCGGTCGGGGCCGGCCGGTTCACCGCTCTCGGCCAGCACTTCGGCGTCCACGCCCAGCATCGGCAGGGTCGCCGATCCGGGCTTGGTCGGAGTCGCCGCAGCCAGCGGGGTGATCATGAAACCGCCGGTCTCGGTCTGCCACCAGGTGTCGACCACCGGGCAGTTGCCGCCGCCGATGTGCTCGCGGTACCAGAGCCAGACATCGGGGTTGATCGGTTCGCCGACCGTGCCGATGATCCGCAGGCTGGACAGGTCCGATCCGGCCGGCCATTCGTCGCCCCACTTGATGAACGCCCGGATCGCGGTCGGGGCGGTGTAGAAGACGGTGACCCGGTACTGCTCGACCATCTGCCAGAACCGGCCGAAGTCCGGGTGGTCGGGCGCGCCCTCGTACATGACCGAGGTGATCCCGTTGGCCAGGATCCCGTAGACGATGTAGCTGTGGCCGGTGATCCAGCCGATGTCGGCCGTGCACCAGTAGACATCGTCGCGGTCAAGGCCGAATGCGAGCTTTGAGGTCATGGCGGTATAGACCATGTATCCGCCGCAGCTGTGCACGACGCCCTTGGGCTTGCCGGTCGTTCCGGAGGTGTAGAGGATGAACAGCGGGTGCTCGGCACTCACGCTTACCGGCGGGCACGTGGCGGGCTGACCGGCCAGCAGCTCGTCCCAATAGCGGTCGCGGCCCGATTCGAATCCGATCTCGTTCTGGCAGCGGCGCAGCACCAGCACGTTTTCCACGCTGGGGCAGGCCCCGTCGGCCAGCGCGCGATCGACGTTGTCTTTCAGCGCGATGACCTTGCCGCGCCGCCATCCACCGTCGGCGGTTATCACCATGCGGGCGCCGGCGTCCTGCACGCGGTCGCGGATCGCGTCGGCCGAAAACCCGCCGAAGATCACGCTGTGAACGACCCCCAGGCGGGCGCAGGCCAGCATCGCGGTCACCAGCTCCGGGACCATCGGCATGTAGATGATCACGCGGTCGCCCGAGTCCAGGCCCAGTTCGGACAGCGCGTTGGCGGCCCGGCAGACGTCGTCGAGCAGGTCGGCGTAGGTGATCGTACGGCGATCGCCCGGTTCGCCCTCCCAGTGATAGGCCACCCGTGACCCGTCGCCGGCGGCCACGTGGCGGTCCAGCAGGTTGACCGTGATGTTGAGGGCGGCGTCGGTGAACCAGCGTCCGAACGGGGGGTCCCAGTCGCAGAGATTGGTCCACGGGCGGTCCCATTCGAACTGGTCGGTCTGGTCGCGCCAGAACCGCTCCGGGTCGTTCAGGCTCAGCCGGTGCAGCCGCCGGTACTCGGCCATCGAATCAATCGGGGCGCCGCGGGCATCGTCGGGGCCTGGATGGAACAGTTGCGGACTGGATTCGGTCATGTCTTGGGCCGGTCGCGGGCGGGCGGATTCTCGGGCTGGAAAAAAAATTCTAGCCGCGCATATCTTGGCGGCCGGCTCCCCTACTAGACTGTGAGCGCTCAATCCGCGCCGCCTCGCAGAGGGCGGGCGCCACCACCAGGACCGTGGCCAAGGACCTGCCCCAATGTACGAACCGACCCCGGCTGACAAATTCACATTCGGTCTCTGGACCGTCGGCAACATCGGCCGCGACCCCTTCGGCGACCCGGTGCGCGACCCGATACCGCCGGAGCGGATCGTCGAGAAACTGGCCGGCCTGGGCGCCTACGGGGTCAACCTGCACGACAACGACCTTGTTCCCTTCGACGCCACGCCGCGCCAGCGCGACCGCATCGTCGCCTCCTTCAAGCAGGCCCTGTCCGATCACGGCCTCAAGGTGCCGATGGCGACCACCAACCTCTTCACGCATCCGGTGTTCAAGGAGGGTGCGTTCACCGCCAACGATCCCCAGGTGCGGCGGTTCGCGCTGCAGAAGACGATGCGCTCGATCGACCTCGGCGCCGAGCTGGGCGCGACGACCTACGTGTTCTGGGGTGGCCGCGAAGGCGCCGAAGTTGACGCGGCCAAGGACCTGACCGGCGGATATGCGCGCTTCCGCGAAGCGCTGAACTTCCTCTGCGAGTACTGCAACGACCAGGGTTACGGGATGCGCTTTGCGCTCGAGCCCAAGCCCAACGAGCCGCGCGGGCACCTGTTCCTGCCGACGGTGGGTTCGATGCTGGGATTCATCGCCACCCTGGACCATCCGGAAATGGTGGGAGTCAATCCCGAGGTCGCCCACGAGACGATGGCCGGGCTCAATTTCCCGCACGCGGTCGCCCAGGCCCTGGACGCCGGCAAACTCTTCCACATCGATCTCAACGACCAGGACATGGACCGCTACGACCAGGACTTTCGTTTTGGCTCGGTGCAGCTGAAGTCCAATTTCTTCCTGGTCAAACTGCTGGAGGACTCGGGCTGGGACGGCATGCGGCACTTCGACGCCCACGCCTACCGGACCGAGGACGAAGACGGGGTCTGGGATTTCGCGGCCGGCTGCATGCGGACTTACCTGATCCTCAAGGAGAAGGTGTCCAGGTTCAACGCCGACCCCGAAATCTCCGAGATCCTGGCCGGCTTGCGGGAACAGTCCGACGAATGGGACGGGATCGCGGCCGGCTACAGCAGTGACCGGGCCGACCGGGTCAAGAGCGCCGAATTCGACCTGGAAACGCTCGCGGCCAGGGGGTACCGCTACGAACGGCTGGACCAGCTGGCGGTCGAGATCCTATTGGGCGTGCGCTAGCCGCGCTCGCTCAGCCGGAGCCGTTGGAGGCGTCCACCACCGATTTCTGCAGGTGCTGCGGCATTTCCTGGTAGCGCAGGAATGAACTGGTAAAGCTGCCCCGGCCCTGGGTCATCTGCTTCAGGTCCACCGCGTAGCGCTGGGTTTCGGCGAGCGGGGCCTCGGCGATGATCACCGCCTGCGAGTGCTCGCCCTGGTCGGTGCCGACGATGTGGCCGCGCTTGGAGTTGAGGTCGCCGATGATCGCCCCGGTGAAGTTGTCGGGGACCGTGATCCGCACCTCGTGGATGGGCTCGAGGATGGTCGGCAGCGCCTCGGCCGCGGCATTGCGGAAGGCGGCCGCGCCCGCCAGCTGGAATGCCTGGTCGGAGCTGTCCACCGAATGCTCCTTGCCGTCGGTCAACCGGACCCGGCAGCCGACAACCGGGTACTTGGCGCGGATCCCTTCCGACATCGCCTGCACGACGCCTTTCTCGACCGCGGGAATGTAGCTGCGCGAGATGGCGCCGCCGACGATTTCGCTGACGAACTCGAACTCGCCCTCATCCAGCGGCAGGGGCTCCAGCACGATCGTCACGTCGCCGAACTGCCCGTGCCCGCCCGACTGGCGCTTGTAGCGGCCGTTGGCAACGCGCTGGCGCCGGATCGTTTCACGGTAGGGCACCTTCGGGGTCGCCACCTCGACCCTGGCTCCGAACTTGGAGGCGATCATCTCCAGGGCGATGTTCAGGTGGGAGTCGCCCAGGCCCCAGAGCAGGGTCTCCCCGGTTTCCATCTCGCGGGTGATCTGCAGGGAAGGGTCCTGCTCGGTCAGGCGGTGCAGGGCGGTGGAGAGCTTGTCGACGTCGGCCTTGGATTCGGGGCTGACGGCCAGGGCCATGTTGGGGTCCGGCATGGTGGGACCGGGCAGCGGGTCGCCGCCGCGGTCGGCGCTCAGGGTGTCGCCGGTCAGGGTGTTCGAGAGCTTGGGGGCCCGCAGAATGTCGCCGACCGCAAAACCCGGCACCTCCTGCTGCTCGCGGCCTATCGGGACGAAGACGTGACCGATGCGCGTGTCGCCGGAGCGGTTGAGGTTGTGCAGGGTGTGGCCGCCGGCAAGTTCGCCGGCGCAAACGCGCAGGTAGGTCTGATGGCCCATCTGGGGATCTACGATGGTCTTGAAGGCGACCGCGCAATCGGCGCCCTCGGACCGGGCGCCGGGCGGCGGGGCGATTTCGGCCAGTGCCGAAAGCAGCAGGTCGACGCCGGAATTGTTGACCGCCGAAATGCAGTAGAGCGGAAAGAGCTCGCGGGCCGCGACGGCCTCGGCCAGCGTGGCTTTCAGGTCGGCGGGCGAAATCTCTTCATCCAGCAGGTACTGCTCGATCAGGTCTTCGTTCTGCGAGGCTATCGTCTCGACCAGTTCGGCGCGGTCTTCGGCGGCCGCCTCGGCGAGCGCGTCGGGAATCGCTTCGCTTTGCGAGGACCGTTCCCCGAACCGGTACCCCGACTCGGCGATAAGGTCGACGAGCCCGTCGAATCCAGAGCCCGTCGCGTAGGGGGTCTGCATCGGGGTGACCGCTCCGAAAGCCTCGCCGAGTTCGGATAGGACGCCGGCAAGGTCGATGTTCTCGCGGTCGAGCCGGGAGAGCGCAAACACCACCGGCAGACCGGCGCGCGATGCGTTCAGCCAGGCCAGTTCGGTGCCCACCTCGATCCCGGCGGTCGCGTCCACCATGATCACGGCGCAGTCGGCGGCCCAGATCCCGGAGGTGATTTCGCCTCCGAATTCGGGATCGCCGGGGACGTCGATGATGTTGATCTTGCGGCCGTCCCACTCGCAGGCCAACACCGCCAGCCCGGTCGACGTGTGACGGGCGGCTTCCTCGGGCTGGAAGTCCGAAAGGGTGTTGCCGTCTTCGACCCGACCCATGCGCGAGGTGGCGCCGCTGGTATAGAGCGCGGCTTCGGCCAGCGTGGTCTTGCCGTTTCCCTTCTGGGCGAGCAGAACCACGTTGCGGACGTGTTCGGTCGGGTACTGCTTCATCGCTGCTTCTCACCGTCGGTCGGGTAGCCGGGAGGCAATTGTCGCTGGCCCCCGATTATTGAAGAAATGCCGGTTTTGTCCAAGCCGCCGGCCGGCCGAATCTCCCCGGGCCGGCGGACGGTCGGATCGCCCGGCCGCCGGGTGTGGGGCGGGAACGCGGCCGGTTGCCGCGCGGTTACCGGGCGGGCGCGAAAATTAGCACGTAGCGATCAGCCACGGTCATCTGCTCCGGCCCGCCTGGATTCGTCGGCCGGGGAGCCCGCTGGCTGTATCCGCCCCAGATCCGGCCGGGCCGAGCCTTCCTGCAACCTTCCAAATGCGCATAGTCATCAAATGCGGATCGTCGCTGCTGACGCGGTCCGACGGCAGCCTCGCCGAGGACTTCATCGCCGGTCTCTGCGAGCAGATCGCCGGTCTCTACGCGGAAGGCCATCAGGTCGTGCTGGTGTCCAGCGGCGCGGTCGCTACCGGGGCCGGCATACTGGGCCGCCGCGGCGACGGCTCGGAATCGACCGCGGACCGCCAGGTCCTGGCCGCGGTGGGCCAGTCGCCGCTGATTGAGACCTACCGCCGCTTCCTGGACGGGCACAGCAGGCTGGCCGCGCAGGCATTGATATCGCGTTCCGACCTGGAGCGGCGTTCCGGTTACCTGAACGCCCGCAACGCCTGCCTGGCGCTGCTGGGGATGGGGGTCCTGACGATAGTCAACGAGAACGACGTGGTCGCGACCGAGGAGCTGCAATTCGGCGACAACGACCGCCTCTCGGCCCTGGTCGCGAACCTGGTCGACGCCGACATCCTCCTGATCCTGACCGATGTGGACGGGTTTTACGGGCGCGGCGCCGACGGCGAGTCAAGACTCTTGCGCGAAGTCCCCACGATCACCGACGAACACTACCGGTTGGCCGGGGCATCCTCCGGCACCCATTCGGTCGGCGGCATGCGGTCCAAGCTCGATGCGGCGCGGCTGGCCCAGTCGCACGGCGCGGTGACCGTGATCGCCTCGGGCCGGGCCCCGAACGTGGCGGTCCGGATCGCCGGCGGCGAGCGCATCGGCACCTGGTTTTCGGCGCCTTCGCGGCGGACCGGTTCGCGCCAGCGCTGGATGCTGACCGAATTTGCCCCGTGCGGCACGATCCGCGTCGATGGCGGCGCGGCCGACGCGCTGCGCAACCGCCGCGGCAGCCTCCTGCCGGTCGGCGTGCGCGGCGCCAGCGGCGACTTCGGGCGCGGCGAATTGGTGTCGGTCCTGGATCCCGACGACAGGGAGATCGCGCGCGGGCTCTCTTCCTACAACTGCCAAGATGTTTCTAGGATTGCAGGAACCAGCTCTACCCAGATCGCCGAGCGCCTGGGTTACGAATTCGGAGCCGAGGTAATACACCGCAACAACATGGTGGTCATATGACGCAAACCGCAGCACCCGCGGCCGGGCTTGCACCCGAGCGCCGCCGATTCGACCCCGGACTCGTGGCCAGCGCCGAATCGGCGCGCCGCGCCGCGCCGGTCCTGGCCGCGCTCAGCAGCGACCAGAAGAACGCCGCCCTGGAGGCGATCGCCGGGGCCCTGGTCGAACACGGCGACCGCATCCTGGCCGCCAACCGAAAGGACATGGCGGCCGCCGCCGAAGCCGGCATGTCGGCTTCCCTGCAGGACCGGTTGCGCCTGGACGAGGGCCGCATCGCCGGGATCGCCGCCGCGGTCCGCGAGCTGATCGCGCTGCCGGACCCGATCGGATCAGAGATCGACCGGCGGAGCCGGCCCAACGGGCTGCAGATAGCCCGCGTGCGGGTCCCGCTGGGGGTTTGCGGAGTCATATTCGAAAGTCGCCCCAACGTTGCCGTGGACGTTGCCGCGATCTGCCTCAAATCCGGCAACGCCACGGTGCTGCGCGGCGGGTCCGAGGCCATCGCCAGCAACACCGCGCTGGTCCAGGCGCTCCGTGACGCCGGCAGCGGCTGCGGATTGCCCGACGGCTGGGTGGGCCTGGTCGAGAACACCGACCGGGCGATCGTCGGAGACATGCTCCGGATGCGGTCGCATTTTGACGTGGTGATCCCGCGCGGCGGGGCCGGCCTGGTCGAATTCGTCGCCAGCACCGCGGTCGTGCCGGTCCTGGAAACCGGCTTCGGGGTCTGCCATACCTACGTGCACGGCGACGCCGATCTGGAAAAAGCCCACCGCATCGTGGTCAACGCCAAGACCCGCCGCCCTTCGATCTGCAACGCGCTGGACACCCTGCTCGTCGACGCCGCGGTGGCGCCCGAATTCCTGCCGGCGGTTGGGGCGAGCCTCAGCGAACGCGGCGTGAGGATGCATGCCGATCCCGAAGCGTGCGCGCTGCTCGGGTCCCTGGACGGCGTGGAGTCGCTCGGGCCCGGCGATCTGGACACCGAGTGGCTGTCGCTGCAGATGTCGGTCGCGGTGGTCGCCGGTCCGGACGCCGCGGTCGAGCACATCCGCAGCCACGGGAGCGGACATTCGGAGGCGATCGTGACCGAAGACGACGGTGTCGGGCAGCGGTTCCTGCGCGAGATCGACGCCGCCGCCGTCTACTGGAACGCCTCGACCCAGTTCACCGACGGCGGCGAATTCGGGTTGGGCGCCGAGGTGGGAATATCCACCCAGAAGCTGCATGCCCGGGGCCCAATGGGCCTGGAGGAATTGACGTCCTACAAATGGGTTGTGACCGGTGCGGGCCAGGTCCGGCCGAAGTAACCTGGCCGGACGGCTGGCGCGTCGGCGGGTCATCGCCGGCGCGGTCGCCGGCGGCGTCGGCATCGCGGCCGGCGCCGGGGCGGCGACGTGGCTGAATCGCGACCCGCTGCCGTCCGACCTTGAGATAGGCGGAGTCGGGCTGGGCGGGATGACCCCGGGCTCGGCCCGCGCCAAGCTTGAACGCGCGGTCGCCGGGTGGCTGGCGGCGCCAATAAGGTTCAGCGCCGGTCAGGGCAATTGGACCCCGACCGCGGCCGACGTCGGACTGCGCGCCAACTACCGCGACGCGTTCCTGGAGGCGGTCCGGGTCCCCGGCCGCGGCGGCTCCCTGCCCGTGACCTTCGATCTCGAAGAACCCAGGCTGCGCGGCTGGCTCGACGGGCTCGGGCGGACGGTGCTGGATCCGCCGGTCGATGCGATGGTCGAATTCCGGGACGGTCAGCCGCGCGTGCGCCGGGCGCGCAGCGGCAGCGGATTCGACCCCCAGCTGGCGCTGGCGGCCCTGCGCGAAGGCCTGGCCGCGGGCCGGCTGGATCAGCAGCAGATCGCCCTGACCGAAATCGCGTTGGATCCGGCCATTGGCGACTCCGACGCCGACACCGCCCTGCAGCGCGCCCGCGAACTGGTGTCGGCCCCGGCCAACATCAACTTCGCCGAAGGCGCCGGTGGCTGGCAGATCGACCAGCTCGAGCTCATCGGCGCGCTGACCACGACCGCAGAGGCCGGGTCCCTGCGGGTGGGTTTTGATCCGGACGCGCTGCCCACGCTGAGCCGGATAGACACATTCATCTCGCGATCCGGCACGCCGGGCGATATCGAATTCGATCCCGAGACCGCCAAAGTCTCCCGCTTCGAGCTGCCGATCCAGGGCCGGCGGCTCGACCGCCAGGCGTTGGTCGGGCGCATGGCCGCCGAACTCACCCCGGGCAATCGCCAGATTCAAGCGCCGGTTCTCTACGAATCGCTGACCTGGACCAATCCGCTCGCCGAGCAGCTGGGGATCGTGGCCAAACTGGCCGAGGGCAAGAGCACTTTCCTGGGTTCGGCCGATTACCGCATCCACAACATCGACGTGGGCTCCAAGCACATCGACGGCACGCTGGTCCTGCCGGGCGAAACGCTGTCGTTTAACGAAGCGCTGGGGCCGATCGCCTACGACCGCGGCTTCGTGGACGGCCTCGTGATACTGGCCGATGCGACCGAGTTCGCCATCGGCGGCGGCATCTGCCAGGTCTCCACGACCCTGTTCCGGGCCGCGTTCTGGGCCGGCCTGCCCGTCCTGGAACGGCACAAGCATCTCTACCGGGTGTACTACTACGAACTGGGAGGCTGGCCGATCGGGTTCGACGCCTCGATCTGGCAGCCGCAGCTGGACATGCGGTTCGTCAACGACACCCCGGGGGCGCTTCTGATCACGCGTCGCTTCGACCGCCGCCGCCAGACCCTGGCGTTTGACGTTTGGGGAACACCGGACGGCCGCCTGGTCGAAATGGCCGATGCGCGGGTTTCGGCCTGGGTCGAACAGCCCGAAGACGAATGGGTCATCAATCCCGAGCTGCCGGCGGGCACGATCGACCAGACCGAACACGGCGCCCGCGGCGCCTACGCATCGATCGAGCGACGGGTGCAGCGCGCCGAGGAGGAAGCGCGCCAGGCGGCATTCCATTCCTCGTTCGTGGCCTGGCCCAACCGGTACATGATCGCCACCGACGTGGCGCGCAGCATCCATCCGGAGGAGTACGTCAACTGGCTAAAGCGGGTCGGCGAAGAAAGCGATGGACAGCTCCTGCACCGTTTCCACCGGCCTATCGCCGAAGAACCGCCGCCGGTTACCGACCCCGACTCCAATCCCGAGCCGGCACCCTGGCCGGCGGCCGAACTGGAACCGGGTCTGCTGTCCCAGATCCAGGAACTGGAGACGGCGCTGGCGGATCTGATCGCCGCGCCCGCACCGGACCTGGGGTGATCCGGGAGCGGGTTCGGCAGCGGCCCTAGACTCGGGCACCGCCGCCGGCGGGGAGTGGCGCAGTCCGGTTAGCGCGCGTGCTTTGGGAGCACGAGGCCGGGGGTTCAAATCCCCCCTCCCCGACCACCTGGGCCCGATATCTCCGCGGGGTCCGAACCAATAGAATCTAGCGGCCGTCCCGGCGCCTTGTTTTTCAAGGATCGGGGACGCCGCCCTAGCAATCACGCCGCCGGACCGCTGCAGTCCTGCCGTCGCCTCGAGTCGACGGTCCTGTCAGCGGGTTGAAGGTTGCGGAAGACCAAAAGGACAGATTCCATGCCTGTAGTTGCAATGGACGAGCTGCTGGCCAACGGCGTTCACTTTGGCCACAAGACCAGGCGCTGGAACCCGCGCATGGCGCGGTTCATTTATGGGGCTCGCAACGAGATTCACATCTTCGATCTGCGCGAGACCGTCCGGGCGATCGATGCCGCCCACGCCTACCTCTCAGCGCTCGTATCGCGCGGCGGACGGGTGATATTCGTCGGAACCAAGCGCCAGGCCCGCGATGCCACCAGGGACATTGCCAACACGACCGGCCAGTTTTACGTGATCGAACGCTGGCTGGGCGGGACCCTGACCAATTTCGAGACGATCAAGCACCGCCTGCAGACCCTTCGCGAACTGCGCATACGCGCCGCCGACGGGGCGTTCGACGCGCTCCCCAAGCGCGAACGCCGCCGCCGCGAAATCGAACTGGAGCGGCTGGAGCGGAAGATGGGCGGAATCGCCCATCTGACCGAGCTGCCGCAGGCGCTGGTGGTCATCGATCCCAACCGCGAAGCCAACGCGGTCCGCGAGGCGCGCGCCCTGGGCATCCCGGTCGTGGCGCTGGTCGACTCCAACTGCGACCCCGACACCGTCGACCTGCCGATTCCCGGCAATGACGACTCGCTGCGCTCGGTGGGACTGGTCCTGGGAGCGCTGGGCAGCGGAATCCAACCGGCCTGGGAAGCATATGAAAGCGCCCGGGTGGAGCGCGAACAGCGCGAGCGCCAGGAACGCGAGCGCCAGGAGCAGATCCGCCGCGACCTGGCCCGCAAGAAGCAGGCGCTGTTGCAGAAAGCGGCTTCGGCCAAGCTCGAGCAGGAAGCCTCCAGCCGCGCTGGTGATGGCGACAGCGAGGAAAAGCCGGCCCGCGACGGAGGGACCACCCGGCGCGGTTCCGGCGGACGACGCTCCGGCGGCCGCGGCCGCGGCGGCGGGCGTTCGCGGCGAGGGGCCCCGGCGACCGCCGGCAACCCGGACTCCAGCAATTGAATTCGAACCCAGCCGACCCACGGAGAAACCGGAAATGATCAAGATAGACATCGCGGCGATAAAGTCGCTCCGGGCCGAGACCGGCGCCGGGGTGATGGACTGCCGCCGCGCCCTGGAAGAGTCGGAGGGTGACGCGGAGGCGGCGCGCAAAATCCTGCGGGCCGCGGGCCTGGCCAGGGCGGCCGAGCGATCCGGGCGCGAAACCGCCGAAGGCCTGGTACACGCCTACATCCACCCCAACCGTCCGCTCGGGGCCATGGTAAAGCTCACCTGCGAAACCGATTTCGTGGCCCGAACCGATGAATTTCAGACGCTGGCCAAGGAACTGGCGATGCACATCGCCGCGCTTGACCCCGGTCGCGTCGGCGCCGACGACGAAGGCGAAGGCGACGCGCTCCTGGAGCAAAGTTACGTTCGCGATCCCTCGCGTACGGTGGGCGAGCTGATTCAGGAGTCGATCGCCCGGACCGGGGAGAACATACGGGTCTCCGAATTCGCGCGGTTTGAGATCTAGCCCCGAACGAGCCGCCATCTGCCGCCCTTGACGCAACCTGCGGCCGACCCGCCGGTCTACAGGCGGGCGATGCTCAAGCTAAGCGGCACCGCGCTGGCCGATGAATCAGGCTTCGGTGTAGATCCCGAGCGGGTGGCGGCGCTGGCCCGCCAGGTCGTGGCGGCCCGCAACGTCGGGGTCGAAGTGGGAGTGGTCGTGGGGGCCGGCAACATCTGGCGCGGCGAATCGGCCCAGGCCCGCGGCATGCACCGCTCGACCGCCGACTACATGGGCATGCTCGGCACGGCGATCAACGCGCTGGCCTTGCAGCAGGCGATCGAAGCCCTGGGGGTTGAAACCCGGGTCATGACGGCGATCGAGATGCGCGAGGTGGCCGAACCCTACATCAGGCGCCGGGCGGTCCGCCACCTGGAGCGCGGCCGAATCGTCATTTTTGGGGCCGGCACCGGCAACCCGTACTTTACGACCGACACGGCCGGCGCGTTGCGGGCCAGCGAGATGGATGCCGACATCCTGCTGAAGGCCACGCGCGTTAACGGGGTCTTTGACCGTGATCCGGAAAAACACCCCGACGCGGTGCATTTTCCGAAGATAACGTACATTGAGGCGTTGAACCGCCGCCTGCAGGTGATGGACGCGACCGCGTTCTCGCTCTGCATGCAGAACAACATGCCCATCGTCGTGTTTGAACTGGACGGCAACGCCAGGAACCTGGTGGGGGTCCTGCGTGGGGAGAGCATCGGAACTAGGGTGGAGCCGGGCTGATGGTAGACGAATTCCTTAGCGACGCCGACGTGCGCATGGACCGATCGGTGGACGCGCTGGGCCGCGAGTTGGATCACATCCGCACCGGACGCGCCTCCACCACCCTCGTGGAAGGCCTGCTGGTCGACGCCTACGGGGCGCCGACCGACTTGAAATCGCTGGCCACGATCGCTGCGCCGGAAGCGCGCCTGCTGGTGATCCAGCCCTGGGACCGCAGCCTGGTGGAAGCCGTCATCAAGGCGGTCGAAACGTCGGACATCGGGATCAATCCTTCAACCGACGGCAACGTGATACGGCTCCCCTTCCCACCGCTCTCGTCCGAGCGGCGCCAGGAACTGGTGCGGCTCGTCCACCGCAAGGTGGAGGACGGGCGCGTGGCGGTGCGCAACATCCGCCGGCACATCGCCGACGACATCCGCACCGCCGCCAAGGAAAAGATGTGCTCGGAGGATGAAGCGCACCGCGGCCTGGAGCAACTCGACCGCGTCACCAGGGCCAAGATCGACCGGATCGACGAGCTGGGCCGCGCCAAAGAGGCCGAGGTCCTGGAAATATAGAAATGGCGCTGGACCGGTCCGCCCCCGACGCAAGGCTGCCCGAGCACGTGGCCATCATCATGGACGGCAACGGGCGCTGGGCCGCCGAGCGCGGGCTGACCCGCTCGGAGGGACACCGCGCCGGCAGCCTGCGCCTTAGCGAAATCATCGAGGCCTGCCTTGACCGGGGCATCAGGCACCTGACCGTGTATGCGCTCTCGACCGAGAACTGGGGCCGACCCGCCGACGAGATCGATTTCCTGCTCCTGCTGATGGATGAACGGCTGCGGGCGGAGCGGCGGCGGATATTCAGGAATCGGATCCGGGTCTGCATTCTGGGTTCGCTGGACCGCCTGCCGCCGGCCCTGCGGCTGACCATCAAGCAGCTGCAGAGGGCCACCGCCAACTTCGACCGCTTTACCCTCAATATCGCCTTCAACTACGGCGGGCGCAGCGAGATCGTGCGCGCGGTCCGCCAGCTCATGCGGGCGGAGCCGGACTTTGCGGCGGTCACCGAGGACCGCCTGGCCGATTACCTCTACACGGCCGGCCAGCCGGACCCTGATCTGGTAATCCGGACCGGGGGCGAAATGCGGCTGAGCAATTTCCTGCTGTGGCAGAGCGCCTATGCCGAGTACTGGTGGACTCCATCCCTGTGGCCGGACTTTGGCTCCGAACTTCTCGACAAGGCGCTGGACGAATACCGCCGCCGGCAGCGCCGCTTCGGTCACGTGTCGGCGGATACGCCACGGGTGCCGGGGCGGTAAGGCAGGGGCTGGCCTGGCGGTTTGCCAGCGCCGCGGTGCTGGGACCGCTGGCGGTCGCCCTGGTCTGGCTGGGCAACTGGTGGACTTTCGGACTGGCGGTCTGCCTTTTTGCGGCCGCGGGCGGGGAGTTCGT
>CBDBBM010000016.1:0-27211 GCA_965203015.1 Chloroflexota bacterium
CCGCATGGCGGCGTGCAGGACCGCGAACCCGCCCATCGAAAGCCCGACCAGGTGCGCCGACCGGGCGCCGGCGGCATCCATGACGGCGACGACATCGTCGGCGGCGCGCTCCTGCGAGTAGGAGTCCACGCTTTCCGGGACGTCCGAGGGCGGGTAGCCGCGGGCGGCGTAGGTGGTGCAGCGATAGCGGCGCGCGAACGCCGAAACCTGGGGCTCCCAGCTCCAGTGGCTGCCGGCGAATTCGTGCACGAACAGCAGCGGGTCGCCCCCGCCCTCGGACTCAAAGTAAAGGCGGACGCCGTCATCGGCGGTGGCGAACGGAATGGCGCTCCTCCTAGATGATCGAGTGGCGCGAACTGATCCCGCCGTCGACGGTGATGACCGTCCCCGACGTGTAACCGGAGCGGTCCGAGGCCAGGAACACCATCAGGTCGACGACCTCGGGCACGGTCGCCGGGCGTTTGCGCGGATAGCGCTCCAGCAGGCGGGTGTAGCGGCCCTCGTCGCCGTACAGGTCGAGGGCGCGGCGCCGCAGGAGCTTGTAAATCCGCTCGGTCTCCACCGGCCCGGGGTTCACGCCGACGACCCGGATTCCGTCATCCAGGCTGCGTCCGCCGAGCGCCCGCGTAAAGGCCATCAGGCTTGCGTTGCCGGTGGTGCCGGCGACGTAGTCGGGATCGTAGACCTGGCCGGCGTTGCCGATGTTGTTGATGATGACCCCGCCGCCGCGGTCGCGCATGAGCGGGTAAATCGCCCGCGTCAGGTTTATGTAGCCGTAGACCTTGAGGTCCCACCCCTCGCGCCAGGCCGCTTCGCCGACCGATTCCAGGTCCCCGCCCGGAATGCTGCCGGCGTTGTTGACCAGTATGTCCACCGCCCCGGCGGCGGCGGCGATCGCCGCCACGGCCCCGTCCGCGGTCAGATCGGCCGGGCAGATTTCGACCGCGACCCCGTGGCGGTCGGTCAGCCGGTCCCTGACCGCCAGCAGCCGGGCCCGGTTGCGGGCGGTAAGCAAAAGGTCCACCCCTTCGCGCGCGAACGCTTCGGCAAGCCCTTCGCCGATTCCCTGCGAGGCGCCGGTGATCAGCGCCCGCCGGCCCGTCAGATGAAGATCCAAACCATGCCCTCCTTGTTGCGCATCCGGCCGCGCGGCGGGAATTTCAGAACAGTTCGCCGCCGGCGCGCAGGCCGCGGCACCGCGCGACCGCCCCCGCCAGCAGGTCGCAGAAAGCGTCAATCCACTCACCGGGCACCGTCGTGCCCACCTTGATGAAATCGGAGGCGAAGCGTTCGGTGTGGTAACCCGGCCTGGCGGACCAGGATGTTCCGTTCGAGGTAGTACTCGCACAGCCGTTCCGGTGCGACCCCGGCTTTGGCGACGTCGATGCAGACGAAATTGCCGTTCGACGGGTACACGGTCAGTTCCAGGCCCGCAATGCCATCGACCGCGGCCTTCAGGGCGGCCTGGTTGGCAAGCTGGGCGTCCTGGACCGCCGGAAACCACGCCGACTTGTGCTCCAGTCCGGCCAGCGCGGCGCGTTGCGCCAGTACGGATGCGCCCAGGTTGTTGGGCGGTGCCTGGGCCAGGCGCCCGATCAGCTCCGGAGACGCCACCAGGGCGCCGAGGCGCAGCCCGGCGATGCCGAGCCACTTGGAGAAGCTGTAGGTGGTGATCGTCCCTTCCGGGAAGTGTTCGGCGGCGAGCGTGTGCCCGGCGGCGAAGTGGCGGTAGGTGCAGTCGTGGATCAGGATCGAACCGGCGTCGCGGCAGATTTGGGCAATTTCCCGGATTTCGGCTTCGGTCTGGACCGATCCGAGCGGGTTGCTGGGGGTCCACCAGGTAAACCAGGCGGGTCCGCGGCGTGATCGCCGAGCGCAGCTGCCGGGGGCGGAGCCGGAATCCGGCCGCCCGGTCATAGACCGGGATCTCGGCGACCTCGGCGCCGGCGCTGGCGGCGAAGCGGCGCGGCCAGGGCCAGCCCGGATCGGTGACCAGCATTTGGTCGCCGGGCCCGAGCAGGGTCCGGCAGGCGTGGTAGAGGCCTTCGATCGCCCCGTCGGTGACCAGCGCCGCGAAGCCGGCGCCGATTCCAAGATCGGAGAGGACCGCCCGGCGCAGGGCCTCGATCCCCAGCGGCGGCGCGTACAGGTGGATCTCGCCCGAGTCGATGCACTCGAGCATCGCCGCGCGAACCGCCGGGTGGGGCCGGAAATGGTTGGTGTTCTGGCCCAGCCACCTAAGGCCCGGGGCGCGAGACCAGTTCGTCGAAGTGGCGGTTGCGGCTCTCGATCATGGGCGGCTGAGGGTGGTCGGCTTGATCCCGGCCGGGCCGAAAGCGGCCGGTTCGGGGCTTGAGTCTGGGAGCTTTGGCGCACACATGCCCTCATTTTTGACTGTGGCCCACAAGGCGCGTGCCTGCCCCGGGAAGGGGTCCGGTGCGCCCGGATCGAATCCGGGGTCCCCGGACCGGACCGACGCCCGGTCGGGCGCGTATCGAACCTGCCCCTGCGCGGCCGGCCGGGCGGCGCCGTCAGTGGTCCAGGTGCAGCTCGGCGATCGCGATGCCCGCCTCGCCGGCGACCGCGTAGAGCAGGAACACGCGCCCGTTCTCCTCGAAGATCGCCGGGTCCCGCAACTGGTTCACGCGGCCGTAGGCGACGCTGCCCAGCGATGGCTCCAGGGGAAGTTCGGCGCCCTCCCAGGCCCGCTCGGGCCGCATGACCTCGACCGCCCCGGTCTCCTTCCACCGGGTCCAGGGGACTGACAGGTCGATCGTGCTCATAAGGATCCGCTCCGGCGCGTGCCCCACCTGGGTCCAGAAGACGTGCAGAAGCTCGCCCCGCCGGAGCAGGGCGCAGTGGCGCATGTCGGGGTTGAAAAGGGTCGGCCCCTCCTCGAATCCGGAAAGGCCGTCGGCCGAGCGGTAGACCTGGCCGGGCATCGCAATGCCGTAGGTGACGCCGGCGTGCCTGAACACGCGCAGGTAAGTCCGCCCCAGGACCTCCGGGTAGGCGTGGAAGTCGATCCCGTCGCGTGACACGGCGGCCCGGCTGCATTGGACCCCGAGGCCGGCGAGCCCGTGGAAATACATCACGATGCGCCGGTTGCGGGCGTCCACGTGCGCGTCCGGGGAGGCGATATGCGGTGTCGTGAACTCCTTTAGCAGCGAGTGGGGAAGGCGGTTGTAGCGGCGGATGCGCCGGTGCCGGGCCACGGCCCTGGCAAGCTCCTGCTCGTCGACCTGCGGCGGATCGCTCGGGAAGTGCGAATTCTCGATCCGCAGGCTGCCCGGGGGATGGATCCGCCAGGGGCCGAGCAGATCGTCGGAATAGGCCAGCCGGATATGGGTTCCCTTGTGGTCTGCGAAATAAAGGTAGTACCTGCCCAGCGGCCGCCGGACCCAGTCCGGAACCCGGATCAGCGAAGGCCCCTGGATGTTCTCTCCGGCGCCCGGGTGCGTCTCCGGGGCGATGATGGGGGCGTCGGCAAGCCGCTCGGCCCGGATGCGCGGGCGCCCCGAATCACCCACGGCCGGGCCGGTGAGCCGCCGGTCCGTGAATCGGCCGGCGCGAAATCTGGATCGGATCGGCAGCGGACCGCGTCCGCCGAGTCCGCTCAGGCAAGCCGGACGCCGGTTCCTACGTCCGCGGCGGGGAGGCGCCCGGATCGGGCCGATCGGCCGGACCGGAAGCGGTCTGGCCCAGCGCCCAGCCGCCGTCGACCATGTAGACGCCGCCGGTGCAGAAGCTGGCCTGGTCGCTGGCCAGGAACGCCATCACCTGCGCCACCTCCTCCGGCCGGCCGTAGCGCCCCAGCGGAATCCGCCCCGCCATCCGCGCGCGGGCCTGCCCGGGGGTGATCTGCTCGCCGGCGCCGGCCGCGGCCCGCATCTGCTCTATCGAGCGCATCATCCTGGTCTGGATCGGGGCCGGGTTGACCGTGTTCACCCGGATCGCGTGGGCGGCCCCTTCGATCGCCGCGGTCCGGGCCAGCCCCACGACCGCGTGCTTTGAAACCGAATAACCCGACATGCCGGCCGATCCGCTGACCCCGGCCGTCGACGAGGTGATGACGATGCTTCCGCCGCCGCCCCGCCGCATGACCGGGAACACGTGCTTTACGCCCAGGAACACGCCGCGCACGTTCACGGCCAGGACCCGGTCGAATTCCTCGTCCGGGTATTCGGGGATTTCGGCCACCGGTCCCTCGATCCCGGCGTTGGCCAGCAGGACGTCAATGCCCTGCCAGCGCTCGGCGGCGGCGTCAATGTAGGCCCGGGTCTGCCCCGGATCGGTCACGTCGGCGGCAGAGAAGCTGGCGTTTTCGGGGCCCAGCGACTCGGCCAGGTCCCGGAGCGCGGCCTCGTCCAGGTCGACCAGGGCGAGCTTGGCCCCGGCGGCGGCGAAGTGGCGCGCCGCGGCCCGGCCGATCCCGCCGGTCGCGCCGGTGATTACGGCTACTTTTCCCTGCAGCTGGGACAATCCGACCCCCTTGCCGACGGCCTTTCCGATACCGACCGGCCGGAACGACCCTTGCGGCCGCTCGTTAACTCTAAATATTGGCCAGACGGCGCCGGCCCGGCTGGTATAAACCGCATGGCGCGTCCCGTCCGGCGCCAACGATCCATCCCTGGCCGGCGATCTTGAACTCCCCGATTTGCGTATAGATTTGGGCAAGGTCTACGGCAGCCCTACGGTGACCCGCCCGCATTGCTTGAATCAAGGATTAATGCGCCGCCGGCCGGACGTGCGCCGGTGCCCGGCCGCATCCGAATCCCCGGGAACGGCCGCCGGGTGGCCCTGCGGATCCTCCGAATCGGGCTGGCGGCAGCGCTTCTGGCGCTCGCCATCCGGTCCGCGCCCGCGGCCGGCGCCCAGGCCCAGGACTTCCCGGTTTCCGGCGGCTGGTTTTTCACCCAGGGGGCAACCGACACCGCGGACCCCCAGGACGGGTTCGCGGTAATCGATGACGACCGGGCCCGGTTCTGGAGCGCATTCCAGGAGAGCGGCGGAGTGGCGGCGGTCGGCTACCCGATCTCGCGCCGATTCGTCTGGGACGGTTTCACGACCCAGGTGATGCAGAAAGCGGTCTTCCAGTGGCGACCCGAATCAGGCAGCACCGCGTTCGTGAACGTGTTCGACGATCTCTCGCGCCGGGGGCACGACCCGGCGCTGGCGGGCCTGCTGGTGCCCGAGCGCGAATCGTTCGCCGACGAGGAGTCGCTCAGCTTCTCAGAGATCGTCCAGAAGCGAATCGCGCTGCTGGAGGAGGAACCGCGACTGCTGGCCACCTACCGGTCGGTTCCCGATCCGCTGCGCACCTACGGCCTGCCGATGTCGCGGGTGCGCGATTACGAGGGGCTGCGGTCGGTGCGCCTGCAGCGGGCCGTGCTGCAGCTGTGGACCAGCGATTTCCCCTGGGCCGGCGCCGGGACGGTCACGATCGCCAACGGAGGGGATCTTGCCAAGCAGGTCGGCATGTTCGCCGGGGCGCCGATGCGGCCCGAGCCGGCCGCGCGCTACGTGAGCCCCGGAACCCATATTTCCGAACCCCCGGAGATGCCGGTGGTCGAGGTGGTCGCCGGCGCCCGCGCGGCGGTGGTGCGGATTCGGGGGACGACCGGCTCGGGTTCGGGATTTGCGATCGACTCCGAGGGCCACATCCTCACCAACGCCCACGTGGTGGAATCCGCCGGCGAGATGGAAGTCGTTCTCGAGGACGGCAGCCGACTGGAGCCCGAGGTGGTCGGCATCGATTCGGACCGCGACATCGCCCTGCTCAAGGTCGCCCCGTCCGCACCCGTCCATTTCCTGCCCCTGGCCACGGCCGTACGCGCCGGCGAAACGGTCGTGGCGCTCGGTTTCCCGCTGGGGCTCGAAGGCGGCCTGACGGTCACCACGGGCATCGTTTCATCGCTGGAGCGGATCCTGGGCAGGGTCATCCACCTGCAGACCGACGCGGCGATCAATCCCGGCAACAGCGGCGGCCCGCTGCTCAACCTGCGCGGCCAGGTGGTGGGCATGAACACTTCCCGGATCCCTCCCCAGGTGGCCCAGGGAATCGGATTCGCGATCCGCCACGACGAGCTGGCCGACCGCCTGCCGGAGCTGCGGTCCGGAGATCTGGCCCCGACCGCGCCGGCGACCCCGCCGGCCGAAACCATGCCCGCCGGGGCGACCGAATTCGGTCCCGCCAGCGGGACCCTGGCCCACGATCCCGACGACGGCTTCATCGAGACCGGCACGCCCAGTTTCAATGCCGCCGACTTCGTGATCGAGGCGACCTTTTTCAACCCCTTCAGCGCGGCGGCCGCAGGGTTCGACTACGGGTTCAGGTTCCGCGACGTTGAAGACAGCGCCTATTTCCTGGCCATCGCCTCCGACGCGTCGTGGCGACTCTTCCACGGCGATGCCCCGCCGCGCAGGATCGTCGGTGACGGCCGGCTGCCGCGGTTCCGCGACGGCGTGGGCGAATCGAACCACCTGAGCGTCATAGCGGTCGGGGGACGCGGGTGGCTGTTCGGCAACGGGGAGCTGGTGACCGAACTCGAGCTGGACACCTTGACCGCGGCCGGTGAAGTGGCGGTGATGACCGGCTACTACAGCGGCCACGAAACCGCCGGCGCATCGACCCGCTTCGAGAGCTTCGCCGGGCGCGCCCTGCAGCCGCGCTTCGAGTCCGACGGCGGGCAGCTGGAGCCGGTCGACGCCGACCAGGTCGCGGTGCTGCAGAGCGGCGCGTTTGCCCGCGATCTGGTGGCCGAGGCGTCGGTGGCGCTGCCTTCCGACCCCGACTGGGACGCCGGATTCATATTCCGGAATTCGCGGTCCGACCGGTTCGAAATGGTCGGACTGGCCGGGGACGGGGAGGTTTTCCACTACACCCGCAGCACCGGCGAAGAACGCTTCGAGCGCCTGGGCACCGGGCAGGCGCCCGGACCCGCCGAAGGGCAGGTAAGCCGCGAACTCGTGCTGATAGCCACGGGATCCTCGGGGTGGTTCTTCGTCGACGGCGAACCGGTCCTGGAGCTGGATTTGAGCCACAACCTGGACCGCGGCTTCATCGCCCTGGCGGGCGGGTTCATCGGCGGCAACCGCAATCTGGATGAGTTCGAGAGCTTCCAGGTGTTTGCCCCCTGAACCGGACGGGGCCGGCGCCGGAGGGTCCCGGCCCCCGTTCGGGCCGGACCGATCCGCAATCTTTAGAGAAACAGGGCCACGTGATGGAAATGGAACTCGGGGCGTTCTCGGTCAGCTTGGCCGTCGCCGATATCGACGCGTCGCGAAAGTTCTACGAGAGTTTTGGGTTCAGGGTGATCGGCGGGGACCGCGCCGCCAACTGGCAGATACTGCGCAACGGCGATCACACCATCGGGTTGTTCGAGCGGATGTTCGAGCAGAACATCCTCACCTTCAACCCGGGTTGGGACCGGTTCGGGCAGGAGCTGGAATCCTTCGAGGACGTTCGGGCGATCCAGCGGCGCCTGAAGGAAGCGGGCGTGCAGCTGGTCAGCGAGGCCGACCCGAAAGGCTCGGGGCCGGACAGCCTGATGGCGGTCGACCCGGACGGGAACCTGATCCTGATCGATCAGCACCGCTAGGGTGTCCGGGAGTGGTCCTACCGGATAATTCCGTCAGATGGCTGACGTTGAACAGAAGAAACCCGCAGTGCTGGTCGTGCGCGAGCACGAGCGGGAAGTCGAGATCGCCTCGGGCGCAATGACCCGGATAGCCGGAGTTTCGGAAGCGCTGACCGGGGCCAAGGCCATTCACCTGGCCGAGGCGCTGATCCCGCCCGGCCGCTGCTCCACGGCCCATTACCACTGCAACTGCGAATCGGCGATTTACGTGTCCGCCGGCGAGGGCCTTATGCTCTCCGGCGAAGAACTTGAAATCGAAGCAAAAATCGGCCCCGGCGACATGATCTACATTCCGCCCGACGCCGCCCACCAACCGGTCAACACCAGCGACAGCGAACCGCTGCGCCTGATCGTGGCCCGCAACACGCCGGTCGAACTGGTCGTGGAAATGGACGGCAAGGGCCGGACCGATTGCTGACCTTTGATTCGCCGGCCGGGGATGCTGCAAAGTTGATCCGCCCGGCCCGAATCCCGTAGGCAATCAACAACCGGGGGTTGCTTGGTTCCCGCAACAGGACAGGTGCGATCTTGAAGCGTTTCCGGATCGGGCTGCTGCTCGCCGCAGCGCTGTTTGGACTCTTCGCCTGCGACATCGGCCGGTCCGAAGAACCGGCTCCCGCACCGACCGCAGCTCCGGCAGCGACCGCCACGCCGGCGCCGCAACCGACCGCGCTGGCGGATCCGGAACCGGTTGCAGAACCCGCCGAACCAGATCCCGGGCCCGAGCCGGAACCGGCGCCGGTCCACGAGCCGGAACCGGAACCAGTCGCCGAAGCTCGGCTGGCGTTCGACCCCCGCGTCATTCGCGGGACGCTGTCGAACGGACTCACCTACTACATCCGCACCAATTCCGAGCCCCGCGATCGCGCCCAGATATCGCTGGTGGTCAGGGCCGGTTCGGTCCTTGAGGAGGAGGACCAGCGCGGCCTGGCGCATCTGGTCGAACACATGGCGTTCAACGGCACCGAGCGGTTCGCCAAGCAGGAGATCGTCGAATACCTGGAATCGGTCGGCGGCACCTTCGGACCCGACATCAACGCCCAGACCGGCTTCGACAGCACCCTCTACTGGGTCGAGATCCCCACCGACGACCCCGAGGTCACCGAGACCGCCTTCCGGATCCTGAGTGACTGGGCCTATGCGATCTCGTTCGATCCCGGCGAAGTGGACCTTGAACGGGGTGTCGTCCTGGAGGAATGGCGGGGCAGCCAGGGATTCAGCTCGCGCCTGCAGGACAACCTGCTGGCCCTGATATTCGGCGAATCGCGCTACGCCCGGCGGGCCCCGATCGGCCTGCCCGAGGTCATCGAGAACGCCCCGGTGGAGCGCCTGGTCGACTACTACCGGCGCTGGTACCGGCCCGACAACATGGCGGTGGTGGCGGTGGGCGAGTTCGACCCGGCGGCGATCGAGACCAAGATCAAGCAGCATTTCGCCCCGCCGCCCGAGGGCCGGGCCGACCAGGACGCCGCCGCGCTGGCGGACCCGACCGCTCTCCCCGGCTTTGACGTTCCGGGCCACCGCGAGCCGCGGATCGAGATGTTCACCGATCCCGAGTCGCCCGGGACCCAGTTCATCCTGGTCCGCAAGCTGCCTCCGGAGCGCGGCCAGGACGCCGCCGCGTTCCGAAGGATCGTGGCCGAAAGACTGGCTTTCATGATGTTCAACGCGCGCCTGTTCGAGCGCGCCCAGGTCGAGGACCCGCCCTACCTCTGGGCCGGCGCGGCCCGATCTCCCTACGCCGTGCCGCTGGACGTTCTGACGTTTTCCGGGTGGGTGGAAGCGGGCGGGATCGAGCGCGGCCTGGGGACGATGCTCGAGGAACTGCAGCGGGTGCGCCGGCACGGATTCACCGAGTCCGAACTGGCCCGCGAGAAGGAGAACCTGCTGCGGGCGATCGAAAGCGCCTACACCCAGCGCGAGCAGACCCCGTCGGCGGTGTTTGCGGGCGAGTACGTCGAACACTTCCTGCGCGGGGTTCCGGCGCCCGGAATCGAGGCCGAGTGGGACTTCTACCAGGCGGTCCTGCCGCAGATCTCGCTGGCCGAGCTGGCCGACCTGACCGCACCGTGGCACCGGTCCACGGACACCGCCCTGCTGGTGGTCAGGCCCGGCGGGGAGGACGCGGTGCCCGACGCCGACCTTGCCGCCGTCCTGCTCGGCGCCCTGCAATCGGCGCCCGACCGGGACCCCGGCGCCTACGTAGACGCCACCGAGGACCTGCCGCTGCTGGCCAGCCTTCCCGAAGCCGGCAGCATCCTGGCCGAGGAGGCGATCGAAACGATCGACGCCCGCAAGTGGACCCTCTCCAACGGCATCACGGTGTACGCCAAGCAGACCGATTTCCGGGACGACGAGGTCGTCTTCAACGCCTACAGCCCGGGCGGGCACTCACTGGTCGCCGATGCCGACCACGTGTCGGCGATCTACGGCGACACGATCATCTCCGGCAGCGGGGTGGGGCCGCACGACAGCGTCGACCTGGACAAGCTGCTGGCCGGCAAGCGGGTTGCGGTCACCCCGTACATCTCCGAGCTCTACGAGGGGTTCAGCGGCAGCGCCTCGCCGCAGGATCTTGAGACCATGTTCCAGCTGATCGCCCTGTACGCCACGCAGCCGCGCCTGGACCCGGCCTTCTACGGCCGCTACCTGGCCAGCCTGGAGAGCGTGGCCGAGACCCGCGCCGCCGATCCCAACGCGATCCTCTTTGACAACGTGGGCCGCCTGCTGAGCCAGGGCCACTTCCGGGCCCGGCCGCTGACCGCCGAGCTGCTCAAGGAACTGGATCCGGGCCGCGTGCAGGCCGTCTACGCCGACCGGTTCGGCGACCTTGGCGATTCGACTTTCGTGTTCGTGGGGGCATTCGGCTGGGAGGAGCTGCGCTCGCTGACCGAGACCTATCTGGCCAGCCTGCCGTCGGCCGGGGCGATGGAGCGCTGGCGCGACGTGGGAATCGATCCGCCGACCGGCCTGATCGACGAGGTCGTGCGCGGCGGGCTCGAGCCGCGCGCGGCCACGGTCCTGATATTTGCCGGCGAGGGCGAATTCACCCAGCACGAGGCGCTCGCGCTTTCGGTCGCCGGCGACATGCTCGGCATACGCCTGCGCGAGCGCATCCGCGAGGCCCTGGGCGGCACCTACTCGATCCAGGTGAACGCCGCGCGGACCAGGCTGCCGGACGCCGAGTACCAGGTCTCGATCGTCTTCGGCAGCGATCCCGGCCGGACCGACGAACTCCTGGCCGAGGTCCTGGAGGAGATCGAATGGCTGCGGGCGGGCGCGGAGGACTCCTACCTGGCCACGGTCAGGGAACAGTCCAGCAGCGCCCGCGAGGAGCAGCTGCGCCTGAACGGGTTCTGGATGCGACAGATCTTGAGCGCCTCGCAGCGCGGTGACTCGTTCGGCCAGATCGCCGACCTGGAGGCCCGGCTGGCGGCATTGACCCTGGATGACGTCGCGGCGGTGGCCCGGCGCGTCCTGCCGACCGATGAATACCTGCGGGTGGTGCTGCTGCCCGAGGATGGCTGACTCCCGGATCCCGGCCGCGGGCCGGTCAATAATTGCCCGCGTACCTTGAGTGGAGACCCAGATGAAGCTGTCCTGTCAGGAGAACCTGGTCCCCGGCGCAACGTTCTCCGACCGCCTGGCCAACCTGGCCGCGTGGGGTTACGAGGGCGTGGAACTGACCGACTTTGACGGGAAGCTGCGCTCGCGGGTGGCAGAGATCAGGTCCGCCCTGGCCGACAGCCCCGTCCGGGCGAGCACCATCTGCGGCGGCAGCAACGTGCAGTTCATCCACCCCGACCGCGAAAGGCGCGACGAATCGGTCCGCCAGCAGCGCGAGATCCTGGGCCTGTGCGCCGAGTTCGGTGCGATCGGCTGCATCGTGGTGCCGCTTTTCAACCATGACCCGCGGGTGCCCGGGCTCGAACCCGTCGCCAGCACCGAGCAGCTGCAGAGGGACCTGCTGGTGGCCCTGATGCGGCCGTTGGCCCGCGAAGCCGCCGACCTGGGCGTGTGCATGCTGCTCGAGCCGCTGATCCGCTACGAATCGGATTTCCCGCGCGATCTGGCCGAAGCGGCCTCGATCTGCGACGAGGTCGACAGCCCGGGCCTGAAGCTGATGGCCGATTTTTTCCACATGAACGTGGAGGAGGCCGATATTCCGGCCAGCCTCAGATCGGCCGCCCGGCACCTGCGTCACGTCCACCTGGCCGACAGCAACCGCCAGGTGCCGGGACGCGGCCACACCGACTTCGTGTCCGGTTTTCGGGCGCTGCGCGATATCGGCTACGAGGGATTTGCGGCGCTGGAATGCCGGGTCGCCGAGCCGCCCGAGGAGACCTTTGTCGAGACGGCCGCCTTTCTGCGCGACTGCCTCGACCGGGCCGCCTCAGCACAAGCTGAGCGGTGAATTGGGAATGACCCCGGGGCAGGCCCCGTCGCCGACGTTTGCCGATGTCCGTTACGCCGATCTTGCGCCCCGCAACGTCTGCGACATCTACCTGCCCGCTGCAGCATCCCCGGCCAAGCCCTGTCCGGTCGTGGTCTGGATCCACGGCGGCGCCTTCAGGCTGGGCGACAAGCGCAACATCGCGATGCCGAGCCGGCTGATTGATGCCGGATTTGCGATCGTGAGCATCAATTACCGCCTCAGCCAGCAAGCCATCTGGCCGGCGCAGCTGGAAGACCTTGCCAGCGCGATCGGGTTCGTCAGGGCCAACGCGGCCGAATACGGATTCGACGCCGGCCGCCTGGCCGCATTCGGATCCTCGGCCGGCGGGCACCTGGCGGCGATGACGGGGATTGCGTTCGCAGATGATCCGGAGCTGCGGATCCAGTCGGTCGTCGACTGGTACGGCCCGATCCACTTCGAGCACATGGACCGTGACATCGGCCTTACCGGGGTCGAACGCGGATCGCCTCCCAACGGGGAGGCCGGTTCGCCCGAATCGGACCTGATCGGCGCGATCGTTAACCAGCGGCCCGATCTTGCCTATGCGGCCAGTCCGCTTTGCTACCTGGAGAAGTCAGACTCGGCGCCGCCGTTCCTGATCATGCACGGTGACAGCGACCCGCTCATCGGAGCCCCGCAGTCGGTGCGGCTGCGCAACGCCCTGCACGAGCGGTTCGGGCCCGGGGCCGCCGAGTACCACCTGCTCCCCGACACCGGTCACGGCGGCGGTGCGTTTGAAACAGACTGGGCCAAGGACCTGGTGGTCGGATTCCTCCGGCGGACCCTGGCCTAGCTGGGCCCGACGCCAATCCGCCGGGCGCCCCCCGCGCCCCTCATTGGCTGGGGCCGCTCGGTCGCCCGGGGCGCCAGCGGGGATCCGGATGTCCGGGCCCTGGTCGGCGCCATACCCTGCCGGTGCCCGGCGACCCGGAACAGGCGGGTGACGTACCGGGGCCCGCTTAGGAATCCCGACCTTCCGTCGCGCCTCCGCGGAGCGGCGGGCGGGGGCCCCGCCGGTGCGGCCGAACACGCTCTCACCTGTCGGTCCGGACCGCCCATCGAAGGGCGCCGCGACAGATTCTGGTCACGCGAGCGCCCGCAGCGCCTTGAGCACCGCCGGTCCGTGCTCCCTGGCCCGCGCGCGTTTCCACACTTTCAGCAGGCAACCGTCGGGTCCGATGACGAAAGTTGAGCGCGTCAAACCCATGAACCTGCGACCGTAGAGGACCTTTTCGCCCCAGGCGCCGTACGCCCGGGCCACGCCGGCGCCCTCATCGACCAGCAGCGGGAAGGGCAAGGCGTGGTTTTCGCGAAAGCTGCGGTGCGATTCGGCGTCATCGCCGGAAACCCCGAGGACGACCGCGCCGGCGGCGATGATCTCATCATGGGCGTCCCTGAACGAACAGGCCTGGGCGGTGCAGCCCGGCGTCTCATCGCGGGGATAAAAGTACAGGACCACGGTGCGTCCGCGGTATTCGGACAGCCGGTGAGCGTTGCCATCCTGGTCCGGAAGGTCGAAATCCGGCGCCGGGTCACCCGGCGCTAGCGTGATGGCCAAGGGAGTCTCTTCCACGGCTTTCTGGTCTGAGTGCGCGTCGATTAGATTCTGGCCCGGCGCCGGCGTCACCGGCCCGGGCGATCGCCGAGCGGTGGGCAGCCGGGAAGGTGGCGGACCGCCCGCCCTAGCCTCTAATCTGGGAGCGCCCGTCCGGAGCAGTTCGAATGGGTACCGCGCCGCAGGCCGAATCGCGACTGGGTCGTTTTCGCGCGTTTTTCACCACCGGGAGGTGACCGATGCAGGGGTTCTGGGATCTGTTAAGCGAAATCGCAGCCTACGACTTATCCGCGCTGGATCCCCGCATCCAGGCGGGGATAGTGGTGCTCGCATGCGTGATCGTTGCCAGAACGGCCGACTGGATCATCACCAGGATGCTGCTGCGCTGGGTGCGCAGGACCGAAAACGACTTCGACGACCGGCTGGTTGAAATCGTGCACCGGCCGGTTTTCCTGCTCGTGCTGATCGGCGGCCTGGCCGTAGCGTCAACCATCCTGGCCCTGGAGGGGTGGGCCCGAACAATCACCTTCGGGGTGCTCGGCACGCTGGCCCTGGTCGTCGGCCTGGTCCTGGCCATTCGGCTGAACCAGCTGACCCTGGAGGGCCTGAGCCGCAACCAGGAGCGTTTCAGTTACGTCGGACAGCAGACGCTGCCGCTTTTTAGGAACGTGAACAACGTTCTGCTGGTGGGAATCGCGGCCTATTTCCTGCTTCTGGTCTGGGACCTGGACGTGACCGCCTGGCTGGCCTCGGCCGGAATCCTGGGGATCGCGGTCGGTCTCGGGGCCCGCGATACGGTGGCCAATTTCTTCGCCGGCGTGCTCATCCTGGCCGACGCGCCCTACCGGGTAGGCGATTTCATCGTCCTGGATATCGGCGAACGCGGCCAGGTCACCCACATCGGTCTGCGCAGCACCCGTCTCCTGACCCGCGACGACATCGAAGTAACGATCCCCAACGGGATCATGGGGAACATCAAGGTCATCAACGAGACCGGCGGCCCGCACCCCAAGCACCGCATCCGGATTCGGGTGGCCTGCGCCTACGGCTCCGATATCGACCGCGTAAAGCAGGTGCTGCTGGAAGTGGCCGAAAGCCACGCCGGAGTCTGCCGCGACCCGGAACCCAGGGTCCGGTTCCGCACGTTCGGCCCCTCCGGCCTGAACCTGGAACTTTTGGCCTGGGTCGACGAACCGGTCCTGCGCGGACGCGTGACCGATGCGCTGAACACCGAGGTTTACCGCAGGTTCGCCAGCGAGCGGATCGAGATCCCCTATTCGAAACAGGATCTCTACGTCAAGGAGCTGCCGGCGCCCTCCGGCCGTTAGCCGGCGATCGGCGGCCGCCGGGCCGGGAATTCGACCTCTCCCGGCCCGCCCGCACGGCCGGGGCCGGCTTCGGCGCCAGGTCCGGTGAGAAGTTCCCGGACCCCTTCGGCGAAGGTGATCTCGGAATCATCCTCGGGGCAATACCCCAGGTACCTGCGGGCGCCCTCCAGCGACCAGAACGCGCGGGTGTTGTCGGATATCCCGTAAACGACCTGCCAGGGAATCCCGTGCTCGTTTTCGATGTCCGGCGCCTCGATCGCCCGGCGGAACAGCTGGTTCAAGTCGCGGGGCGAAAGGTAGGCGCCCAGGTCGCGCTTATAGCCCCTGGGGTTGTCGGGGAAGTCCTCGGTCCGGATCACGCGCGGGGCGCCGATGCGCACCATCACCACTTCCAGCTTGCGGCCGAACACCCCGCTGGCAAACAGGAACCCGATGTGCTCATAGGTCGCCTTGGCCCAGCCGTAGAAGTTGTCAGACAGAGGGAGCCGGTAGGGGTCCAGGTTCTCCAGCTTGCGCTCGTGAATCAGGTTGTGCTCGTACCAGTCGGCGGCATGGTTGGAACTGGCCATGACCACCCTTCTGACGCCGGAGTCGTAGGCCGACCTGAAGACGTTGTAGGCCATCGCCACGTTCAGGTGTTCGTCGAAGAAGTCATCCAGTGGATCCCAGCGGCGGCGCTTGTACCCCAGGTGAACGACGGCGTCCTGTCCTTCAAACAGCTGGGCGTATCGCCCGCGATCGGAATCGGTCAGGTCGCAGATTTGAACGCCGGGGACTTGGCGACCGTCGCGGTTGGTGCCGGCCACGTCGGTCAGGGTCAGGTCGTAGCGCTGACTGAAGCCGGGCAGAAGCTGGGCGGCGACGTACCCGGCCGCGCCGGTCAAGAGCACCTTGCGGTCTTGCATTCGAGTGCCTCCTATTGCTCATTAATTAGAGCCTTGTCGGTTCGGCCGCGGCAGCGTCTTGGCAACCAGCCGCCGGAAAGCCGGTACCGCCCGCCGCCCCGGCGTTTCATAAAAGGGACGGGCGCGAGGGCGCAGTGGCTGCATCGGGGCCTGCGCCAGAATCGGGCCGACGATCGGGAAAGCGCAGATGGGGGCACTGCAGTGAAGCGGTTAATGTTCGAGGGTCTCTACTCGTGGTCGGTGTTTGACGAGGAAAAGCAGTTCGACTTCAACGGACATCTGTGGGTGCGGCCGGAAGGCAACGTGCTGATCGATCCGGTGCCGATGGGGCCGGGCGACCGGGCGCAGCTGGATGCGCTGGGCGGGGCGACCACGATCGTGTTGACCAACCGGGACCATGACCGGGCGGCCGTCGGCTTCAGGCAGCAATTGGGCGCCCAACTTGTCGCGCACGCGGCCGAGGCGGGGCAGTTCGACTTTCCGATTGACCGGACGGTGGCCGATGGCGAGGAGATCGTGCCGGACCTGCGCGCGCTGCACCTGGAGCACGGCAAGAGTCCGGGCGAGATGGCCTTGATCTGGCGCGGCGGACAGGTGGCGTTCATCGGCGACTTTGTCTGGGGCGCGCCCGCCGGCAGGCTGACCCTGGGAGCGCCGCCCAAGGTGTCCGACCACGCGCGGGCGCTGCTGCAGCTGCGCAAGCTCCTTGCCATCGGACCGCTCGACGCCCTCCTGCTCGGCGACGGGCACTCGCTTTACACGGGCGCCCGCGAGGCGCTGCTGATGCTGCTTGAGTCGCGGTCGGACATCTACATAAACCGGATCAACCTGGACGAGGTGGGCTGGGAGACTCGATCCGGGCCGGGACCGTACCGCCTTGAGCGCAAGGACATCGACGCGCTCGTGGGAGCGCGGCGACTGGGGTATCAGGTCGTGCGCCTGGCGCCCGGCCACGCGACGAGTCCGCGGCACTATCACCACCGCGCCGAAGAGATGTTCCAAGTCATGGACGGGACGTGCACGCTCCTGACCGACCGCGGCGAGTTTGCAGTGCGGGCGGGCGATTTCATAGCCGCACCGCCCGGCCCGCGCAGCGCCCACAAATTCGTCAACAACGGCACGGCGCCCTGCACGATGCTGTTGCTGGGTACGGTCCCGGAGTTGGACAACGTGGAATACCCGGACTCGGGCAAGGTGAACGTGGGCGCGGTGCGACGCCTTTTCCGGCTGGAGGATGCGGTGGATTACTTCGACGGGGAGGCCTGATGCGGCTTGCCGTGGAAAGGCGACCCGAACCGTCGTCGGAATGCACCCGGGCCGGAAATGACAATCAGGCAGCCGGTCCGCGCCTGAAGCGCCGTGCCGGCACGTCCCATTGAGCCATCAGGGCTTCCGATAGGCAGGTGACCCGTGTACGTGATAATCGCCCCAGTTCAGATCAAACCGGGGTCCAGGGACCAATTCGTTGAAGCGATCATCGGCGATGCGACCGGGTCGGTTAACGATGAGCCGGGTTGCCGGCGGTTCGACGTGATCCAGGACGCAGAAGACGAAAACCGCGTCTGGCTGTACGAGATCTACGACGACGAAGCCGCTTTCAAGGCGCACCTGGAAACCCCGCACTTCATCAAGTTCCGCGACGCCACCGCCGACATCATCGTCGATGGCCTGCAGGGCGCGGCGCTGGGCAGCACCAACATATGGCCGACCGATGAGGATTGGAAGTAGCGGGTAGCGCCCCGGTCCTGGCCGTTGACGGCAGACCGGCCGCAACCTGCTTTCAGCGCCCGACCGCGGAGTTCGCGCCCGGCGCCCCGGGGATTTTGGGCCGGGGGCGGTGACCGCGATCGATCGGCGGTAACGGTGCTGTTGGAATTCCGCACCGTCGAACCGGGCAACTGGCCGGACCTGGCGCGCCTTTTCGAAGCCCGCGGGGGGCCCAAGTACTGCTGGTGCGCCCTGTGGCGCCCGGGGAGCCGGGCGGACCGCCGCGATCCGGGCGGCAAGCGCTCTGCCCTGCGCCGGGCGGTCAAGGCCGGAGCGCCGGTCGGACTGCTGGCCTATTCCGGCCCTGAACCGGTCGGCTGGTGCTCGGTTGGCCCGCGCGAGACCTATCGCGATCTGGGCGGGGGCCGGTACGGGCCCGACGTCTGCGTCTGGGCGATCGTCTGCTTTTTCGTTCCGCGGCCCATGCGTCGCCGCGGGATCCAGACCGGGCTCCTTGAAGCCGCCTGCGCGATGGCGGCCGGGGCCGGGGCCGACGTGATCGAGGCCTATCCGGTGGATCCCGGCTCACCCAGCTACCGGTTCATGGGACTGGTCCCCACGTTCCTGGCGGCCGGCTTCGAGGAATTCGGGCGGGTGGGCAAACGTCGTCACGCCATGCGGCGCTGGCTGAAATCGGGGCCGGATCCGGCTGCGTCGGCCGGGTAGGCCGGGCTGAGCGTCCGCCGGTTGCGTCGGCCGGCGCGATCGATTGCCGGGTGTTCGAACCCCGGGGCTTCTAACCGAACCAGATCCCCAGGTACTTGGTGAACCAGAACAGCGCCACGTATGTGGCGACGGCGGTCAGCGGAAGCGTGGCCAGCGCGATCCAGTGGCGCCGCGCGCCGTCCAGCGAACAAGAGTTCCTTCGGCGCAGGAAGACGAATACCGCCAGCGCGGCAACCAGGAGGCCGGCGCCCCGGAAGTACCAACCGTACTCGTAGTAGAGAGTGTCTCCCAGGGAGATCGCCTCGACCGCGGTCACAATCCCCAGCAGGACCAGTACGACCGGCGACACGCAGCACATGATGGCGGTAACGCCGGCCAGAAGGCCCATACCCAGGCCGGAGCCAAGATTGCCCAGGCGCCCGCCGCGTCCCGCGCCCGGATGGGAAGTCAACGTACCGTCGCGGCTGCGATCAACGGCGATCGCACCGACCGGTAGGGCCCCGCGAGCCGCGGCGGCGCCAGGGACAGCCGCACACCGGAACGGGGTCCGCGGCGATCCGGTTTTGAGGCGGGCGCCCGCATCAATGTCGCGATCGTGGGCCGGGCGGACCCGGGATAAGCAGATTGGTGGCGGCCGCGTGTTCCCGGTAGGCGGGGTCCCGGCCCCATTTGCGCTCGGCGCTCTTTTCCAGTTGCGGAATCCCGGTTCCGAACCTGAGCAATCCGACCAGGGCGATCGGGCCGACAACGCTCAGCCACGACCAACCGCCAAGGTCGGCGGCGACGAAGACGAATACCCCCCACCAGAGGACCATTTCGCCGAAATAGTTGGGGTGCCGGCTCCAGCGCCAGAGTCCGTGCGCCACCCAGCCCTGGGCCCGGCCGGGGTTGCGCTTGTGGGCAAATTTCTGCGCGTCGGCGATCGACTCCACCAACAGGCCGGCGGCCCAGAGCGCAAGTCCCAGCCAGTGGACCGGGCTCAGACCAGCCGGCACATGCCAGGTGAACCACGCCGTGACCGGGAGCATCAGCACCCACACGAACAGGCCCTGGACCGCCCAGAAGGCCAGAAACCGGGGAAAGCTCCCGCGCATCCGGTCGAACCGCGGGTCATGCCCCATCAGCAGGATCCGGCGCACCAGGTAGGCAGCCAGCCGGACCGCCCAGACCACGATCATCAGCGTCAGGATGATCTGCGCCGGAGAGTCGGCGCCGGCTTGCACAAGCAGGAACAGGGCCAGGGCGATGAAGCTGAGACTGTAGGAGAGGTCGGTTACCTTGTCGGAACGAAAACCGGCCGCGAACGCAAAGAAGAAGGCCTGGATGGCAAGGCTCAGGGCCAGCGTCGCCAGAAGGTAGGTCAATCCCGCCAGCCTCTCTGCAGTCGGCCCGGATCGCCGGGCCCGGTGATCTGGTCCGGGCGATCCGGGCCAGGGGGCACATTAACAAATGATCGGCACTACGTCTCAGTCTGGGATACGAACCGGGCCGGTCGCGGGATCGAAAAAGGGGGTCTGCGGGCCGGTCGGCGCCCGGATCCCTTCCCTGGGGCGCGCCGGCGCGCGGCCGAATTCGGAAAATTCCTGGAATTGAACCCGCGGGCGGCCGCCGGCGCGCCCGTCGGCCGGTCTCCCGCCCTGCCGGAGCAGCCCTTGCGCATCGCAATCATCGGGACCGGGATCGCCGGCCTGACCGCCGCCCATCACCTGCATGGGCGCCATCAGGTCACGGTGTTCGAGCGGAGCAGCAGGATCGGCGGTCACGTGCACACGGTCACCGCCCGGCTGGAGGGCCGCACCTACCGCGTCGACACCGGATTCATCGTCTTCAGCGAGGAGACCTTTCCGAATTTCTCGCGCCTCCTGCGGCAGCTGGGGGTGCCGACCCGGGAAACCGAGATGAGCTTCAGCGTCCGCCATGACCGCAGCGGGACAGAGTACAGCGGCGCCTCGCTGAACGCCCTCTTCGGTCAGCGCCGCAACCTGTTGCGGCCCGCATTCCTGCGCATGCTCTACGACGTCAACCGCTTCAACCGGGAGTTCAAATCGCCGGCAAGCGGGTCCGGCATCGGCGACCGACCGGTCGTGGAGTTCCTGGCCGGACGCGGCTACCGGACCGAATTCCTGGAGCATTACCTGGTGCCGCTGGGGTCGGCGTTGTGGTCGGCGCCGCCGGCGGTGTTTCGCCGGTTTCCGGCCGCCTTCGTGATCGGGTTCCTGCGCAACAACCGCCTGCTGCAGACCGGGCGCCGGCCCCGCTACCGGTTCATCGAAGGCGGTTCCGACAGCTACGTGAGCGCGCTGGCGGCCGCGTTCAGGGACCGGATCCGGACCGGGTGCGGGGTGCGCCGGGTCCGCCGCCGCGAAGGGCACGTGGAGGTTGAAACCGCGGGCGGCCGCCGCCAGCGGTTCGACCAGGTCGTAATCGCCTGCCATGCCGACGAGGCGCTGGACCTGCTGGAGGATCCGGACGGGGTCGAAAGGGAGCTCCTGGGGCAGTTCTCCTACCAGGCCAACTCGGTCCTCCTGCACACCGAAACTTCGGTACTGCCGCGAAAGCGTCGGTCCTGGGCGAGCTGGAACGTTCACGCGCCGCTGCAGGATCCCGACAGGGTTCAGATCACCTACAACATGAACATCCTGCAGAGGATCCCCGGCCCGCACGTGCTCAACGTAACCCTCAACGACCCGGGGAACATTCCGGAGGAGAAGATCCTGGGCCGCTTCACCTACCGGCACCCCCGGTACGGCCCCGGCTCGGAGCGCGCCCAGAAGCGCCACGGCGAATTGATCGGACGCCGCCGCACGTCCTACTGCGGGGCCTACTGGGGGTTCGGATTCCACGAAGACGGGGTCAACAGCGCCCTGGCGGTCGCCAAATCCCTGGCCGGGGAGCGGCCGTGATGCAGAGCTGCATCTACGAGGGTGTCGTCCGCCACGCCCGGCACCGCCCGGTGACGCACAGGTTCTCATACCGGCTGTTCCTGCTCTACCTGGATCTGTCCGAAATCGACCAGGTCTTCGCCGACCGCCTGTTCTGGTCGGCCAAGCGCCCCGCGCCGGCCCGATTCCGGCGCACCGACCATCTGGGCGACCCCGCAACACCGCTCGACGAAGCGGTGCGCCGGCTGGTGTGCGAACGGACCGGGAGCCGGCCCAACGGCCCGGTGCGACTGCTGACCCACCTGAGTTATTTCGGCTATTGCTTCAACCCGATCAGCATCTATTTCTGCTTTGACCCGGCCGGCTCGACGGTCCAATTCCTGGTGATGGAAGTGAGCAACACGCCCTGGGGCGAACGCCACTGCTACGTCCTGGACGCGCGCGGCCAGACCGGTCCGGTCCTGCGCCACGAGGGCTCAAAGGAATTTCACGTCTCCCCGTTCATGGGCATGGCGATGGGCTACCGCTGGGCGGTCGGTGTGCCCGGGGAGGAGCTGGCCGTCAGCGTGCAGGGCTCGGACCGGAACGGACCAATGTTCCTCGCCGACATGGAACTGGATAGGGTCGCCATCGGCGGTGCGAGCCTGGCGCGCTGCCTGGCCGCCTATCCGTTCATGACCGGCCGGGTCCTGGCCGCCATCTACTGGCAGGCGTTCCGGCTACTGATCAAGGGGGCGCCGTTCTTTCCACACCCGGGCAAACGCGCTGAAAGCGCGGCCCGGGGCCGGATTGAAGGGCCGAGGGGCGACGGAAGTACATGACCGAACCGGGCTTGCGGGGAGGCGTCTCGGAATCGTTGCTGGCCGCCGGGATCGGCGCCGCCGAGTCCGGGATGGCGCCGGACTGGTTGCTGCGGCTCGCCGCGCGCCGGTTCTGCGGGCGCCGCCTGCGGGCCGCCGGCCGCAACTGGTCGGGGCAATCCCTCGCGGACTGGAAAGGGCGGCTCAGCGAGGGACCGATCGCGCCCGAGCCCGAGTCGGCCAATCACCAGCACTACGAGGTACCCACCGATTTTTTTCTGGCCGTGCTGGGGCCGCGGCTCAAGTACAGCTGCTGCTTCTGGCCGGCCGGTGCCACCACCCTGGCGCAAGCGGAAACGGCGGCGCTGGAGGCCTACCGCAGGCGGGCCGGGATCCGGGACGGCATGCGGGTGCTGGATCTTGGCTGCGGATGGGGATCGCTGGCGCTGTGGCTGGCTGAAACCTGCCCGGGAACCCGGGTGACCGCGGTCTCGAATTCAGCGTCCCAGCAGGCCCACATCCAGTCCCGGGCCCGGGTCCTGGGGCTGGGGAACGTCGAGGCCATCGCCGCCGACGTGAATACCTTCGAACCCGGGCGCCGGTTCGACCGCGTCGTTTCGGTGGAGATGTTCGAGCACCTGCGGAATTACCGCGCCCTGCTGGCCCGCATCAGAAGCTGGCTCGAGCTCGACGGACGCCTGTTCGTTCACGTTTTCGCCCACCGCCGGTTCACCTATGGTTTCGAACCGGGCGGGGCCGGCGACTGGGTGGCCCGCCACTTCTTCAGCGGCGGGTTGATGCCGGGACGCGACCTGCTGGGGTGCTTTGACGAGGATTTCCGCCTGGAGCGGGAATGGTGGTGGTCGGGGCGGCACTACCAGCTGACCGCCGAAGCCTGGCTGGCGCGGATGGACGCCGGGCGCGAAAGACTGCTGCCGGTGCTTGCGGGGACCTATGGTCCGGCCGAAGCCGGGCGCTGGTACAACCGCTGGCGGTTGTTCTTCATGGCCTGCGCCGAGCAGTGGGGCTACTCGGGCGGCAGCGAATGGGGCGTGGGCCACTACCTGCTGGCGCCGCGGGGCGAACCGGCCGACTGAGCGATTCCGACCGCGGCCCCGCCCGCGGCGGCTTACTCCCCGCGCCGCCGTCGGGCGCGGTCGATCCAGAAGATGTTGCCGGCGACCAGGAGCCCGGCGCCGATCCAGCAGATGGTCCCGAGCGTGGGGTCATGCTGGAGGCCCAGGCCCAGGCCGAGATAGAAGAGGACGAACGCCACCGCGAACAGCGCCACGTGAGCGCCCATGCGCAGTCTGCGGGCAAGCATCCCCGTCTCCCAAATCCTGCGGCCCTTATCGGCCCTGATTCTGCGCTTGCCGGCAGCGGGCCGGGGCAACAACCTCAGTTGCGGACTTGGCGGGGAGCACTGCCGGTAACATGTGGCGGTGGCAACCGGCAAGGCCACCGTGTGGCGCCGGGCCGCGGTTGCAGCCCGCGCGGTTCCGGAGCCGGCCCGGTCACGCGCCGCCGACCCCGGCCCGCTCGGGCCCGTGGGGCGGGCCGCGACCGGGCCCGACGGACAAAATGGACGTGAGACGTTGATGCGGACGGAAGGGAAACCGAGGTGCGCGCGCGAGTCGGGGTGATCGGGACCGGATGGTGGGCGACCCAGCACCACATCCCCAGCCTCAAGAACTACCCGTCGGCCGAACTGGTCGGGATTTGCGACCTGCAGCCCGACAAGCTCCGCCGGGCCGCCGACTTCTACGACGTCGGCGGCCGCTATACCGACCATCGCGAGCTGTTGGCGGCGGGCCTTGACGGCGTCGTGGTGGCGGTCCAGCACGCCTACCACTACCAGGTCGCCCGCGACGCCCTGGACGCGGGGGTGAGCGTGCTGGTGGAAAAACCGATGACCCTGCGCTCGGAGGATGCCTGGGACCTGGTGGCCAGGGCCAGGGCCAGGGAACTGCACCTGATGGTCGGCTACACGTTCCACTTCACCCGCCACGCCAAGGCCGCCCACGACATCATCCGGTCGGGCCGGCTGGGCGAGATTCAGTTCGTCTCGGGCCTGTTCGCCACGATGGTCGAATCGTACCTGCGCGGGCGCCCGCAGGATTATGTCGACCACTTCCGGTTCCCGGTCACCGGCCCGGAGCCTTCGACCTATTCCGACCCCGAAATCGCCGGGGGCGGGCAGGGCGTCCTCCAGGTCACCCATCCGATGGGCATGGTGCTCTGGGCGACCGGCCTGCACGCGGTCGAGGTCTCCGGGTTCGTCGAGAACTTCGATCTCGACGTCGACCTGGCCGACGCCTTCTCCTACCGCCTCAGCAACGGCGGGATCGGGGTGATGGGGTCCACCGGGGGAGTCCGCCCGCACCAGTCACCGATCCAGGCCAACACCTACTTCGGAAGCGCCGGGATCATCGAGCAGGACCTGACCGGGGGAACCCTGCGCGTCAACTACCACGACGGGACCGCGGAGGACTTTACCGATCTGGGCGAGGATGAACTCTACCCCCAGCACGCCCCGGCGCGGGCGCTGGTCGACCTGATCACCACAGGGGGCGAGAACCGCGCCCCGGGCACCGTCGGGGCCCGGGTGGTCGAGTTCCTGGAGGCCGGCTACCGGTCCTCGCTGGAAGGGCGGACGGTGCAGATCCCCGCCCGTGGGGAAGGTTGACGGGCGCCGTGCAGCGCGTCGGATTCCTGCTCAAGGTCCGGGAGGACCGGATCGATGAATACAAGCTTCACCACCGCGCGGTCTGGCCGGACATGCTGGCCGCGCTGCGCCGGCACGGCTGGCGCAACTACTCGCTCTTCATGGCCCCCGACGGACTGCTGTTCGGCTATTTCGAAGCCGAGGAGAGCTTTGCCGACAGCCTGGCCGGGATGGCCGTCGAGGAGGTGAACGCCCGCTGGCAGGAATTTATGTCCGAATTCTTCGAGGGCCCGCCGGGAAATCCCGACCAGCACATGCTGGAACTGGAGCAGGTCTTCTTCCTGGACTGATCCTGCCCGCCGCCGGGCGCAATGCGATCGGTCCCGGGAAGCGGTCGCGCTAGCATGCCAACAGCCCGCCCACAGCTATGGAGCGATCCGTGAGTCTGCCGCGATTCGTCGATTCGCATGTCCATTACTACGACATGCAGCACCCCGAACTGGTTTATTCGCACTGGGATCCGGATGTCGTCCACCCGACCCTGGGAACCCGGGTGCGCACGCTGGGCGAGCGCAATTTCCTGGCCGAGGACTTCATCGACCTGACGCGCCCGTTCAACGTGGCCAAGGCGGTCCACGTCCAGGCCGCCATCGGGTCGCCCGACCCGGTCACCGAAACCGCCTGGCTCCAGGAAGCGGCCGACCGCACCGGTTTTCCGCACGGCATCATCGCCGCCGCCGATCTCTCGGCTGCCGACGTTGAGAAGACCCTGCGGCGGCACTGCCGGTACGCCAACATGCGCGGCGTCAGGGATTTCGAGGTGGCCGAGCGGCTCGATGATCCGGCCACCCTGCGCGGGTTCGGGCTGCTTGAGGAGATGGGCCTGATCGCCAGCATGAACGTGACCTGGGAGCACATGGCCAGGCTGCGCGCGATCGCCGAGCGGCATCCGCGGCTGCAGCTGGTGGTCGACCACACCGGGTCGCCGCGCGGACGCAGCCCAGAGTACATCGCCAACTGGCGCCGCGGGATGGCCACCGCGGCCGGGGCCGGCAACGTCTGGTGCAAGCTCTCCGGGCTGGGGATGACCGATCACGACTGGGACACCGAATCGATCCGGCCGTTCTTTGAGTACTGCATCGAGACCTTCGGGGCCGAGCGCTGCTTTTTGGGGACCAACTGGCCGGTCGACAGCCTGTTCAGCAGCTACGAGGCGGTCGTCTCCGCCTATGCCGCAATAACCGCCGGACTCAGCGAAGGCGAGAGGACGGCCCTGCATTCCGGCAACGCCGAACGGCTCTACCGGATCTGAACCGGGAGCCCGGGCCGACGCCTCAGGCGTGGGCCGCCACCGATCCTGAGGCGGCGCTGAGCGCGCCGCTGTAGATCGCCCGCAGCGTGGCCACGGCCAGGCTGAAGATCACGACCGCGAAGAACCCGGCCCCCATGACGGTCAGGACCGCCGGGGCGCCGACCGAATCGGCGGCGATTCCGTTCACCAGGTTCAGAATCGCCATGTTGCCGCCGATGTTGATCTGTTCCAGGCCGGTTATGCGGCCCCGCATCCCGTCCGGGGCCAGCGACTGGATCATGGCTATCCCGATGGCCATGAACGCGGCCTGCGCACCACCCATCGCGGCGGCCCCGATGATCGCCATGGTCACGTTCGAAGAGACCGCCAGCAGGACCATCGATGCCCCGCTGAGCAGCCCGGTAATCAGCAGCGTCTGGCCGCGCAGGGCCGCGCCCTGCAGCCCGGCGACCGTCACCACCCCCACGACCGCCCCGCCGCCGACGCCCATCATCAGGTAGGAAACGCTGGCCGTCGCCTCGCCCAGGGCGTCGCGCGCCAGGGCCGGCAGCATCGACTCGAACGACATGGTCATGGCGCAGTGCAGGGCGACCAGGATGAACAGCCAGCGCAGCGGCCGGTTGCCCCAGACGTAGCGGTAGGCGGCCCAGAGGCTGGCGGCCAGCTTTGCCCCGCCGGTGAGTTCGCCCGACGATTTGACCCGCACCGCCATGACGCTGGCGATACCGAACGCGTAGAGGAATATGCTGGCCACGAACGCCGCCTGGGTTCCCTGCAGCAGCAGCAGCGGGGCGATTACGGCCGGTCCGACCAGCCGCGAGCCCTGGATCGCCAGCTGGTTGAGCGCCACCGCGTTGAGCAGCAGGTTGCGGGGCACCAGGTTCGGAATCAGGCTCTGGGTGGCGGTGATCTGGAAAGTCCGGAACGACCCGTCGATCAGGGCCAGGACGACGATCTGCCAGACCTCGATCGTCCCGGAGAGCGCCAGCGCCGCCAGAAGGACCGCGTGCCCCAGCTGGAATCCGTAGGCGGCCGCCAGGACCTTGCGGCGGTCGAATCGGTCGGAGACGTACCCGGACAGCGGCGGAACGATAAAGCGCGGCGCCATCGCGGCGAAGGTGGCCAGCCCGACCAGGCCCGAGGAACCGGTGGCCGCCAGGATGAACACTCCCCGGGCGATGATCAGGGCCCAGTAGGCAGATTGTCCGCCCAGGCTCCCCATCACGACCCAGCGG
>CBDBBM010000017.1:0-116740 GCA_965203015.1 Chloroflexota bacterium
CGGGGGCGGTATCGCCTACATCCAATGGCGCCTCCAGGCTTGCTCGAATTGTGTTTCGTCAGAATCTACCCTGATTTGAATCCGCGAAGGTCGCCCCGACCGAACGCGCAGGAACCGGATTGTTGGGTCGATGCGGACTCTCTGCGGATGAATTGACCGCCCAAGACCGGACGCGGCCGGCCCGGTGGACCTGCGCTCAGCTGAACTTGCGCCGGCGCCCGAAGAACCGTAGCAGTCCGCCGCGCGGCTTGGCGAGCGGCACTTCGAGGAATTCCTCCAGTTCGGGCCGGTTCAGCACGGTTCTGCCACCCACGCTGGAGCTGTCGTCAATCAGGGTCGAGGGCACGTTGTCCCATTCGAATTCGCGCCGCCCGAACGAATCCGTCTTTTCAATGACGACGACCTTCTGCTCCTCGAGTACCCACCCGGTTGGCGCCGCGCCTTCGGAACTGATCTGGGTGGCCGGGCGGAGGAGATGGCGCAGTTGCGCGCGCACCCTTTCATGGCGCTTGACCGCGTACTCGTTCCACGTGATCGGAGCGCACCAGGCGGGTGCTTCACCCCCCGTCAGTTCTTTGATCAGACCGGACAGGACCGTCGAGGAGAGCTCGAGCCAATCCGGTTCCGGCGGCGGATCGGAGAGGATCTGCAGCATCCGCTGAAGGTAGGCGCGATAGAGATTGGTGGAAAGCGAACGACGCACCGCCTGGATCTTCAGGTGCAGCCGGTGCCGGAGCTCCTCCTTGTAGGACGGCAGCGCGGTCGTGGTGTAGATCATCAGGCTGCGCTTGACGATCTGGTCGGAGAACGCCCGCATGTCCTGGTTCATCGAAACCAGAAAACACGGATATTCGTGAACCGCGGGCGGGTTCTCGTCCTTGATGACGTCTTCGCCGTGGCCTCTGATCGCCGACCGGCTGATGTCGTCGAAAACTGCCGGGAACCGCTTGTAGGCGTACTGAATATCGCGCAGCCGGCTTCTGGTGAAGCTCCTTTTCTCGATCGTGTGGGCGCGGCCGAACATCGAGGTCATCAGCGTGTCGATCAGGCTGGACTTGCCGCAGGAGGGCTTGCCGTAGACGAACGCGAAGACCGGGAATCGGAATATGTCGCCCCGGTGCCCGGCGATGGAACGCAGGTCGCACATGAAGGGCGAGCAGTAGAGCCAGCACCAGAGGATGAAGTAATCGCGCTGCAGGCGCGGCACGCCCAGGCCGCCTTCGAAGGTGCCCTCGTAGTTGGCGAAGAACTCCAGCAGCGCCGCGGCGTCGCGTCCGGCCGATGCGGGGTCAAATTCCAGCGGGAACGGGTCGCCGAGCAGCTCGACTGATTCCGTGTCGCGGTCAATCGAGAGAGTGCGGTGCGACGCCTCCTCGTCGCTCTTGACCACTCGTACGCGGCTCAGCTCCTTGACGATTCGGCGCCGAAGCTGGACGTCCATCCGCTGGCGGCCGTTTCTGGGCGCCGGCAGGATGTTGGCCACGACCGGCGGGATGTGCTGCTTGATCCGCTCGGTGCGCTCGATCTGGACCGGGATGCTGTAGTGGCGCGGCTCGCCCGGGGCCGGCTGGGCCGGCGGGACGTCCACAACCAGGGTGGAAACCTCGCCGGGGTCGAGCGCCGGCACGTGGCTCAGGTCGATGCTGGCTTGCTCGATCCGTTCCGGCGGCAGGTCGATCGCGTCCGAGGCCCGGTCCCTGATCCGCTCGAACATGTCCAGATAGTGATCCCAGGCCGGTTCGTCGTCCTCGAAGCAGACCAGAGTTTCGGCCTGGCGCCCCCCGAATGCCGCTTCCGAGAGGTTGGCCGAACCGACCAGTACGCGCTTGCGGCCGGATTCGGAATCGCTGAGCAGGTAAATCTTGGCGTGGGCGATGGCCTGTTTCACCACCCAGAATCTTGCCTGGCCCTCGCGGATTCGGCCGAATACGTACGCGAAGCGCTTATCGGGCAGGTCCTTGAGGGCGGCGCGGGTGTCGCCGATTACCACCTGCTGGAACGCCAGGATGTCCTTGAGCGTGCGCAGCGTGCCCTCGTAGCCGAAAACGCATTCAAAATCGTCGAACCCGTACTCCTCCAGCAGCCGTACTATCACGCCGATTCCGGCCGAGTAGGTCAGGATGCGGATCCGGTCGAAGCCGCGGAATAGCTCCCATGTGAACTTGGTTTCGGACTCGAACCGGGAATTTACGACCCGCAGCCCGGTGCCGTCGTCCAGGTCGGGCAGCAGCGGCGCGGCCGCGGGCCCCGCTCCCGAATCACGCATCGCGTTCTCCACCCATCGCGCTTGGGCCTACCCATGTATCCATGTTGATCGAATGGACCAATGACACTCGGTCCGTTTGCTGTGGAATTTTGCCGGATTGGATCGATATTGCGAATCCGGCAGAGCTCCCCGCCGAAGCCGCAACCGGCCATACGCTGATGACAACGGGGCCTTGACCGGGCGCCCGCCGCGCAGCGCCAAGCAGTTCCCCCAAGAACCCCGAAGGGTCGGTTGCGGGAGCGCGGCTGCGTCAATAATCTGCAAATGAGGTCCTGGGCCGCATGGCTTGCCATGCGGCGGAAGTGCGGGTGAACGCTTGGGAAATCACCGCATCAGCCGGCGGCTGATGGAGCTTTTCTCCTTCGAGGGTGACCGGGGGGAACCGCAGACGTGGTTTCTCGGTCGGCGGAACCGCCGGCCGCACCGCCGCCCGATTGACCAGGTCGGGTTTTTTGAATTCGACGGCGCGCGCGAGATCGACAACTACATAGCCGGCGCTCAGCGCGGGCTTGAGAGCGTGGTCTCCTCGGTGGTCGGCGGGCGGGAACCGGCGTCCGGCGACTGGGACGCGATCATCGACTACGTTGCAGTCCATTTCGTTCGCTCCCAGGCACGGGCGGTCCAGATTCAGCTGGAGCTGAATCGCCTGCTGGCGGATTCGGCAATCACGCCCACCCAGGCGCAGGACCAGTTCGACCGCCTGCGGACGAACCGCGACGTAGACCTCTTCCGGAGACTGGTCGAATGCGCGGCGGCGTCCTTCTCGCAATGCCTGTCGGTGATGGTGGTCGCAAGCGGGCAACGCGGCTTCATAACGTCCGAAAAGGTAATCCACACTACGTTCGACCCCGACGAGGTCGGACGTGTCGCAAATCATCAGGTGTGGATGCCGTTTGCCCCGAGCGTCGGCATGCTGCTGCGCGCCGACGGGCCGGCGGACCCGATCCTGAGGCTTGCGCCGGGCCGCGCCGGCGCGCTGGAAGTTTCCGGACTGCCGAGGGCACCACAGATCAAGGGCGCCCCGAAACCGCTGGAGATGGACGACGCGCAGGCGGACGCTCTCAATGGCCTCATGCTCGCCGGCGCGCGGCGGCTGTTTGCGACGGATCCGCAGGACATTGACGCCGCAATCAGGTTTGCGACCGGCCGCTATGGAATCCAGTCCCCATTTCGGTACCGACCCGCTTCAGCGGGCTGAGAAAGTCCGCAATGCGAGGCCTTGAAGGGACTTTGAAACCCGACGCAGCTCCGGGATCAACCAACGGCTGTGGGCGTGGCCGCAACCCGGCCAAGACGGGCTCTGCTTTCGAATCGGATAGCGCGGATTTGGGACCATGCGCTACCTGAGGGTCTCCGGGATCCGGCGCCCGATGGCACGGGCGGTGCTCGGCACCGAGGACTACTACCTGGCCGATTACGATGCCCGCGCCGGGATCCTGGATGCTTACCTGGCCGGCGGCGGCAACGTCCTGGACACCGCCCGCACCTACGGGATCGGGAAGCCGGTTGGGCCCCACGCGCACGGCGAGTCCGAGCAGCTCCTGGGCCGCTGGATCAGGGAGCGCGAAGTCCGCGATCAGTTGGTGATCGTCACCAAGGGTGCGCACCGCCTGCCCAAGGGGCGGGGACTGGCGCGGATGACCAAGGCCTACGTCGATTACGACATCCGCACCAGTCTTGAGCGCCTGGGAACCGACCGGGTCGAGGTATGGATGTTTCACCGCGACAACCCGAACGTGGAGGTGGCCCGGATCGTCGATTGGGTAAACGAGAACATCGACGCCGGCCTGATCGGCGCGGCCGGGGCCTCCAACTGGAGCATCGACCGCCTGGCGGCGGCCAACGCCTACGCGGATTCGAACGGTCTTCAGGGGTTCTCGCTGCTATCGAACCAGTTCGGACTCGCCACTCCCCGCCGGCCGCGCTGGCCGGGAACCCAACATCTGGCGCCCGAAGAAAGGGCCCGGCTGACTGCACTGGGCGTGGCCAACCAGGCCTGGTCGGCCCAGTGCAGTGGGTTTTTCGCGATTGCGGAAGGGGCGCCCGAGCACCCCGATCCTGACTTTCGGCGCGCGTTCCATACGCCGGAGAACTTTGCCCGCCGCGAGCGGGCCCGCAGCCTGGCCGGTGAACTGGGTCTGGCACCCACGCAGGTGGCGCTTGCCTACACGCTGAACCAGGAGTTTTCGTCGTTGGGGGTATTCTGGCCAGCTGACTTGAATGAGCTGGGGCAGTGCCTGGCGGCGGCCGACCTGGTGCTCACGCCCGGCCAGGTCAGGTACCTGGAAACCGGGCAGCGCTGATCCGGAAGGAGCCTACCCGGGTCCACGCGATGCCCGGCCGGGCCGGGCGCTGGCGCATGGAATCCGGACCGCGCTTGATTGCGTAAATTGGGCTGATCGTTCGGACCGGTAGGAAATGAAAGTTGCGCACCATTGAAGCCGCTGAAGCCAAGCTTCGGCTGGCCGAGATACTCCGGCAGGTGGAGCGGGGCGAAGGATTCGCGATAACCCGCCACGGCAAGGCGATCGCCCACCTTTTGCCGGCTGCGGACCCAGTCGCCGCTGAGCCGGAAAAGGCCGCCGACAAGTTCCTGCGCGTACGCGCGAATTGGCCGGCCGCTGAATTGACGCTTGAAGAGATTCTTGAAGCACGGCACGCGGATCATCGCTTTTGAACCGATTCGTGCTTGATGCATCGGTAGCGGCGCGATGAGCAATCCCGGGCGACGGCGACCAGGAGGAGCCACTTGATCCCCGATGTTTGCGCGCCGGCGGCGCCATGGTGCCGCATCTTTGGCAATTCGAAGCGCGCAAGGCCCTGATGGCGGCCGAAAGCCGCGGTGCAACTCCCTCTAGCGGCGCAGTTGCGTACCCGGGGGCTTTCGGCGTCGCCGATCATCACAGATCATGGCGCTGTGCTGGATCAAGCCATGGAGCCGGCGATCATGGACGGCCTCCCCTGCAACGATGCCCTTTATTTGGAATTGGCGCACCGTGAATCCATTCCGCTGGCACCGCCGGACCGGCGCCTGAACGCGGCGGCGATGGCGGCCGGCGTGGAATCGCTCGGCTGATCCATGGCTGCCCTGACTGTTTTTGCGGGCACCGCGGTTCAGCCAGGAGCCGGGATAGGGCGCAGACACAGAATCGCGACACGGGGAGTTTTGCCGAAGGCCAGTCTGGTTGGCCCCGGTCGGTTCCCGGCGGCAGCGGGCACAGTGCAGTCGCCCGGGCAGTTGACTTCGGCAACAGCCGGGAAGCGATGATCTGAGTTGCCGGAAACTGGCTTCGAGGGGGTAATCCGATCCGAACCTTGGACGTGCGCCGGCACACGCTGCGCCTCAAACCCGGACAGCAGCTCTCCCGCGCAGGGATCGAACTGGCCCAGCTGGTGGGCGCCCGATCCGGCCCCTACGACCTGGTCGTCAGCAGCCCGCTGGCGCGGGCGCTCAAGACCGCTGTCGCAATGGGGTTCGTGGCGGACGAGACGCGCGCGGACCTGGCCCGCATGCCGGCCGGTTTGTTCGACGAATGGCCGCTCCCGTTCGCGGACGTGGCAAAGCTGGTTGACGCCGGCGGGGCGGCGGCCGAATTTGCCAGCCGGCAGGCGGAAATCTGGCGCGGCGTCATTGAATCGGCCCCCGACCCGGGGCGGGCGCTGATCGTTACCCACGGCGGGATCATCGAGCTGGGAGCGGTCGCCGCCGTCGCGGCCGGGCCGCACAAGTCCTGGGGCGGACCGATCGGTTACTGCGAGGGCGTGCGGCTGACCTTTGAGGGCCGCTTCCTAAATTGCCGGGTGCTGCGGGTTCCGGACCAATACCGTCTCATCCAGAACTAGCAAGCCCTGCCAGGTGGCCGCCCTCGCCGGCACGGGCGGGCGGTGACCGGCGGCGGGGGCAAAATGGCACGGAGTGCACCACCACCCCACCCAATAAACCGACCGTCGCGGGAGAAACAGGAACATGCGTTTTGCCAACATCGCCGGAGTGGACCGGCCCGTTTCGCGGGTGGTCCTGGGCACCGAGGACTACTTCCTGCACCAGTACGACCACCATGCCCGAATCCTGGACGCCTGGATCGCCGGCGGTGGCAACACGCTCGATACGGCGCGCCTCTATGCGACCTATGAGGGGGTGCCAAACTCGGAACTGGTGGTGGGCCGGTGGCTGGCCGAGCGCGGCAATCGCGATCAGGTCAACATCATCACCAAGGGAGCCCATCCGCGCGGCGGCGATGACTCCGGCCTGGGCTGGGTCGGCAAAGAGGTGATCGACTCCGACGTGCTCTCATCGCTTGAAGCCCTGGGGACCGACCACGTCGACATCTGGCTGTTCCACCGCGACAACCCCAACGTGGAGGTCGCCGTGATCATGGACTGCATCAACGCCCACATCGCGGCCGGCCGGATCCGGGCGATCGGGGCGTCGAACTGGACCCTTGACCGCTTCGAGGAAGCCAACCGCTATGCCGCCGAAAACGGCCTCAAGGGGTTCTCGCTCCTGTCCAACCACTACGGCCTGGCCACCCAGCAGGCGCCGCGCTGGCCGGGCTGCGTGAGTCTGTTGCCCGGGCAGCGTCGCCGCTTTATTGAATCGGGGCTGCCGAACCTTGCCTGGTCGTCGCAGTGCGGCGGGTTTTTCGCCGGCATCTACGATCCCGCCGACCGGTCCAACGAACCGATGGTGGCGACCTACTACTCCGATGAGAACTTCGCCCGCCTGGGCCGGGCCCGGGAGCTGGCCGGGCAGCTCGGCGTTTCGCCGATGCAGGTGGCGCTCAGCTACACGCTCAGCCAGGAATTTGATTCGCTGGGAGTGTTCTGGTCGGCCAACCAGCGCGAACTTGACGAGACCCTTGCGGCGGTCGACCTGGTGCTCTCGCCCGACCAGATCGGATTCCTGGAAGGGGCCTGAAGTCCGCCGGTGATCAGGTCCGCTGGGCGCCGCCGGTCAGGGCCATCTTGGACGTCAGGCCGGCGTCGACGTATAAGATCTCGCCGCTGATGTAGTCGGCCTCCGGATCGGCCAGGAACGCCGCGGTGCGGCCGATGTCATCCACGTCGCCCAGCTGGCCGTTGGGGACGGTGGAGGCCATCGTCGACTTGTCGGCCCCGACGCGGTCGTAGCGCGGGACGTAGATGGTTCCGGGGGCGATCACGTTGGCGGTGATGCCGTGCGGGCCCAGTTCGACGGCCAGGCCGCGCGTGAACTCGTTGATCCCGCCCTTGGTGGCCCCGTAGAGGACCATGTTCTGGATGTGCTGGACGCCGTGCACCGACGAAATGTTGATGATCCGGCCGTAACCGCGCTCGATCATGGCCGGAGCGGCCGCGCGGCAGGTTACGAACATCGAACGCAGGTTGATCGAGAAGAGATCGTCCCAGTCGCGCTCGCTGCATTCGACGAACGGTTTGGCGAGGGTGTAGCCGGCGTTGTTGACCAGGATGTCTATCCTGCCCCAGCGCTCGATGGCGGCGTCCACAAGCTGGGTCGCGTCCGAGGAACCGCGCAGGTCGACCTTGACCGCAATCGCGTCGGTGCCGGCCGCGCCAAGTTCGCGCTGGAGTTCCTCGCACCCCGAAAAGCTGTTGTAGGCCGAGAGCACCAGGGAAGCTCCGGCCGCGGCCAGATGGCGCGCAATGCCGACCCCGATCCCGGTGCCGGCGCCGGTCACGATCGCGGTCTGCCCTTCGAGTGATCCCATTTGGTCCCAGCCTTCCAAGTCGGGGAAAAATGCCGCCGGCAGCGCCGGATTCATATAAGTATTAGCCCGCTGCGAACAAAGATCCGGGCGGGGCTTGATGCAAGAATCTGCGCATGCGTCACCAGGACCGCGTCGCGATCGTCACCGGAGCCGCCCAGAACATTGGGCTGGCGACCGCCGAGCGCCTGATCGATGAGGGCGCGGCGGTCCTGCTGGTCGATGTCCAGGAGGAAAAAGGCAAGGCCCAGGCAGAACGCCTCACCGCCGAAGGCGCACGGGTGGCCTACCTTGACGCCGACCTGGGCGATCCCGAGGTGCCGGAAAGGGTCATTGCGACCGCGCTGGATAGATTCGGCCGGCTCGACATCCTGGTCAACAACGCCGCACCGATGCGGCCGCTGGTGCGGATCGCCGAAATCGAGGCCTCCGACTGGGACGAGCAGTTCCAGGTAATGATCGTGGCGACCCAGCTGCTGATTCGCCACGCCACCGAACCGCTCTGCCGCCAGGAGGGTTCGGCGATCGTGAACGTGGCCTCGGTGCACGGCCTGATGGCGGCCGCCGACCGGACGATCTACGACACCTGCAAGCACGCCGTCATCGGGCTGACCCGGGTGGCGGCCGTCGACCTGGGCCCGCGCGGGGTGCGCGTGAACGCGCTCTGCCCCGGGCTGATCATCACCGACCGGATGCAGGCCGCGATAGCCGACGAACCCGGGATCATGGAGACGTGGGGTCAGATCTACCCGCTGCGGCGCGGCGGACAGCCGTCGGAGATGGCCTCGGTGATTTCTTTTCTGGCCAGCGCGGACGCCTCCTACATGACCGGCTCGGTAGTGGTCGCCGACGGCGGGATGACCGCCCAGCTGCAGGAGAACGCGGCCTGGCACATGTTCGAGTGGGCGCGCAACCGCGGCCAGGGCGAACCGCTGCTGGACCGCCTCATCGACAAGAGCTTCGTCAACCGCGACTAGCGCAGTGTCCGGCCCAAGCCCTTGTTGCCGGCGCGGCCGCCCGCCCGAACCGGCAACCCGCAAAAGCAGGAGTTGATCATGCCCAAGCCCCGCCACCGCCTGGCCTACCGCGTCGGCATGGGAACCGAGCGCGAGCCCGGCCGCGACTACGGCCCGCCGGCCGAGGCCAAACGCGCCCGGGTGTACAACGGCCCGGTCGGGCTGCGCCACTGGGACCGGGACCGGGCGTTCTACGGCTACACCCTCTTCTCCAGCGCGTTCGGCAACAGCCAGTACCTGGTGGACATGAACGGACGGGTCGTGCACGAGTGGCCGGTGGTCCACTCGCAGTGGGCCGAGCTGGACGATGACGGGACCCTCTTCTGGGACAACTACTTCGGCGGGATTTTTGAATCCGACCGGGACGGGAACGTCACCTGGGGCTGGCACGGCCGTACCCACCACGACTTCCACCGCTACGAGGACGGATCCATCCTGACGCTGTACCAGAAAGACCGCTGGCGCGAAGACATCTTCGCGGGCGGTCCGATCCAGGACGACCTGCTGATCAAGCTGGACCGCGACACCCGCGTGCACTGGGAGTGGTGGCTGTCGGACCACGTCGACGAACTCTGCGCGCAAAGCGGGCTGGAACTGCCGCAATTGCGCGCCGACTGGGCCCACACCAACACCGTCACCGTGCTGCCCGATACCCCGGTGGGCCGGGCCGACGGGCGCTTCCGGGCCGGGAACTTCCTGCTCTCGCACCGCCAGCTGGACATCGTATCGGTGGTCGACCAGGACTCGCACGCGATCGTCTGGGCCTGGGGTCTGGGCACCCTGGACGGCCAGCACCAGTCCCAGATGACGCCGGAGGGGAACATCCTGCTGTTTGACAACGGCACCCGGCGCGGCTGGTCGAGCGTGCGTGAATTCGATCCCCGCGACCCCCTCGGATGATCTGGGAATACTCCGACGGTGCGAATTTCTTCTCGCCGTTCCGGGCCGGACAGCAGCGCCTGCCGAACGGGAACACCCTGATCTGCGAATCCGACTGCGGCCACCTGTTCGAGGTCACCCGGTCGGGCGAGATCGTCTGGGACTACTACAGCCCGTTCTTCGGCGGCCAGTACATAAACGTCTATCGGGCCACGCGCTACCCGCCGGACCATGTCGAGCCATGGCTGGAGCCGGAAATCGTGGCCTATTCGCGCCGCGGCACGCGCTGATCGCCGGGCCCGACCCTTCAACCGACCGCGCCGCGACGGGGCCGCGACCCTGGCCGGTGATCCTTTACGTTTCGCTGCGGGCTTACCTGGAGCGCGGCTGCTACAGTCACGCCGCCGCGATCGCCTTCCACGCCAGCTTCGCCATATTTCCGATGCTGCTGGCCATGGCCGCGCTGCTGGCCACCTACGACGAAAGCGGCCAGGTTTACCGCCGGCTGCTGACCCTGGCCGAATCGAACCTGGCCCTTGATCTTTCGATCCTGCCGCAGAATTCGGTTTTTTCGCCGGCCGGCACCCCGGCCGCCCTGGCCCTGGCCGGGGCGGCGCTGCTCTGGTCGGCGCTGCAGATCGTCAGCGCCGCGCGGCGCGGCCTGGAAGCGGCCTGGCGGGTCCCCAACCGATCGTTCCTGGCCGACTTCGGCGCCGAGCTGGGCGGTTCGCTGGCGATGCTGGCGATCGCGCTGCTGGCGGGCGGCCTGATCTCGCTGCTTGAGCTGCCGCGGCTGCTGATCGGCGAGGTGTTCGGCCGCGGCGACCTGGTGGTCGTTTTTGAGAGCTGGTTCTACCGCGGCCTGGTCGAAGTCCTCTCGGTGGGGCTGGCCTTTGCCGCCACCTGGGTGCTGTACCTGATCCTGCCGGGACGCAATTCGAACGCGCGGACCTCGCTGCCGGGGGCGCTGTTCTTTGCCGCCAGCATCCCGGTCCTAAAACTCGGCTTCTGGGCCTATTTCGAGCTGTTCGACCAGTTCGAGGTCATCTATGGATCGATCGCCTCGTTCGTGGCGGTGCTCCTGTGGATATTCCTGATTGCGCACGTGTTCCTGCTCGGCGGGGTGATCAGCGAGGTCGCCAGCGGTTCTGCTGCGGTTGCCGGCAAGGGTTCCGGGGCGGGCGATTCCTAGAATCTGATTCGCTTCAAAAGAACCGGTTCCACGGATATGGACAAAGGGCGGGTAGCAGCATGATCCAGACCAGCTCGCGGGTATTGGCGGCGGCCGATCCCGAGACCGCGCTTTACAACTTCGTCGGCGGCGAATGGGTGGCGGCCTCGGCGGCCGAAAAGATAGTGGTCGAAAACCCCGCGACCGGAGTCCCGATCGCGGCCGTCCCCGATTCGAACCGCGACGACGTGGACGCCTGCGTGGCGGCCGCGCTGGATGCCTTCTCGCGCTGGCGCAGGATCCCGCCGGTCGACCGCGCCCAGCACCTCTTCCGCTTCAAGCACCTGCTCGAGGAGGAATTCGAGGAGATCGCGCGGATCGTGACCCTGGAGCACGGCAAGACCCTGGCCGAATCGCGCGGCGAGGTGCGGCGCGCGATCGAAAACGTGGACGTGGCGGTCGGCGTGCCGACGATGATGCAGGGGCGCAACCTGGAAGATGTCGCCCGCGGGATCGACGAGTACGCGGTCCGCCAGCCGCTGGGAGTGTTTGCCGCAATCGCACCCTTCAACTTCCCGGCGATGGTGCCCTTCTGGTTCGTCCCCTACGCCATCGCCACCGGCAACGCATTCATCGTCAAACCCTCCGAGCAGACTCCGCTGTCGCAGGTATTCCTGGCCGAACTGGCCGACCGCGCCGGGCTGCCGGACGGGGTGCTCAGCATCCTCCACGGCGGGCGCGGAACCGCCGAAGCGCTGCTCGAGCATCCCGACGTGCAGGGAATCTCGTTCGTCGGCTCCACTCCGGTGGCGCGCTCGGTCTACCAGTCCGGGACCGCCAACGGCAAGCGGGTGCAGGCCCAGGGCGGGGCCAAGAACTACATCGTGCTCATGCCCGACGCCGAAATGGAACCTTCGCTCGACAACATCCTCGAGTCGGCCTACGGCTGCGCCGGCCAGCGCTGCCTGGCCGGATCGGTGGTGGTGGCGGTCGGCGACGCCTACGAGGTGGCGCGCCGGCGCCTCACCGAGAAAGCCGAGGCCCTGGTGGTCGGCGACGGGTTCGAGGAGGAGACCGGGATGGGCCCGGTGATCTCGGCCAAGAGCCGTTCCCGCATCCTCGACTACATCGATGCCGGGGTCCGCGAGGGCGCGGAATTGCTGGTCGATGGTCGCGGCCAGGCGGTGGCCGGGCGCGACGGCGGACACTTTCTGGGCCCAACCCTGATGGCCGGCGTCAATCCCGACATGGTCGTCGCCAACGACGAAATCTTCGGCCCGGTGCTTTGCCTGATGCCGGCCTCAGACCTTGACGAGGCGATCGAGGTGATCGACCGGGTGCCGTTCGGCAACATGGCCTGCATCTTCACCGGTTCCGGCAAGGCGGCGCGGCAGTTCTCGTCCGAAGTCCGCGCCGGCAACATCGGGGTCAACATCGGGGTCGCCGCGCCGATGGCGTTCTTCCACTTCGGCGGGATGAAGGACTCGTTCTTCGGCGACCTGCATGCCCAGGCCGAGGATTCGATACGCTTCTTCACCGAGGACAAGATCGTAGTCTCGCGCTGGTTCTAGCGCGGACCGGGCACGTTCCTGCCCGGAGCAAGCCAGATAGGGAAAGCATCCGACGATGAAACTGCGCGAGAACGTCTACCTGGTCGGCGGCGGCTACATGGGGATGGGCATCTCCTATGTCGGCGACTGCCACATCTATCTGGTCCACGATGGAAACGTGGGCGCGCTGATCGACGCCGGCTACGGGTTCGAGCCCGGTCTGATCGTAGAGAACATCCGCGCCGACGGGATTGACCCGGCTTCGGTCGAATCGCTGATCCTGACCCACTGCCACGGCGACCATTCGGGCGGCGCGGCATGGCTCAAGGAGCACCTTGGCCTGCAGGCGATCGTGCCCGGCGGGACCAGGGCCTGGCTGGAGGAGGGAGACGAGGACGCGATCAACCTGACCAGGGCGCGCGCGGCGGGGCGCTACCCGCCCGACTACCGTTTCCAGACATTTGCGGTCGAACGCGAAGTCGGCGCCGGCGACCGGATCGCGGTGGGGGATCTTGAGCTGGAAGTGTTCGCGACCCCGGGCCATGCCAACCCGCACAACGCCTTCCTGCTGCGGGAGGGGTCCGAGACTTTCCTTTTCTCCGGCGACCTGGTGTTTGCCAACGGCGACGTGGTGCTGAATTTCGCTCCCGAAACATCCCCCTGGCAGCTCGGCAACAGCCTCGGTCAATTCCGTGATTTCGGGCTCACCGGACTGTTCCCGGGCCATCACGGAATCTCGCTCAAGTACGGCCAGCAGCACATCGACGCGGCCCTGGCCAAATTCGACACCCTGACCGTACCGCGCAACATGATGAGCTAGCTAGTCGCCTGGCCCGGCAGCGCGCCGATTTCCGGCCAAAGACCGGGCTTGCCGAAAACACCAGCCCCCCATAGCTCAGGGGAAAGAGCAGTGGTTTCCTAAACCATGCGCGCAGGTTCGAATCCTGCTGGGGGGACCGCACCGGACGGGGCAGGTAATTGCCCCGGTGAGGCGGTCGCAGGGATCTTCGGTCGCGTTTGCCAGGGCGATTTTGCGACCGGATTGCAGCCCTCCGCCCGCCGCGGGAGGCACGCTCAACCCGGATCGCTGCCGACCCTGCCGGTCGTGCAGGGCGAAGACCGGTCAATTCCTCGAAAGATTCGCCCCCGGCGATACAACGGCTATGGCGTTGAGAAGGGCCCCTTCGGCCAGCCGCTTGTCATAAGTGACGATGGCCTGGAGGTCGGAACCAAGTTCCAGCGCCGAGGCTAGGTGGAGGGCGTCCAAACTGCGCAAGTGCGCCGGCCCCAAGCGAGCTGCAAGATCGAACACGCTCGTTCCGAGTTTGAGCAATTGAATCAAAGATAAAACTTCGTGCGCAACAAGAACGTGGCGTGGCGTTAATCGGCGAGCAAATCGCAGTAGCTCAGTGCGGCTAAGGTAGCTGGCAACCAGCGCCCCTGACCGCCGTTTGCGCCAAGCATGAAGTGCCGGCGACTCTGCCTCCTCAGATACCCACTTTGCCAATGCTGAAGTGTCGAGATAGTACGCCAATTCAGTAGCGTTCTTCGTCTCTTTGCGCGATGATTATTTCCGACAAGCTCGGCCCCTTGATCGGGTCGGGAAAGTCGTCGGAATCCCGTACGGCCGGAACCAAAATGCCAGCGTCGACTAGTTCATGCAGGCGGGAATCTGGGATCGGCGTCAATCGGGCCACCGGCGTTCCGCGGTTGGTTATGGTAATTATTTCGCCACCGGCCGCCCTTGCCACTACTGCTGAAGCATATTGCTTCAATGCCCGAACGCCGACCTCGTTATTGTGCTCCATGGTAGTACATTGTACTTCACCATGAAGAGTAACCAAAGGTGGGGTCGGTCGGTAGTCTTGCGCCGTCGTTTCCGGCCGGCAATTAACTTAACGACCTCGCAGACTAAGTCACCTGGACCGGATGCGGAAGTGGCTGGTTGAACAGGTACCCCTTGGCGTTGAACGGCACTTCGGCGGGCTGGTTGTTGCCCGCCGCGTCGGTGGCGCGGGTCATGATCGAATGCTGGCCCGGCGTTGCATCCCAGGAGAATTCGAACCGGGCCCACGAATAATCCGGTTGCGAATCGACCAGCTCCGCCTCGGACCAGCTGGCCCCGGCATCTGCGCTCCACTCAACGCGCGTGACCGGACCGGTCGGGGACTGGGCGAAACCGCGCAGTCGGGTCCGGCCGGCGGGGATCCGGGCCGGCCAGGGCAGCGCCAGCGCGCTCTTGATCACCTGGGCGTGGACCGGCTCGCCCTGCGCCGGCGCATTGGCCGGAAAGCGGTCGCCGATCAGCACGTAGGAAGTCGTGTTGGTGCGGCCGAAGATGGGCCTGCGCGCAACCTCGATGCGGCCGAGCCACTTGACGCTGGCGGCCCCCACCCAGCCCGGCACCAGGGCCCGCAGCGGGAATCCGTGGTCGCGCGGCAGGGGTGCCCCGTTCAGCGAATAGGCCAGCAGCGTGTCGGGATGGGTGGCTTTTGACATCGGCAGCACATAGCGGAAACCCTGCTCGGGGGATTCCAGGTCGAGCCCGATGAGCTGGACGCTGACCGCCTGGCTGTCGGCGCCGGCCAGCGCGAGTACCTCGCGCAGCGGCGTCCCGGCCCATTCACCATTGCCGATCGCCCCGGTCATCCACTGCGTCCCGGAAGCCTTGCGGCCGTTGATCAGGTCGAACATTGCGCGGTGGTTGCCGGCGCACTCCAGGTAGGCGGTCAGGTTGCGGACCGGCAGCTTCCGGATCTGCTCGAGCGAGAGCTCCAGGGGCTTGCTGACCGCGTCGCCGGTCACCTGTAGCCGCCATTCGGAAGCGGCCAGATCCAGGCTGTGGGAGTTGTTGCGCACGAAAAACTGCTGCGCGGGCGTAACCAGGCCCTGCAGGTTCGCCAGCCGTGCCTCCAGGTTCTGCCCGTCGTGCTGGATGAACGGTGCCGGGTCCTTGAACCAGCCCGCAGCCGGACCGGGGACGGCATCATCGGCCGCCTCGGATTGCGGCGGCGGCGGGCCGGAATCGCAGGCGGCTATCACGGCGGCGGCTCCGCCGAGGGACAGCAACTGAAGAAACGTGCGGCGTCCCATACCGTGCGCGCGGGCCATCTCCCACAGCCGCCGCCGGCGGCTGTCACGGGCTCGTCCGGACCCCGCCTGGCCCCTCGCGTTACGATCGCTTTCCGCCATGCCCATATTTTGAATCCTGAGCCGCCGGGCCGAATATTCCGTCCGGCCCGCCGCGCGCAATTTCGCGGCAGGCATCGGTTCGCGGACCGGGTTTGCTGGCGGGGCCGAATCCGATCCGGGGCGTTCACTCTGGCCGGCGATCGTCTCCGGGCCACCGCGCGGAGCCATGTGCGCTGGGCATGGGGGTCCTGTGAACGGTTCCCGCCGTTCAGCAGTTGCCCGCGCCCCGGTCGGCCGCCCGTCAGCGGACCGGGAAGCTCAATCGCGTCGGTCGATCGGGACCGCTTCCAGATCCTCTATGCGGCCGTCAGCCGTGAAACGCCAGATCCCGATGTGGCCCCTGGCCAGGTCGCCGTCTGCGTCCCAGTCCAGCGTGTTGGCAGCGCCCTGGTAGTCGATCGCGTTCCCTTCGGCCAGCATTGCCAGCGCGCCGGCCACTCCCTGCGCGGTGGCCGCCACCGGCGTGCCCGGCGGGCCGCCGATTTCCCGCAATCTGTCACGCACCAGGTCCCCGTCGGTGCTTCCGGCGGCCTGGGCGGCGAGGGCTAGGGCGACCGTGGCGTCGTAGGTCTCTTTGACGTAGGCGAGCACCGGCAGCGCCCCGTATTCGTCGATGAAGGCGGCCTCCCACGCGGCAGTGGCGGCATCGCCCGGAGCCGAAGCGCTCGCGGTCCCGTACATTCCGCCCAGCCGCTGGCCGCCGATAGCTTCAATCAGGCCGATCCGCTTGCTCGCGTCGCAAAAGACGAACTGGTCGTAGATTCCCGCCTCTAACGCCTGGCTGACAATGGCCAGGGCCGGGCCCTCGAATGCGACCACGAATAATATCTGCGCCCCCTGATCGGCGCTCAGGGCCAATTCGGTCGTGAAATCGGACTGCGCGGTTCCGACCGCGATGCGCCGCAGGGTTCCGGTCCAGGACTCTTCGAAGGCGTCCGCCAGCCCCTGTCCGTAGGCGTCCTCCTGGTAGATGAGGCCGACGTTTTCAAAACCGCGGTCCCGCACCAGGTCGGCCAGGACCGGTCCCTGGAAGGCGTCCGAAAGGGCGGTTCGGAAAAAGAAGCCGCCGTCATCCACGTCGGTCAGGCGCGGCGAAGTCGCCGAGGGACTTATTGTCGGAATCCCCAGCCCTCCCGCGACTTCCCGGGCGATAGGCAACGCCGCCGAGCTGGCGTTGGGTCCGACTATGGCGTGAACGCCTTCCTGTTCCACCAAGCCGCGGGCGGCCCGCACCGCGGTCAAGGGGTCGCCGGTCGCGTCGACGACGACGCTTTCCACGTCCATTCCGAACACCCCGCCACCCGCGTTGATGTGCTTGAGGGCCAGGTCGAAGGCCCGTTCCCGATCGGCGGAGGCCTGCGGCGATCCGGAAAAGTTCAGTATCAGGCCGATCTTCAGCGGCGCCGGAGAGGCGGGTCCGCCCGGACCGGCGTCGCAACCCGAAAAGATCGCCGCCAGGCAGAGCGCGATCGCCAATGCGACCGCGCGGTGCCTTGTGGCACCGGGAATTGATCGGCGAAATCGCTCGCTAACGGGCATATTCGGGAATCAGACGACCTGGGCATAGGTTAAGCGGCGCCGGTTGTTTTGAGTGGGCGGCGGGGATTCGTCGAGCCGACAATTCCATTGCCGGGCGCACTTGGCCCGCAGTCTGCTTCGCGTGGAGCGTTGCGGTGCCGGGCCGGAGCGCCGGTTGTGAACGCGGACCCGCCCGGGTAAGGACCGGCCGCCGCGGCAAATTGGACAGGAGCGTCCCGTTGACGGAATTCCCCGGATTGCTCGAAGTCTTTGCGGCCCGCAAACGCATCGCCCGGTACGTGACCCGCACTCCGCTGCACCGCTATCCCGCGCTTGATCGCCTGATCGGCGCCAGAGTCTTCGTCAAGCATGAGAACCACCAGTCGCTGGGCGCGTTCAAGATCCGGGGAGCGTTGAACGTGATCTCCCAGTTGACGGGGGAGGAGAAATCGCGGGGCGTGGTCTGCGCCTCGACCGGCAACTTCGGCCAGGGGATCGCCTACGCGGCCGGAGTATTCGGAGTGCGGGCGACGGTGTTCGTGCCGGACGAGGCCAATCCCGACAAATGCGCGGCCATGCGCGGGCTGGGGGCGGACCTGGTCCACCACGGCGCCAATTTCGACGAGGCCCGGGCCGAGTGCGAGCGGCGGGCTCAAGCCGAAGGCGGTGTCTACATCCATTCGGCCGACGAGCCCAGGCTCGTCCCCGGGGTGGCCACCTACGCGCTGGAGATCTTCGAAGACCTGCCCGACGTCGACGCGATCGTGGTGCCGGTGGGCGCCGGCAGCGGTGCCTGCGGAACCTGCATAGTCGCCAACGCGATCAATCCCCGGGTGAGGGTATTCGGCGTTCAGTCGGAGGCTGCCCCGGCCGCATTCCGTTCATGGAAATCGGGTGAGATCGTCGCGGCCGAGATGGGGACGGTGGCAGAAGGTCTGTCCACGTCGGTCGGATTCGAATTCACGCAGCAGATCATGCGCGCCCTGCTGGAGGATTTCTGGCTCGTCTCCGACGACGAACTGGTCCGGGCGGTGGGGCTCTATCTGGAGACCACCCACAATCTCGCCGAGCACGCCGGGGCCGCGCCGCTGGCGGCCGCGATCCGGAACGCCGAATCGCTCAAAGGCCAGAAAGTCGTGCTGGTGCTGAGCGGGGGCAATATCTCCCGGAGCCACCTCGGAAAAGCCCTGGCCTGAAAGGGGCGATCGGCCCGATTCGATTGCCAGGACTGTCCGGGAGCGGCGCGACCCCGCCCCCGATGCGGGATTCTGCTCCGGCAGGCAGGCCGCCCGGCGAGCCATCGTCCGGGCGATCGGGGGGGAGGTGTCAGCGGGCAAGGCGAACGGCCGGCTACGGCGCGTCCGGCATCGGCCCGGTTGCGTTCCCTTTGAAGCGACGCTTGCACGGTTTGCCGGCGCCCGGACAACGCCGCCGCCCGGTCCCGTTCTCCGGACCGGCGCGGCGGCCGGGCCCGGTCAGGATGCCAGGTGGTAAATGTAGCGGGTGTCGAACAGCCCGTAGAGGGTGGAAGTCGTGTTTCCGAACCCGTTGCGAACGGCCGCTATGCGCGTCGAGTTGGCGGTGTAGATGACCGGCAGGTTCTCGGCGGCAATCGCCTGGGCGCGGTGGTAGAGCGCCACCCGCTCGGCGTGGTCCAGTTCCTGGCTGGCCTGCACGTACAGGTCGTCGATTTGGGCCTCCCAGTCGGTGGCCGGCTGCGGCTGGTTCGGATGCCACAGGTGCAGGTTTGCGCTGCTGTGCCAGAGGGTGATGCCGCTGTAGGGATCGCTGCCGCCGCCGAACCCGATCACCGTCGCCTGCCAGTCGTAGGTGTTGGTTAGCCGGCCGACCAGGTCGTCGAATTCGATTAATTGGACGTCGGCCCGGATCCCGATTTCGCCAAGGCCCTGCGAGATGATCGCGGCGACCCTTTCGCGCACGCTGTTGCCGGAGTTGGTCACCAGCTTGAACGCGATCTGGTTGCCGGCCGAATCCTCGCGGATACCGTCGCCGTCGGTGTCCAGCCAGCCGAGACCGTCGAGGATCTGCCCGGCCCTTGTCGGGTCGTGTTCGTAGCGGGGCACGTCGGGGTTGTGAAAGTCCCCGGCCGAGGGGCTGACCGAAGACCATTGCGGGGTCCCGAATCCGTGCAGCACCTGGTCGATGATCGCGTCGCGATCGATGCTGTGCGCGGCGGCCCGGCGGAACCCGGGATTTGTGAACCACCCCAGGACTTGCGGTTCAACGTAGGGCTGCCCGGTGTCGGGATCCCGCCCCGGGTTCATGTTGAAAGTCAGGAAAGTCGACCCGAACGTGGGGCCGCGCCGGTAAATTGTGAAGTTTCCGTCTTCTGCCCGTGGCTTGAGCTCGGCGTATTCCTCGCCCAGCACGCCGTGCACATCGATCTGGCCGGACAGGAACAGTTCCAGTTCGGCTTCCAAGTCTGGAACGTATGCGATATGGATGCTGTCCAGATACGGCAGGGAGTTGCCGGCGGCGTCGCGCAGCCAATAGTCGGGGTTGCGGCGCAGGACCAACTGTTCGTCCGGGTCGTAGCGCTCAATGGTGAACGGACCGGTGCCGATGACCTCGGCCGGATCGGTTTCCACGTCCCAGGCCTGAGGGAAAGTGCCGTCTTCGACGTACCGGTCCAGGATGTGCCGCGGATAGATCGCGGTCCCCATTGAACGCAGGAAGGGGGCGAACGGGACCGGCAGATCGAAACGCACCGTGTGTTCGTCGATCACCGCCACCCTCATCCGGGCTTCCCGCCACCGGCCGGACGCCTGGTCCAGGAACCGGAACGTGAACGCGTCGCGGCTGCTGGCGCGGAAATCGTCGTTGTAGATGATCCGGTTGAACGTGAAATCTACGTCCCGGGCGGTGAATGGCTGGCCGTCGTGCCAGCGCACGTTGCGGCGCAGATTAAATGTCCATGTGAGACCGTCGTCGGAGCGGGTCCAGGACTCGGCCAGGGCCGGCTGGACCTGGTTGGTGAGCCAGGAGGTTTCGGTCAGGCCCTCAAAGAGGTAGTCCAGCACGTCCGATGACGAGCTGTCCTTTGCCATGGCCAGATTGAATGTCAGCGGTCCGCCGATGCTGGCGTAATTTATTGATCCGCCCGCCCGCCCGACCTGGTAGCTGAAATTCCGGGCGTTCTGATTTAGCTGGGCGATTCTTTCCCAGTCAAGCAGGTCCCCGGCCGGCCGCGCCTGGAGTCCGTAAGGGCTGTACACCCAGGTGCGCAGTCCGTCACTGAATGCGGTCCAGTTGTCGGCCTTGCGCCAGGTAAGCAGGCCGGCGGCCGTTTTCTGGGTGGCCTCACCGGTGACGGGATCGAAGCGCTCGTTCTGCAGGCAGGCGCCGACCCGGTCCTGCCCCTCCGACAGGGTGATGTGCGTCCTGATCGCGGCAAAGCCCAGCACGAATTCGCACTGCGCCGCCGCCGCCCCCGGGGCGCCCAACAGGACGAGCAGGCCGGCAACGACCAATGCGGCGAAGCGGTTCTTCAAGGCATGTTCTCCCGATTCGGCCACGGTCGGGAACCGGTTTTGCAGGCGCGGCCCCCGGCTCGATTAGCTATCTGCGACGCGGTTTGCGGGATCGCGATCAACGTCCGGGCTCCTCCGGCCCGGCCCCCGGCCGCGCGGACGCCCGGTCCCGGCGCCCGGCTCCCGGCCGCGCCGATGGCACCGTCAGGGAACCCGGGGCTTGGTGGCCAGACATTCGCCGAATCCGATCGATCCGACTGCCCCCGGGCTCGTTCGCCAGGCCTCCAGCGCGTCCCGTCCGCGCTCGAATTCTTCCGCGGTCGAGAGTCCGTACTTGATCGCCGCCTCCACCACCGCCGGCGAGTGGAACCAGTCGACGATGAATCCGTGAAAGAACTCCACGTCTGCATCGGTCCCAAAACTGTCGAACGAGAAGGCGGGCCGGATCTCTTCGAAGCCGGCATCCAGCAGTTGCTGTTTTAACTCCCGGCCAAGCTGCGGATGACCGCCGTTGGCGGCAAGCAGCTTGGTGAATACTCCCCAGGCCCGATCGATTTCGGCCGAACCGGGTTCCAGGAAGGAAGAAGCCACGATCGCCTCGCGGCAGGCGATGGTTCCGCCCGGTTTGAGGACGCGGTGCACTTCGGCCAGGGCGGCGGCGATATCGGGTATGTGCATCAGGACCGCGTGGCAGTGCGCCACGTCAAAGGTGGCGTCCTCAAATGGCAGATCGTTGATGTTGCCGACGTGAAAGGCGACGTTTTCGTGCCCGCCCGATTCGGCCGCCGACCGCGCCAGGGCGATCTGGGTTTCCTCCATGTCGACGCCGTGCAATTTGCCGGGGTCCACCGCCTGGGCCAGCCCGAGCGAAATGGTGCCCGGGCCGCAGCCGAAATCGAGCACGGTCTGCCCGGCTCGCAGGTGGGGCAGCAGATACGCTGCATGGGTCCGGGCGCTGCGGCGGTTCAGGAGCTGACGGAAGTCCTCGTCATACCCCATCGTGTATCGGCCGTCCGGCGCTGAATCTTTGCTCATTGGGATCTCAGCTGCTGTTCATTGGTCCGCGTCGAATTCTTGCAACAGGGACGCTCTTGCAGGTTGCGGCGGCAGCAGTTGGATCCGGACCCGGTCCGGCCGCGCCCGATCCTCCTGATGGTGTAATTGACTTTCCGACTTGGGACAAGGGCCGCGATGCACCAGGCGCCAAACCTGATCGAGGTCGACGGTCTGTGGAAGTGCTTCGGCGGGATGTCCGAACAGGTGTTCGCCCCCGAGAATCGCGCCAAGAGCCGCGCCGACATCCAGGCCGAACTGGGCATTGTGCTGGCGCTCCGCAATGTCTCCTTCAGTGTCCGCGCCGGCGAAATCTTCGTGGTGATGGGGCTTTCCGGCAGCGGCAAATCGACCCTGGTGCGGTGCCTGATCCGGCTGATCGATTCCGACCGCGGCCGAATCCTCTACGACGGGGCGGACATCGGCTCGCTGGAGGGCGGCGATCTGCTCCAGTTCCGGCGCGAGAACATGGCGATGGTCTTCCAGCACTACTCCCTGCTGCCGCACCGCCGGGTCCTGGACAACGTGGCCTACGGCCTGGAAGTCCAGGGCGTGGACCGGGATTCGCGCTACGACCTGGCCGCCAGGGCGATCGCCACCGTGGGGCTGGAAGGCTGGGAGGACTACTACCCGCGCGAGATGAGCGGGGGCATGCAGCAGCGGGTCGGCCTGGCCCGGGCCCTTGCGGTGGACCCGCAGATCCTGCTGATGGACGAACCCTTCAGCGGACTTGATCCGCTGATCCGGCGCGAAATGCAGGACGAGCTGCTCGACCTGCAGAAAAACATGCGCAAGACGATCGTTTTCATTACCCATGATCTGAACGAGGCGCTCAAACTGGGCGATAGGATCGCGATCATGCGCGATGGCGAGATCATCCAGCTTGGAACTCCGGAGCAGATCGTGACCCGGCCGGCCGGCGGGTACGTGCGCGAGTTCGTGCGCGACGTCTCGCGCGCCAAGGTCATCCCGGCGCGGGCGATCATGCGCGAGCCGCGGGTATTGCTCAGGGAGGACATGGCGCCGGCCGAAGCGCTGCGAATGCTGGATGAGCGCGGGTTTGACGCCGCTTATCTGATCGGGACCGGTTCACTTCTGCGCGGCCTTGTGAGCCGGACCGGGTTGGCCGATTGGGCGCGGGGCGACCGGGCCACGCTGGAGGGCATCCCCGCGACCCGGATCACCTCCATCCCGCCAAGCGCCCCGGTGGAGTCGATCATCACCCTGGCGGCCCGCTCCGAACGCCCGGTAGCGGTAGTTGACGACGACGGACGCCTGGTCGGCGAAATCCACCGCCTGGTGCTGCTGGCCGCCCTGGCAACTGCCCCACCGTAGGACCGGTAACCATGAACAAAGCCCCCACCGGTGAAACCGCCACGGCCCGGCTGGCGCAGCGGTTCGAGTTCAGCAGGCTTCCGGTCCGGCACCGCTGGCTGGCGGGCGTTGTCGCGCTCGGCCTGGTGCTGGTTTTTTCGCTGGCGGTCTGGGGGCCGGGAATGGGGTTCCCGACCGACGTCGGCAGCCGCACATCCAGCGACGGCACGCTGGTGCTGGATGAAACCGTCCGCGATGTGACCAGCCGCACTATCGATGACGGCTTCGTCTGGATAACCCGCGAAGGCGGGTGGTTCTTCGACGGGATCAGCACCGCGGTCACGTTCGCCCTGGTCAACATCGAGGGAGTGCTCAAGTGGACGCCCTGGCCGGTGGTAATCCTCGGCCTGGCGGCGGTCGCCTTCGGCGTGGGGCGCTGGCCGCTTTTTTCCTTCACCCTCCTGGCCCTGCTGTTCGTCGGAATGATGGACCTCTGGGACAACGCCATGGACACGGTGGCCCTGATGGCGGTATCGGTGGCGGTGGCGGTGGCAATCGGCCTGCCGCTGGGAGTGCTCGGGGCGCGCTCCGGCATCGCCGACAGCATCATGCGCCCGATCCTGGACGGCATGCAGACGATGCCCAGCTTCGTATACCTGCTGCCCGGCATCCTCTTTTTCGGACTGGGCAAACCGGCCGGGGTGTTCGCAACGATCATCTATGCCGTGCCGCCGGTCATCCGCCTAACCAATCTCGGCATCCGCCAGGTTTCGACCGAAACGGTCGAGGCCGCGCGCGCTTTCGGCTCCTCGCCGCTGCAGATCCTGGCCAAGGTGCAGATTCCGATCGCCATGCCGACCATCATGGCCGGCATCAACCAGACCACCATGATGGCCCTGGCGATGGTGACGATCGCCAGCCTGGTGGCGGCCGGCGGACTGGGCGACAACGTCAACCGGGCCCTGCAGAAGAACGAACCCGGCAACGGCCTGCTGGCCGGACTGGCGATCGTGTTCATGGCCATCATCATCGACCGGTTGACGCAGGCCGTGGCCGGCGCCCGCCAGGGACCGATGAGCGTGGGCTGACGGCCCGGCCCGGTCCGTGGCGCCGCGGTCCGCGAGGCGGGCCTAATGTGATGATGAGTAGTGGAGATTGACGACTTCGGCAGTTACCAGCCCTCACCCTGAACGACTGGAAGCGGGAACTTGAAGATGGCCAAAACGAAGGTACTAGCGCTGGCGCTGCTGATGCTGATTTCGGTGGCGCTGGTCGGGTGCGAGCTAACCGAATCGGACGGGGAACAGAAGCAGACCGTGGTTTTCTCGGACCTGAACTGGACCAGCGCCCAGTTCCAGAACCGGGTGGCCCAGTACATCCTGGAAAAAGGCTATGACTATCCCACAGACGTGGTTTTCGGTGGGACGCTGCCGCTGTTCCAGGGCCTGCGCCGCGGCGACAGCCACGTGACCATGGAGATCTGGCTGCCCAACCAGGATGAGGCCTGGATGGAAGCCCAGACCGCCGGCGAAGTCATATCGGTGGGGACCAGTCTGGGCGAAGACTGGCAGTCGGCATTCGTGATCCCCAAGTACCTGCAGGAGCAGTACCCGGAACTGGACAGCATCGAGGACCTCAAAGACGACCGGTTCAAGGAGCTGTTCGCCACCGCTGAAACCGGCGGCAAGGCGCGACTGGTCTCATGTGTCATCGGCTGGTCCTGTGAGGAAGTCAATGCGCAACAGATCCAGGCCTACGGCCTTGCCGACCACGTCCACGTGATCAATCCCGGCGACAGCGCCGCCGCCAACACCGATCTCTACGGAACCTACGAGCAAGGCGAGCCCTGGCTGGGCTACCAGTGGGGTACCAACGACCCATCGGTTGAACTCGAACTGGTCCTGCTCGAGGAGCCGGCTTACTCTGACGAGTGCTGGTTCACCACCAAGGCCTGCGCCTACGAACCGGCCACGATCCTGATCGCGGTCCACCCGGAACTTTTTGCTTCCGCGCCCGACGTCGTCGCGGTGCTGCGGGCCTGGGACATGAACATCGAGCGCTACGACGCGGTCGGAAAATGGCGCCGCCAGAACAAGGGCGCGAGCATTAACGACACCGCGCTCTGGTGGCTTGGCAACAATACCGAAGTCTGGTCCGGCTGGGTCACCGCCGAGGCGGCCGAGAAAATCTCGGCGGCGTTGGCCGAGTCCGAGATTCCAGAGGGCTGGCCGACCGAGTAACCGGCCCCCAAATCACCGGCAGGCGCCGGTTACGGCCGGCATCGGCGCCGGCCGCCGGTCGCGGCCCGTTTCGGCCGGGGGTCGCGGGAGTGCCCTGGGTCTCCCGCTAGCCACCCCGCGCTGATTCGTCGGATCCTGCGCCGTCGCTCTTGATCATCGAGGTCGCCAGCGTGATCATCGAGGCCAGATCGGTCATGTTCGCCGGCACCACGAAAGTGTTGCCGTGCTGGGCCAGCTTGCCGAATTCTCCGACGTACTGTTCGGCGATTCGCAGCCGCAGCGCGTCCTCGCCGCCCGGAGCGGAGACCGATGCGGCGATCGCGCGCAGCCCGTCGGCGGTGGCGTTGGCGATCGAAAGAATCGCCTGGGCCTCGCCCTCGGCCTCGTTGATCTGCTGCTGACGGGCGGCCTCGGACTCGAGCACGACCCGCTGCTTGGCGCCTTCGGCGTTGTTGATGACGGCATCGCGCTCACCCTCGGAGTTGAGCACCGTGGCGCGTTTTTCGCGCTCGGCGCGCATCTGTTTCTCCATCGCCCCGAGCACGTCGGCGGGCGGGTTGATGTTGCGGATCTCATAGCGCAGGACCTTTACGCCCCAGGCGTCGGAGGCCTTGTCAAGTTCGGCCACCACCGAGGCGTTTATCGCGGCGCGTTCCTCGAACGTGCGGTCCAGGTCCAGTTTTCCGACTTCACTGCGGAGCGTGGTCTGGGCCAGCTGCGAGATCGCGAAGCGGTAGTTGGTTATTCCGTACGAGGCCAGGCGGGCGTCGAGGATCTGCATATATATGACACCGTCAACCCCGACCTGGACGTTGTCGCGGGTGATGCAGACCTGCTCCGGGATGTCCACCGCCTCCTCTTTCAGCGAATGCTTGTAGGCGACCCGCTGGATGAACGGGATCAGTACGTAGAAGCCGGCCTGGTAGGTCGTGCGGTACCGGCCCAGCATTTCGATCACGTAGGCCGACTGCTGGGGAACGATGATGGCGGTCTTGGCGATGACGATGATCACCACGACTGCCAGCAGTACGAATACCGCGATCGGTAGGAATTCCATTTGAGTTGACTCCTTAGGTCGTCGTTTCTTCTTCGGCGCGCAGGTAGAGGGTCAGTCCGTCAACCCGCTCGACCCGGGCCCGCTGCCCGTCGGTCAGGGTTCTTGTGCCGAGGTTGCGGGCCTCCCATTTGGCCCCGTGCAGACTCGCCTGCCCGTAACCGGACGGGGCGATTTCGTCAATGACGAGCGCGAACTCACCGGTGATGGACTCGAATCCGCCGCTGCGATTGATCCGCGCGTGCGCATGGCGCCGCAGGCCGACCAGCAGCCCCAGCGCCAGGACCGCAAATATCGGCCAGTGCGACCAGAGCGGCAGGTCGGGGAACAGCACGACAAGGATTCCGACCAGGACGGCCGCGACTCCCACGAACAGCATGTAGAGCGCGCCGCCGCCGACCAGCTCTGCAATCAGCAGCAGGCCGCCAAGCGTTATCCATCCCCACCACGGCACGGTTTAAGCGGTTGCGCCCTTCAGTACTTACCGGAATCGGTCGAATCAAACCCGCAAGCGCTGGCGGCTGCCGGCGCACGGGCCCGTTGCCCAATCGATTTTGGCAGCATTGTCCGCCCGTCCGGGCAGGGGTCCGCGAGGCGGCCGGGAAGCCGGGCCCTAGTGGGTCAGGATCTGGTCCAGGAAAAGCTTGGTCCGGCGCCGCCGCGGGTTGTTGAAGAACTGCTCGGCGGTCCCGATCTCGACGATCTCGCCCTCGTCCATGAAGATCACCCGGTCGGCCACGTTGCGGGCAAAACCCATCTCGTGGGTGACGCAGATCATCGTCATGCCCGATTCGGAGAGTTCTTCCATCGCCCTCAGGACCTCGTTGATCATCTCCGGGTCGAGCGCCGAGGTCGGTTCGTCGAACATCATGACCTTGGGGTTCATCGCCAGCGCCCGGGCGATGGCCACCCGCTGCTGCTGTCCGCCCGAGAGCTGACCGGGAAATTTCTCGGCCTGCTCGGGGATGCCGACCCGTTCCAGGAGGCTGCGGGCCAGGTCCTCAGCCTCGCGCTGCGGCATGTGCCGGACCTTCTGTGGCGCCAGGGTGATGTTGCGCAGAACCGTCAGGTGCGGGAACAGGTTGAAGGACTGGAACACCATTCCGGTCTCGGTGCGGATCTTGGTCAGCGTGCGCGCGTCGTCGGTCAGTTCGGTGCCGTCGACGACGATCCGGCCCTCGTCGTGGCGTTCGAGCTGGTTGATGGTCCGCAGCAGGGTCGATTTGCCCGAGCCGGAAGGGCCGATTATGACCACGACCTCGCGCTCGCGGATCGTGACGTCGACCCCGTTTAAGGCGGTGAAGTCGCCGAAGCGCTTGACCACGCCCTCCAGGCGGACGATTTCCTCTCCGAGTTGATGCGACATTGATTCCTCCCGGTCAGCGGGTTTGGCGCGGGTTCTCGCCCAGCCGCGATTCGGCGGCGCTGCCCAGCCGCGAAAGCAGGTAGGAGACGACCCAGTAAATGAGTGCAACGATCAGATAGACCTCGAAGAAAGCGCCCTCGGCGATGTCGGACTGGCCGGCCAGGACCTTCTTGGCTTTCTCCAGGGTGTTCACCAGCGAGATCGCCGCCAGCAGGGCGGTGTCCTTCCAGAGCGCGATGAACCGGCCGATGATTGCCGGGATGACCGCCTTTATCGCCTGCGGCAGGATGATGAACGCGTATTTCTGGGTGGCATTGAGCCCGATCGCGTCGGAGGCCTCGAACTGCCCGCGCGGGATTGACTGCAGCCCGCCGCGCACGACTTCGGCGATGTAGGCGCCGCCGAAGAAGGCGAATACGAACATGACCCTGAAAACCAGGTCGATGCTCGAGAAAGCCACCCCGAGCGGTCCGAGTTCGTCCTGCAGGAAGGTGGCAAACAGCAGCCACACCAGCAGCGGGGCGGCGCGCACCGTCTCGATGTAACCGATCGATGCAACGCGGATCGCCCGATACGGCGAGAACCGGCCCAGGGCCAGAAACAGCCCGATCACGAACGAGAAGAACCCGCCGATCGCGAACACCAGGAAGTCCAGCAGGATGCTCTCCCAGTGCAGGGTTGAGATGCCGATCTGCAGGACCACGACCAGGGGGATCAGCAGGACCCAGGCGGCCCCGAAGGCCTGGCGCAGGATCGGACTTTCGCGCCAGCGGGCCAGTTCGCGCCCCACGACCGCTCCTGCGGCCAGGACCGCGAAAACCCCGGCCAACAGCAGCCAGGGACCGCCGAAAGGCACCGCCAGGCCGAAGGAGAGCGCGTAGAGCCAGCCCGGCGCCCAGCCGCCCGATTGGATCAGCTGGCGGTCGATCCCGGTCACGACCGTGGTCTGCCCGCCCGATTCGATCGTATTGGTGAATTCGAATTCCCGGATCTGGAATTCGAGTCCCAACCCGAAGGTGAGGATGATTACCGCCACGATCGCGATCGTCAGCAGGTAGGAGCGCAGGCGCCCGATCCAGACCCCGTAGGTAAGGGACGCCAGGGCCGCGCCCAGGAACACCACGATCCAGATTCGGAACGCCTCGTCGGCCGGGTAGCTGCCGACGAAAAAGAGCTTTCGGTTAATCGCCACCAGGCCCCAGTTGGCGTCGAACAGGACGAACTTGAGCACCACGAACCCGAGCACCGCCGCCACCAGCAGGGCGAATATCGTCAGCAGCGAATTTGCGCGCGAGTTGAACAGGTTCGCGCGCGACCAGCGCAGGCCGCGGGCGATCGAAGTCTGCACCGGGATGTCGCGCGTCATTTGATCTGCACGTTGCGGTTGATGGTGTTCATGATGAACGAGATGATCAGGTTGGTGGTCACGAAGACGACGAAGATGAACGCGTAGGTCTGCAGCAGGTTGCCGGAGTTGTTTACGATCCGGTTCGAAATCAGGACGATCTCGCCGTAGGCGATGGCATGGGCCAGGGTGGAGTCCTTGTTGGCGTTCTGGAATTCGTTATTCAGGGCCGGGATCATGATCCGCAGGGCCTGCGGAAGAATGATCAGCGTGAAACGCTGGTAGGCGGTAAGGCCCAGCGAAGCCGAAGCCTCGGTCTGTCCGTGATGGACGGCCTGGATCGATCCGCGCACTATCTCGGCAATGAACGCGCTGAAGTAAAGGGTCAGGGATATGAGGGCGCTGATGTAGCCCAGGCCCAGGAGGTTGCCGCCGGTGTAGCCGAAGAACCCCGCTTCGGATACGGTGACGCTGGGCAGGTCGGGGCGGATCGGCATCAGCAGGCCCAGGTAAGCGACCAGGGCGATGCCGGCGAACAGCCCCAGCCCCCAGCTGTTGGGCCTAAGGACCTGGCCGGTTTCGTCCTCGCGCCGATCGCGCCGCTTGCGGACCTGCCAGCCGACAATCGCGGCCACCGCCACCGCCAGCAGCCAGACCCACCAGAACTGGTTGTCGGTCTGCAGCCAGGGTATGGCGATTCCCCGGTTGGAGATGTAAAGCAGGCGGCCCACGCCCAGCTCCTCTTCGATTCGCGGCAGCGCCCGGAAGGCGGCGAAGGCGAAGAAGAACATGATCAGCAGCAGCGGCAGGTTGCGGAAAAGCTCGACGTAGACAAGGCCCATCCGGTTAACCAGCGGGTTGGCCGAAAGCCGGGCAACGCCGATCAGGAGCCCCAGGAACGTGGAGGCGGCGATCGCAAAGAGGACCACCGAGATCGTGTTGCCGGCGCCCTTGATCATCCCCAGCCAGCGCGGGTCGCTGGCTTCAACGTTCAGGAACGGGACTATTGAAGTCCGGTCGGGGCTTCCATAGGGGCCGAACAGGAAATCAAAATCAAAGAAGTTGGTGGCGATCGAGTAGGCAAAGTAAATCGCCACCGTGGCGGCCACCACCCCGACAACCGAATTGACCAGCAGGTACCGCGAACGCCGCCTGTACCAGAGTTCGCCCAGGGACTGCTTCAACTAGTTAGCCGCACGCTCAGATAAGAAATGGACGGGTGGGTCTGACCCACCCGTCCATTGTTTCAGATCAGGGTCCGGATTTACCGCATTGGCGGCGAGTAGATCAGGCCACCGTTCACGTACGAGTCATTCAGCGACCCGGCGCGGGTGAGGCCGACCCGTTCCAGGGTCCGGGCGTAGGCTTCACCGTAGTTTCCGACCTGCTCGATCACCGATTGCATGAAGGTAATCGGGATCTTGCCGTGGCCAATCCCCAGGTTGGGAGCTGCGCCGCCGTCGAAGCCGACGCCCAGCAGGCGGGCCACGGTGTTGTTCGGCGGAGCGGAGGCCATCTGGCGGACGTTCTGCGAGGTGACGCCCTGCTCTTCGGCGATGATCATCCCGTTAACGACCCAGCGGACCACGTCTTCCCACTCGGAGTCGTAATCGCGGACGCTCGGTCCGAGCGGTTCCTTGGAGAGCGTTTCCGGCAGGACCACTGCGTTTACGCCGTCGGCGGTCAGGGTGAACTGGTGCCCACCGAGCTGCGACTTGTCCGAAGACCAAGCGTCGCACTGATCGCTGATGAAGGCCGCCCGCAGTTCGGGGTTGGCCTGGAAGGTCAGTTCTTCGTAGCCAAGGCCCTGTTCGGCGAAGTAGTCAGAAACCGCGCCCTGGGTGGAAGTTCCGTCCAGGATGCAGATCGTCGCCCCCTCGAGTTCGTTTACCGAGGAAAGGCCGGCTTCGGCCTTGACCATGATGCCGGCGCCGTCGTAGAAGGTGGTCGGCGCGTAGGCGACCTCTAGATCGGCGTCACGACTGGCGGTCCAGGTCGTGGTGCGGATAAGGACATCGATTTCCTCGGCCGCCAGCAGCTCGAAGCGGTTGGCCGACGTGGCTTCGATGTACTCGACCTGGTTGGCGTTGCCGAATATCGCGGCGGCAAGCGCGCGGCAGTACTCAACGTCGTTGCCATCCGCGGTGCCGTCGGGGTTCAACACGCCGAACCCGGGGGTGTCGGCTTTGATGCCGCAGACCAGGTTGCCGCGATCGATGATCGCGTCGAGCGTGCTGCCGCGAGCCGCTTCCTCATCCCCGCCGCCGATTTCCAGGTCGCAGGCCACCACCACGGCCATCGCCAGGACCATCAGGAGGCCGGCTAAGATCCTTGTTCGAATTCCCATGTGCAGCCCTTCACTAAAAGAAGTAATAAAAGACAAACCGCGTCAGCTACTGGCCGCAGACCGGCGAATTGCAATCCGGGGACGGCCAGATCCCGCCCATGCTCTTGAGCCATTATCGAATACGGGAAAAGCGATTTGGCGCACCTATTTTCCCCGCCCCGCGGTGCCGCAATCAGTCCCTGCGGGTGGCTTGTCTTTACCTCATATTCAGGCGCGCGACCGGTCGCCTGGCCGGCCGGCCGGGGAGCCGGCTCCGACGCCGTTTTCAGCCCGGCGGGTCCTTGGCGGGGGCGATGGCGGCCGCGAACCTCTCCTGGAGGCGGTTCCATTGCTCCGGGGTTGGGGTGTGTCGGTCGTCGACCCCGCTTTCGAGCATCAATTCGACGCCGATCCCGATCGACTGCAGAAGGAACGTCAGCGCGGGAGTGCTGATTTCAGGGTCGCAGGATCCGTTCCCTTTGCCGGATTCGATCAGGCGTGCAAGTTGCGAGGCCTCCTGATTCAGGAAGGCCTGCAGGCGGGTGCGCAGATCCGCGTTGTTGCGGGTGCTTGCAAAAACCTGGACCATCACGCGCGGCCGCTCCTCGCCCCGCATCAATTCCGCCGCGCGTCCGAGCAGCGCCTCCCCGGCGGGCGTATCCTGGCTGCTCGGATTGCCCGGGTCGCCATGGATGGGCCCGGGCAGGATCTTTTCGAATATGTGGTCGAGCGTTGCGGCCATCATCTCGCCCTTGTTCTGCCAGCGGGCGTAAACGGCGCCGGGCGTCAGGCCGGCGCGGCGCGCTATGGAGCTTATCCGTGCTCCGTCATAGCCGAGTTCGATGAATTCGGCCGCCGCCGCGTCCAATAGCCGCACGGTCGTCAATTCGGTTTGGCTGCGGCGGCGCGGCGTATTGATTTGGTCGCTGTTGTCTGATCCGCGTTGCATTTGAGCGTACCGGTTCGCCATGGTCGTTTGAAAACCGGATTATGCGGATACGCCGAAATGTCCTCAATAAGTAGTAAGTACCATTACACGCAAACGGAGGCCCACCCCGGTGCGTCGCGCGAAGGTCGACCGGTACCCGGCAGGCCCCGGTCGGCAGCGGCGAACGGGCCCGGCGCAAATCGCCGGGGTTGACTCCCGCCGCCCTGCGATCGCGGTAGCGCAACCGCAGGCACTTCCAATCAGCGTCCGCGCCCGGCGTTGCTGTTGTCCCGGCCCGGCACCGGTCAAGCCGCGCGCGCCGGGCGCGCAATTTGGTCGAAATTGGGGCCGGCTCGCCAACCTGACAATTGCAGAGGCTGATCACCGAATCCTTGTTGAGCTCCCGCGATATGCCAGACAAACCCAACATCGTGCTGATCATCACCGACCAGCAGCGCTACGACACAATCGCCGCGCTGGGATTTAACGGCCCGATCACGCCCAACCTCGACCGCCTCGTGCGCGCGGGCATTTCCTTCGACAACTGCTTCGTGAACGCCCCGGCCTGCGGTCCGGCGCGCGGGGCCATGTTCAGCGGTTACTGGCCGCACACGTCGGGAAACCTGAAGAACGGCGACCCCTGGCAGCAGACCTGGATCGGCAATCTGGGCCGGGCCGGCTATCACACCGCCAACGTCGGCAAGATGCACTTTACGCCCTATGACGCCCAGGGCGGCTACGATTACCGCTTCAACGTCGAGAACAAGCAGCGCTTTCGGCAATGGCGCGCCTACAAGGACGAGTGGGACAGGGAGCTGGAGCGCCGCGGGATGACCAAGTACCAGCGCGAGGACCTGGAGAAGCGCCCCGACTACTGGATCTCGCTGGGCGCATTTGCCTGGGAAAAGGACCCCGACATGCACCCCGACAACTTCCTGGGCCGGGCCGCCGTCGATTGGATTGAAAACTACTCCGGAGCGACCCCGTTCTTTCTCTGCGTCGGGTTTCCGGGGCCGCATCCGCCCTATGATCCGACCCCGGAGTGGCTCGACATATACGCCGACACCGAATTCGACCTCCTGCCGCTGCAGATCAAGGAATACATCCAGCACCCGCGCACCCTGATCGAGATGGCCGAGCACAATACCCAGGTGGCGCACGACTCGATCCAGTTCGTCACCTTCCCCAGCGAGGCACACCGCCAGCGCCAGCGCCGCTTCTACATGGCCAACGTCTCGATGATCGACGCCTGGATCGGCAGAATCTGCGATTCGCTGGAGCGGCGCGGCATGCTCGAGGACAGCGTGATCGTTTTCACCTCCGACCACGGCGACGCGCTCACCGATCACTTCTGCTCCCAGAAGTGGACGATGTACGACCAGGTGGTCAGGGTACCGGCGATCGTCTGGGCGCCCGGGCGCTACGAGGGCGGGCGGCGCATCGCCGGGCAGGTGCAGTGGTTCGATCTGGGGGCCACCGTGCTGGACATCGCCGGGGCCGAGCCGCTGCCCGGGTCGGAAGCCGATTCGCTGCTGCCGGCGCTCGAGGGGCGCAAGTTCAGCGGACGCGAATACGTCTTCTCCGAGCACGGCCGCGAAGACGTCATGGGCCTTTATTGCGAACACATGACGATGGTCCGCTCCAGGGACTACAAGCTCGTGCATTTCCTGGGAGACGACCGCGGCCAGCTCTTCGACCTCAACCAGGACCCGCAGGAACTGTTCAACCTCTGGGACGACCCCGCCCATCGCAGGAAGCGGACCGAACTGATCGGCGTGATCGGCGACTGGCTGGTCGGATCCAGCTACCGGTCGAGCCCCAGGGCCGACGCCTGGCGCTGAACGGCCACCACCATTGCCCGAATAATCCGAACGCCCAGCCCCGCTCGAAGCAGCCCGCCGATGCCTGACAGACCCAATATCGTCCTGATCATCACCGACCAGCAGCGTTACGACACCATCGCGGCGCTCGGGTTTTCCCAGCTTCAGACCCCGAATCTCGATCAGCTGGCCGGCGAAGGGGTCTCGTTTGACAACTGCTTTGTCAACGCCCCCTCGTGCGGCCCGGCCCGCTGCAGCTTTTTCAGCGGCCTCTACCCGCACGCCAGCGGGATGCTGCGCAACGAGCAGCCCTGGTCCCGGACCTGGGTGCCGAACCTGGCCGCCGCCGGCTACTTCACCGCCAGCATCGGGAAGATGCACTTTACCCCGTTCGACGTCGCGGGCCAGTTCGATTACCGCTTCAACGTGGAGAACAAGCAGCGCGGTCACCCCTACCCCACCCCCGGCAGTTACCGCGACGAATGGGACAGGGCGCTGGCGGCGCGCGGAATGGACAAGTACCATCCCGGCGACCTGGCCGCGCGCGAGGATTACGATACCGCCCTGGGCGCGTTCGTCTGGGAAAAGGACCCCGACATGCACCCGGACAATTTCCTGGGGCGCAAGGCGGTGGAGTGGATCGACGGTTACGACCGCCCTGAGCCGCTGTTCCTGGAAATCGGGTTTCCGGGGCCGCACCCGCCCTACGATCCGACTCCGGACTGGGCCGAGCGCTACGCCGGGGCCGATTTCGATCTGCTGCCGCTGGAGGAAAGCGAACGCGCCTCCCAGCCCCCGGTGTTTCGGGACATGGCCCGCTACCAGTACGACGGCCGGCCGGGCGACTCGACCAAGCTGCTGCCCGACCCGACCCCTGAACAGCGCCAGCGCCAGCGGCGGTTCTACATGGCCAACGTTTCGATGATCGACGTCTGGATCGGCAGGATCCGGGCCGCGCTGGGGCGGCGCGGTTTGCTGGATAACAGCGTGATCATATTCACTTCCGACCACGGCGACACCCTGACCGACCACTTCAGCACCCAGAAATGGACCATGTACGACCAGGTGGTCAGGGTGCCGGCGATCGTCTGGTCGCCGGGCCGCTACGCGGGCGGGCGCCGGATCCGGGCGCAGGTCGAGTGGTTCGATCTGGGCGCCACGGTCCTGGAGATCGCCGGCGCCGAGCCCCCCGATCCTTTCCAGGCCCGTTCACTGGTCGCGGCGCTGGAGGGCCAGGATTTTGCCGGCCGGCGCTACGTCTTCTCGGAGATGGGGCGCTGGGACCTGGTCGGACTGACTACCGATTACATGACGATGGTCAGGTCACCCCAGTGGAAGCTGGTGCACTTCATCGACCAGCCGCACGGCCAGCTTTTCGACCTGGTCAACGATCCCGACGAGCGCGAGAACCTCTGGTCCGACCCGGCGAGCCGGCCCGAGCGCGACCGACTTGTCGGGGCGATGGCCGAGTGGCGAATGCGCTCGAATGCCCAGACCGCCGGCTGGTGCGCCGAGCACCGCTAACCGGCCCTACCCGGCAGGCGCAAATCCCGTCCGGGGTCGCCGCCGGCGCCGCCAAGCCAGGCCCGCAGCAGTCACCGAAGGATCCAGCTTTGGCCCCGCGCCCGCGGTTCCGTCCCGGATTGGATGGATGCGGCCGGCGGGTTGCGCGGCCGGAACCTGGCTGCCGCCCCCTCGCCGTAGATTGCCCCGCTACAGGTCGGCGTCGGAGGTTTCCACGACCGATTTGACCAGGGTCGGGTCCTTGGTCACTTCGACGAATCGGGACGGCACCTGGCCCAGCGACATCCTGGCCGTGATCCAGGGATCGGTGTCGATGCGGCCTTCTTCGATGGCCGCGATTATCTGTGGAAAGAGTCCGAAGCTGTTGCGCGAGGCCAGGACGTTCAGCTCGCGGCGGTGGAATTCGACATCGTCGAAAGTGACCCGGTCCTGGATCAGCCCTACGAAGATCAGGGTCCCGGCCGATCCGACCAGGCCGAAGGAGGCCTCCATCGCCGACCGGTTGCCGGTGGCGTCGAACACGAATTCGTAGAAGCCGCCGTCGGATTCAGACAGCGTGCGGACGCCGAACTGGGCGACGAATTCGCGCCGCTGCGGGGAGAGTTCCAGGACCGTGACCTCGGCGCCGGCGGCAAGGGCGAATTGCACCACCGTCAGGCCGATCGGGCCGGCCCCGACGACCAGCGCCGGCCGGCCCGGCCCGATTCCGGAGCGCTCGACCGCATGGGCTCCGATTCCAAGGGTCTCGACCAGGGCCAGCTGGTCGAGCGAGAGCTCGGAGGACGGGTGGAGTGTTGATACGGGTACGCAGATGAAGGGCCGCATGCCGCCGTCGCTGTGGACCCCCAGCACCTGCAGCTTCTCGCAGCAGTTGGCACGCCCGACCAGACACGGATGGCATTTTCCGCAGACCAGGTAGGGTTCGACGGCGCAGCGGTCGCCGACCTTGACCCGGTCCTGGCCCGGTGGCGCGCTGATTACCTCGACTCCCAGTTCGTGGCCGAGAACGCGCGGGTAGCTGAAGAATGGCTGCTGGCCGGCATAGGCCTTGATGTCGGTCCCGCAGACGCCGATGCGGTGCACGCGCACCAGCGCCTGGCCCGGCCCTGGGACCGGTTCCGGGGCGTTGGCCGTCTCGAATCGGCCCGGCTCGGCCAGTATCACGGTCCGCATCGCTACAGGGTCCTTCGGCGCCGGCGGTAACTTTTGCCGCCTGAGCCCAATTTACGGATTGAGGGCGGCCAGATGGCGGTTGAAATGGCGCTCGAGGTAGTCCCCGTAGAGTTCGGATTCGGCCTCGACCTGGCCCTTGACCAGCGGGCCGAGCCGGGGATCGGTCAGGATCGACCCGAACGTCACGTGCGCGATCTGGCGACCGGCGTCGCGGTCAAGATAGGCGTCGGCGAGCTCGGCGCCGCTGACCTGCCCCGGCGGGGGCGCATCGCCCAGATCTATCGAGAGATGGTAGGTGTCGCGGTCGCGGGCAAAATGCCGGCGCGCGGCCTCGATCACCCGGCCGAAAAGGGCCGCGTCGGTTGCCGCGATCACCCGCAGCGCCTCCAGGTAGCTGGTGCCGGCGGTCTTTACGTGGAAAGCCCCTCCGGTTGCGCGGGCGAACCCCGGATAGATGGAGAGTTTGTCCGAACCCGAATGCAGGCTGAGTTTGTACGGGCCCAGCTCCCGGGCCACGCGGGCGTGGGCGGCGGCGTTGCGCTCAAAGTCGCCCGGATCGCCGATGTAGTCGATGCCCTTCTCGAAACCGCCCACGTAGCGCGGTGCCAGGGCGGCCAGGTCAACCCCCGAATCCAGCAGCTGGCTGGCGATGATCCAGTGCTCGGCAAGGGTGGTCGGTCGGGTCGTCTCGTCGACGCTGACCTCGATCTCGTAGGCCAGCGAGGCGTCCCGGCAGGAACGGTCTATGGCCCGCGCCATATCGAGACTGAAATTTACCGCCCGCCCGTACTTGACCGCGCAGCGGGCCAGGCTCTCCTGATCAATGCTGATCCGAGCGCCCTGGCCGAGGTCGGCGTCCAGGCCCTCGAACCCCTCGATCCAGCCGACCTGATCGCGGACCCCGGCAAACGCCTGCCGCAGCCGGTCCTGGTCCATCGAATCGGCTTCGTCGACGACGTGGTCGGAAGGATCGATCGTGAAGAAGGAATAGCCTGCGGCAACGAAGGCATCGATGTCGCCGAATTCTTTCAGGTGGTCGGCGTCGGCGCCCCAGGACTGGTTGAAGCCGCACTCATCGACCGCGGACTGGGCCGCCTTTACGACCTCGGCGCAGCTGCGCCGGGTGCGCAGCAGTTCGCGCACCGACTGCTGGGCCAGGATCGCCCGGACCGGCCCGCCGGTCTGCAGATGGGCCCGGATGTGCCCCGGGGTGGCAATGCCGAGCCGGTCGCCGTAGCCGAACGAGGGCGCCAGGCCCAGCGGGGCGGGACGATTCACGGCCGGCGCGGACGGCCGGCGAACCTAGCCGGAACCGGCCAGGACCCCGGGCGTGGCGGCCGGACGGGGCAGGTTCTCGACGAAGTGGATCGCCTCCATCGCCGCTTTGACGCCCTCGCCGGCCGACGTGGCGGCCTGGCGGAAGTGGTCGTCCTGGACCTCGCCGGCCGCAAAGATCCCGGGCACCGAAGTGTGCATCAGTTCGTCGGTCTTAAGGTAACCGCCGGGCTTGAGTTCGAGCTTGTCCCGGTAGAGCTCGGTGTTGGGTTCGTGTCCGATGAAGATGAAGAATCCCTCGACCGGCAGCTCCGAGACTTCACCGGTCTTGAGGTTGCGAACGCGGACGTGTTCGACCACGCTGTCGCCGGCGATTTCCTCGACCACGCTGTCCCAGACAAATTCCAGCTTGGGTTCTGAGAACGCGCGCTCGGCCAGGGTTGCCCCGGCGCGCAGCTGGTCGCGGCGATGGATCACGTACACCTTGGACGCGAACCGGGCCAGGAAAAGGCCTTCCTGCATGGCGCTGTCGCCACCGCCGACCAGGGCGGTCGGAGCATCGGCGAAGAACGCGGCGTCGCAGGTGGCGCAGGTGGAGACGCCGCGCCCCCAGAATTTTTGCTCGCCCGGGACCTCCAGGGTCTTGGCGCGGGCCCCGGTGGCGGCCACCACCGCTTTGGCCCGATAGGTGTCGGCGCGCCCGTTCAGGGTAAAGGGCGGGCCATCGACCTCGAGCGATTCGATGTGGTCGAACACCGTCTCGGCGCCGAACCGCTCGGCCTGGGCCTTGATCCGGTCGGTCAGTTCCGGACCGGTAATCCCACTCTCGAATCCGGGATAGTTCTCCACATCGTGGGTTGTCGCGATCTGGCCCCCGAAAGCCTCGCCGGTAAAAACCAGCGTCGACATGTTGGCGCGGGCGGCGTATACGGCCGCCGACAGTCCGGCCGTGCCGGACCCGATGATGGCGATGTCGCAACTGCGCATGGCTGAGCCTCTGGTTCTGGCGCCCAGCTGAGCGGGCGCCGGCGGGCCCGAGGGCCCGGGACTTACGTTATTGAGTTTCCTGCAGCGAACGGATGTAGGTGATTGCCAGCCAGCGTTCTTCCGGGGTCAGCAGTTTCTGGAAGGCGGGCATGTTGGCCTGCCCGTGGGTGAGCACCCCATACAGGTAACCGTCGCTGACAACCGCCGCGGTCCCGATCAGCAGCGAGGGCGGCGGGCGCACGCCGGCGACCGAAAACTGTCCGGTCAGCTCGGAAACGCCGTCGGCGGCAACTCCGTGGCACATCGCGCAGTTGACCGCGTAGACCTCCTCGCCGGCGGCGATCGAATCGGCGTCGAGCCGGACCGGGTTGGCCAGGTTGGTCATCTCGGCCTGGGCGATCACGTATTCGGCCCCGCTGGTGGGGACGCTGCCCTCGGGGATCGGCGCGTAGGGGGGTTCCTGCACCCGGTAGGACTCCTGGTAGTGCATCTCCGGAAAGATGTCGAAGGGATATGCGCCGACCTCGCAGCCGGTCAGCGTCAGCGACGCCAGGGCGGCGGCGAGCAACCCCAGGCGGGCCGGGGCGGCCAGGATTCGGCGCAGGATCATCTAGGTCGCGCTGGGGGCGGCCTCGAGCAGGCTGCCCTCGGAATCGAGAATGTCGACCGCGCCGGCCCCGGCCAGCACGTCGCGGCCGCGCGCGATTTCGTCGTCGTCGGCGTTAAGCGAGACCCCGACGTAGCCGTCGCCCAGGCGGTCGTCGTAGAGGCTGATGCCGTCCGGCAGGCGCGACTCGAACAGCACCCCCAGGACGGTGAACAGGACCGCCCCGATCATCGTTCCCTCGTAAAGGATCTGGAATACCGCCGGCAGGGCCACGATCGGCTTGCCGCCGGTCACCAGCGGCAGGGTCACCTGGGCCCCGACCAGCCAGGCCACGCCGAGCGCGAAGCCGCAGGCCGCGCCCGCGAACGGGAAGGTGTAGAGGCGGTGCTTGGTGTGCGGCTCGCCGAACGCGCCTTCGGGATAGGGGACGCCGGAGAGCACGTCGACGGCGGTGTCGGCAAAACCGGCATCGCGCAGTCCCTCGACCGCGTCCGCGGCGGAATCGACGCTGTCGTAGATCGCCAGCAGTTCGGATTTAGCCATGCCTGCCTGCCTTATTCGCGGATGGTGGCCGGCACTTCGGCGCGGCCGATTTTGATTTTGCGGGCCAGTATCATCCCTTCCTTGATGTCAACCGCCGGCATGATGGGTACGACCTTGGAGAAGACAAGTACCCCGACCATGACGAAGGCGAACGAAGCGGCCACCAGGATGGCCTCGGATATTGAAGGAATGTAGGTCGAGTAGGTGAAGGTGAGCGACGACTTGCGCTCCAGGGCCGGAACGATCAGGATGTAGCGTTCCAGCCACATTCCGACGTTGACCAGGATCGTGGTGAAGAACATCCAGCCATACGAGCGCCGCACCGCCCTGAACAGCCACAGCGGCACCGGGATCACGTAGGCGGTGAGCATGAAGACGATGATCACGATCGGGAACGGCCAGTCGTAGACGCGCCGCTGCCAGGTGTCCACTTCGGTCGGCTCCAGGCCGTAGAGGCCGAAGCCGAAGTCCAGGAACAAGAAGAACAGCCAGCCGGTGGCCACCGCGATCAGCAGCCGGGCCAGGGCGTCGAGGTGGTCGCGGGTGATGAAGTCCTCGAGCTTGAACGCCCATTTCATCACGATCATTGCCGTCACGACCGCCGAAACGCCCGAGTGCACCGCCCCGATGACGAAGTAGGGGGCAAACACGGTGTTGTGCCAGCCCGGCACCGAGGTCACCGCAAAGTCCCAGGAAACGATCGAGTGCACCGAGACGAAGATCGGCAGGATGATCGCCGAGAGCAGTATTCCGGCTACCGCCTGGATGCGCCACTGGCGGGTGGAGCCCTTAAAGCCCAGCGCCAGGATCGTGAACAGGGCGCGCCGGATCGGGTCCTGGGAGCGGTCGCGCGCCAGGGCCAGGTCGGGCAGCAGGGCCACGTAAACGAACAGGATGGTCGAGGTCAGGTAGGTAAAGATCGCCGAGGGGTCCCAGACCAGCGGCGAGCGCGGGTTGGGCCACATGCCGCGGATGAAGTCGTAGGGGAAGGCCCAGTAGGCGGTCCGCCAGGGCCGGCCGGAGTGGATCAGCGGGAACAGGACCGCGGCCTGCAGCGAGAAGATCGTCACGACCTCGGCCGCGCGCGTCACCGGCCGGCGGAATTCGGCCTGGGTCAGGCGCAGGATCGCCGAGACGAAGACGCCGGCGTGCGATATCCCGATCCAGAAAACGAAGTTCACGATCAGGAATCCCCAGTAGACCGGGTGCGAGTAGCCCAGGAATTCGAGTCCCCAGTAGAGCATCGTCAGGAACACGACCGCGCCCAGCATGAACACGAGCCCGAGCCCGCCCGACCAGGTGAAGAACCAGCGCGGGGTGGTCATGACGAAATCGAGCAGGCGCTTGTCGGCGGTTCGCTGGTCGAGCATTACCGGTTCTTGCATGGGTGCTCCTCTCGCGCTCCGCTAGTCGGGTTTGGCCAAGAGCAGGTACTTGGCCCGGCCGTAGTCGACCTCGCCGCGGTACAGCGCGCCCTCACGCATCTCCCAGCCCGAGAGCAGCGGGATCCAGCGGGCGCTGAATATGTACGCGAACGCCATCAGGCCCAGCCAGCCGACGATGAACAGGATGTCGTCGGGGGCCGGCCAGACCGCCTCCGGCAGCGGGTCCAGCGGTCCGTGGCCGGTAACTTCGGTGTTTGAGATCGCCGGTACAAAAAGCCGGACCCGGTCGGCCAGCGAACCCACCAGGGCCACCACCGCCACCAGCGCCAGCAGGTGTAAGCGGCGCCGCAACGGGTTGAAGATCAGGCAGACGAACGGAATTCCGAAGTGGCACAGCGCGGCGATCGCAAATGCCGCCCCGTACACCTCGGCGATGCCTACCTGCATGGCGGCGATCTCGCCGGGCAGGCGGGCGTACCACACGAGTACGAAATCGGCCCAGAAGAAGTAGAAGACCAGCAGGGTGAAGGCCAGGAAGATCCGCCCCAGGTTGATGGCCTGTTCGGTGCCGATGAAGGGGCGCGCCTCGGGGCAGAAACGCCGGACCAGGTAAGCGGTCAGCACCACCAGCGCGGTGGCGGTCTGGAAGCCGGTCACCACGTGGTAGGCCGGGAAGATACCCGAGCGCCAGCCCGGGATCAGGCTCTGGCCCAGGTCGGTGGTCAGGAGCATGGTGCTGTAGACCAGCGTCATCAGGTAGAACGCGCCTAGCAGCTTGGCGAACATCTTCAGCGCCCGCCACTGGCGCGGGTTGCCGCGCCAGCCCAGGGTCAGGAAGCGGCAGGAACCGTTGGCGGCAAGGTCGGGTATGGCGGTGGCCCAGAGCAGGCCCAGTCCGGCCAGGGCCATCGTGGCGACCGCCAGGGCGTCGGTCACGACCGGAGCGCCGAACCGAAATTCGAACCAGAGGCTGGCCCGGCCGTCCAGCGACGGCAGGCTGTTGAGGACCGGGATCAGCAGCGCGTAACCCAGGATGGAGGGAATCGCAAAAAGGGTCGCGATGCGGCGCACCGGGTAGCTCCAGTAGCCGCGCGTCATGCGGGTGGCATACGCCAGCAGCGGCGCGCTCGAAACCGTCGCCAGCATCCACATCAGGGTGGCGGTCGGGTAGGCCCATTCGGGGCGGTCGCCCCATTCGCCCAGGCGCAGCGCGTACATCACCACGCCCAGGATCGCCAGCAGGGTCACCAGCAGCTGCGCCGCGTTGGCCAGGCTGAAGCTGACCCCGCGCGGGCGGAAACCGCTGCCGGGGGCGATCGCCAGGGCGGCCGGCTCGGGACCCGACATCAGTGTTTCTCGTCTTCCACGTGCGCGAACGGGTCCACCTTGGCCAGGTAGACCACGCCCGGCTCGGTGCCGCGCTCTTCCAGCAGGATGTAGGAACGATCGTCCTCGGCCCGCTCGGCGGCGTGCGAGAAGGGGTCGTTCAGGTCGCCGAAGACCAGCGCGTGGGTCGGGCAGGCCTGCACGCAGGCCGGCGAGACGTCGCCGTCGGCAATCTCGCGGCCCTGGCGGCCGGCGTCGACCCGGGCGCGGTTGATCCGCTGCACGCAGAACGTGCATTTTTCGATGATTCCCTTGGTGCGTACCGTCACGTCGGGATTGAGCTGGTTCTCCAGCTCGCCCGGCCACTCGGGGTTCCAGAAATTAAAGTGCCGGACCGAGTACGGGCAGCCGTTGGCGCAGAAGCGGGTTCCGATGCAGCGGTTGTAGACCTGGACGTTCAGGCCCTCTTCGTTGTGGTAGGTGGCCCAGGCCGGACAGACCGGTTCGCAGGGGGCGCTGGCGCAGTGCTGGCACATGACCGGCAGGAAGCGGGCCTTGGCGTTGGGATATTCGCCTTCCCAGTAGCGCTCGATGCGGATCCAGGCCTTGGCGCGTTTCTCGTTGACCCGCTGTTCCTCGTTCAGCGCAACGTTGTTCTCGGCCTGGCAGGCGACCACGCAGGCCTGGCAGCCGGTGCACAGGTCGGCGTCGACGACCATGCCCCATCTGATCCCGCCCGAGTTTGCGGCGCGCTCCTCGGCGGTGATGGTCTGGGCGCCGGCGTTGGCGGCCGCGCGTGCGGCGGCTTCGTTGTTGACGGCGGTGGGGATGCTAGCCATTGACAATCTTTACCGGCGGGGATTCGGCGTCGTTGCGGGGGTCCTCGATCAATTCGAAGGTGGGCATCAGGGAAGTGCGGTCCAGGCGGCTGACCCGGGCCCGCGCGGCGGCAAGCGCAAGGCCCCCGGCGGCGCTGGTCAGGTCGGGCAGGAGCGCGCGCACGTTGGTCCCGCGGCCCTCGTTCCAGCGGCCGCTGAATTTGCGGCCCTGGCCTTCGGGCACCGCGATCAGACCGGGCCCGATCGTCGGGGCTGGGTAGACCGGTACGTCGGCCGAACCGGCAATGGTCTGGATCCGCAGCACGTCGCCGCGCTGGATGCCCATCGCGCGGGCCTGCTCGGGGTTCATTTCCACCCAGGTCTTCCAGGTCATCGTGGTCAGCGGGTCGGGCGTCGCCTGCAGCCAGGGCTGGGCCCCGGTTTGTGTGTCGGTTCCGATCCCGACCGTCTGGAACGGTATGAGGTTGAACGTGTAGGAGGCCGCGTCGCCGGCGTAGGTGGGCACCCGCAGGCGCCCGGCGTCCCAGGCCGGGGCGGCCGAAAAAGCCTGCGCCTGGCCCAGGTCGGGACCCCAGACCCCGCCGCGCCGCAGGATGTCGATCCAGCCGGCCTCGGCGGTCGCGTCGCCCGGAGTCAGGCCCAGGGCCGCGAGCACCATGTTCTTGGTGGCGCTCTGCTGCGAGTCGTAGAGGACGCTGTTCTCGCCGAACAGCTCGGAGGAGGCCGCGATCAGCAGGTCGCCGAACGAACGGGCCTGGGTGAGCGGGGTGACCACCGGCTGCTGCAGGCCCAGCACCAGTTCACCGCGCAGCGGCTCGGGCAGGTAGGCGCCCCACTCTTCAAATGGGTGCGCGCCGGGCAGGACCAGGTCGGCCCGGGCCAGGGTCTCGTTCATGAACGTGCCCATGCCGATGACCGCACCGGCCGCGGCAAGGGCCTGCTCGAAGCCGGCCGCCGGCAGATCGTGGACCGGATCGACCTCGTAGACAAATACCAGGTCCGGAGCCGCGCCGGCGCTCCAGGATTGGGCCATGGCGCTGGCTGAGCGAGCGCTGCTGGCCGGACCGGCCGCGCGCAGGTGCTCCCAGCCCGATTCGGGGTTGGCGCTTACTCCGCCGGGCAGCGAATCGTTGCCGACCAGGCGGTTCAGCAGCAGGACGGCGGCCGCGATCTGGTCGCCGTAGACATGTCCGAGCGCCGATCCGCCGACCAGCGCCAGACCGGGCTGGGCGGCGACGAACTCGTGGGCCAGTTCGCGGATCGTGGCGGCCGGGACGGCGGACAGGGCGGCCACGCTCTCGGGTGTGAAGGCATCCAGCGCGGACAGGCCGCCGGACGCGGCGAGCAGGCGCTCGGCGGCGGCCGCGTCGACCAGGCCGGCGCTGACCAGTTCGTTGGCGATCGCCAGGGCGACGTGGCCTTCAAACCCCGGGTTGAGCGGCAGCCAGCGGTCGGCGTTGGCCCCGGTAAGGGACATGTGCGGTTCGATCTGGGTCAGCAGCCCGCGTCCGCCGCTGCCGGGGCCCCGGAACTCGGCGTAGGCGCCGGAATATGCGACCGGGGCCAGCTCGGTGCCCAGGAAGTCGGACCCGAAGGAGATGATCGAGCGGGCCCGGGCGATATCAAAGTGCGGCAGCGAATCGACCCCGTACACCTGCCGCAGGGCGTAGCGCAGGTTCGCCTGGTCGTCCGGCCCGAGGCTGACGTGGTCGGCCTTGGACCAGAGCCGGAACGAATCGAGCAGGCGCCGTTTGACCGGGTCCAGGCGGCCGGTCAGGAACGTGGCGCTGGCGCCGTTGCCCATGCGCTCGGCGATGAAGGCGAGCGCCCGGTCCCAGCTGATCGGGCGGAACTGGCCCGAACCCGGATCCCCGGTGCGCAGCAGCGGGGTGGCTATTCGGTCGGGGTGGTAGACCGACTGCACGCCGGCCTGGGCGCGGGCCGAGCTCTTGCCCAGGTTGATCGGGAACCCGGGATTGCCTTCGACCTTCTTGGCGCGACCGTCGACGGTCCGCACCACGACCCCGTTGCCGGCGATCGGGTCGTGCGCGTCGATGGTGGCAAACCACAGGTCCTGGCCCGGCAGCGACTGCTCCGGGGAAAGGGCGAAACTCTTGACCCGTGATTCGCGTTCGGGCGCCGCGCAGCCCACGATCAGGCCGCTGCCCAGCAGCGCCCCGGCCGAGCCAAGCAGGAAGTTGCGGCGACGGATCTTGCGGTTCATCGGGCCTACTTGTGGCAGATCGCGCAGTCGAGCGACGCGAAATCAGGATCGATCGGGTGCGGGTTGTTCTCGCCGATCGAGGCGTCGTTGGTATTGCGGTGGCAGCCCATGCAGGTACCCATGTTCAGGTTCACCACCTGTTTGACGGTGCTCATGCCGGCCACGTCGCCGTGGCAGGTCGAACACTCGATCCCGGCGTCGATGTGCGCCGAGTGCACGAAGCGGACGTGGTCGGGGAGGCGGTGCACCCGCACCCAGTCGATGCCGGTACCGGTCTCGAATGCCTGGCGCAGCTGCTGGATCGGCTCGCGGTCGGTGGCCACCACCGAGTGGCAGAACATGCATTGTTCGACCGAGGGGATCGTGGCCGCGGCCTGCTCATCGACGCCGCGGTGACAGAATTCGCATTCGATTCCCAGTTCGTTAGCGTGTACCGCGTGCGAGAACGGGATCGGCTGCTCCGGCGCGGCGCGGGCGGTCCCGCCGGTGGCGGCCAGGAATACCAGCACCACCACCCCGGTGACGGCGCCGCCGCCCAGCAGCACGCCCGGCACGGTCAGCATGATGATCTGCCGCAGGCTCAGGCGCGGCAGGAACGCGGTGAGCGCCGCAATGATGTCGATCTTGTCGAAGTCGAACTTCATACGAACATGCGCGGGTATATGTCGGGAAGGACCTCAAGCCCGAGCAGGGTCCCCTTGACCAGGACCACGATCGCCAGCAGCCCGAACGCGACCACCGCCGGGTAGACCAGCAGCCTGATGATCGCGCCAACGCGCGGGTCCAGGTCGCCCGTATAGACCAGCGAGGGGGCCATCGAGTGGGCCAGCAGGTAAGAGGCAGCGGCAATGACGAGGCAGAGCGCGAACACCCACGCATGTGCGGCAATCGCCGACATTTGCACCCAGTCGTTTTGGGTTAGCGGGGCTATCTCCAAGCCGGTGAATGTCCTAAGCGGTCGTTTTCAAAAAAAATGACGGCTACTCCAACCCCGAACACCGGACCTGGGATTTGCCGACCCCGATTGCCGGGCTGACGCCGTCTCCGAACCATGCGCAAACGTGCCCGCGCGACAACATGCAAATCTTACCGCAGATATGGGGTCGAATCGACTTTCGGGCCGCCGCCGCGGCCCGGTTGCCGCCCGCCCGCTAGCCTTGCCAGGCCAGGGCGACGCCGGTATAGGTTTCCCCCTCCTCCAGCAGACCGCGGTAGGCGCGTTCGATCTGGGCCGGTGGCAGGCGGTGCGATATCAGAGGCTCGATCTGCAGGCGCCCGCGCCGGGCCAGGTCCAGGACCGTCGCCAGGTTCCCAACGGTCGACTGATCGAACCCGGGCTGGGGCCAGTAGGGGATCAGCCACTGCAGCGACCCCCGCAGTTGGATGCCGCGGGTCTTGATGCTGCGCATCAGCGGGGTCAGATCGGTCCGGTGCTCGCGCCGCGGCGATCCCAGCAGGACCAGCTGGCCGAACTTTTTCACGTGTTCATGGATGCCGTCCACCACCGCCGCGTCGCCGACCGCGTCGACGCCGATGTCCAGACCCCGGTCGGCACGCATGGCCCCGATTTCGGAGCGGATGCTGGCCGGGTCCGGCGGGGCGACCGCGTCGATTCCGACCGAACTTGCCAGCTCGCGCCGGGACCGGACCGGATCGATCCCGATCACCCGGCAGCCGGCCAGCCGGTATAGCTGGGCGGCCATGTTGCCGACCATCCCCAGGCCCCAGACGCCGACCAGATCGTTGAGGCGCCAGCGGGAGTTGGAAAGCGCGCTCAGGGCGATTTCGGGCATGATGCAGGCCGCCGCGACCGCCCCGTCCAGGCCCTGGGGGACGCGCTCCAGCAGCAGGTTGCCCGGATTTCCGGGGCGCGGGACCCGAAGGTGCTGTATCTGCTGGTGCCGGCCCGAGCTGAAAACCCGTTCGCCGATCCGGTACCCGTCAACCCCCGCTCCCAGGGCCACGATGTGTCCGACGTTGGCGTACCCGGATGCCCAGGGGTAGGCGCACCAGGATCCGGGGACGTGAACGCTTGGGTCCAGGCCGGTGTAGTTGGCCAGCTCGGTGCCGGCCGAGATGAACGTGAATTCGGTTTCGACGGTTATCTGGCCGGAGCCGGGCCGGTCCGGGATTTCGATCTCCTCCAGCCGGACCCGGTCCTGGCCCGGGACCAGCACCCGCTTGACCCGCATCGTCAGGCGCCCGCCGGCTGGGATTCGATTGGGCCCGGGCAGGCGATCGGCTCTAGTCCTCCCAGATCAGGGCCACGCCGCTGTAGTGCTCCTTGTCGTTGAGCAGACCCTGGTAGGCGCGCTCGATGTCCTGCGGCGGCATGCGGTGCGATATCAGCGGATCGACCAGCAGGCGCCCGCGCGCCACCAGGTCAAATACCGTTTCCAGGTTGTGCAGGGTCGATTTGTCGATCGCGGTCTGGGGAGTCAGCGGAATCAGCCACTCCAGCGACCCGCGCAGCTTCAGCCCGCTCCAGTGGATGTGCGAGAGCAGCGGGTTCATGTCGGCCACGTGCTGGCGGCGTGGCGATCCCAGCAGGGTCAGCTGTCCGAACCGGCGCACGAACTTGAAGGCCTCGGCCAGGATCGCCGATTCGCCGACCGCATCGATCGCGATGTCAAGGCCCTGGTCGGCGCCAAGTGCGCCCATCAGGGTTTTGATTTCGCCGGGTTCGGGGGCCGCGACCGCGCCGATCCCGACGGCCTGGGCCAGGTCGCGCCGGAACCCGGCCGGATCGATCCCGATCACCCGGCAGCCGGCCAGCTGGAAAAGCTGGGCGGCCATGTTGCCGACCATCCCCAGGCCCCAGACGCCGACGGTGTCGTTGAGGCGCCATTCGGTGTTCGACAGCGAACTCATCGCCACCAGCGGCATCCGGCAGGCGGCCGCGACCGCCCCGTCCAGGGATTCGGGAACCTTCACCAGCAGTGAACCGGCCGCGTTCACGCCCAGCCCCGGGCCCCCGTGGGTGACGAAGGTGACCTTCTGGTGTTTTCCGAAGGAGAAGACGCGTTCGCCGACTTCGAATCCCTCCACCTCCTCGCCGACCTGGAGCACGCGGCCGACGTTGGCGTAGCCGGACGGCCAGGGATATTCGCACCAGGAGCCGGGCGTGTAAACGTTCCGGTCCAGGGCGGTGTAGTTGGCCAGCTCGGTGCCGGCGGATATGAACGTCGCCTCGGTCTCGACCATCACCTCGCCCGGTCCGGGCCGGTCGGCTATCTCGATCTCTTCCAGATAGACCTGGTTCTTGCCCGCCACCAGCACCCGGTTCGTGCGCATTTGTAGACCTTGCCTGACTCGATAACCCGCCCGCACCGGACCTGATTGCGGTGGTCCGGGCAGGGGAGCGCTCCCAATAACATCAATCTATTGATAAGCGGGGTGGGCCAATGGCAATAGATACGGTGGCAGTGAAGCGGACGCCGGCGGCGGCGCGGCGGCTGGCGAATTCGGCGCGCAGGTTCCTGGAAGGATTGGACGCCGCGCAGCTGGAGCAGGCCCACCGGCCGTTCGAGGACGTCCTGCGCTACGAATGGAACTACGTGCCGGTGATGCGCTCCGGCCTGCGGCTGGACGCCATGACCGACCCGCAGCGCCGGCGTGCCCGGGAGCTGCTCGATGCGGCCCTTTCGGTGCGCGGCGCCCGCCAGGCGCGCGAAATCATCGACCACGAGGCGGTCCTGGGCGAATGGGAGGCCATGTCCGGCGTCGAGCACGACACCCGCGTCATGCTGGCCCGCGACCCGCTCTACTACTTCTTTTCGGTATTCGGCGAACCGGGCGGGTCCGGGCCCTGGGGGATAAAGGTCGGCGGCCACCACATCGGGGTCAACATCAACATCATCGACGGCGACTACATCGCCCCGGTCCCGCTGTTCCTGGGCGCCAATCCGGCCGAAGTCAAGCACGGCCCCAAGATCGGGCACCGCATCCTGGCCGAGGAAGAGGACCTGGCGCGGGCCCTGCTGGGATCGCTTGCGCCGGAGCAAAAGCGGCTGGCGATCGTCGATCCGGTCGCCCCGTACGACATCCTGACCGTCAATTACCGGACCATCAAACCCGGAATGACCCCGCGCGGGATACCCTTCCAGAACCTGAACGGCGAGCAGCGCGCGCGGCTGGCCAGGCTGGTCAAGCACTACGTCGACCGGGCGGCCGAGGAAGTGGCCGGAACCCAGTGGCGGCGGATCGAGCGCACCGAACTGGGCCAGGCCGCTTTCGCCTGGGCCGGTCCGGAACGCAAGGGCTCGGGGCACTACTACACGATCGGATCGCCCGGGTTCGTCATCGAGTACGACAACGTCCAGAACCAGGCCAATCACATCCACTCGGTCTGGCGCGACTTCAATAACGACTGGGGCGGGGACCTGCTGGCGGCCCATTACCGCGATCATGAATCGCACCACCACTAGGGCGCTGCCGGCCGAGCCGGCTGCCCGGCCGGGCGGTTGATCGACACCGTAGTCTTCGACTTCGACGGGGTGATCCTCGATACGGAGACCCCCGATTACCGGTCCTGGCAGGACGTTTTCAGGTCGCACGGGGTGGAACTGGACCTTGCCCACTGGGCGCGCTACATCGGCTCGGGGACGGGCAGCTTCGACGCCTGCGGATACCTGGAGAAGCTGACCGGACGCGGCTTGGACCGCGGGGAGGTGGTCAGCGCCCGGCGCCGGCGTTACCTGCGGCAGGTCAACTCGCAGCCGCTCATGGCGGGGGTGGGGGAACGCCTGGCGGAAGCCCGGGCGCTGGGCCTGAGGCTCGGGGTGGCCTCCAGCTCGTCGCGTGACTGGGTCGAGGGCCACCTGCGGCGTCTCGGCATCCTGGGATTTTTCGATTCGATAAAGACGGCCGATGACGTGGCCAGGGTCAAGCCCGACCCGGAAATCTACCGATCGGTCACCACCGCGCTCGGTTCGCTGCCGGCGGCGACCCTCGCCGTCGAGGACTCGGCCCACGGGGTAAACGCGGCCAAGGGCGCCGGGCTTTACTGTCTGGCCGTCCCCAACGCCATCACCCGGCACCTGCCGCTCTCAAACGCCGACCGGCGAATCGATTCGCTGGAAGATGTGTCGCTCGCGCGGCTGCGGGTCGAGTTGGCCGGTTAGGGCAGTCCGGCATACCGCCGCCGGCGGCTTGGGTCGGGGCCGCAGCGGGATTGATGCTCCCTGGGGGCGGCGTTGTAGCTTAGAGAAAGGAGCGCTGCACGTTCCCGAAGCAGGGGAACCGCCGGCACCGTCGACGATCGACTGGACCGGGCGCCTGCGGTCGGGAAGGGGCAGCGGGGATGCAGCCTGTCGCGGAGGAGTCGGTCCGGCCCGGTGGACTTTGACAGATACGAGCTGAGCTGCTCGGTTTACGACGAGATGTTGCGCCAGGATGGTGGTCCGCGGCCGCACTGGAGCGAGATTCACGCCATGCTCGGCAGCCTGGATGGTTCCGATCTGGTCGCTATCCAGGAAGAGGTCAACCGGTCCTTTGCGACCGAGGGAATCACCTTCACCGTCTACGGTGACGCCGAGGCCGACGAACGAATAATCCCGGTCGACTGTGTTCCCCGGCTCCTGCCGCGCGCCGACTGGGAATTCCTGGAACGCGGACTGCGCCAGCGGCTTGCCGCGATCAACCACTTCCTCGGCGACGTATACGGCGAAGGTCAGATCGTCAGGGACGGGATCATACCGTCCGAGATGATCCTGACCTGTCCGCAGTACCGCCCGCAGATGCGCGGCTACCGTCCGCCGCAGGGCACCTGGGTGGCGGTATGCGGCACCGACCTGGTGCGGACCAACGAAGGGTTCTTCGTGCTCGAGGACAACCTGCGCGTTCCCTCGGGCGTCTCGTACATGATCGCCAACCGCAAGGCGGCCAAGTCGGCCCTGCGGCGCCAGTTCCGCCTGCACCGCGTTCGCGACGTGGAAAACTACGGGGCGGTCCTGCGCAAAACCCTCTGCGAGCTGGCTCCGGGCGGCGAATCGGACCCGGCCCTGGCGGTGCTGACCCCGGGGATTTACAACTCGGCGTTCTACGAGCACATGTTCCTGGCCGGTGAAATCGGCGCGATGCTGGTGGAGGGCCGCGACCTGCTGGTTGACGACGGGTTCGTGTACGCCCGCACCACCAGGGGCCTGCGGCGCATCGACGTCATCTACCGCCGGGTGGACGACGACTTCCTGGATCCGACCGTATTCAGGCCCGATTCGCTGCTGGGGGTGCCGGGCCTGGTACACGCCTGCCGGCTGGGCAACGTGACTCTGGCCAACGCCCCCGGCACCGGCGTGGCCGACGACAAGGGCGTCTACGCCTACGTCCCGGCGATGATCCGCTATTACCTTGACCAACAGCCGATCCTGGCCAACGCCGACACCTTCCTGTGCCGGCGCGAGGAAGATCTGGCCTACACGCTCGAGAACCTGGACAAACTGGTGGTCAAGCGGGTCGGCGAATCCGGCGGGTACGGGATGCTGGTCGGCCCGCACGCCACCGCCAGGGAGCGCCGGGACTATGCGGAAGGAATCAAGGCCAATCCGGCCGATTTCATCGCCCAGCCCACCCTGGCGCTCTCGCGCGCTCCATGCCTGATTGACGGGCACCTTGAGGCCCGGCACGTGGACCTGCGCCCGTTCGTGCTGTGCGGGGCCATGACCCGGATCGTGCCGGGGGCATTCTGTCGGGTCGCGCTGCGGCGCGGATCGCTGGTGGTCAACTCTTCGCAGGGAGGCGGCTGCAAGGACCTCTGGGTGCTGGAGGAATGACCATCGACCACACCCTACGCCGGCGGATCCGGGACCGCCCCGGCCGCGTGGAACGGGAGCGCCGACTGCCGCCTCGCTCCGGCTCCGGATGCGGGTTCGCGCGGGCCGGGGCCCGATGAGCCAGGTGCTGCTGGCGCGCAGTGCGGCCGGGCTCTATTGGATGAGCCGCTACCTGTCCCGGGTCGAACACCTCAGCCGACTGCTGTACCTGCAGACCGAGGCCCTGTCCGACCGACCGGTCCGCGACATCCACTTCGGCTGGACCCGCATCTACCACGCGCTGGGGCGTGAACCCCCCTGGGGCGTGCTGGATCAGTTCGAGGACGACGACTACCTGCTGGCCGATTCGTTCACCCTGGCCGGCGATCTGACGTTTGAAGAGACCAACCCGGGTTCGATTCGCGCCTGCTTCGGCCTCGGCCGCGACAACGCCCGGCAGATGCGCCAGCACATCAGCGCGGCGATGTGGACGCAGTTGAATCTGGCCTTTCTGGGCATTCGCGACCTGACCATTGAAGCCGTCTGGCGGCTCAACCCGGAGGGTTTCTTCGCCGATACCGAATCGATGATCCACAAATTCTGGGGAGTGACCGCGGCAACCATGTACCGGGGCGACGGGTGGCGGTTCATCCAGCTCGGAAACCTGGTCGAACGGGTCCAGCTGATATCGGGTCTTCTGCTGGCCCAGTCATCAGCGCTGGCGGAAGCAGACGGGGGCACCGACGCCGACTGGATCAGTCTGCTGCGCCAGTTCCACGCCCGGGCGGCCTACAACCAGCGGTTCGGGGTACAGATCGCCCCGGCCAAGGTCCTCTCCCTGTTGATCGCCGATCCGCAGTTGCCCGGCTCGCTGCTGGGGTCACTGCTGTACGCGCAGACCCACTTTCACAATCTCGAGTCCGGGCCAGATGCTGCCGCGGCCGACGCCGCCCGCCAGACCCTTGGAACCCTGTCCCAGTCGCTGGCCGGCGGCTGGACGGCCCCCGGCCACGACCGCGAAAAGCTGCTGGGCATCAACGAGGCCGGGCGCCAGTTGCACGATCGGGTCAGCGCGGCCTTCTTCGACTACGCGATCGAAGATGCGCCCCGCGCCTGAAGGGGCCCTGTTCGATGTGCGGCACCTTTCCGTCTATCGCTACCCGGTTCCGGTCCGGAGCTGCGTCATGTCCTTGCGGCTGCAGCCGCGCCAGGACCGCGGTCAGCAGGTCGCAGAGTGCTCGATCGAATCCGATCCGGGAGGATCGGTGGCGGCGGGCTGTGACGGGTTCGGAAATCCCTGGCACATGCTGGCGGTCCGGAGCGCGCACCAGAAGCTCGCGGTGCTCTCCCGGTCGCGGGTAAGGACGGCGCCTCCGCACGGAACCTACCCCGGCGCCGGCAAGGTCGGCTGGGACGAATACCGGACGCTGGCCCCGGACCCGGACCACTGGGACTTTAGCGGCGATAGCCCGTTGGCGCGATCCTCCGCCGGCGCTTTCTGCGTTTGCGGACCGGAACGGCCTCGCCCGCCCGGTCGCCGAACCAAGGTCCGACCTGGCCGGCCTGGCGGCCGCGATCCACCGCGAGTTCGAATTTGCCCCCGGCAGCACAACGGCCAGTTCCCCGGTCGAGGACATGCTCGAAACCGGGCGCGGAGTGTGCCAGGACTACGCGCACCTGATGATCGCGCTGGCGCGCGGCTGGGGCGTGCCGTCGCGCTATGTCTCGGGTTACCTCTACATCGCCGACCACGCGGGCTCGCCAATCCGGCAGGCGGCCATGCACGCCTGGGTCGAATGCCTGCTTCCGGATGGGAGCTGGGCGGGTTTCGATCCGGCCAACGACCGCCCGGTCGGGAGCGGGTACATCCGGGTTGCGGTCGGGCGCGACTACGGGCGACGCGGCCCCGACCGCCGGCGTGTACCGGGGCGTTTGGGGATCCGAGCTGACGGTCGAGATCGACGTGGTTCCGGCGCCGGCCTGAACCGGCGGCGCCGCCCGAAGCTGGGGGTGCGTCAGCCCGGCCGGTGACCGTCGCGAGCTTGGCCTCGGGCACGTCCACCCGGACCGTGGGCCGGCATCCGACGCCGATCTCGTCCAGCCGGTGCGACTCGCGCCCTCCCCTCCAGGCGAGCGCTTCAGCGGCGCCGAATTCGGCATTGCCTTCAGCGACCGCGCCGACGAACTCGAACATGCGCTGGCGGTCCTTCTCCAGCGCCCTGACCCTGGTGATCAGCCCGCAACCGGCCGGGGTCAGAAACCGGACCTGGGCGCCGAGCCCGCAGCGCCCCGCGATAGGCGATCCGGGCGCAAATTCCCCGGCCCAGCGCCGGAAGTGGCCGGGGTCGGACAGCGCCCGCCGGACGCGGCTGCGCGGCGCGCCTATCTGGGTCTCAAACTCCAGTTTCTGCATCGAATCTGCCGCCGGGCGGCTTGTCCGCACAATTCAAACTAGGTCCAGGCGGTAGATGAAGTACCAGGAGGAAGCCCGGTGGAACTATCACATTCAATCAACTACTTGGCGGTGTTCGTGGCGGCGATCGCCAACATGGTGATCGGCGCGGTCTGGTTCATGCCGGCTGTATTCGGCCGGCTCTGGATGCGGTTTACCGGCCTGACCAGCGAGTCAATTGCAAACACCCCGCACATGTGGGCCAGTTACCTGGGTTCGTTTCTGGGATCGGTCCTGGTCGCCTACACAGTCGCCCGCATCGCCTCGTACGCCGCCGCCGAGTCGGTCACCGACGCGGCGATCCTGATGCTGCTGATCTGGGGCTGGCCTGGTGCTCGTACCGCTTTCGGACGAGACCCTGTGGGAGCGTCGCCCGCTGGGCCTGTTCTACCTGGTCGGGGCCCGCTGGTTCGTGGCCCTGGCGGTGATCAGCGCGATAGTTGCGCTTTGGGTCTGAGCCCCAACTCCCGATAATCCGGATCGGGCCGGGAGGCCCCGATCGCCGCATTCTGCAAGGTAACAAGATGCCCAACATCGCCGCCGAGCTATTTACCGTCCGAGATTGGCTGGGCAACCAGCAGCAGCTGCACGAGGCCGTCCACAGGCTGGCCGGAGTCGGTTTCGAGTGGGTCGAACTGGCGGCCGTGGCCGCGGTCGACGGGCCCGACGCCGACACCTCGCCGGCGGAGCTGCGCCGGATCCTGGACGACCACGGTCTCAAGGCCCTGAGCGCGCACCGGCGCTTCGGGGAATTGCGTGACAACACCGCCGCCGAGCTTGAGTACCTGCAGACCCTGGGCTGCAAGATGGTGGCGCCGCCGATCATCTTCGATGTCTACGACTACCGCGACTTCGACGGCTACCGGCGCTTCCTGGACGACGCCGCCCCGGTGCGTGAGCAGCTCTCCGCCGCCGGCATTGATTTCGCGTATCACAACCACTCGCACGAATTCGTGTATTTCGCCGGTACCAATCCGATGGAGTACATGATCGAGAACAGCGACATGCAGATGGAGCTGGACACTTACTGGACGGCGATTTCGGGCGCCGATCCGGCCGCGATGATCAGGCGGCTTGATGGCCGGATCCGCTACCTGCACTGCAAGGACGCCCAGGTATTTCCGGCCGAGAGCCAGGACCCGATGGTCAAACCGGCGCCGGCCTGGGCGCCGGTCGGCGAAGGCCTGCTGAACTGGGACGGGATACTGGCGGCCGCGGCCGCGGCCGGGACGGAGTACTACATCATCGAGCAGGACGTATGTCGGCGCGATCCGTTCGACTGCCTGGCCTCTTCACTGCAATTCCTAGAGGAAAAATTGGCTGCCTAGTCAGTCATTCGCCCATAGCCAGTACTTGCTCGGCTACTGCCTGTAGCTGAGCGGTGACGTCCGCGAGCACTTCGTCGTAGACCACATTGCGTTTGAGCGTGACCGGTTTCCACCAGCGGTCCCATCTCGGCCATCGAATTTGGTGCCGGTAAAGATCGCCCCCGGGTCGTCTCCGCCCTCGTAATACGAATTGCGGGAAGAAATCCAGAGCGGGCTGCGCTCGAATAACTCGGCGGTGTATTCGACTCCCAGGCGCAGCACCTTTCGGATCCGTCGACCCGGCAGTACCGTCCGTATCCGCGGGCGCTCCTTCGAAGGTGAGACTGTCTGTGTTCAACCAACCAGCGGTGCGGCCGCGAAACACCGCGTCGTCGCACATCCGGCGGAAGTGAGCATCGCGTTTCTCCCAACTTTCTTTGACCATTTCGTCTGTCAGCGGCGCGAAACCCTCGTCCTCCTGGCGACGTGCCAAGCCTTGAAGCTGGCGAATGTCGGAAATTACCGCAGGATCCGGATCGGCGTTTTCGAACATTTCAAGCAGGTAACTCCAGGTAGTCATCATGACCTGCTTGTCAGGCAGGTCAGCCTTGCGCGGCGGACCATCCCCTGGTCATCAACCCGACCCCCGGTGACAGCATGGCCACAGGATTCCAATTGGACGCGAACTTCATCCCAAAGGAAGCTGAGTCTGTCCCTGGGCAGAGAAATAGCAATGTCCCGGGGCTGGCAGCGTCGAGCTGATTTAGGTATCGAGGAGCTTGCCGGGGTTGTAAGGGCGCCCAAAATTTGGACTCGACAATGAGGTTTTTTCTACCGCCTGAATCGAACCCGATTAGGTCGGGGCGAGACTTGGCATCGACAGCTAGCTGGGTGCAGACACGTTCAACTGGTTCAGGATTGGATTCGTCAGTCTCCAGAAATTCGTTCAAAACCTTGAGGCAGGTCTCCGATTTGGAGAGGATGAATGCAAGGGCGTCCGTACCGCGGTCTTCGATGGGGCGATGGAGCCACGGCATCAAATGGGCTAGGAGAGTGTTGTTAGTGTCCATCCACGGTTCTTTCCAATAGCTAGGTGCCCATACACTGCGCCGGCAGGAGTCGAACTCAATTGGAACCAATCGGTCGGCCAGGATGTTGGGACGTGTCGACTGTGCAAGCGCCAATCCAGCATCGTCGCCTAACCAGCTCTAGGCGACGCGCCTGAGCAGTTTTCGGTTGAGATCTTGGACGGAGTCCAAGGACGAGATCATTTCACCCCCGACATCGGATAGCCGGGCGAGGTCTATACGGGGAATCTCAGCCTGATTTTCGAAAATGATGATCGATTCGAACTCCAACTCGTGCCGATGGAAATGGCCTAGCATGATTGTTGTCAAGCGAGCCTTGTCCCGGTTTGGGACACCGTAGATGAACAGCGGTGTCCCGCTTTCGCCGTCGATACGATAGTCGACCGGGTAGGCCTCTCCATTGGGTACGTCGGGCTCAAAGTCGGGCTCCAGCTTTGCTTCATCGATCAGGCTGAACAGGCAATCCGCCAAATCGTCATAAAACGTCGAGCCGACGTTTGTGCGTGACAGGAGCGTGAGGTCGTAGACCCTCGTCAAGGTTTGGCCCAGCCCGAATATTGCCTCTGGCAGCCTTACCACGGTCGTGTCCAGGTAAAGGGACCCGCCGTCTCGGCATACTTTTCCCTCGGCGAGGATTCGTTCGAGAAGCATCCCGCGGGTTCCTTGCAAGAACGCATCAATTTCATGGTCGTAACTGATGTGCATGAGGGTGTGACCAAGATCGGACAATCGAACTCCACCATGTGCGTTCTCGGACAGGTGGAAGGGGAAGCTGTCTCCGTCAGGGAACGCGAATTCTGTTCGAATCAGCATTTGTCCGTCCGGGCGCTTGTCGATACTGACCGCTTTGCATAACTGCTCGCAAAGCGAACGCTCAAGACTCGCCACATCGATCGTCATATCAGGGTTCCCTGGTCGGGATCAGGGATCTGCAAGCCACTCAAATTGAAGTCGATCAACAAATTTCGCAATGCCCCGCTAACCGTCGAGTAGTCATTGCGCTCAACCGCCTCCGATTCTGGCTTCCTACCGGCCGCGATGGCTTCGGCGGTCGCAGTATGAACGTGGGGCTTGTAGGCAATTTTTCCATGTCGATGGCTGGGGCCGTTGTAACGTGCCAAGGTTAATCCCGGGCCGCTGTGCGGCTTGAAAACTATCCCGCATGAGAAATCTTGACTGTCCTCGAGGTTTTCGCGCACATAAATCGTGAACCTCGCCGGCGTGTCCGAGCCGCCCACCGCTTTGTAATTGCGTTGCCGGTGTCCCGGCTTCACAATCCAACGAGCTCCAGGATTGGTGACGCGTTTAGGCATTGAGCGCAGGTCTTGCAATTCGTCGTCGGTAAACAGCCTGAGCATCATTTCAATATCAACCAATTCACTGCAGGCTCGATTTCAATCCGATTGCCGCAGACATTCCGGTTCGGGGTCTCCAACGGGCACCAAGTATGCGACATCGACACGAATCTCGTAGTGCAGGTCACGCTTGTCGGCTCGGCGCCGTGTTCAATCGCCGATCTATGTTGTGTTCGTGAAAGGTGACCCCAACCTGCGATTGGCGGGCCGCGGAAAAAATATGTGCGCGGAAAGAACGGAATTTGGCCATTTGGCTCGCTCCCTTGGCCCATGAGCATTGAAATGGGGCGATGCCTGAACTGATCCGTGGGTTCGCGAATCCACGCAGGGAGTTCCACGGACCGGGAGCGTCAGCTATCACCCGGTGCCAAATTGCCGGTCACCGGCGTCACCGAGACCAGGCACGATGAATCCCCGCTCATCCAATCCGTCATCTAGCGCGGCCACGAATACCGGCACGTCGGGGTGTTCGTCGCGCAGGCGCGTCACGCCCTCCGGGGCCGCAATCAGGCCCACGTAGCGGATGCTGGCCAGCCCGCGGCGTTTCAGCAGCCGGCAGGCCGCCGCCGCGGTCCCGCCGGTCGCCAGCATGGGGTCCAGCAAAAGGCAGGTTTGCACCTGCGTGATGCCGGCTTCGGCGTCGTAGTACTCGATCGGATTCAGGGTCTCCTCGTCGCGGCGGAGGCCGATGTGCCAGACGACGGTGTCGGGCAGCATCCGGGTCAGGGCTTCGGCCATCCCGAGCCCGGCCCGCATTACCGGGGCCAGGGCTATCGGCCCGCGCAGGCGCCTTCCGCGGGCAATCCCGAGCGGCGCCTTCACGTCGACCGGTTCGGTGGCCAGATCCGCGGTCGCTTCGTAGAAAAGCAGCCGGGTAAGGTCGCCGACCACGCCGCGAAACTGCACCGGCGGGGTGGCGGCGTCGCGCAGCTCGCATAGTTTGTCGCCAACGACCGGGTGGTCGGATACGTGGAGATTTGCGTGCAATGGGCAAGACCCTGCTAGTGGTCCAACTCGGGCCGGGCGATCAGGCGCCCGGTCTTCCGGCGTCGCCCTGCGCCGCACCGTTTATACCCCCGGGCGTTAACCGCTCCACGGCGTGGTCAGGCGGCCGATTCGTACTGCGGCAGCCAGTGCGCCTGGGCGGCCAGCAGCTCCTCGGTCATCGACCAGACTTCGCCCGGTGAGCAGACCGCCCCCACCAGGGGGTCGTGCAGCATTGCCAGGCGCAGCAGCTCGCGGTCGCCGCTGACGGCGGCCTCCTTGGCCATCCGCTGCACGTCGATCGATGCCTGGCAGGTCGCCGCACAGGCCAGCGGCAGATCGTTGAGCTGTCCGACGTTTATCCCGTGCCTGTCGACGTAGCCGGGCACCTCGACCACGCAGTCGGGCGGCAGGTTCGGGATCGCGCCGTCGTTGCGGACATTGAAATGCCCCCGGTAGGGCCGCCCGGTCTCGATCGCTTCGATGATGTGCGAGCCGTGCTCGTCGGAGCGCTCGGTTGCCTTTATCGGGCTGGCCGCGGCCAGCTGGCGCTCATAGTCGGCGGCGAACGTGCGGTTGCGCTCGCGGCAGTACTCAAGGTACCCGCCCGTGCGTCCGTCGATCCAGCGTTCACGGTCGATCCAGCCCGCGATTTCGGCGCTGCGCTTTCGGTACCAGGGAAGGTATTCGGACAGGTGCCCGTTGGACTCGGTAGAGAAGTAGCCGAAGCGCTCCAGCACGTCCAGCCGCACCGGCTCGCGCCGCGCGATTTCGGGATCGGCGCGCATCGCCGCCAGCAGCTCGTCGGCTTCGATCTCGCGCCCGCGGTGGACGATGCTCAGGTACCAGGTCTGATGATTGATGCCGGCGGCCACGATTTCGACCTCGGCCATCGATTCGGCGCCCAGGGCCCTGGCGATCAGCCGGTGCCCGCCCTGCACGCCGTGGCAGAGGCCGACCACGTCCGCGTCCGAGTAGTCGAGCGCGGCCCAGGTGTTCATTGCCATGGGGTTGGCGTAATTGAGCAACAGCGCGCCGGGCCTGGCGTGGGCGACCACGTCGTGGCAGAACTCGAGCATCTTGGGGATCGAGCGCTGGCCGTACATGATCCCGCCGGCGCAGATGGTATCACCGACGCATTGATCGACGCCGTAGCGCAGCGGAATCTCGATATCCGAGGCAAAGGCCTCAAGGCCGCCGATGCGGGCGCAGTTGATCACGTAATCGGCGCTTTTGAGCGCGGTCGGCCGGTCGAGTTCGGTTTCGATCGTGGCCGGCAGGTCGCTGAGCTCGATCTCGCGCCGGCAGATCCGGCTGACCCGGTCCAGCGCCCCGGGGTCGATGTCGTGCAGCACGAAGCGGGTGTCGGCCAGTTCGGCGACGCAGAGCATGTCGCGGATAAGGCGGCGCGTGAATCCCAGGCTGCCGGCTCCGATGAAGGTCACGCTGATGGCCATTGGGGCGGTTACCTTTGGTGGTTCAGGGTATGGCGCGGAACTGGGTGAGTATTTCCAGCCCGTCCGCGGTCAGTGCAAGGGTGTGCTCGAAGTGCGCCGCCCAGCTGCCGTCGGCGGTGTAGACGCCCCAGCCGTCGGGGGCGGTTCGGCACTGGTCGGAACCGGCCGAAACGATCGGCTCGATGCAGAACGTGGCGCTTTCGTCAAGGAATGCGCGCGGGGCCCCGGCGGCCCGGTTGGGGATGTGCGGGGGCTCCCAGATCTGGTGCCCCACCCCGTGCCCGCCCAGGGCGACCACCGGCGCGAAGCCGGCGCCGCGCACGGTCTTTTCGACCCGGCGCGAAATCGCCTCAACGCTGGTCCCGGGGCCGCAGATCGCGATCGCCTCGTCAAGCGCCTTGCGGGTGGCGTCGAGCAGATTGGCAATTTCTGCCGGAACCTCGCCCACCGCCCAGGTCCAGGCGGCGTCGGTCTTCAGGCCCTGGTAGTCGACGCCGACGTCGACCGTGACCACGTCACCGACCGCCAGCGCGCGATCGTCCGGTATGCCGTGCACGACCATCTCGTTTACCGAATAGCAGATGGCGCCCGGGAACGGATTGTCGGGCCCGTAGGGCGCGTACCCAAGGAAACTGGGCTCGGCGCCGGCGCCGCGGATCACCGCGGTCACCAGCGAGTCCAGTTCCAGGCCGGTTATTCCGGGGCCGATGGCGGCCTGGACCTCCTCGAGCGCTGAGCCCAGGATCTGGCCGGAACGCCGCATGGCCGCCAGCTCGCGTTCGGTCTTGGGGATGAACCCGCTTGGTTCGGGCTGCGGATTCCCGGCCCGCCGCCGACGGTTCCGCCGCCGCCTAGCGATAGACGGTTTCCTTCGCCTGGCGCTGGACTTCGTAGATCGACCCCACCGTGGCGGGCTGGGGCAGGGGGATCCGCACCACGTGGTCGGAGCAGCGCATCATTGGCGGCTCCTGGCCCCTGAGCAGCCAGCTCTTGAACTTGGCGATGTCGGGCATTCCCATCAGCGGCCAGGCGTCGGCGGCGGTCAATTCGATGAGCCATAGGCGGCGCGGGAGGTTTGATGTGTTGGGCTCGGAACCGTGCAGGGTGCGGGCGTGGTGGATCGAAACGCTGCCGGCCTTGAGCACCAGCGGCTCGGCCTGGCCAAGGTCGAGTTCGCCATCGGAGGCCTTGACCGCCCCGGCGAACGCGCCGCCGGCATGGTGGTCGAGGACCGGGAGGCGGTGACTGCCGGGAATGCAGCGCAGGCAGCCGTTCTCGAGCGTGCAGTCGTCCAGGCAGACCCCGATGGCCAGGACGTCGTCGTTCGAATGCGGGTAGAAGGCATAGTCCTGGTGCCATTCGACCGGGCTGCCGACTTCGGCGATCTTGAGATTGAGCTTGTCGTTGCGGTAGCGGATGCCGTTGTAGCCCAGGAGCGGGTCGGCCAGGTCGAGCAAGGCGCCCGAGCGCATTACGCGGTCGAACACCTCCGAGACCTGGGCCGGGTTCTTGAGCCGCCGCAGGCGCGGGTTATCGGGGGTGTGGCTGGGCTCGAGATCGAAGACGGCGTCGTTCTCGCTCACCGTCCGCGATTTCTCGACGAAGCGGGCGACCTCGTCGCGCAGTTCCTCCAGGACTTGCGGGGAAAGAACGTTGGGCACGGATATGAATCCGCGTTCACGGTATTCGTCGATTTGGGATTGGGCGAGCATGGAAGGGCTCTTTCGGGCGCCTGACGGCCGCTGCTGGGGAGAATTGACTCAATTTTGCCCGGTCTGCGCCACGTAAAGAGCTGACCCCGACATGTACGAACCGCTGCGTTTCCTGCACATCCTTTTCGCCCTCAGTCTGTTCGCCGGACTGGGCGCCTCGATGGCGCTGCGGCCACTGGTTGGCCGGCTCGCCGCCAGCGGTCACCTCGAGCCGGTGATCGGGGCCCTGGAACGCAACGTGCGGATCGTGACGATTCCATCGGGCATCCTGACCGTGGTCTTCGGATTCGCCGCCGCCGAGGCCGGGCGCTGGAACACGTTCACCGAGGGCTGGCTGCTGATTTCGCTGCTGGCGTCGCTGGCCCTGATCGGCTTGAACCTCTTCGTGATCTATCCGCACTTTCGCCAGATCCGCGAAGCCCTCGCCGAGGAGCCCCGGCCCGGCCCCGAACTGCTGACCAGGATCCGGCGCCCGCTGATTCGCTACATCGGCCTGGGCCAGATGATCACCCTGCTGGTGATCGCCTACCTGATGGTCTACAAGCCGTTCTGAAGCTGCGGGATCCAGACCTGCATTGAACTGGGCTCGCGGTTGCCCCAGGAAAAGTAGGGGATAGCGACCAGTTCGGCATCGCCGAGCGACCGGCGGTCCGGCACGGCTTCCGAATAGAGCGAAAAATCGGCGTCTGGCCCCGGTTCCAACTCGGCCCCGTCGGCCCTGATCACGGTCGCCCCGCCGACCAGATCGGGATCGTGGGAGACACGCGGATTGAAGTCGGCCTTCAGGGCCAGGTCGTAGGCGTGGCCCGAGGCCCGGTTGGGGACCTCGACGCAGTAGATCAGCGGCCCGCGGGCGATCGCCACCCGGCCGGCGTTACCGGTGATCCGGGAGTTGGAGTAGACCGACCGCACCGGCATCGGCAGGTAGATGTTCAGCACTTCGCCGGCGTTGAACTGCCGTTCCACGACCAGGTATTCGCCGGGCCGGACATCCAGCTCCTGGCCGGAGATCATGGCGCTGGCCCCGTCTGCCCAGGACGGGATGCGGACCCGCAGGCAGGCCGGGCCGGCCGGGGCCTGCCCGATTGCGATCTGGATCTGCCCCTGCCAGGGATAGGCGGTATCGACTTGAAGTTCGAAGCCGCCCGCGCTGACCGAGCCGGCGATGTACTGGTGCAGCCACAGCCCCTCGTTGGAAGTCGAGTAGCAGTATCCGGGCAGCGAGAGCAGGAGCCGGGCCACGTTGGGCGGGCAGCAGGAGCACGTGAACCACTCGTCGCGGTGATAGTGGCCGCGCGCGGCCAGCGGGTTCATGTAGAAGTAGCCGGTCCCGTCGTGCGATAGACCCGAGATGATGGAGTTGTAAAGCTGGGTCTCGATCGCGTCGGCGTAGCGGGCGTCGCCGGTCAGGCAGAGCAGCCTGAAGCTGAAGAAAACTCCGCCGATTGCCGCGCAGGTCTCGGCGTAGGCGCGCTCGTTGGGGAGTTCGAAATCGGCCCCGAAGGCCTCGCCCTCAAAGCGCGCACCGAGCGCGCCGGTGACGTAGGCCTTGCGCCCGTAGGCGCTCTCCCAGAGCTTGAACGCGGCCGCCTGCATGGCCGGGTCCTCGCGCTCGAGGACGATGTCGGCCATTCCGCTGGCCTGGTACATCATGCGCACGGCGTGCCCCCAGGCCTCGTGCTGCTCGCGCACCGGCAGGTGGTCCTGGTAGTAGTGGGGATCGCGGAAACGCGGTTCGCCGTTGAGGCGCGTCTCGGGCTGGCCGCGCATTTCCAGGAAAAAGAGGGCCTGGTCCAGGTAGGCCCGGTTGCCGGTTTCCCGGTACAGCTCGACCAGGGCCAGTTCGATCTCCTGGTGGCCGTCGGTCAACTCAAGGCGGCCGTACCCGAACGTTTCGCAGATGTGATCGGCGGCCCGCACGACGATGTCGAACAGGGCGCTGGATCCGGAAGCGCGGCGGTGCGCGATACCGGCCTGGATCAGGTGGCCCATGCAGTAGAGCTCGTGCTGGTTGCACAGGTCCTGGTAGCGCTTGTCCTCGCGCTCGAACGTGAAGTAGGAATTGATGTATCCGTCGTCGCGCTGGGCGGCGCCGACCTCGTCGATGGCCAGGTCGATCCAGCTTTGGACCGAGTCCGAGACACCCTCGATCAGACCGAAGCTGGCCGCCTCCAGCAGCTTGTAGACGTCGGAATCGTTGAAGTACAGGCCCGAGTATTCGGGCACCTCTTTGCGACCCGAGGCGCGGCGGAAATTATCGAGCCGGCCGGTCTCCTCGCAGTGCCTGAACTGGCGTTCCAGCGAGGTGTCGCGGACCACTTCGCGCCAGTGATGCCAGAACCCTGTCTCATCAACCCGGACGGCCGAGATCGGCACCGGCCGAAGCCGTGCGTTTGAACTGCCGGTGGTGTCCAGGACCACGTCCCTGCCCTGCTGCATTGCCCGCTCCCCGTTGGTCTGCGCAATCGGTCGGAAGAATCGTCGATCGTTTAATTTTGTGATTAAGGCAACGCCCTGTTTGCAGCACTCCAGGCTTTCCCCGGATGAAGATCGAAAGCGTAAATGCCACCCTGCTGAAAGTTCCCTACCCGCTGCCCTTCGAGGCGGCCTGGGAACCGGGCGTGATCCGCAACGACCGCGACGTGACGGTGGTGCGGATCCAGTCCGATTCGGGGCTTATCGGCTGGGGGGCGAGCGGATTTGACCAGGCCGACGACATCAACCGCCTGGCGGCCGCGCACCTTATCGGCGAAGACGCCTTCGCGTTCGAGCGCCACGCCCGCATAACCCGCTACGCCAAGGGCGCCTGGATTGTTGAAATGGCGCTCTGCGACCTGGTCGGCAAGGCCGCCGGCCAGCCGCTGGCAAAGCTCTGGGGCCACTATGTCGACAGGATCCCAGCCTACGCCTCGATCGTGGCCGCCAAGTCCCCGGCCGAGCGGGCCGATGACGCCCTGGCGCTGCTGGAACGCGGTTATCGGGCGATCAAGCTGCGCGCGCACGCGCCCAGCATCTCCGAAGACGTCGAAATGGTCGAAAAAGTCCGCGCCGCGGTCGGCGACCGGATGGAAATCATGGTCGACGCCAACCAGGCCGGCGCTGCCTCGGGGCCGATCAAGCACCCCGGCGACCCGATCGTGTGGGACTACGAGCGGGCCCTGGCCACCGCGCGGGCCTACGAGCAGCTGGGGGTCTACTGGCTCGAGGAACCGCTGCCCCGCTACGACCTGCAGGCGATCGCCCGGCTGACGGATGCGGTCGAACTCAAGATCGCCGGCGGCGAGGGCAACGCCGGACTACACGAGTTCTACTGGATGCTGGACGCCGGTGCCTACGACATCATCCAGCCCGATGCGGCCACCTGCGAGGGAGTCTGGCAGCTTCGCAAGCTGGCGGCGGCCTGCGAACGGGCCGGCAAGCTTTTCATTCCCCACCACGGGGCCAACGGAATCGCCCTGGCCGCGCACCTGCATCTGCAGGCCAGCGTCCCGAACAGTCCCTGGGTCGAGTACATCATCGATCCGCCCTGGCGCACGATCGAGTCCTACCAGCAGATGTTCGGAGTGATGCGCGAGCCGCTGCTGACTGATTCCGACGGCTGCGTGCCGGTCCCCCAGGGCCCCGGCCTGGGCATTGCGGTCGATGAGAGCGTGGTCGCCAGGTTCGCGGTTTAGCGGCGCGCCCGGGTTTCAGTTATTGATCAGGGGCATGACCTGGTTGGTGAGCAGGTCGATTGAATGCCGCCAAGGCGCAAAGTCGCCGATGTCGTGGGCGATCATGACCAGCTGACCGAAGGGAGCGGTGCGATCGCGGATCGAATTGATCTTTTCGGCCACCGTCTGCGGGCTGCCGGCGATCCAGGTGTTGTCGAACAGAAATTTGGCGGTGATGTCCGAGTCCGGCCGGTCGGGGTCGGAACCCTTGAAGTGCACGAAGTTGTTCGACCCCTTGGTCAGGTCGAACATGTAGCGCTCGTAAGCGGCCGCCGGGCCGCATTCGAGCATGAAGCGCTCGGCCTCGGCGTCGGTGTCGGCAACGAAGACGTCGCGGGTGATTCCCCAAAGATTGGGATCGGGATCGCGCCCGGCTGAACGCGCACCCTCCGAGTAGGCCTCCCACTGGCCGTCCAGGTCCTGGTTGGGCAGGAAGTTGGTCGAGAGACAGCGCCAGCCCAGCTTGCCGGCCATCTGGATGCTCGAGGAGCGGTAGGAGACGCCCGGAATCATGATCGGCGGATGGGGCTTTTGCAGCGGCGGCATCGCCCAGCCCAGCCCGATGTGGCGCTCGATGTTGGGCAGGTGAACCTGCCAGTATTTGCCCTCCAGCTTGTAGGGCGCCTCGCTGGTCCAGATTTTTACGATCATGTCCAGCGATTCGCGGAAGCGGTCGATGTATTCGGGTCTTTCGACGTCGACGTTCAGAAACGGCCGGTCGGTGGTCAGGCCGCCCGGGCCGACCCCGAAATTCACCCGCCCGCCGGACAGGTGGTCAAGGAACGCAATCCGCAGCGCGACCATCCCGGGGTTGTGCAGCGGCAGCAGCGAAACACCGGTCCCCAGGCGCATGGTCGTGGTTTCGCGCGCCAGCGCGGCCAGGAAGAGGTCGCCGGCCGGGTAGTTCTCCCACTGGCTGGTGATGTGCTCGCCGGCCCAGAGCTCGGAGAATCCTTTCTCCTCGAGCTCTGCGAACCAGGCAAGGTCCTCCTCGAACCCCTGCGCCAGCGGTTTCTCGGGCGGATGCAGCGGCATCGAAAAAATGCCAAGGTCCATGGGGTCTCCAAGTCTGGTTCGACCGCGGAACGAATCCTGATCGGAAAGTCTATGGCGAGTGCCCCATAAAGGCACAGGGGCTTTTGACCTAGGTCAAAAGCCCCTGCTCTATTCGATTGTTGATGCCCCTCAGGGGGAGACCCCGCCAAGAGGCCCCGTACGGTCGACTTGCCAGCGATGCAGCAGAGCGTGTAGCCTCCGCATCGGGTTCCTCCAACTTCCCCACAACCTATTTAGTCGAATATACACCCGCGGCCACTGATCGGGTCCCGGCCGCGCCCCGCCGGACTAGTCCCAGGAAAGCGTTCCGGCGCTCGAGTATTCGGTCACCCGGGTTTCGAAAAAGTTCTTCTCTTTGGGTATGTCGACGACCTCGCTCATCCACGGGAAGGGGTTCTTGGACCCGAACTGCGCCGGCAGTCCGATGCGCTCGAGCCGGCGGTCGGCGATGTGCTGGACGTAATCGCGGAAAAGTTCGGCATTGAGACCCAGCACGCCGGTCGGCAGGCAGTCGCGGGCGTAGGCCACCTCGTATTCGCAGGCCTCTTTGACCAGGTCGATGATCTCGCGCTCGAGCTCGGGGGTCCAAGCCTCGGGGTTCTCTTCGTGGATCGTATTGATCAAGTCGATGCCGAAATTGAGATGGATCGTCTCATCGCGCATGATGTACTGGAACTGCTCACCGATCCCGGTCATCTGGTTGCGGCGGTGAAAGGACAGGATCATCACGAATCCTGAGTAGAAGAAGATTCCTTCCATCACCACGTAGAACCCGACCAGGTTCTTGATGAAACGCTGGATTCCGGCAATGGATTCGGTGCTAAATTCCGGGTCCAGCACGTCCTTGGTAAGGCTCATCACGAAGTCGTCTTTGCCCTCGATCGAATCGACCTCGTGATACATGTTGAAGACTTCGCGCGAATCGAGTCCGAGCGAGTCAACGATATACACGAACGAATGGGTGTGCAGGGCTTCTTCGAACGCCTGGCGCAGCAGGTACTGGCGCGCTTCGGAATTGGTGATGTGCTTGAAGATCGAAAGCACGATGTTGTTGCCGACCAGGGACTCGCCGGTACTGAAAAACCCGAGATTGCGCTTGATTACAAGACGTTCGGCGTCACTTAAACGATCCGAGCGCCACAGTTCGATGTCGCGCTGCATCGGGACCTCGGTGGGCATCCAGTGATTGGCGCAACCGTTGACATAATGCTCCCAGGCCCAGTGATATTTGAGCGGAATCAGCTGGTTGACGTCAACGCGTTGGCAATTGAGCAGGCGCTTGTTGGCCGGGTCGATGCGCTGGCTGAGGTCCCAGGCGCCTTCGGAGCGTTCGCGCGGGTCGCCGTCGCCGGCAGCGACTGATTCGGATTCGGATGCAAATTCCAGTGTGGTTCCGAATCCGTTGGTCATCCTTGGCCCTTCCGCGTGCCGCAGCGCACTATTGCGCCCCCATCGACCAGCGGAAGATTCTGGAAGCCGCCTAAATTTCGGGCTTCTCGAGTAGATTGCAGCAACCGTTCTGCGGTGCCGAATTGCTCTCCGCGTGGGTCAAAAGTAACAAGATTATCCACTAACGCTTATACCCCATATGGGGCGTGGAATTGTCACTGCAATCGGTGCATTCAACCGATAGCGGTTGCCCGGCAAAACTCGGCATGCCAGCCGAATGACGAAACAAACTGCGGATTGAGCCGGCAATCGGCGGCCACGATACCAGCGGCCGCGCGGATGCGACATCGGATTCGCCGGAGGCGCGAATCGGATTCGAAGTCGGTTCCAAAGTGAAGTCCTCCTGCCAAGCCCGCGCCCGAATCCCGCGATCTGCTTGCGGGGCGTGGCCGCAGTCAGCGTTTAATGCGGGGTCAGAGATTTCGCCGCACTCGGCGTAACTTAACAGCGCAGGGGCCATGGTGCCAGATTTGCTTGCGGGAGTTCTGAGCTGGGCATGACTGCCGACGGACCGGCTGCCGCTGCCCAATCCCGGGTCGCGATCGCCGATCTGTCCGTTGCCGCACGCCGCGCCATTCGCGGCTGGTGTATGTACGACTGGGCAAACTCGGCGTTCGCCACCAGCGGGCTGGTGGCGATTTTCCCGGTCTATTTCGTATTTCTCTTTCGCGAATCGCTCGGATCCAGCGTCTCGTTCCTGGGGATCACCTTCACCGGAAGTTCGGTCTGGGGTCTGGCGGTGGCGGTCTCGACCGCGATCGTACTCGTATCGAGCCCGGCGCTGGGAGTCCTCTCCGACCGGATACCGATCAAGCGCCTGCTGCTCTGGACTTACACCGGAGTCGGATCGCTGTTTACGATGCTGGCATTCTTCTGCGCCTACGTCGGCCAGCCCTGGGCCTGGCTGATAGGTGCCTTCACGCTGGCCAACATCGGATTTGCCGGCAGCCAGGTGTTCTACAACGCGTTCCTGCCCCACCTGGCGCCGCGCCATCTGGCCGACGCCATATCGAGCCGCGGTTACGCGTTCGGGTATGCCGGCGGCGGGCTGATGCTGCTGGCGCACCTGGCGCTCATACTGGCCACCCAGGACACCGATCTTGCCGATCTGGCCACCCGGATTGCGATCGCCACGGTGGGCCTGTGGTGGTTCGGTTGGTCGCTCTGGACGTTCAAAACGCTTCCCGAACCGCCGCTGGTTCGCAGCGTCGCGCGGGCCGGCCCCAACCCGGTGGTGGTCGCTTTCCGGGAGCTGCGGCAGACCTTCGGCGAGCTGCGCAGGTTTCGGGTCGTCCTGATTTTCCTGGGGTCGTTCGTGCTCTTTAACGACGGTCTGCAGACGATCATCTCCATCGCCGGAGCATTCGCCGCCGATACGCTGCGCATTCCCCTTGCCTTCAACATGGGGACGATCGTGATCATCCAGTTCATCGCAATCCCCGGCGCGCTTTTCTTTGGCTGGCTGGCCGAACGGCTCACGACCAAAACGGCGCTGACGGTCGCATTGATCGGCTGGATCGTGATAGTCCTTTTCGGCGTATCGGTCGCGCCCCTGGAGCCCGAATCCCATCAAGATTTCGAAGTCCAGATCCAATACCGGGCCGCCGAGGGGAGCTACGCGGTGGCGGTCGCCGCCGAATCCGGTGATCCCGGCGCCGGTGCGGAGGTGCTGACCCCGGCCGATCTGCTGGAGGGCTCGACGCTGACGCCGGATATGCTGCAGTCGATCCTGCGCCAGGCCGGCGACCTGGCCGACTACGAATACGCGATTTCGGTAGATGGCGGCCCGCTTGACGGGTCGGCCGAAATCGGCGCCCGGCACCCTTCGGCGATCGGCGCCGGCCCGGTCGACTTCTGGCCGCTCCTGATGCGCGACCTGGTCTGGAGCCGGCTGGGGCTTGACGCCGGCTATCAGTGGCTGATTCTGGGAGTCCTGGTGGGCAGCGTTATCGGGGGCAGCCAGGCCCTCGCGCGGAGCCTTTTTTCGCAGATTACGCCGCACTCGCGCAGCGGCGAGTTCTTTTCCTTCTTTGGATTCATGTCGCGCGCCTCGGCGGTGTTCGGACCGACGATCTATATCGCCGCCACCGCCGCGTTCGACACCCGGGTGGCGGTGACTTCAATCCTGCTGATCATCGTCGCCGGCACGATCGTTCTGCGCTGGGTGGATGTTGCGGAAGGGGCCAGGGTGGCCGTGGCCGAGGACGCCGTAGGGCGGTCCGGCTAAGTCCGGGGCGGTTCAGCCCCAGCTGGGCCGCTGCATGGTGAAAGCGTTGTTGACCTCGACGTAGTCCATGTAGCCGAGCCGGCCGATCGGACGCAGCTTGAGAAAGTCGACCCTGCCGTCGGTGAGCACCCAGTCTTCAATGTTGGCTCCGACGACCTGGCCAAATACGACCACGTTGGTCTCGGCCGGGTCTTTGCAGTCCAATTCGATTGATCGAAGGTAACGGCATTCCAGGTGAATCGGGCTCTCGGCGACCCGGGGGCAACTGACCAGCCGCGCGGGCGCCTTGGCCAGGCCGGCGAACTCGAACTCGTCGACATCGGACGGGGCCGGGACCGATGATGCGCTCATCTGCTCGCGCAATTCCCAGGTGGCCAGATTCACGACGAACTCGCCGGAATCCCGCGCATCGCGCACCGCGTCCTTTAACCCGCCGTGGTCGTGATTGCCGGTGGCCGCGAACATCACCTGCGGTGGGTTGTACCCTACCCCGTTGAAGAAGGAATAGGGGGCCAGATTGGCAACCCCGTCGCGGCTCAAAGTCGATATCCAGCCGATTGGTCGCGGAACCACCAGGGCGCTGAGGCTGGTGAAGGGCGCATCCGCGCCGGATTCGAGCTCCTGGAACAATGGACACCCCCGCAAGTCGAAGTGTGAAATCGGCAGCTAACGCCAATCACAATATGGCCTGCGCCCTTTGCGGTACCCTGATTTAGGGTCTTGGGCAATCTATGCGCTTGGGTCTACCGGCAGGCCGGATCCGGTCGCGATCTCCCATCTGAACCCGTCCGGGTCGGCGAAGTAGCCCGAGTAGCCGCCCCAGAATGTCGGGGCCGCGGGTTTGACGATCCGGGCGCCGCCCGCCTCGGCCATTTGAAGGACATTGTCAACTTCGGCCCGCGTCGCCACGTTGTGGGCGATCGTAAACGCGTGTGGACCTTCCGCCATGTTCACGGGATGTTCCGAGCCGGAATCTGCCGCCAGTGCTTCCAGTGGATAGAGCGCCAGCATCACGTCCCCGAGCAGGAAAAATGTTATGGACGGACCGCCCGCCTCGTGCACCGGCAGACCGAGTCCGTCCCGGTAAAACCGGGTGGATTTCTCAAGATCGGATACCCCGAGGGTGACGATGCTGATACGCGGGTCCATGGCGTTTCTCTTTCCGTCGGAGCGTGCCGTCGAAACGGTCGATCGGTTCGACTCGCCGCTCGTGTCCGAGCTGGTTGCGCCTGACAAACCCAACGCAGACTGCTGGTTTCAAACCGATCAGGGGCAGGCGCGGAAAAACTCACGTGCCCGACTGGCAGACGTGAGCTTCGACCGAGTAAGGGTGAAAGGAATCCGTGAAGCAAAAGCTCTCGCTCGGCGCTCGAGCGGCACACGGCCCAGTCTTTCCGGGAACAGATTCAGGGGACGTTGCTTGATGGTTGCGGGGGTCGGATTCGAACCGACGACCTCCGGGTTATGAGCCCGACGAGCTGCCACTGCTCCACCCCGCACGCGGAATACGGATGTCAGCGAGCCGATCTATAAGCCGCATTCTGTAATCGGTTGCCATCTATCTTGACCGACCGGTTACCCGGCGGTTCCTTGCACCCTACCTGGGACTCGGCGGGCCACGTCATCGTCCCGGCTTGGGCTTGCTCCGGATAGAGTTTGGCCTTTTCACTCCGGCTTTACCCGGCATTAGTCTCTGTGCCACTGGTCCTCGCCTCTCGGCGGACGGGCGTTACCCGCTATCCTGCCCTGCAGAGTGCGGACTTTCCTCACGCGTGGCGCGACAACCCGACCGGCTCGTGCGCATCCATATTCACTTGGGGAAAAGATCAACCTTCGACAGCTGAAGTAGCAGCCGAGAAACACTTGGCGATTGGCGTCAAATTCATTGCGCTTCGTTGGCAAGTTACGTCTTTGGCGCAGAGCCAGGACGCTTGACTGGGATCACCCGGCATTTCTGCCAGGCACTCCTTAGAAAGGAGGTGATCCAGCCGCACCTTCCGGTACGGCTACCTTGTTACGACTTTGCCCCAGTCGCCTACCCCACCTTAGACAGCTGCATCCCGAAGGTTAGCCCACCGTCTTTAGGTGTTGCAGACTCCCATGGCATGACGGGCGGTGTGTACAAGGCCCGGGAACGTATTCACCGCAGTATGCTGACCTGCGGTTACTAGCAACTCCAACTTCATGCAGGCGAGTTGCAGCCTGCAATCCGAACTGGGGCCGACTTTGTGAGATTCGCTCACCGTCGCCGGTTTGCTGCCCATTGTATCGGCCATTGTAGCGTGTTTGTAGCCCAGGGCGTAAGGGTCATGCTGACTTGACCTCATCCCCACCTTCCTCCGAGTTTCTCTCGGCAGTCTCGCTAGAGAAATACAACTAACGACGAGGGTTGCGCTCGTTGCGGGACTTAACCCAACACCTCACGGCACGAGCTGACGACAGCCATGCAACACCTGTGAACCGGTCCTAAAGGAAGACTTTGTTTCCAAAGCTGTCCGGAACATGTCAAACCCTGGTAAGGTTCTTCGCGTAGCCTCGAATTAAACAACACGCTCCGCTGCTTGTGCGGGCCCCCGTCAATTCCTTTGAGTTTTAGTCTTGCGACCGTAGTCCCCAGGCGGGATGCTTAACGCGTTAGCTACGACACCCAACGGTCAAGACCTTGAACATCTAGCATCCATCGTTTACAGCGTGGACTACCGGGGTACCTAATCCCGTTTGCTCCCCACGCCTTCGCACCTTAGCGTCAGTTCTGGGCCAGGAAGCCGCCTTCGCCACAGGTGTTCCTTCCGATATCTACGCATTCCACCACTACACCGGAAGTTCCGCTTCCCTCTCCCAGCCTCAAGACCGATGGTTTTGCCCGGCGCCTCAGGGTTGGGCCCTGAGATTTCACAGGCAACCTTTCGGTCCGCCTACGTGCGCTTTACGCCCAGTAATTCCGGATAACGCTCGCCACCTACGTATTGCCGCGGCTGCTGGCACGTAGTTGGCCGTGACTTATTCCCGAGCTACTGTCATCATCATCACTCGGAAAAGGACTTTACGACCCAAGAGCCTTCATCGTCCACGCGGCGTTGCTGCGTCAGGGTTTCCCCCATTGCGCAAGATTCCTTCATGCTAAACCCCGTAGGGCTCAGGACCATGTTTCAGTCCCAGTGTGGCTGCTCATCCTCTCAGACCAGCTATCGATCTCAGCCTTGGTGGGCTTTTACCCCGCCAACAAGCTAATCGACCGCGGGCTCCTCTCTCTGCGATAAATCTTTCATCACCGGAACGCATTCCGGTGATCGTATGCGGTATTGTCCCCGGTTTCCCGGGGTTATCCCCCACAAAGAGGCAGATCACCCACGTGTTACTCACCCGGACGCCACGGTCGTGACACCGAAGTGTCCGTACCGTTCGACTCGCATTGATAAGGCACGCCGCCAGCGTTAATCCTGAGCCAGGATCAAACTCTCCATCACAGTGATTACTTCTCGCAAGCGAGAAGGTTTCAAGCAATAAGATGAAGCGCTTTTACGTCCTGAAACTCTGCAGACATAACTCGCCATGAATCGACATCGTGTCATGTCTCAATTCGGCTGCTCTTCAGTTGTCGAAGGTTCTGCCCTCGCAATGTTCTCAGCCGAAAAAACGGGTAAGTGCTGCTAAAGAGCCCGCAATTATAGTCGCCGCACCCGAATCGGCCGCGGCGCGGCTTGGGAACGATTGACGGGCGCCCCAGATAGCGTTCGACCTTTCCGCGGAAGGCCGTCAGATGCCTCGGGAGCGACTCCAATCGCCGGCGCGTCTTTGCAGATTGGCCACTTGTTCCTCCAACGACTGGATCCCCAGCAGGAACCGTTCGCCGTCCGCTTCCTGCAGGTTAATTGCGTTGCGGTGGATCGGGGCGGTCAGCGGCAGGGCCATCGGGCTGCCGACCAGATCGGATTCGGCCAGGCGATGCAACCGCGTCGCCAGGCTGCGGAATCGGTCCTTCAATTCGGGATGCCGACAGCCCAGGCCGGTCGCAACCGCGGCCGCCTCGCTGAGCTGATCTGCCCCCTTGGAGGGCGCCACCGCCATTCGCCCCGGCTGGGGGAGATCGCTAGTGGTGGTGGGCGTGTCCGGCCGGCTCGGTCACGCGCGGCCCGGCGACCTCGTCCAGATCGATCTCGGAGCGGCGCTTGCGGTCGAACCCGGTACCGCCGTGACGGTCGGCCGGGAAGGGGTTTTCCTTGGCGTAGATCGACTTGTAGCGGATGCCCACCAGGCGGTTGTCGTAGAAACCGAAGCGGTCCGAACCCGATTCGGGGACTTCGATCAGTTCATAGTCCTTGGTGCCCAGCCCGTTCTTGACGCCGGTGTTGAGCTGGGTCTCCTCGGAGGACCCGGGGACCATCGAGGCGGCCATTTCCAGCTTGCGGTCACCCGGCGCGTCGACGCCGAAGTCCTCGGCCGAGGAACCGGGCATGCCGGGGAGCTCGATCACCTTGTCCAGGCAGGCGGCATCGATCGCGACCGGATCGTAGCCGGCGAAGATCCCCAGGTGCGGGGTCACCGGCAGGTCGGCGTGGTCCATGCAGTCGCACCGGGGCGAAACGTCCAGCCCCAGGTTCAGGTAGGCGATCCTGCCGTCGAGGGCCTTTGTGACCGCCAGGCAGGCGTCGGCGCAGGCGGCGTTGAATGCGCGCAGGTTGTCCTCGGTGTTGGTCCAGGCCCCGACGGTGGCCATGTTGCCGTAGCAGCCAAGGCAGCTGCGGCAGCGCTCGGGGTGCCACTCGACGTGGCCGTTCTGGCGCGAGTAGGCCTCGTGGATGCAGATCCCGGGGACCATTTCCCTGAAGGCGTCGGTCACGTTTTCGGGGTGCCACTCGACTACGCCCGGGAACCCGAAGTCGGGGTGTCCGCCCATGTGCACGTTGTACTTGCCGCGCTTGGACTGGCAGCCGATCCCCAGGTTCTTGACCGCCCCGCCGATCACCCCCATCGGGTGGCCCTTAAAGTGCGTGAGCGCGATCATCACGTCGGCCAGGGCGATCGCCTTGGCAACGTAGGCCTCGTTGAGGATGTAGCCCTCAGGCAGCGGGATGCGCACGTCGTCGGTGCCGTTGAAGCCGTCGGCGGAGAGGAACGGGCAGCCCAGGGTGGACGAGTTGTAGCCGTTGCGCTCGGCGGTGGTCATCAAATCCGGCGCAATCACCCGAGAGGCACCGGGCCCGTAGGTCATCGTGGTCGTATCGCAGACGAACGGGCGCCCGCCGAGGCGCTTGACCTCGTCGGCCACCGCCCGGGCGTAGACCGGCCGCAGGTAGGCCGAGTTGTTCCACTCCCCGCAGTGCAGCTTGATCGCCACCACGTCGCCGGGCTTGATCAGCTTCTCGAACCCGGCCGCCTCGAACAGGGTGAGGGTCTGGGGAACGTAACCGGTGTTTGAGGACAGGCTGCGCCGGTCCATCGTCCATACCTTGGATGCCATCTTCGCAAGCTCCCTTGCCCCACCGCTTACTTCCACGGCAAAGACTTCCACGCAACCATGCTTGCCACAGTGTAAATGCGGTGTTTTGAGGGGCCGCCGGCCGCTCCGGCCGGCACCTTACGCTGCGCGCCCGGACCGCGGCAATTGAGCGCACGGCTCCGGTCGTTCCCCGGCCGGTCGCTATCGCAAACCGGCCGGGACCGGATCAGGTGATGGCTATATTGCCCGCCCCGCCGGCCTTCTTGGCCAGGTTGGCTACCAAAGACTCGAGCGAGTCCAGCGCGGCCTCGAACCCGTCGCCGTTCCCCACCGAAGCCAGCTTCTTGGCGCCGCGGTTGACCGGGGCGGTCATGGGTACGACCAGCCCGCTCTTGGCCAGCGGCGAATCGGCGACTGCGAGCAGAGTCGCCTGCATGGCCGTCAGCCGTTCCCGCGCCTCATCGCCATCGGCCCCTTCGGCGAGCTGACCGGCGATCTCGGCGGCTTCGGTTAGGTGTTCGACACCCTTGGGAACCATCATCGATTACGTCCTTCTAGTGGCCGTGGTGGGAGTGTCCGGCCGGGACCGTAACGCGCGGTCCGGCGACCTCGTCCAGGTCGATCTCGGAGCGGCGCTTGCGGTCGAAACCGGTGCCGCCGTGGCGGTCGGCCGGGAAGGGGTTTTCCTTGGCGTAGATCGTCTTGTAGCGCTCGCCGACCAGGCGGTTGTCGTAGAACCCGAAGCGGTCGGTGTCGGATTCGAAGACCTCGATCAGTTCGTAGTCCTTGGTGCCCAGTCCGTTCTTGACGCCGGTGTTGAGCTGGGTCTCCTCGGAGGACCCGGGGATCATCGAGGCGGCCATTTCCAGCTTGCGTTCACCCGGCGCGTCCACGCCGAAGTCCTCGGCCGCCGATCCCGGCATGCCGGGGAGCTCCACGACCTTGTCCAGGCAGGCGGTGTCGACCGCCACCGGGTCGTAGCTGGCAAAGATCCCCAGGTGCGGGGTCACCGGCAGGTCGGCGTGGTCGAGGCAGTCGCACTTGGGCGATACGTCCAGCCCCAGGTTCAGGTAGGCGATCTTGCCGTCGAGGGCCTTGGAGACCGCCAGGCAGGCGTCGGCGCAGGCGGCGTTGAACGCGCGGTAGTTGTCCTCGGTGTTGGTCCAGGCGCCGGAAACCATCTGCGCTCCGGCACAGCCCAGGCAGCTGCGGCAGCGCTCGGGGTGCCACTCGACGTGGCCGTTCTGGCGCGAGTAGGCCTCGTGGATGCAGATCCCGGGGACCATCTCCCTGAAGGCGTCGGTCACGTTTTCGGGGTGCCACTCGGCAACGCCCGGGAACCCGAAGTCGGGGTGTCCGCCCATGTGCACGTTGTACTTGCCGCGCTTGGACTGGCAGCCGATCCCCAGGTTCTTGACCGCCCCGCCGATCACCCCCATCGGGTGGCCCTTGAAGTGCGTGAGCGCGATCATCACGTCGGCCAGGGCGATCGCCTTGGCAACGTAGGCCTCGTTGAGGATGTAGCCCTCGGGCAGCGGGATGCGCACGTCGTCGGTGCCGTTGAAGCCGTCGGCGGAGAGGAACGGGCAGCCCAGGGTGGACGAGTTGTAGCCGTTGCGATCGGCGGTAATCATCAGGTCCGGGGCGATGACGCGGGACGCTTTCGGCCCGTAGGTCATCGTGGTCGTATCGCAGACGAACGGGCGCCCGCCGAGGCGCTTGACCTCGTCGGCCACCGCCCGGGCGTAGACCGGCCGCAGGTAGGCCGAGTTGTTCCACTCCCCGCAGTGCAGCTTGATCGCCACCACGTCGCCGGGCTTGATCAGCTTCTCGAACCCGGCCGCCTCGAACAGGGTGAGGGTCTGGGGAACGTAACCGGTGTTTGAGGACAGGCTGCGCCGGTCCATCGTCCAAACCTTGGATGCCATCTCCACTGCTCCTCTGCTGCCAAAACCCATGCGGGGTGGAACTGGCGGTGCTGCTTGCCGAAGTAGCCAAAGTCTATGTTCGGACGGATAGTCGATCCGGGACCCGGGAACGGGCCCGCGACTAGATCAGCAGGTAGGGCTGCTCGATGTACTGACCGATGCGCTGGAGGAAACGGGCCGCGGCGGCCCCGTCGTTGAGGCGGTGATCGAATGTGAGCGAGAGCGAAATCCGGGTTCCGGCGACCAGTTCGCCGGAATCGGATACGACCGGCTTGCGGACGATTCGCCCCACGCCCAGGATCGCCGCCTCGGGAGGATTCAGGACCGGGGTGAACGTGTCGACCCCGATCGCGCCCAGATTGCTGATCGTAAACGTCCCGCCGGTGACCTGGTCCAGGCCCAGGGTCCCGCCGCGGGCGCCTTCGAAGAGCTCGCGGTAGCCGCGCGCGATGTCCAGCAGCTGCGTGCCGGCGACGTCTTTCAGGTTCGGCACGACCAGTCCTTCGGGTGCGTCCACCGCCAGCCCGATGTTGATCTTCTCCGGCTCGAAGAGTTCGCCGTCCCGGATCTGGGACTGCATGCCGGGCTGCTCGACCAGCACGCGGGCGCAGATTCGAACCAGCAGGTCGTTGTAGGAGATGCGGAACCCGAGCTCGGGCTCGTACTGGGCGGCCAGCTTGCCGCGCAGGGCGACGAATTCGCCGGCGTCGCATTCCGAATTGAGCGTCACCTGGGCCGACTGGCTCAGGCTGGCCATCATGCGCTCGGCGATGACGCGCCGCCGGCCGGGCAGGCCGGCGGGAACCGCGGCCGGGCCGGGTGCGGGGGCTACCGGGACGGGGGGCTGCGGGCGCGGCCGGCGCGGGCGCCGCCTGCAGGTGGGCGCGGACGTCGTTGGCGACGATCCGCCCGCCCGGTCCGCTGCCGCGGATCTGGGCCAGCTCAAGCGAAGCCTCGCGCGCCAGGCGGCGCGCCAGCGGCGATGCGAACACCCTGCCGCCGGGGCGTGCCGGCGCGGCCGGGGCGGCGATTGCCGGTTCCGGTTGGGCTTCGGGCTCCTGGGGCGGACCCGCGGGGGCCCCATCGGGCTGCCCGTCGGGGACCGACTCGCCCTCGGCCAGCACCCAGGCGCAGACTCCCTGCACCTTGACCGCCTCGCCGGCGCCGGCGGTTATTCCGGCCAGGGTCCCGTCGGCCGGGGCCTCGACCTCGGCGTTGATCTTGTCGGTCTCAAATTCCAATACCGCGTCGCCCTTGGCGACGCTGGCGCCTTCGTCGACCAGCCAGCGGGTGATGATGCCTTCCTCCATCGTGATGCCCATCAGCGGCATCAGGATTGGCGTTGCCATCAGGACTCCCCGCAGCAGGTCGCGCACGCCGGCCGCGATGTCGGCGACGCTGGGGAAGGACCCCATTTCCAAGGTCTCCGAGAACGGCACCGGGGAGTGCTTGGCGCCCAGCCGCTTGACCGGCGCGTCGAGGTAGTCGAACGCGAGCTCGCCGATCTGGGCCGCGATTTCACCGCCGAATCCGCCAAAGCGGACCGCCTCGTGGACCACCATCGCGCGGTTGGTCTTGCGCACCGAGGCCAGGACGGTCTCGACGTCGAGCGGGTAGAGGGTGCGCAGGTCGATTACTTCGACCTCGGTCCCCTCGCCGGACAACTGCTCGGCCGCTTCGAGGGCGAAATTAACCTGCCGCGAATAGGTCACGATGGTCGCCGCGTCGCCGCCGCGCACCACCTTGGCCTGGCCGAGCGGAATGAGGTACTCGCCGGTCGGGACCGGTCCGCGGCTCCCGTACAGGGCCTTGTGTTCAAAGAAGCAGACCACGTTATCGTCGCGGATGGCCGACTTGAGCAGCCCCTTGGCATCGTATGGATTCGAGGGGGAGACGACCTTCAGGCCGGGCACGTGGGTGAACCAGGCCTCCAGGCTCTGGGTGTGCTGGGCGGCGTTGCCCACGCCGGCCCCGGTCGAGGCCCGGTAAACGATCGGCAGGGTGGCCTTGCCGCCGAACATGTAGCGGTTCTTGGCCGCCTGGTTCACGATCTGGTCCATGGCGATGCCCATGAAGTCCTGGTACATGAACTCGGCTACCGGCCGCGAACCGGTGATCGCCGCCCCGACCGCCGCCCCGGCGATTAGGGCCTCGGAAATCGGGGTGTCGACGATGCGTTCGGGACCGTACTTGTCAAGCAGGTCGGCGGTCACCTTGTAGGCGCCGCCCCAGACCCCGATCTCCTCGCCGAGCACGAAGACCCGTTCGTCGCGGGCCAGCTCCTCGTCGAGAGCCTCGTTGAGGGCCTGATTGAAGTAGATCTGGCGGTCGCTGGATTGCCCGGCTTCGACCGCGGTTGGTTGTGCAATGGCCATGGGTTATCAGCTCGCGTATACGTCTTCTTCGATCGCCGTCACGTCGGGGAAGGGACTGGACTCGGCAAATTCCACCGCGCCCTCAACCTCGGCCTCAACCTCGGCGTCGATCGCGTCCAGCTCCTCGGCGGCAATGCCGGCAAAGTCGGTCAGTTCGGTGCGGAAGCGGTAGATCGGATCGCGCTGCATCCACTCATCGAGTTCCTCGCGCGAGCGGTACCCGGCCATGTCGTGCACGGTGTGGCCCTTGTAACGGTAGGTGAACGACTCGATCAGGGTCGGTCCGGCTCCGGCGCGGGCCCGCGCGACCGCCTCGGAGGCCGCTTCGTAGACCGCGATCACGTCCTGGCCGTCGACCACCACCCCGGGTATTCCGTAGGCATCGCCGCGGCCGGCGATGCTGGGGCCGGCGTTGGCCTGATCGGCCCGCGTGGCCATCCCGTACTGGTTGTTCTCGCAGACGTATATGACCGGCAGTTTCTGCACCGCGGCGAAGTTGACCCCCTCGTGGAAGGCCCCGGTCGGACCGGCGCCGTCCCCGAAGAAGCAGGCCGTCACCGCGTCCTCGCCGCGCAGCTTGGACCCCAGCCCGGCCCCGGCGGCGATCGGAATTCCGGCGCCGACGATGCCGTTGGCGCCCAGGATTCCAATATCCAGGTCGGCGATGTGCATCGACCCGCCCTTGCCCCCGCAGTAACCGGTCGAGCGGCCGAACAGCTCGGCCATCATCCGGTCCACGTGACCGCCCTTGGCGATGCAGTGGCCGTGACCGCGATGGGTGGAGGTGATAAAGTCGCTGTCGCGCAGGGCCGCGCAGACCCCGACCCCGGAAGCTTCCTCTCCTATATAGAAGTGCAGCGCGCCGCGCATGCGCGCCTGCCGAAACATGTCTTCGGCGACTTCCTCGAAGCGCCGGATCAACATCATCCGGTGGTACAACCCCAGGACGGTATCGCGTCCGGGGAGGGCGCGTCGATCGCGGCCGCGCAGGCTCGGCGTTATCCCGAGCATGTCCGCGTTATCTACGCTCATGGATCGCCTTTTCCTGCTTGCCCGATTCGGATCCGCGGGGCCTCGGCGACCCCGTGCATTCAAGCTTAATTCTGGAGATTGAGCTCATCGGGGCGATTTCCCGGTGCCGGCGACGCGCCGCCGGAGCCACGTACAATGGCCCGAATCCGACATCACCCAGGGGTCGCAGGCCAGCGGTCATGGCGCACTTTGTAGACCCCGATTACGCCTGCCGCACCGAGTTTCCGGCGGATTTTGGCCGCTTCTGGCAGGACGTGGAGGGTCAGGCCCGCGAAATTGGGCTGGCCCCGCACCTGGAGCGGGACCGGCTGCGCTCGGACGGGGAAGTTACCGTCTTCCAGGCCTTCTACACCAGCATCGACGGGGTCAGGGTGGCGGGCTGGTACTGTCTGCCGGCAGACTCCGCAGGGCCGTTCCCGGGCTTGCTGAAGGTGCCCGGATACAAGAGCGATCCGGCCGTTCCGAAGGAGTGGGCGCGTCTGGGATACGCGGCCCTGGCCGTTGCCCCGCGCGGCAAATTGCGATCGCGGTCGCAGTTCGACCCCGGCTATCCGGGCCTGCTCACCCATGGAATAGTCGACCGCAACACCTACTCCTACCGCGGCTTTTACGTCGACGCTTGGCGCGGCATCGATTTCCTCGCCGCCCGCCCGGAAGTGGACGATTCGCGCCTCGGCGTTGCCGGGTCCAGCCAGGGCGGGGCGCTCTCGCTCTGCACCGCGGCCCGCCGTCCCCAGGTCCGCGCCGCCTCGGTCGGGGCTCCGTTCCTGGTCGGCATGCTGGACGCGGCCGAATTGACCAGCAGCTACCCCTATCGGGAAATCTCCGACTACCTGCGGCTGTACCCGGAGCGGCGCCGCCAGGTTGAGGAGACGCTCGCCTACTTCGACTGCATCAACTTTGCTCCCGAGGTCACCTGCCCGCTGATCATGAACATCGGACTGCGTGACAACGTCTGCCCGCCCGAGACCGGTTACGCGGTCTTTCGGGAAATCGCCAGCCGTGACAAACACCTCTACGCCTATCCCGACCAGGGGCACAGCGCCGGTCGGCACGAACACGACCAGATTGCGGCCCGGTTCCTGGCCGCGCACCTGGAACCGAACCGGCCGCGATGACCGGTCCCGGCGACCGCTTCGAGCCCTACTGGCGCACCGTGCTTGAACGGCTTGCCGAAACTCCCCCCGCGCCGGAACAGTCTGAAATCGCCCTGCGCGAGACCGAATTTGCGCGCCTCTACGGGATCCGCCTCACCGGCGTCGGGCCCTACCGGCTGTTCGGGTACCTGAGCGTTCCCAAGGGCAAGGGCCCTTTTCCGACGATCTACTGGACCCCGCCCTACGGCAGCGTCCAGGAAATCATCCCGCAGGGGACCGCCAACGAGGTGCGCTCCCGTTTTGCGACTTTCGCACTGGCGCATCGCGGACAGCGCACCGCCGATAGCCCGCTTGCGGCGATGTTCCCCGGTCTGCTGACCTGCGGGATTGAAAGCCCCGGCCGTTATCTCTTCCGCGATGTCGTGGCCGACGCCGCCCGCGGTCTCCAGTTCCTGGCCGGTCGGCCCGAAGTGGACCCCGATCGCCTGGTGGCGGTCGGCAATGACCTGGCCCTGCAGTCCGTGGCGCTGACCGGGCTGGCCAGCCGCCTGGTCTGCAGCCCGGAGCTGTTCTTCGACCCTCTGGAGCGGTGCCGACGCACCCGCGCCTATCCGCTCGAGGAGTACAACGACTACCTGCGGCGCTTCCCGGGGCGGCGCGCCAGCGTTGCCCTGACCCTGGCCAATTTCGACCTGCTCAGGTTCGCTCCGCAGGTATCCGTACCGACCCTGATCGTGGCCGGTCCGCCCGGCTCGGTCCGCGACGAGGCGACCCTGGCCCCGCTGATCAGGGCAGTCGACGGCCCGGCCAGCAGCTACCAGTCGGTCGATTCGAACTACCTTGACGGGGTGGCGATCGATGGCTGGATCGCCGAGCAGCTTGGATCGGGCCCGCCGATCCTGCCCCGGCACTGGACCTGACCGGCGGGCGCCCGAACCTCACCCGGCGGGTGCGGGTAACAGGACAACAGCCGGTCCACGCACCTGCCAAACCCGGCCGGACCGGAGGGTGCGGCGGGTGTCCAATTCGCGACGGATCAAGCCGGGCCCGCCCGCGCGGTCGCCGCGCCCTGAATGGCCGGCCGTTGCGCGCGCTCAGACGCGCCGGCGGCGCCTGAGCTGCTCGCGGCGTCGCGCGGGGCTGGGAAAGTCGCCGGAGGCGGCCCCCTCGGCTTGACCGCGATCAGAAAAAGCGGTCAGGTGCACCGTGGTTCCATCAACCACCAGGGCTCCGGCGATCGCGTCCCGGGCCACGATTCCCACGTCCTGCCCCAGCGCCGCCGCCGGGTGCGCGTCGAACGCTCCTTCGCGCAGGCGGCCCAGGAACCCGTGCGCCGCCTCACCGGACGCCGGGGCCCGGGTTCCGGGGCGGTCCATGGCGTCGATGGCGTAGCTGCGAACGAGCTTGGGAAAGAAATGGGCGAAGTCGTCGGGCCGATCGAAGAAATCGAGACCGAAATGGTTCTCGCCGATTGCAAACAGGGCCCCGTTCTGGCCCCGAGCGGCCGCCAGGTTCTCGACGTACTCGTCAAGGGTCTTGCCGTGCCGCTCGTAGATCTCGCTCATTGCCCGAGTCGGGGAATGGGCATTCATGCGGTCGGCCTTCTCTTCGATTGCGTCCCAGACCGCGCCCTGGTCGGAGTGGCGGGCGCCCGACAGCCGCATCTGGTGATGGACGCTGCGCAGCCTGCTGGCGCGCCCGCGGCTAAATTGCACCCGCTCGGTGACGGAGAAGTCGCTTCCGCTGTGGTCCCAGCGCCCGGCCTCCACGCACGAGACCGGGATGATGGTGGTGCAGAGCGCCGGAACCAGCAGTGACAGATTGGCAATCCGGTTTTGCTTGGCGCCCACCAGCTCCTCGCCGTCGATGATCAGCACCGGGGCGTCCGAGCGGTTCACCACCGCCAGATCGGGGACGCTTCCGCTCTCGTGCACCTCGCGCACGGTGACCAGGCCGGCGCGCAGTCCCTCCTCAAGCAGCAGGTACTGGACGTTGCCCCGGCCGGGCGCGGCCAGCGGAAATACGGTCAGGCCGCCGAAGTGGTCCGGATCTCCGATCTTGAGATCGGCAAGCGCCGCGCGGGCGCTGGTCACGGGGTCTCCCGGCGGCCGGTCGGTGGGCCGGTATTGGCTGGTAGCGGTCATCTTCATTCCCCTGTCTGCACGGCGTCTTGGTTGTCCGGATGTTGTCGGCGTCGGACTTTTCGGATTGAATTCGACTCGTGCGGTCCTTTATGTGTACTATTTACTATATATGACACACTTTGGTACCACAACCCGCAGCCGGCGCGAACAGTTGCGCACCGCTGATCGACGGTTCTCGCTCCGCCAGGTGGCCCAGCGGGTCGGGATCGAACCCGCCTACCTGAGCAAGATCGAGCGCGGCGACGTGCCTCCGCCATCGGAGGCGACGGCGCTGCGCCTGGCCGACGAGCTGGGAATCGACCCGGACGTCTACCTGGCCCTGGCGGGCAAGGTTTCGGCCGATCTGCAGGAGATCATTCGCCTCCGCCCACAGCTTTTCGCCCAGCTTCTGCGGGAACTGAAGGCGGCGCCCGATGACGCGATCCTGCACGTGGTGCGCGAGGTGCGCGACGGCGACTGGTAATCACCTGATTGGAAAGAAATTGATCACACTGCATAAGGACCGGCTGCGGTTCGACTTCCCCGAAGTTCACCCGGACGCGGTCTGCACCGTGGAGCTCATCCGCACCCTGCGGATCCCCGACGACGGACGCGAATATCCGCTGCCGCCGGGCCTTGCGCGCTTTCCGCTGCGGCACCTCGACGACTACGCCGCGCGGCTGCCGGAGCCCTGGCGCCGCCGCGGCGGGGTGATAGCCCCGATGCACCAGGCCGAGGCGATGTGGATCAACTTCGATTCGCCCGGCGAATACCCGTTCGCGCTCAAGATCGCCACCGGCAAGGTCTGCGCGCTGACCGGCGATGAATGGGTCAATCACCTGAATCTCGACCCGCAGGACTACGCGGTCATCCCGGATCAGCCCTGGCTGGACGGGTACTGCGTCGAGAAAGGCCTGATCCGCCAGTTCGTCGCCATGCCGCTGGGAAAGGGTTTCACGGCCGAGGAGCAGCTCACCGGCCGGGCCGATCACGGCGGACTGCAGGTAATCGCCTATCCCATGAAACGCGAGCGCTTCGAATCACTGGCCTTGCAAGGGCCCGTCCTGTATGCCGCGATGCCCCCCGACGAAGACGCCGTCGGGGCGATGGGCCTGGCGCCGGGCGGGAAGATGCGCCAGGAGATCTACGAAGACCCCTACGGACTCGATGCCTGGGACCAGCGGCACTCAAGCCGCTGTTTCGTCAGCATCGCCAATTCCAGCCAGTGGATGGCCCTGACCGGCCAGGTCCCGCCCACCCGGCCGCCGACCGCCAAGGAGTACACCGCGGCCGGCATGCCCTGGTTCGAGTACTACGGCGGCGATGCCAGGGCGATCGAGGGTGCGCAGAAGCTCGCGGGCCTTAAGGGAGTCGGCGAAACGGCCGGGGGCGGCGCCGACGAGTCGTTCGATCCGCCCGACCCGGTCAGGCTGGGCCGGCCCGGGCCGCGCCCGGTGCGTGAGTTCGAGTTCTAGGACGCCGCCGGGGCTTCCTAGGGCGGGGCCGCCGCGGCCTGCTCGTACACCTCACCGGCGTGGAAGGAACTCCGCACCAGCGGACCGCAGAAGGCGTGCCGGAACCCGAGTTCGCGGCCGTGTTGGGACCAGGCCGCAAACTCGCGCGGATGGACGTAGCGCTCCACCGCGGCGTGTTTGGGCGATGGCCGCAGGTACTGCCCGATGGTGACGATGTCGATATCGTGGCGGCGCATGTCGGCCATGACCCGCCGGACCTCGTCGTCGCGCTCGCCCAGCCCGACCATGATCCCTGACTTGGTGGTCATCCCGGGGTCGAGGCGCTTGACCCGGGCCAGCAGCTGCAGGGATTGCTCGTAAATGGCCTTGGGGCGGATCCGCGGCGAGAGCCGCGGTACGGTCTCCAGGTTGTGGTTGTAGACATCGGGGGCGGCCGCCACCACGGTGGCGATCGAATCGGGATCGCCCTGGAAGTCCGGGGTCAGAACCTCGATCGTCGTTTCCGGGCACTGGCTGCGCACCGCCCCAATGCAGGCGGCAAAGTGACCGGCCCCGAAATCGGGCAGATCGTCGCGGTCGACCGAGGTGATCACGCAGTGTTTCAGGTCCAGTTCGCGGACCGCCAGGGCCAGTCGGGCCGGCTCCAGCGGATCGACCGGTTCGGGGCGCCCCGAGGTGACCGCGCAGAACCGGCAGGCGCGGGTGCAGACGGCCCCCAGGATCATGAACGTGGCCGTCCCGCGGGCATGGCAGTCCATCGCATTCGGACAGCGGGCCTCGCGGCAGACCGTCTCCAGCCCGTAGCGCCGCACCGTCTTGAGCAGCGGTTCGCTCTCCGACGGCAGCGGCAGGCGGACTTTAAGCCAGGGCGGCTTGCGCGGCCCGAACCGGGTCTCGGGTACCGCTGTCGGCATGCTGTCAGGGGGCCTTTCGGGGTGCGGCCACAGAAGCGCGGGTGCGCCTGAAATTATGGCGGCCCGCGCCGCGTCGGTAAAAATTGCCGGACATGCCCATCCACCCCACCCCTGCCACTGCTCTGCCAGCGCGGTCGCGCGCTGGGCGGGAGGCCTCGCCGTGAAGTGGCTGCGGATGATCACGCCGCACCCGAAGTCGCAGACCGGGGCGATAGAACGGGTCGCCGGGTCGGTTCAGAGATTTGCCCACCTGGAGGCCTCGGGCGGCATCGTTCTGGTGCTGGCGGCGGTGGTGGCCCTGATCTGGGCCAATTCGCAGTGGTCGGCGGCCTACTTCGATCTCCTCCATATCAAGATCGGGCTCTCCTTCGGCGACTTCGCCCTTAAAGAGGACCTGCACTTCTGGGTGAACGACGCCCTGATGGCGATCTTCTTTTTCGTCGTGGGGCTGGAACTTAAGCGGGAATTTACAACCGGCGAGCTCCGCAGCCCCAAGCGGGCGATGCTGCCGATCGTGGCGGCGATTGGCGGAATGCTGATCCCGGCCTCGATCTACGCCGGATTCAACGCCACCGGCGTGGGCTCTTCGGGCTGGGGCATTCCGATGGCCACCGACATCGCATTCGCCATCGGCGTGTTGGCGCTGCTGGGAAGGCGCGTCCCGGCCGCCCTGAAGGTCTTCCTGGTCGCGGTGGCGATCGTGGACGACCTGGGCGCGGTGCTGGTGATCGCGATCTTCTACACCGGCGACATAAACATGGCGGCGCTGGGCTGGGCGGCGCTGCTCTGGGTCGGCATGTGGGCGCTGTGGTTCCTGAACGTGCGGTCAGGTCTTGCCTACCTCCTGCTGGCGGTTCCGATGTGGTACGCGGTCCAGCTCTCCGGGGTCCACGCCACCGTCGCCGGCGTGCTGGCGGCGATGACCATTCCCTCCAGCGTGAGGATCGGCCCGGACAGCTTCCTGGCCGGGGCCCGCGAGGCGCTGGGGGTGTTCGAGCGCGAAACCGAGATGGGTCGGACGGTGATGACCAGCCGCGATCAGCAGGCATCGCTAAGCGCGATCGTGCGGGTGGTGGGTGAATCACAGCCCCCGCTGCAGAAGCTGGAAACGGCGCTGCACCCCTGGAGCACGTTCTTCATCGTTCCGGTGTTCGCGTTCGCCAACGCCGGCGTGGCCCTCACCCTGTCGCCCGACATGGCCCTGGCCGGGATCCCGCTCGGGATCGTGCTCGGCCTGTTCGTCGGCAAACCGGCCGGGGTCCTGCTGGGTTCGTTCCTGGCGATCCGCAGCGGCCTGGCGACGGCCCCCTACGGCGTCAGCTGGACCCAGTTCGCCGGGATCGGGCTGCTGGCCGGAATCGGATTTACGATGTCGCTGTTCATTGCCCAGCTGGCGTTTGCCGACGCGCAGCTGCTCGACATGGCCAAGCTGGGAATACTGGCCGGCTCGCTGCTGTCCGGAGTCTGCGGCTTCGTCCTGCTCACCGTCGCCGGCCGCGGCCGCGGGCCGGTGGCGGCCGCGGCCGAATCGGGCGGCTACCAGGGATCGCCGCAGCGGCAGCCAGGATAAGGAGTGCACATGGCATCCAAGCAAATCCACGACCAGCGACCGCGCTTCCTGCGCCTGCGGCGCCTGCGGCGGCGGGTCCTGAACGTCAGGGTGATCTGGTACGTCATCAGCATCGCGGTGGCCGCGGCGATGGTGGTCGGACTCATCCTGCCGGCGCTCGTCTAGGCCGGCGCCGGACGCGGGCGTGCGAATCGGCATAAACCCTTCGCTGTGGCCGCGCTCGGCCCCCTACCCCGAGATCGCGGAAATCGTCGCCGAGCTTGGCTACGGCGGCATCGAAGGGATGCGCGAGTTCTTCGAGCAGCCGCGCGCAATGTCCAGTCTCCTGGCCGATACCGAGCTCGAACTCACCGGCGGGTACTTTGCCGCCAACTGGTTCGACCCCGACTGGCGCCAGCGCGAATTCGACGCGCTGCGGGCGGTGGCCGAGCGCTACGCCGAATGCGGCGCTGGGTTCATGGTTGCCGCCCAGACCGGCTCGCCGCACCGCTTCGCCACCGCCGGCCACTTCCCGGAAGGCCGCGCCGACGGCCTCTCCGACTGGCAGTGGGGTTACCTGGGCGAGGGTCTCTCGCTGGCGGGCGAACTCCTGGCCGAGGAATTCGGTCTCCGGCTTTGCTTCCACAACCACGCCGGAACCTTCGTGGAGACCCAGGAGGAATGCGACGCCCTGATAGACCGCACCGACCCCGAGGCCGTCGCCCTGGCGCCTGATACCGGGCAGCTTCTCTACGGCGGGATCGACCCGCTGGCGTTTTTCGAGACCAACCTCGAGCGCATCGCCTACGTGCACCTGAAGGACGTGGACGCCCAGGTGCTGGAGGACTCCATCGACGCCGGCCTGAGCTTCCGCGAGGCCAGTCTTGACGGCGTGTTCACCCCGCTCGGCCAGGGCGAATGCGCGATCGGGGAGGTGGTGGCGCTGCTGTCCGAATCCGACTACCGCGGCTGGCTGGTGGTCGAGCAGGACTATTCGCCGCTTGATCCCGCCATCGCGGCCGGCGAAAGCCTTGAGTTCCTCGCCAGTCAGCTAGGTTCCTGAAGCCCGGCCAGCGCTTCCTCGGCGGCCCTTCGGCCGGGGCCCGGACGATCCTGCTGGCCCTCCTGGGTCTGGCCGCGCTGGTGAGCGCGCTTTCCTATCTCCACTACTGGGACGATCGGGGGGAACCGCGCGGCGCGGACATCTACCGGCTGCCGGTCGACGGGCCCGGCTGGGAGCTGTCCGGTCCCTGGGAGGCGGGCCAGCTCGGGTTCGATCGGGTACTTTTCAGCGGCCAGGCCGGGGCCCGCGCCGAACTCCAGTTCCGGGGCAGCGCGATAGACCTGGAAATCCTGAGAAGTCCCGGCAGCGGGACTGCCCGGGTCTGGATTGACGGTTCCGACGCCCGCGCCGACCTGGTGCCAAAGGCCGCGGGCGGCGTGGCGCGGCTGGATCTTTATGCGCCCGAGAGCGGGTTCGCGGCGCTGCCGCTGGCGTCCGGTCTCCCGTCCGGGCAGCACCGCATGACGCTGGAGGTCGCCGGGAACCGGTCACCCGAATCGGTCGGTGAACTGGTGATGATCCGGGCCGCCATCGCCGGCGAACCGGCTCCGCGCTGGCCGATCTGGCTCGGCACCACCACCGCCGCGGCCGGGATTCTGCTCGCGCTCGGGTCGCTGGCGGGCTGGTGGTCGAGGCGTCTGCGCTGGCGGCCGGCCATCGAACGGGCGACTGTTGCCGATGCGCCCGCCCTGCTCATGGCGGCGGTCCTTCTGACGCTTGCGGCGACCATCCCCGCCGCCGGGCCGGGCGACCCCTGGTTCTGGGTCCGCCTGGCGAGCCTGGCCGGGCTGGGGATCCTGGGTACGGCGGCGCCGCTGGCGCTGGCGGTCGTGACCGCCGCCGGCTGGCTGCTGGTGCCGGTCGCGGTTCCGCTCGGTCCGCTGAGCCTGAACCCGGGCGAACTGGGGTTGGCCGCACTGAGCGGGGCCTGGGGACTGCGGTCGGTCCTGCTCGGCCGAGTCGAGTTCGGGATCGCGGGCCGGCACCTGCCGCTGTTGCTGCTGTTCCTGGCCGCCGCGCTGGCCGCGACCGCGGCGGCCGAATATCCCAAAGTGGCGGTCCGCGGCCTGCGCCTGCTGGTGCTGGAACCAATGTGGCTCGCCTGCCTGATCGCCACCTATCTGGCCGGTCGGCGCCGGGTGCTCGTGGCCGGAGCGGTGGTCGGGGCCGCCGGCGTCGCCGCATTGCTGGCGCTGCTGTCGGGCGGGATCGATCTTTTGGCCGATGGCCAGGCGGTGCGCCTGCGCGGTGCCTGGGGTTCGCCAAACGGGTTGGCGCTGGTCCTCGAAAGAGGGCTGCCGCTGGCCCTGGCCCTCGTCCTGGCCGCGGTCAACCGCCGGTTCGGGCTGCTGGCGCTGCCGCTGGCGATCGCGGCGGCCCTGCTGGCAACCCTCTCGCGCGGCGGCATGCTGGCCGGAGCGGTGGGCGCGGCCACCCTCGCCCAGCTCGCGTGGGGCGCGCCGCGCCCGTTCCTGGGCCGCTGGCTGGCGCCGCTGGTGGGACTTGCGGTGGGGCTGGGGTCGGTGGTCCTGGCGTTGGCGGGGATCGGCGCAGAGACCCTGGATGTGCGGCTGCGGCTCTGGGGATCGGCGGCCCTGATGGCCGGTGACAACCTCTGGCTGGGAGTGGGCCCGGACAATTTCCTCTACCATCTGCCCGATTACCTGGACCCCGGGATGTGGCGCGAGCCCAATCTGTCCCATCCCCACAATCTGCTGCTGGACGCCTGGCTGTCGCTGGGCGTGGTTGGCGTGGCCGCGCTGGTGCTGCTGCTAACGCGCGCGGTCGGCGCGATCGCGCGCGGCCTGGCCGCCCGCGAGGGCACCCTCTTCTGGGCCGACGCCGGCATGCTGGCCGCGATGGCGGCCGGAGTCGCACACGGATTGCTGGACAATTTCTACTTCCGGCCCGAACTGGCCGCGTTCTTCTGGCTGTTCGTCGCCTACTCGCTCGCGGCCGAGAGGGACCCCCGGCCCGGTTCCCGGGACAAGCCGGCCGGCGACCCGGCCCCGGGTGAGCCGCCGCGCCCGGCGACCCGGCCCCGGGTGAGCCGCCGCGCCCGGCGACCGGGGCCTGACCGGGAATGACCGGAATCCCCGACCTGCCCCTCCGGGACCGATCGCCTTGCAGCGCCCCCGGCCCGGGGGCGCTGCAAGGGCGGGGCCCTGCCGGCCCGGGCGCATCCGGTCCGGCCCGATTGACGGTCGCGATCGCGACCGCGCTGGCGGTCCTGACCCTGGCGGCCTGCGCGTCCGAGCCGGACCCGGTCGGCCCGCCGGCGTCGGCCCCCGCGCCGGGGCCGGCGCCGGCCAGTCCCGCGCCCGCGCCAACGACCGGTCCGGAGCCCCGGCCGCCCGTCACGTTTTCACCGACCCCGACCCCCGCGCCGACGCCGACCAGTCCCGCGCCCGCGCCAACGACCGGTCCGGAGCCCCGGCCGCCTGTCACACCCTCACCGGCGCCGTATGAGGCGCTGCGCGATGCGGCCGATTTCCCGGTGGGCGTGTCGCTGCAGGCAGCCCGGCTTCACTCCGAGCGCTTCCGGGAGGTCGCGGGATCGGTCTTCAGCAGCATCACCGCCGGTTATGAGATGAAGATGCGTCATGTGGCCCCAACCCCCGATTCGTACCGATGGCACAACGTGGACAGGCTGGTCGAGTTTGCCGAAGCCAACCAGATGCAGGTACACGGGCACACGCTGGTCTGGCACACTTCGACTCCAGAGTGGCTGGAACAATTCGCCGGCAGCGATGCAGAATTCGAGGCTGCGGTGCGCGAATACATAGCCACGATGGTCGGCCGCTACAAGGGCCGGGTGACCAGCTGGGACGTGGTCAACGAAGCCCTGGCTCCCCGGACCGGCGGTCTCCGCGACACGGTGTTTCGGCGCCGCATGGGCGAGGACTACGTGGCGCGCCTGTTCCAGTACGCGCGCGAGGCCGACCCGGATGTGCTGCTCTTCTACAACGATTTCGGCACCACCTGGGACCGCGCCAAACGGGACGCGATGCTGGCGATGGTCGACGATTTCCAGCGGCGCGGGATTCCGATCGACGGGGTCGGCCTGCAGCTGCACGTGACCCATTCGTTCCCCGCCATCGGCCAGATCAGGGCGGTGATGGACGAACTGGTCAGCCGCGGTTTGCTGGTACACGTCTCCGAATTGGATGTTCGAGTCAATCCCGACGGCGATCAGACCGAACTCACCCGGTCCCGCAGCGCGGATCAGTACCGGAGATTCAGGGACATAGTCGCGGCATTCGTCGCCCTCCCGCCCGAAAACCGATTTGCGATCACGGTCTGGGGACTGCGCGACGGCGACAGCTGGTTGATCGCCCGCTGGGGCAATCCGGAGTGGCCGTTGCTGTTTGACGACGACCTGGAGCCCAAGCCGGCCTACCGGGGATTCCTTGCGGGACTCGGTGCCAGCTGATGGGAGCACCGCTCGCCTGATCGGTCCCGCCGGGGCCGGTTCGGCGTAGTAGATTTGGGGCCGGACGATTGATTGGAAACGGTTTGCTGGTGCGCGAGGAAGTCAGGATCAAACAGGTGGTTCGCCAGACTTACGGCGAACTGGCGCGCCGCTCCGGATCAGAACCCGCGGAATGCTGCGAACCCGATTCGTGCTGCGGGCCTGCGCAGCCGGAACTCTACTGCGGCGGTGAAGCCGAGGGCGTCCCGGACGGCGCCCGGGCCGCCTCGGCGGGTTGCGGCAATCCGCATGCGATTGGTACCCTGCGTCCCGGCGAAACGGTGGTCGACTTCGGCAGCGGGGGCGGGATCGACTGCTTCATCGCGGCCCGCGCGGTGGGCCCGCAAGGCCGGGTTATCGGTATCGACATGACCCCGGACATGATCGATCTGGCCCGCCGGGGCGCTCGCGAAGCCGGCCTGGAAAACGTCGAATTCCACCTCGCCGAGATGGAATCCACGCCGCTTGCCGACGGATCGGTGGACGCGATCATCACCAACTGCGTGATCAATCTGGCGCCCGACAAGGACCGGGTGTTTGCCGAGGCCCACCGGATCCTCAACGCCGGCGGCCGGTTGATGATCTCGGATCTGGTCCGCTCGCCGGGTGCCGAGCCCGACCGCGGCGAGGCGATGGAGGACTGGGTGGCCTGCCTCGGGGGCACCGAACCGCGCGATGTCTACCTGGACCGGATTCGCAGCGCCGGGTTCGAGCGGGTCGAAGTGGTTTCTTCGGAACCCTGGCGCAGTCAGCGCTGGCGCGGGGCGATTGAGAGCGTCAACATCATCGCCACGAAAACCGACTAGCCCCGGGCGGAACCGACCCTTCCCGACCGGCTCACTTGCCGATACAGAACTTGCTAAAGATCGCGCTCAGCAGATCCTCGGTCGCGTCCTCGCCGGTAATCTGCCCCAGCTCTGAAATCGCCCCGGCCAGACCGATGCAGATGAAATCGGCCGGCAGTCCCTCGCGCAGGGCGCGCTTGGACCCTGCCAGCTCGATTTCGGCCTGACGCAGCCCGCGAATGTGACGCCGGTTGGTGGTCTGCGGAAGGTCGCTGGACCGCAGACCGCCGGTTTCCAACAGGTCCGATAGCTCCTCCTGCAGCCGATCGACCCCATCGCCGCAAAGGGCCGAGAACGGCACCCTGCGCGCGATTCCGATCCGCGCCAGGTCGGCGTCCGCAACGACCGAACCAAGGTCGGACTTGTTCAGGAGCAGGATTGCCGGCAATCCCACCCGGTCGACCAGGTCGGCGGTCATGAAGTCAGCTTCCGAGAGCGGCCTGGACCCATCGACCAGGTGCAGGGCCAGGTCCGCCTCCCCCAGGGCGCGCTCGGTGCGAACGATCCCTTCGGACTCGATCGTGCCGGCCCCGGATCGGATTCCGGCGGTGTCGGAGAGCACGACCGTCAGGCCGTCCACGCTGAGCGATTCCTCCAGGACGTCGCGGGTCGTCCCGGCCTCGGCGGTCACGATCGCCCGGTCCCGGCCCAGCAGCAGGTTCATGGTTGAAGACTTGCCGGCGTTGGGGGCGCCGACGAGCGCGATCCTCACCCCGGTGCGCAGCAGCTGGCCGGTTTGCGAGCCCTTCAATGCCGCGGCGACCTGGTCCTGCGCCGACTCGAGGACCGTGCCGATCATTTCCCGCGACATGGGCGGGACGTCGTCTTCGGCGAAATCGATTTCGGCTTCCAGCTGGGCGCGCAGTCCGATCAACCTTTCCCGGATCGCCTGAACCGACTCGGAAAGCGACCCGCCCAGCTGGGCGCGCGCCGACTTGAGCGACAGATCGTTCGGCGCGGCGACCATGTCGGCGACCGCTTCGGCGCGGGCCAAATCGATTCGGCCGCTCAGGAACGCCCGCAGCGTGAATTCGCCCGGTTCGGCCAACCGGCAGCCGGCCCGCAGCAGGGCCGCAAGGCACGTCTCGGCGGCCGCTCCACCGCCGTGACATGAGATTTCGACCAGGTCCTGGCGGGTGTAGGAGCTGGGACCGCGGAAAAGCGTCAGCAGGGCCTCGTCGAACGCGATCCCGTCGCGCGGGTCGACAAGGCTGCCCAGGGTGACGCGGCGGTGGGCGATGCGTTCGCCGCGGCGGGGGCTGAACACTTTCAGCGCGGCGGTCAGCGCGTCGGGCCCGGACGCGCGGACGACCGCGATCGCGCCCGGACCGGGGGCGGTGGCCAGGGCTGCGATCGTGTCGCCGGTATCCAGCAACACCCGCGGCGGCCTTTGCTACTTGGGGCGGTAGGCGGCCGAGGGGATCCGGGCGTTTTCGCCGCGGGCCGACGCCAGCGCCCGGTCGCGCTCCCAGCGCAGCACCCACTTGGGGGTGTGGACCCCGATGTGTTCCCAGGGGAGCAGTTCGTCGTCGTCGCGTTCGCGCAGGACGTACCAGTCCACGTCGATCCCGGCATCGGCGCAGCCGCGACTCCACAGCCCGGGATCAAAGTGCTCGTCCCAGGCGTCCAGCCGCGCGCCCAGCCGCCAGGCGTTCTCGACCGCTAACCCGACCCGCCGGTCGCCGAGCGATAGAAGGGCTTCGATGACTGAATTTAAGGGGTTGTTCCAGTTGAACTTGATCGCCCGGTCGGTCAGCTGCGATCGCAGAAAGGCCTGCTTTTCCTCGATTTGCTCCACGTCGGCCTGGGCGAACCACTGGAACGGGGTGTGCGCCTTGGGCACGAACGTGGACACCCCGACCCGCACCCTGGCCCGGCCGCCGACGTGGCGGCGGCCGATTTCGAGCGTCTTGCGGGCCAGCCGCGCAATCCCGGCCACGTCGGCATGCTCCTCGGTCGGCAGGCCGATCATGAAATAGAGCTTGACGGTGTGGAATCCCTGGGCGAACGCGACCGCGACAGTGTCGAGCAGTTCGCGGTCGGGGATCTCCTTGCGGATGACCTCGCGCATGCGGTCGCTGGCCGCCTCCGGCGCGAACGTGATCGAGCGGCGCCGGCCGGCGCCATCGGGGCGCAGGGCCTGGGCGATGTCGATGTTGAACGGCTCAACCCGGGTGGAGGGGATGTTGATGTCCAGGCCCTGGTCGTCGAGCTCTTCGCGCAGGTCCCGGATCAGGGTCTGGATGTCGCGGTAGTCGACCGCGTTCAGCGAGAGCAGGGTCAGGTCGCGGTGGCCGGTCGATTCGATCACCGCGCGCGCGGCTTCGCGGATTTTCTCGGGCCGGCGGGTGCGCAGGGGCCGGTCGATGAAGCCGGCCTGGCAGAAGCGGCAGCCGCGCGCACAACCGCGGTGGATTTCGATCGAAGCGCGGTCGAATACCGTCTTGCCGTGCGCGACCACCGGACGGGTCGGACCGATGTAATCGTTGATGTCGACGTAGGCGCGCTCGACCTGGGCCGGCGCGGCGGGATTGTTGGGGGTAACCGCGCCCAGGCGCCCGTCGGGCAGGTACGAAACGTCGTATAGGGACGGAACGTACACACCCGCCAGCCCGGCCGCGCGTTCCAGGAACCGCCGCCGCCAGGCCAGCGGATCTGCCCGCCGGGCCTCGCCCTGGAGTTCCAGGAGCCGGGGCAAAAGCTCCTCGCCGTCGCCGATGACCGCCAGGTCCAGGAAATCGGCCAGCGGCTCGGGGTTGACCAGCGAGGCCCCGCCGCCGATCACGATCGGATCCTGGTCCCCGCGTTGGGCGGCCCGCAGCGGGATTCCACCAAGATCCAGCATTTCCAGCATGCCGGTGACGCCGAGCTCGTAGGGCAGCGAGAAACCGACCATGTCGAAAGCCGACAGCGGGCGCCGGGTCTCCAGGCCGAACAGCGGAACGCCGCGCTCGCGCAGCCTGCCAGCCATGTCCGGCCAGGGGCAGAAGGCACGGTCGCAGAGCATGTCGCCGCGCTCGTTGACCAGCTCGTAGAGGATCTGAATGCCCAGGTTGGACATCCCGATCTGGTAGACGTCGGGAAAAGCCAGGCAGATCCTTACCGGGGCCGAATCCCAGTCGCGGTTGCGGCTGTTCCATTCCCCGCCGACGTAATGGACCGGGTTCTGGATCCCGTCCAGCAGGGCTTCAACTTCTATCGCCGGGGCAGACATCGCCTTGGTCATCTGGGAACTTTGCTGCGGGTGGGACATCGGCGGTCGGACCGCCGGCGCCCCCGCCAATGCTAGGCAATGGCCGTTTGGACATGCCCGGCGCCGGCCCAAGAAATAATCGTTGCCGGACATGCTCAATTTGCCGCCCGCGCCGCGTCCGCCCGGATTCGCCGCACCGTTCTCCGGCCGCCGTCGGGGCGGAGTGCGCCCACGCCGGGAGATCCCTGTGAAGTGGTAGCCGCGATAGTCATATTCGGGTTCGCCTACGCCCTGATCGCCATGGGCCGGATCCCGCCCGTGCTGGTGGCGTTCCTGGGCGCCATCGCGATGGTCGTCGCCGGCGTGGTGCCCGAGCAAAACGCGCTCGAGCACGTCGACCTGGAAGTCATCCTGCTGCTGGCGGCGATGATGTCGCTGGCCGAGGTGATCGGTCGCACCGGGGTGTTCGAGTGGGCGGCGATCCGGGCCGCCCAGCTGGTTCGCGGCAGCGGCTTTGGGACCATGGCGCTCATGGCCGGAACCACCGCGCTGGCCTCGGCGTTCCTCGACAACGTGACCGTCGTCGTGCTGGCGGTGCCGATCACGCTGTCGATCTGCCGGACCCTGGGCGTTCAACCGATCCCCTTCCTGCTGGCGCAGGTGTTTGCGTCCAACATCGGCGGGGCCTCGACCATCATCGCCGACCCGCCCAACATCATCATCGCCGCGGCCGCCGACATAGCCTTCGTCGACTTCATGGCCAACGTTGCGCCGGTGGCGGTCCTGGGCATGATCGCGCTGACCGCCGTGCTCTTCCTGTGGTTCCGCGACCAGGTGGTTCCGCCGGCTCAAAACCGCGCCGCGGTTATGGCCGAGGACGCCGCCGCCAAGATCAGGGACCGAAGGCTGCTGGTCAAGTCCGGGGTGGTGTTCGGGCTGACCATGACCGGGTTCCTGGTGCACGATCTGCTGCACGTTAGCCCGGCGATCGTGGCCGCGGCCGGCGCCACCCTGCTGGTGCTGGTATCCCGGATCGATCCCCACGAAGTGGCCCGGCACGTGGAATGGACGACGCTGGCGTTTTTCACCGGGCTGTTCATCCTGGTGGGCGGGCTGGTCGAATCAGGCGTCACCCTGGCGGTGCAGGAGTGGATGGTGGAGGCCTCGGCCGGCAGCGAACGCGACCTGGCCTTCATGCTGATCTGGTTCGGGGGCCTGATCTCGGCGATCGTCGACAACATCCCCTACACCGCGACGATGGTCGAAGTCGTGGATGGCCTGGCGGGCCCGGAAGCCGGGCACCGGTCGCCGCTCTGGTGGGCCATGGCGCTGGGTGCCGATCTGGGCGGCAATGCGACCCTGGTCGGGGCTTCGGCCAACGTGATCGCGGTCACCGTGGCGCGTTCGCAGGGCCATACGATCAGCTTCTTTCAATTCTTGGAAGTCACCTCCAACTACACACGGTGAGCATGGCGGAGAAGTCCATGTCGTCATCACCCACCCCTTCCACCCTTTCCGGGGCAGGCGCTATCGCCTGATCCGGTCCGGACATTGCTGGGGCGCCCAACGGGTCGTCTGCGACGTCGGCGGCAACCGCCAGCAGTCCTTCCCGCTCGACTGGACCGACCGGGCGCCGCCCGACCCCTTAAGCCTCATCACCGGCGGGCGCGCCGCGTTGCGTCCCGATGACCTGATCGCGCTCGCCACCCTTGTCGAGGACCTGCTAGGGACAGAGGAAGTGTAAAGTGATTAGAGCAACAAGTGTAAAAGGATATACGCACGTGAACCATCCGTGGAAGTTGTTGCCGGGCCCCTGGATCCGGGTGTTCCTCGCCTTATACAGGTGGGTGCTGGATCTCGACCGGCCGGATCGAGCACTAATGAGATCGGGCGGTTGTTGCTTAACGGCTTTATCATTGCTTTTGCAGGAAGGTGGATACCGATGTCCGACGCCGACGATCCCAAGGTTCAGTCCCTCAAAAGTTCCGGGGCGCTCAACCGCCACCCGGAACTGGTGGGCGATGAACTCTTCCGGGGGCATGACTTCTTCGATCCGCGCGATCTGGTCCAGGTGCGCTACGAGATGCTGCGCCGGGTGCTGGTCGACAGGCAGCGGGTCTCCGACGCCGCCCGCCTCTACGGCTACACCCGCCCTACCTGGTACAACGTCGCCCGGGCGTTTGAGGAGGGCGGGCTCGCGGGGCTGCTGCCCGGGCGCCCGGGTCCGCGGCGGGCGCGCAAGCTGGGACCGGAGATCGTTGAGTTCATGCGGCGGGCCCGGCGAGGGGATCCCGGGCTGGGCGCGGCGGCCCTGGCGCGGCTGGTCCATGAGCGCTTTGACGTATCGGTGCACCGCTGCAGCATCGAGCGGGCGCTGCGACGCTCAAAAAATTAACCGTCCCGGACGGGAGTCCGGGCCCGCCGCCGCGTCCGGCGACCGGCGCCTACGAGAAACTGCGCCGTCAGGCACTCTCTCCCGATGGAGGAGCGGACTGGCGGTCGCTGGGAGTCATCCGCCGCCGGGGGATCGGAGGCTGGCTGGCCTGGCGACCCGCGGCGCCGGCATCTCGTGCCGCCGCCCGGCGCCGGCCCGGGTCGGCCGAACTGCTCGACATCCTGATCGGGATGGCGCTGGGACCGGAGGCCGCATATGAGCGGTCAGGAGCGCAAGGTGACCAGAGAGCACCTGGCCCGACGCGCGTTCGTGTACGTGCGCCAGTCGACGCTGCGGCAGGTGGCCGAGAACGGCGAGAGCACCCGCCGGCAGTACGATCTGCGCCGCCGGGCGCGCTCCCTGGGCTGGTCGCCGGATAGGATCTGCGTCATTGACTCGGACCTGGGACTCTCCGGCGCCGACTCGGACCGCGAGGGCTTCCAGCGCCTGGTCAGCGAGGTGTCGCTGGGGCGGGCCGGGATCGTGCTGGGCCTTGAAGTGTCGCGCCTGGTGCGCAACAACGCCGACTGGCATCGCCTGCTGGAGTTGTGCGCCCAGTCCGGCACTTTGATCCTGGACGAGGAAGGGATCTACGACCCGTCCGACTTCAACGACCGCCTGCTGCTGGGGCTTAAGGGCACGATGTCGGAGGCCGAGCTGCACGTGATCCGTTCCCGTCTGCTGGGCGGACTGCGGGCCAAGGCCGAGCGCGGCCAGCTGCGCTGCCGCCTGCCGGTGGGCTTCGTCTACGATCCGCTGGATAGGGTCGTGCTCGATCCCGACGCCCAGGTGAGGGATACCCTGAAGACGTTCTTCGCCGTATACGAGCGCACCGGTTCGGCGCGGGCGGTGGTCGTGTACTTCAACAAGCGCTCGCTCGCCTTCCCGGCGCGTCCCCACCACGGGCCGCGCAAGGGCGAGCTCTTCTGGGGCCAGCTCACCCACGGGCGCGCCGTCCTGATCCTGCACAACCCGCGCTATGCCGGCGCCTTCGCCTGGGGACGCAAGCGCACCCGCCGCATCAACGGACGCGACCACAGGGTAAGGCTCCCCCGCGAGGAATGGCGGGTGCTGATCACCGATCACCATCCCGGTTACATCTCCTGGGAGCGCTACGAACTCAACCAGGCGACGCTTGCCCGGGCGGCCCGTTCCTGGAGCCGCGCCCGCAGCGGTCCGCCGCGCGAGGGATCGGCGCTCCTGCAGGGCCTTGCCGTCTGTGGGAAATGCGGCAAACGCATGTCGACCCACTACGACAGTCGCGGCCGGCAGGCCAAGCCCCGCTATATCTGTCGCCGCGAGGGTATCGACAAGGGGCTGCCGGTCTGCCAGTCGGTTCCCGGGACGGCGGTCGATGCCGCGGTCGCGGAGCTGGCGCTCGAACTGGTGCGGCCGCAGATGCTCGAGCTGGCGCTCTCGGCCCAGGACGAACTGCAGCGGCGCATTGACGAGGCCGACGCGCTGCGGGCCAAGGCGGTGCGGCGACTGGAAGAGGAGGTCGAGCTGGCGGAGCGACGCCATCGGATGGCCGATCCCTCCAACCGCCTGGTGGTCGACGTGCTCGAGGCCGAGTGGAACGCCCGCCTGCTGCGTCTGCAGGATGCGTTGGAGGAACAGGAACGCCAGCGCGAGCGCGAGCGGGCCGAACTGAACGAACGCCAGCGCGAGCGGATCAGGTCCCTGGCGACCGAGTTCCCCAGGATCTGGAACGATCCGGCGACCCCGGTCAAGGAGCGCAAGCGCATGCTCGGCCACCTGATCGCCGACGCGACCCTGGTGAAGGGCGATGACGGGATCAGCGTGGGGGTGCGGCTGCGCGGCGGCGGCGTCCGCCGTCTGACCCTCCCTCTGCCGCTGTCGGCAACCGATCTTTACCGCACCGGCCCGGAGGTTGTCGCCCTGCTCGATCGGCTGCTGGCCGACCACACCTACGCCGAGATCGCCGCGATCCTCAACCAGCGCGGCGTCCGTACCGGCCGCGGCAACGCCTTCAACGCCAGGAAAGTCTGCGTGCTACGGCGCGATCACGGCCTCAAGACCCGGTACGAGCGGCTGCGCGATCGGGGAATGCTGACCCGCCGCGAGGTGGCGGCGTTGCTGGCAATAGATCCGACAGCGGTCAACGCAATGCGGCGGACCGGGCGTCTGCTGGGCGTCAACGCGGGCGGCAATCAATGGCTGTACCATGGGCCCGCGGCCATGAACGAAACGCAATCCACCGTCGGCCGCTGGGGCAAATCTGCCGCCGTTGGTCGCGGGTCGAACGAGGTGCAGTATGCACAGTAATCCTTCCGTTACGGGTCCGTGATCAGCATCATCACGCTGCTGATTTCCACCGCCTACATCTGGTTGCGCTTTTACATCTGATGGAGCCGGGCCGCCCGCGCGCGGGCGGTCTGGAAGAATGGACGGGCATCGGGCCGCGGCCGGAACAAGAGTCCGGGCGGGCCGATCAAGTGGGTTGCTATTGGAGGAAGGTCCATCGGCGATGCGGAGCACGCGGGCTGGGTTGGTCGAACCCAAACGATTCGAGTTGATTGACGTCGAGTTGGCGCCGGGGCCCGGCGAGGTGCTGGTGGAGGTCTCGGCCTGTGGAATCTGCAGTTCCGAGATCCCCGTCTACACCGGCGACCGGCCGGTCGACATGCCGGCGTTTCTGGGTCACGAGGGATCGGGAGTCGTAGCTGCGGTAGGTTCGGGCGTGAACGGATTCAGTGAGGGCGACAGGGTTACCGGTGCCATCGGACAGGCGTTCGCCACCCATGCCATAGCCGACCCCGGCATGCTATTTAAGGTCCCGGACGAAGTCGATATGGCCCATGCGCTCGGCGAGCCATTGTTCTGCGTGGCGAACATCGCCCGCGCCGCCGCTCCCAGATTCGGTGATCACGTGGCGGTGGTGGGCTGCGGGCAGATGGGACTGCTGACGATCGGGGCGCTGAAGAACCCGGGTCTGGGTTCGCTGGTCGCGGTCGATAACATCCCCGAGCGCCGCCAGCTGGCGCTGGCCGCCGGGGCGACCCACGTGACCCTCGACGACCCGGTCAGCGAGGTCATGGACATAAGCGGGCGCGGCGCCGACGTGGTCGTGGAACTGGTCGGCAAGCCGGGCGGGCTCAGGCTGGCCACCGACATGCTGCGCCGCGGTCAGGGGCGGCTGATCATGGGCGGCTACCACCAGCTCGACGACACGTATCACCTCCGCAACTTTTCCTACCAGGGCCTGATCGCCCATTCGGCGCACCCTGCCTACTCGCCCGACATGGCCGCCGATTACCGGCGCGCCCTGGCCGCGCTGGCGCGCGGGGTTTTCCCGATGGACATGGTGGTCACCCACCGCCTGCCGCTGGACGGGATCGCCGAGGGTTTCGACATGCTGCGATCGCACGCGCCCGGGTACCTGAAGGGCGTGGTGGTGCCCGGCGCCTGAAGCGCGGCCGGCCGGTCCGGGGGCCCCATTTCGCATAATCTTGACGAAATAGGTAAAGAATGGAGGCGGGCGCTGTTTGCCATCAATTCACACGCCCGCTACGGCGTGGCGGCGCTGGTCGACCTGGCCCAGCACGGGAACCGTGAATATGTCAGGGCCCAGGACATCGCCGAGCGCAAGGGGGTGCCGCCGAGCATCCTGGGGCAGGTGCTCTCCTCGCTGGTCCGATCTGGGTTGGTGCGTTCGCGGCGCGGCGCCAATGGTGGCTACCAGTTGGCGGTCGCCTCCACCGGCCTGACCCTGGACAGGATCCTATTTGAACTCGGCATGGAGCCGCCCGGGAGCGGCTGCATCGGGATTGAGAGGGCCGAACAGGCGGCTCTGACGGCGATGCGGCAGACCAGCCTGGCCGACCTGGCCATGCAGAGCGCCAGCGACCTGACCGGCTATCAGATTTAGGTAAACCGAGTTTGGCGCCTCGCAGCGCCGAGAGCGGGTTCAGGAGTACGGCTGGACCGTCGGCGTGATCACCATCTCCGGAATGTTTGCGCGCGGGTGCAGGGTCGCCACGAAGAGCACCGCCTGGGCCAGGTCATCGGGATGCAACATCTTCGCTCGACGCTCGGCGGAAGGCGGGTTCGGCCTGAGATCCATGATCGGGGTGTTGACGGCGCCGGGATGGATCAGGCAAAAGCGGACCCCGTTGCCGCCTTCTTCGAGGTGGCCGCTAAGACTCAGCGCCCGCGCGCCGTGCTTGCTGGCGTTGTAGGCGGGTCCGGGTATGACTTCCGATCGCACGCCGGCTATCGAGGCAACCGTGACTATCAATCCTTCGCCGCGCGAACGCATCTCGGGCAGGACCGCCTGCATCAGGTAGAAAACGCCGTTAAGGTTGACCCGCACAATCGAGTCGAAATCCTCGCGGCTGACCTCCGGAAGGGAACGGTCGACGACGTTCGTGCCGGCGTTATTGACCAGAATGTCGACTTGGGACAGTCGGTCGGAAGCCCACCCATAAAGCGCCCGCATCGCCTCTGGATCTGAGACATCGGCCGCGTAGGGATGCAGGCGGCTGCCTGTTTCCGCGGCCGAGTGCTTGGCCTGCTCCAGCTTTTCGAGCGTGCGGCCAACGGTGATCACCTCCGCCCCCTCCCGGGCCAGGCAGTTGGCCACGGCTTCGCCGATACCGCTGCCGGCGCCGGTGACGATGGCGCCCTTCCCGTCAAGTTTCATCGCAATTCCTTTGATCTGGCACTTTGCTGGCCCGGTTGGCGAGCGTCATTCGATCGGTCTCTGTCCGGCGCGCTTTGGTTGTGCGTTGAAAACGAACTCTGCGAAGTTATTCAGTGACTCCGCACGCGCTGGCTCACCATGGCTTGAAATGCCCCAAAGCATAACCTGTGCGCACTGCGATTTGGTTTGCAATGCAGGTCCGGGGTTCGCTCGGCGAACCGGGCAAGCACCTTCGACCCATTGCAGTCACCGAACCGACCCTGGACGGGATCCCAATTGGACTCGGCACGGAGCCGGCCGGGAGCGGCTGCGTCGGCATTGAGCGGGCCGAACAGGCGGCTCTGACGGCGATGCGGCAGACCAGCCTGGCTGACCTGGCCCTACAGAGCGCCAGCGACCAGACCGGGTAATCAGATTGAAGTGAACCGAGTTCGGCGCAGCACCGCGCCGGAAGCGGGCTCAGGAATACGGCTGGACCGTCGGAGTGATCATCATCTCCGGAATGTTTGCGCGCGGGTGCAGGGTCGCCACGAAGAGCACCGCCTGGGCAAGATCTTCGGGATGGAGCATCGTTGCGCGACGTTCGGCGGACGGCGCGTTCGGCCTGCGATCCATGATCGGGGTATCGACCTCGCCGGGGTGGATCAGGCAGCAGCGGATTCCGTTGCCACCCTCTTCCAGGTGGGCGCTCAGGCTCAGCGCCCGTGCGCCGTGCTTGCTGGCGCTGTAGGCGGCGCCGGGCACGATTCCCGACCGGACGCCGGCGATAGATGCGATCGTGATGATAAGGCCCCGGCCGCGTTTGCGCATTTCCGGCAAGACCTGCTGCATCAGGTAGAAGACCCCGTTGAGGTTCACCTTCACGACCTGGTCGAAGTCCTCGCCGCTGAGGACCGGCAGAGCCCGGTCGGGCACGTTGGTGCCGGCGTTGTTGACCAGGATGTCGATCTGCGGCAGCCGGGACCCGGCCCAGGCGCAGAGCTCCTTGGCGGCCTGCGGGTCGGACACGTCGGCGGCGTAGGGGTAAAGGCGGTCGCCGGCTTCGGCCCCCGCCTTGGCGCGTTCCAGCTTGGCCAGGGTTCGGCCGACCGTGACGACTTCGGCCCCTTCGCGGGCCAGGCTGCGGGCCACCGCCTCGCCGATGCCGCTGCCGGCCCCGGTGACGATCGCCCCTTGCCCGTTGAGCTTCATGGCAATTCCTTTGGCGGGAAATTCGGATTTCCCAGCACCCGGAGACTGATCGGGCAGCCCGGATTCGGCTCGAGCGGGCCACCGCCGATTGACCGGAGGGATTCGGGCGGCGACACCGGGCCGGGCCGTGCGCTGGCTGGGTAGATTTTCGGCTGGCGCGGCAGTCTTTCCGGCAACACCATCTACCCGCTCAATGGCTGCTGCGGTCTGGGGCCGGAGCAAGCGTTATCGGCGGGACTGGCGGACCGTCCCGCTGGATGGTCCGGGTCGCAACAGGAGACCAGCATTGCATACCGTCGTAGCAATCGAGCGCACTGGCAGCGGGTATTCCGCCTACGTCCCGGACCTTCCCGGGCGCGTGGCCGCGGCCGCTACGCGCGTTGCCGCCCAAGTCCTGATCGAAAAAGCCGTGCGGCTGCACCTGGGGCCGATGCATAAGCAAGCCGAGCCCACCCCGGAGTCGGCAACCATAGCCAGCACGGACGGGGCCTGAAGCGGGTCTGTCCACCACCCGGTCAAGGCCTTCGACACCGATCGCGAATGCTCTCAAGTTCACGGCGCCAATTGGATTAATGGCCATAATGGCCAATGAAAATAGGCAGGATGATCAAATGCTGAGGGTAACGGCTACGGATGCGAAAAACTCGCTGGGGTCGATCCTGGCAAAAGTCAAGGAAGGTGAGACTTTTCTGATCACTTCCCGGGGCGCGCCGGTCGCCACCATCGCCCCCGTAACAAGCGATGACCTGGGTGATAAAGAAGACCGCATCAAGGAGCTTGTTGCAGCCGGCGTAATGAGCGAACCGCTGGAGCCATTTGACATTGAACGCCTCAGATCAATGCCAAAGCTCAAGATGCCGCGGGGTATGAGCGCGGTCGACCTGATCAACCTGGAGCGAGACGGTCGCTGATGAGATTCTGGGACTCTTCGGCGATTGTCCCGCTCTTAATCGGCGAGGAGACCACCTCGGGCCGCCTAAGACTGCAGGAGATTGACCCGCCAATCGTTACCTGGTGGACGACATTTGTTGAGTGTGAAGCGGCCATATCCAGGATCGAACGTCGCGACGAAACGGCGCTGGACGCAGTCTGGGATGCCAGGGACCGTTTGACCAGATATTCGCGTTCCTGGAGAGTGATCATGCCGTCCGCCGCGGTATGCCGCAGGGCGGTCAGCTTGCTTCGGTCCCACCCTTTAAGGTCCGCCGATGCGTTGCAACTTGCCGCCGCCCTGCATGTGAATGCGACAGGGCAAATCTTGGATGGGTTCGTCTGCAACGACAAGCGCCTGGCCGCCGCTGCGCGACGTGAAGGAATGCGAGTGGAATGATTGGTCGCAATTGGGTCGGCGGCGGTCGGCACGCTTAAACCCGAGTCGGTGGACGATGCGAGCCGTCTCCGCCGAGCGGACCGGGATCTCGGCGCCTGCCCGACTACCGACTGGGCCGCGGCCCGCCAGCGCCCGCACCTTTACGTAAAGACCGGATCCATCCCAGGCAAAACCCCGAACAGGGCCCCGAACGAGAGCAGCATCGCGATCGCGATCGCCAGCCCCCCGCTCATCAGCAGCGAAAAGGTCTTGGCGTCGCTGAACAGGTGCATGTAGTACCCGAGCACGCCCAGGGCCTTCAGGGCCATCAGCACGAAGAGGGACACCACGATCGGCCACAGACCGATCGGCATGAAGACCACCGCCACCTCGACCACGGTGATGATGAACAGCCAGATGCCGATCACCACGTAGTTGGGGTGGTGCTTCTTGTGGTGCTCGACGGCCGCGCGCGCCTCCTCGACGACGCGGCGCCGCTCGGCCGCGATCTCGGAGCGGACGTCGGCCTGCATCAGTGCGCGCCCGGCGGCCCCACGACCGGCGCCGGCAGCAGGTAGATCAGGGTGAAGATGAAGACCCAGACCAGGTCGACGAAGTGCCAGTAGAGTCCGCACATCTCGACCGAGACGTAGGATCCGCCGTCGGTCCCGGCCTCGGGGCCGGAGGGCAGTTCCTCCTCCACGCCGACCGCGTACTGCAGGGGGCGGCGGGCGTTCTCGCCGACCTTGAAGACCAGCAGCGACAGCAGCCAGACCACGCCCCAGAAGACGTGCGCGCCGTGGAACCCGGTCAGGACGAAGAAGGAGGCCCCGTACATGCTCGAGGTCATGCCCAGGCCGTGCAGCCCGAAGTGGGTGAATTCGTAGACCTGGATGCCCAGGAAGAAAGTCCCCAGCCCGGCGGTGGCCAGGATGTAGTTGCGGTAGGCGATGGTGTTGCCCTCGCGCAGCCCGCGCAGCGCCAGGACCATGGTCAGCGAGGACATCAGCAGCACGAACGCGCCCAGCCCGGTCAGGTTGATGTCCAGGTCGTGCGGGCCCAGGCCGCCTTCGGAACTGTTGCGCCAGATGAAGAAGTTGGCGATCAGGGTCGCAAAGAACAGCGATTCCGAACCGATGAAGGTCCACATGCCCAGCTTGCGCATGTCCAGCCCAAGGCCGACCCCGGGCGGGGAGTGGTGGGTGTCGGCGTGGGAGGCCATGGCTGCCTAGACCGGTTCCTTGGCCCAGGCGAAGATCGAACCGATCATCACCAGCACCCCTACCGCCGCCAGCGGCAGGAAGTAGATGATCCCGAATCCGAACAGGGTCAGGCCGCCGGCCAGGATGATCGGCCAGTAGGAGGGTGGCGGCATGTGGATGTGCTCGTCGGGCGGGCCGTACAGCGGCGGCATCTGGAGCGGGGCGGTGCTGTGCCCGTTGCCGCCGCCGGCATCGTGGATCTCGGTCGCCTCGGGGTGTTTGGCGTCCCAGAACGGCCGGTTGGAGAAGACCCGCGGCAGGGCGGCGAAGTTGTAGACCGGGACCGGTGTGGGGATGGACCACTCAAGGGTGTGGCCGTCCCAGGGATCGGGGTCGCCGACTTCCTTCGAGGCCAGGTTCTTGAAGATCATGTAGGCGAACAGGACCGCCGACAGGAGGGTCACGAAAGCCCCGATCGTGGAGAGCATGTTCCAGAGCTCCCAGCCGAAGTCGGCCGGATAGGTGTAGACCCGCCGCGGCATCCCGTCGTTGCCGGAGACGTGCATCGGTCCGAAGGTCAGGTTGAAGCCGATCATCGTCAGCCAGAAGTGCCACTTGCCGAGTCGTTCGCTCAGCGGGCGCGAGAACATCTTGGGCCACCAGTAGTAGATGCCGGCCAGGATTCCCATCACCGAACCGCCGAAGAGCACGTAGTGGAAGTGGGCCACGATGAAGTAGGTGTCGGTGTGCTGCTGGTCGACCGGCACGGTCGCGTGCATCATCCCGGAGAGGCCGCCGATGGTGAACATGGCCACAAACCCGACCGCAAACAGCATCGGGGTGGTGATCTGTATCGAGGCCTTCCACAGCGTCGCCGACCAGTTGAGGACCTTGACCCCGGTGGGGATGGCGATCAGCATCGTCAGGGCCGCGAAAACGCTGTTGGCGATCGGGCCCATCCCGACCGCGAACATGTGGTGGGCCCAGACCGTAAAGCCCAGGAACCCGATCGAAATGCCGGAGAAGACTATCGCGGTGTAGCCGAATACCGGCTTGCGCGCGAACACCGGGATCACGTCCGAGATCATGCCCATCGCGGGCAGGATCAGGATGTAGACCTCGGGGTGGCCCCAGATCCAGATCATGTGCTTCACAGTAGGATCATGACGTTGCCGCCCATGCTCGGTGGCGTGGAAGAAGTGTCGTGCCCAGGTAGCGGTCGGCGGTCAAGGAGCAGCCAGCGTTGAAGGCGACAGTCAGCGGCGGAAGGCGGCGACGATCAGCACGAACTTGGTGACCAGCGAGGTCCACGTGAAAGATCGGCAGTCTTCATGAAGGCTCATGCCCGGTGCGCGCATGCGCAGGATGGTCACGATGAAGTTGATGCCGGCCATGATCGAAGCGTTGTGCCCAACCCGGATATCTGGAGCCGCCCAGATGTAGTAGTCCACCCCGACGCTTGGGCGAGTAATCCAACGTCGGACAGCGGCGGATAGGCGAGCCAGCCGGTCGTCGGCGAATTCGCCCACGAACCAGCGAGACGTTCATCATCAGTGCGACGCCGAGCAGCCGAACAGCCAGTACGAGCTCAGCGAGTTCAGGAACGGGTAGGCCACGTCGCGGGCGCCGATCTGCAGCGGCACCACGATGTTCATCAGAATGCGGTGATGAAGGGCATCGCCATGACCAGGAAGATCATGATCAGGCCGTGCATGGTGAAGAACTGGTTGAAGGTCCCTCCGTCCATGAGGTCGTTTTCGGGGACCGCCAGCTGGGTGCGCATGGCCAGCGCCAGTCCGCCGCCGATCAGCGAGAAGAACATCGCCGTGAACAGGTAGAGCTTGGCGATGCGCTTGTGGTCGACGGTGGTGATCCAGGCCCAGAGCCCGTATTCCTCGGTCGGCAGGGCGTGGTCGGCGTGGGCGGCGCCGGCGTGGGCCCCGGTCAGAACGGCCATCTAGCGCAGACCTTCCAGGAAAGTTGCGATCGTGTCGGTTTCGGTATCGGTGAGCCCGAGGGCGGGCATCAGGACGCCCGGTTTGATTTGCTCTGGATTCTGTATCCAGGCACGCAGGTTCTCCGGCGTGTTGGGAACTAGGTTCGACCCGATTACAGTGCGAATTCCAAATGCCGTCAATTCCGGGCCTTCCTGGCCCTGGATGATGGTCCCGCGGATGGCGTGACAGGCGTTGCAGGTCTTTGAGACCATCAGCCGCGCGCCCTCCGACTCCTGCTGTTCGGCGGTGGCGTCGCGGGTCTGGATCGCCACCCAGTCGTCGAACTGGGCCTGGGTCACCACGTGGGTCTTGATCCGCATGTCGGCGTGCGCCCAGCCGCAGAACTCGGTGCACTGACCCTCGTACGCGCCCACCACTTCGGGGGTGAATTTGAAGCCGTTGACGCGGCCCGGGACCACGTCCATCTTGCCGGAGAGCTTGGGAATCCAGAACCCGTGGATCACGTCTTCGGACTGCAGGGTGAGGGCCGCCTCGCGGTCGACCACCAGGTAGATCTCGTTGGCGGTCGTGACCCCGTATTCGGGGTATTCGAATTCCCACCACCACTGGTTGCCGTAGACGTTAACGCGCAGCGCGTCGGGGCCGGGTTCGGCGGCCTGGACCATGATCGTGCGGATCGTCAGGACCGCCAGCGCGATCACGATCGCGGCCGGAATCGCGGTCCAGACCGCCTCCAGGGTGTTGTTGCCGTGGGTCTGCGGCGGGATGCCGTCGTTGCCGGCGCGGCGCCGGTAGGCAATCAGGGCGTAGATGATCCAGCCCTCGACCCCGACCAGGATGATTCCGGAACCGATCAGCAGGATGATGAACAGGTCCAGCGTCTGGCGGGCGTTGTCGCCGGCCGGCTCCATGATGGTCATCGGCAGTTCGCCGCATCCGGAAAGGACCAGCGCGGCGGTCAGCGCAAGGGGCAGTAAGGCGCCCCGCAGGGGAATTGGGCGGAACGCTGCCGCTAACGCGCGATTTAGACCAGTGATGGAGCCGCTTCCAGTCCTTCGGCGCGGTCGGCAAAGTACGCGCGCAAACCGAGAATTCGAACAGGCGCAAAATTATAGGCGCGCCCTATTTTTGAAAATCCGGCCCGGCTGCCAGATACCGGTTGCCAAAGGGCTGACCGGAAAAGGAGACAGCGGCAGTCCGCCCAGGATCGGCTGGCGTCGTTCGGGCTGCCGAGCCGGAGCCCCTTCCGGATAGGCGGATTGGCTGCTTGATCGTTCACTTGCTGACGCGGAACCTCTCACGCTTTTGCTGTTGAAATCGGGCATTGCCAAACGTGGGTTTAATGGTCGGGGCAACCGCGTCTCGGGGAGGGTCAAATTGCAACCATTGACCGCGGATGAACGGCACGAACGATTGCAGCAATTCGTGTCCGAGGACTTGGTAAGACGTCGCGGCGATAGGCACCTGCACTGCGTCGGCCTTTTTTCGGTTACGGTCTTTGAAATTAGACGCAAAACTCGCCTCGAGTACACGACTTGGACTATCGATGAATTCGGCGAGATTCGCACCAACCAAAGCACATTGCACGACGAATGAGGTGACCAGGTGCAAGCTGATCAACTGGCCGCGCTGGGGCGCGACCTCTGCGCAGCGGCGCTGCTGCGGGGCGATTTCGTTCTCTCCTCGGGCCGCCGCTCCAACTACTACTTCGACAAGTACCTTTTCGAGACCCGGCCCGAGCTGCTGGGACCGGTCGGGCGGGCCCTGGCCGCGCGGATCCCGGACGGCACCGAGGTCCTGGCCGCCCCGGAGCTGGGCGCGGTCGCGCTGGCGGCGGCGATGTCGCTCGAATCGGGACTGCCGTTCGTGATCGTGCGGCGCGAGCCCAAGGAGTACGGGACGGCGCGCTTTTTCGAAGGGTCGATAGCCGCCGGCCAGAACGTCCTCCTGGTCGAGGACGTGGTCACCACCGGCGGCCAGGCGCTGACCGCGGCCGGTCGCCTGCGCCGCTTCGGGGTGCACCTTGACACCTGCGTTTGCGTGCTCGATCGCGAGGAAGGCGGCCAGGCCCGGTTCCGGGAATTTGAGATAAAGCTCGACCCGCTCTTTACGACCTCCTCGCTGGAAATCGCTTGACCGGCCCGGTGCGGGTGGCGCTGCTGTTCGGGGGGCGCTCCGGCGAGCACGCGGTCTCGATCGTCTCGGCCGAATCGGTGCTGGCCGGCCTTGCCCGGACCCGCCACTCGGTCACGCCGGTCGGAATCGACCGCGGCGGGGATTGGATCGTGGGGTGCACGCCGGAGCAGCTGCGCTCCGCGAAGCCTCCGCCGGCGGTCTCGGCCGCCGCCGCGGTGCAGGAGTTGACCGCCGGCTCCGACATCGTCTTCCCGCTTCTGCACGGCCCCTACGGGGAAGACGGGACCGTCCAGGGCCTGCTGGAGATGTCCGGGATCGCCTACGTGGGTTCGGGCGTCCTGGGCTCGGCGGCCGGGATGGACAAGGCGGTGATGAAATCGGTGTTCGAGCGGGCCGGACTGCCCACCACGCCCTGGCGCCTGGTGCGGCGGCCCGGCTGGCGCAACGATCGGGCCGCGGTCCTTGACTGGCTGCTGGACGAACTCGGCCTTCCGCAGTTCGTCAAGCCGGCCAATCTGGGTTCTTCGGTCGGGATAAGCAAGGCCGACAGCCGCGAGCAAATGGCCGCGGCGATCGACCTGGCCGCCGCCTACGACACCCGCATCGTGTGCGAACGGGCGGTCCCGGAAGCGCGCGAAATCGAGATCGCGGTGCTCGGCAACCACGCGCCCTCGGTTTCGGTGCCGGGCGAGGTGTTTCCGGCCCGCGACTTCTACGACTATGCGGCCAAGTACGAGGATGCAGCTTCCCGCACCCAGGCCCCGGCCGACCTGGACCCCGCGACCGCGCGCGAGGTCGCCCGGGCCGCCCGGAGCGCTTTCCTGGCCCTGGACCTTGCCGGCCTGGCGCGGGTCGATTTCCTGCTTGCCCGCGGCAGCGGCGACCTCTACATATCGGAAGTGAACACGATGCCGGGGTTCACCCCCATCAGCATGTACCCCCAGCTCTGGGCCGAATCGGGCCTTGCCTACCCCGAATTGCTTGACCGACTCATTGAGCTGGGACTCGAGCGCGCCGCCGAACGCCGCTCGCTGCGCAGCACGTAACCCCTCAGCAGGACTTCCTTTGCGGGCCGCGGGCGGCCCGGGGCGGTCAGGATACGGTCGCGGTCACCGTATTGAACAGGCCCAGCAGGTAGGCGAGGCCGACCCCCAGCGCCCCCATCACGATGAAGCCCCCGATAACGGCCGCGATCGTCCCCAGGCAGGAGACCCAGCTGGTGCGGTGGCGTGGCGGCGGGTGATCCTTGCCCCGGTCGAATCGCAGCATGCGTGCCTACGCGGCCGGTTCCCCGCCGACCGGAGCCGGCGCGGGCGGAAGGCTGGTTCTCGGGCTCGACCAGCTGGACCGCGATTACGGCCGCCCGCTCGCGGTCGTCGGGGTCGAGCTGGCCGTCCAGGACCAGGCCGAGGAGGTGCTCTTTGAGCGGCTTTATCCAGGGACCCGGCGGCCGGTCCAGCAGCTTCATCAGGTCGTTCCCGTCCAGCGGGCTGCGCATGCGGGCCACGACCCCGTCGGCCCCCAGGCGTTCGCAGCGGGCCTCCAGCTCGGCCACCCGGGCCAGGCCGTCGCGGATCTTGCGGTGCCGGTAGCTGGTGATGTCGGCGCGCGAGAGTTCGAGCAGCAGCTCGCGGTGGCCGCCGACCTCGCGCAGGTAGCGGCGCACCGCCCCGTCGGTCCAGTCCCGCGAGTAGAGATTCGAGCGCATGTGCAGGGCCACCAGCGAACCGACCTCGTCGGTGGTGGCGCGGTCGAACCGCAGCCGTCCCAGGATCCGCCGCGCCATGCGGGCCCCGACCAGCTCGTGCCGGAAGAAGTGCACCTTGCCGCCGCGCACCCTCCGGGTGGCCGGCTTGCCGATGTCGTGCAGGAGCGCGGCCAGGCGCAGGGGCAGGTGCGCCCGCACCCCGTTGACTACCCGCAGGGTGTGCGAGAGCACGTCTTTCTGGCGCGAACGCTCGTCGTTGTCGGTCTCGGCCAGCTCCAGCAGCTCGGGGATGACGAAACGGCACAGGCCCAGATCGATCAGGTCGGCCAGGCTCCCGGCCGGGTCCTCGGCCAGCAGGATCTTTTCCAGTTCGGCGCGGATGCGTTCGGCCGAGATAAATTGCAGGCGCCCCGCGCTGGCGGCGATAGCCGACCGGGTCGGGGCGTCGATGTCCATGTCCAGCTGCGCGGCCAGCCGGATCGCGCGCATCATCCGCAGCGGATCCTCGGTGAAGCGGTCCTCGGCATGGCCGACCGCCCGCACCCGCCGGCGGGCGATGTCGCCGACTCCGTCGAACGGGTCGATGAGGCGTCCGCTGGATATGTCCTGGGCGATCGCGTTGATCGTGAAGTCGCGCCGCTGCAGATCCTGGCGGAGGCTGGTGCCGAACTGGACCTGGGGGTGGCGCGATTCCGGATCGGGGTACCACTCCGAGCGGAACGTGGTCACGTCCACCTGGCGGTCGCCGAAACGCGCGCACACCGTGCCGAAGGCCGAGCCGATTTCGACGATCGCCTTGCCGCCCGACTGGCGCAGCAGGCGCGAGATCTCTTCCGGCAGGGCCGAGGTCGCAAGGTCCAGGTCCGGTGCCGCCCGGCCCAGGATGCGGTCACGCACCGAGCCGCCGACCAGGTATATGGAATGCCCGGCCCGCTCGAAAACTATTGCGATATCGCCCAGAAAATCCAATGCCAACGCCCGCAAGTGGTAACTCGGCTTCAACCGCCCCGCCGCAATGCTCCCTTAAAGCCAAGCTTAGGGCGCAACTGCCCCCAGAGTTGCCTTGCCGCATGCCGCGGCGAAACCCGCAGGCGCCGGACCAGCGTGTCGCCGAGCAGCAAGATTATGGCGGCCGTCAGCCAGTTCGGCGCCGGGGCGCCGCCGGCCGGGGCGGCGTCCAGCAGTCGGCCGCCGGTCAGTGCGGCGATGCGCTCAAGGCGCGCCTGGGCCCCGGGGTCGGGTCGCAGCTCGCCGGAGTACGGGACCGCCAGCCGGCCGGCCGCCAGCTCGCGACCCCCGTCGCCGAGCGCGTACGACCAGGTCCCGGGCGCCAGCGCGGCGCGCCCGCGGTAGGTGCCCGGGGCGGTGGCCGTCAGGGCGGTCGCCACCTGCCCTCCGGTCCCTGAAAGTTCGAGCTCGAGAACGGTCGCGGAGGGCGCGGCGGCCGGATCAGCGTAACGGAGCTCGAGTTCTGCCCCGCCCGCCCCGTTGGCGATCCGCCATTCCACCCCTGGCACGTGGGCCCCCGCTTATCTGGTTGACCAGCGCGGCCGCAAATGCCGGGAACTGGCTCCAGGTGGTCCACTCCGACGACCAGACCCCACTCAGGTCGCTGGTCCAGGCCACGACCGGGCCGCGGCCGTAGTACCCAGCTGGCCAGGATCGGCTCCCCCTCGTTGGAGGCCAGGACCGTCTTGGCCTGGGGGCGGACCTCGGTGCGAACGTACCCGCCCAGCCAGGGCAGGGCGGCCCCGGCCGCGGTGAGCGCGAACAGTTCGCTGGGGCTCACCAGGCGCGGCTGCATCGGGCTGGAGACGGTGACGAAATTCTTGGCCAGTTCCGCCTCCTGGGTCAGTACCGCCGGGATCTGGGCCGGATCGCGGGCGACGTGGAAGCGCCCCCCGGCTCCGGTTGCCAGCGAGGTGAGCAGGTCCAGTTCGGCGTCGTCGCCGACCGCGATGGTCGAG